>CAZGVL010000016.1:0-43314 GCA_964528965.1 uncultured Woeseiaceae bacterium
GAGGGGGTAGAGGCCGCTCTACTAACACCTCAAACACATACAACCTTTGCGCATGTGACGGCCGCACTGGACGAACTCGGAATGACCATTGTCGACGCGCGCATCGTGCCAATCGAAAAAGATTTCAGTCTCGACACGTATATCTTTATGGAATTGGATAAACGAATTGAGGTCGATGCATCGCGCCTGGAAAAGATTCGGCGGTCCTTGAGTAAAGTATTGACCGCCTCTGATGATCGCGTTGCAAAGGTCACGCGATCTGCACCCCGTCGGACGCGCATGTTTAAGACCAAAACCAGGGTTAGCTTTAGCCAGAACACAGCAAATGGCCGCACGGTCATGGAACTTGTCGCGGCGGACCGCCCAGGATTGCTCAGTAAAGTAGGCCAGATTTTCGTAACACAGGATCTGTATATTGAAAATGCGAAAATCATGACCATTGGTGAACGTGCGGAAGACGTCTTCTTTATCAGCGACGATTGTGGCGCACTACTGGACGATCAGGCCCAGCAAAAATTACGTGACGCAATCATGCAGAAACTCGATCATACTCACAGCAATGGCGACGCCAAATAAACAGCCCAAGCGTAAATAGCCCAAGCGACCAACTTAATATGAGCGAAAACATGCCTGGAGAGATCCAGATTATCGAAGAAGGCTTCGAGAAAAGCGGCAAGATGAGCAGCGATCAGGAGCAACAGCAGTTGATCGACGCAGTCAGTGCAGCAGTAACGATGCTCGACTCTGGTGCTGCCCGCGTTGCAGAAAGGGTGAACGGAGAATGGCAGGTTAACCAGTGGCTGAAAAAGGCAGTTCTGCTCAGTTTCCGGTTGACGGACAATGAGATTATCGAGGGAAGCCATAGCCGCTTCTACGACAAAGTCCCGATGAAGTACGCGGACTATTCGGCCGAACAGTTTGCACAGGATGGAGTGCGAGTGGTTCCCGATGCAATTGTCAGACGTGGCGCGTATGTTGCCTCTGATGTCGTCTTGATGCCCAGCTACGTCAACATAGGTGCGTATGTCGATAGTGGTACTATGGTCGACACCTGGGCAACGATTGGCAGCTGCGCTCAGATCGGCAAGAACGTGCACATCTCAGGCGGGGTTGGCATCGGCGGCGTACTTGAACCCATTCAAGCAGGGCCAACCATTATTGAAGACAACTGTTTTATCGGCGCTCGCTCTGAAGTCGTGGAAGGTTTTGTCGTTGAAGAGGGCTCTGTGATCTCGATGGGTGTTTTTCTTGGCCAGAGCACGCGTATCTACGATCGCAAGAAAGATGAGATCAGCTACGGGAGAGTTCCAGCAGGATCTGTCGTTGTCTCAGGCAATTTGCCGTCGGATAACGGTAAGTACTCACTGTACTGTGCGGTTATCGTCAAACGGGTTGATGCCAGAACCCGGGCGAAGACCAGTCTGAACGACCTATTGCGTAACGTTGAATGACGAGCGACGAGATGAGCAGCGAACCAACATTGACAGTCTATGGAATCAGGAGTTGCGACACATGCAGCCGTGCCCAGAAGTATCTGAAAGAGCACAATATCGAGTTTCGCTTCCACGATGTCCGTAGCGATGGGCTCAGCATTCAGACGTTGGAACGATGGGCTGACCGAATCGGCTGGGAAAAATTACTAAATCGACAGAGCCTGACCTGGAGAAAATTGCCCGAAGTTGACCGCGCAGAAATAAGCCGTAGTCGAGCGTTGGGCATAATGATCGAGCAACCAACTCTGATCAAACGGCCGGTTCTGGAAAGCCGACAATTTATGGCGGTGGGTTTTTCAGAAAAACGATTCGCAGATTTTATTAATACTCTCAGCTGATCAAGTTTCCATTGAGCGGACAGTCGTCCGTTGTCGCCGCTGGCCAGGCTAGCCAATTCGCCCCGTGATGTAGTCTTCGGTCAGTTTGTGCTGCGGGTTTGTGAATATCTTATCGGTCTCATCGACCTCAATCAGCGTTCCCAGATGAAAATAGGCGACCCGCTTGGATACGCGGGCGGCCTGCTGCATTGAGTGAGTGACAATAACGATCGCATAATCATTGGAGAGTTCATCCATCAGATCTTCAATCCTGGCTGTTGCGATCGGATCCAGCGCGGAACACGGCTCGTCCATGAGGATCACCTCAGGATTGACAGCGATCGTTCGCGCAATACACAAGCGCTGCTGCTGCCCACCCGAAAGCCCGGTACCAGGCTCATCGAGTCTGTCGATTACTTCCTTTAGCAAGCCTGCGCGTTCCAGGCTCGTATGCACAATGTTGTCGAGCTCCGCTCGATCTGCGGCCAAGCCGTGAATTCTGGGACCGTAGGCCACGTTGTCGTAAATGCTCTTTGGAAACGGATTGGGCTTTTGAAACACCATACCCACCCGCGCACGCAACGCGACCGGGTCGAGCGCCTTGCTATAAATGTCCTGGCCGCCCAACGTGATGGTTCCAGTTACACGGGCAGACTCAATAGAATCATTCATTCGATTCAGGCAGCGCAGATAGGTTGACTTACCGCAACCGGACGGTCCAATCAATGCGATGACTTCGCTACTGCTAATTTCCAACGTAACATTCTTGATCGCGTGATTGTCACCGTAGTAGACGTCAATATTCTCCGAGACGATGAACGGGTCCGCAGTCCGAACCTGACCTACGGTGCCCGCATCAATTTCGGTCGGTTGTGGCGATTGCGGAACATCGGCCACAGCGGTGCTTTCCACTGTCGCAGGATTATCCGGAGACGATACAATCGGAGTCGGATGCTCGTTTTTTGATTCTGCTTCAATCATAAGTGCCATTGTCATACAGCTTGCCCGTCGCCTCTACCATTTTCGTTCCATTCGCTTGCGGAGAATTACCGCTGTCAGATTCATTAATAACAAGAAACCAAGCAAGACAATAATCGCCGCAGAGGTCCGCTCCGCAAATGCTCGTTCGGGGCTATCAGCCCACAAATATATCTGTACTGGCAGCGCCGTCGCCGGATCTGAAAAACTCCCGGGGACATCAACAATAAATGCCACCATGCCTATCATCAGCAATGGCGCCGATTCGCCCAACGCCCGACTCATCCCGATAATTGCCCCAGTGAGCATCCCAGGCAAAGCCAATGGCAGCACATGATGTGCCACCACCTGCATGCGTGACGCGCCAAGTCCGAACGCCGCCTCGCGAATTGACGGCGGGACGGCTTTAATCGCAGCACGTGAAGCGATGATAATCACTGGCAATGTCAGCAAGGAAAGGACCAATCCCCCGACCAACGGAGCTGACCTTGGCAGTGACATCCAGTTGAGGAACACCGCAAGCCCCAGCAAGCCGAATACGATCGACGGAACCGCCGCAAGATTGTTGATGTTTACCTCGATAAGGTCGGCCCATCGACCCTTGGGAGCGAACTCTTCGAGATAGATCGCCGCTGCAACACCTATCGGAAACGCGAGAATAAATGTCACCGTAAGCATATATACGGTTCCCATCAACGCGCCCTTGATGCCCGCCAATTCCGGATCGCGCGAATCACCATTTGTAAACAAAGCTGAATTGAACTGCTTGCGCAGTCGGCCCTCACTTTCAAGTCTGGATACCCACTCAATCTGAGCGTCGGATACCGAGCGCAGACTCGCATCAACGGTCGCGTCGATATTGCCCTTGATCAGCATGTCAATATTCGCTGCCGCAGGAACCCAGAGCGTTTGTGTCGTGCCCAGCAACTCGGGTTCCGCGGTGATCATTTCACGAATCTTGTAGCCGGCGCCCAGACTTATAATTTTATACAGGGCGCGCCGCTCGCGACGATCACTCACTTGCGGAAACGTCTTGCGCAACGAGTTCTTGATAACTCCATCAAAGTCAGCATAAGTGAGATCCAACTCGCCGTCTGGAGCCAATGTGCTCTCGTCGAACTCAACCTCAAGCTGAATGAATGTCTGCATGAACGCAGATGAGCCCTTACCAATCAGGCTACCAAAAAATACGACTAGAAAAGCTATACCCACTGCAGTAGCAAGCATACCGACCGCTTGAAACCACTTTTCTTTGCGACGACGCCGCGGCAGGCCAGCTGCGACCCTTTCCGCTGTCCTGGTTCGTGAATATCTAGTCATACTGTTCTCGATACTTGCGAACGACATGCAAACCCAAAATATTCAGGCACAGTGTCACTACAAACAACATGAGACCGAGAGCGAATGCAGCGAGTGTTTTCGCGCTATCAAACTCCTGATCGCCAACTAACAGCGTTACGATTTGCACCGTAACTGTAGTAACCGCTTCGAATGGGTTCGCCGTCAGGTTTGCGGCAAGGCCGGCAGCCATGACAACAATCATCGTTTCGCCAATGGCGCGAGAAACAGCCAGCAGGATGCCACCCACTATGCCGGGCAATGCTGCCGGCAAGATAACCTTGGTCATCGTTTCGGCTCGCGTGGAACCCAGGCCAAGTGCGCCGTCTCGCATTGAGCTCGGCACCGCGTTAATCGCGTCATCTGCCAACGACGAGACCAGCGGAATAATCATAATTCCGATAACCAGACCGGCTGCCAGCGCGCTTTCGGAAGCAACTTCGAGGCCGAGAGATTCGCCGCTGCGGCGTATCCACGGCGCGACTGTCAGTGCCGCGAAAAAGCCGTAGACCACGGTCGGAATTCCAGCAAGAACTTCCAGCAATGGTTTCGCAACCGCGCGAATTCGAGTCGACGAATACTCTGCAAGATAAATAGCAGTCATGAGTCCGACGGGAACTGCCACAAACATAGCGATAGCTGTTATTAACATTGTTCCCGCGAACAGCGGAACAGCACCAAAACTGCCGGATGAACCGATCTGATCGGCCCGAATTGCCATTTGCGGACTCCAGTTCAGACCGAACAGGAACTCGGTAATCGGGACTTCCTGAAAAAATCGTATCGCCTCGAACAATACAGATAAAACAATGCCGACAGTCGTCAGTATGGCGATACTCGATGCGGCAATAAGCCCGATATTGATGACATACTCAACACGATTTCTAGCGCGTAAATCCGGGCGAATTCGTCGCCACGCCAAAGTTCCGCCAAGGCCCGCCACGCCCAACGCGAGGGCTGTTAGCAAGCGTCTACTAGTCTTGCCGTACTCAATCAGTCGTGCGGCTGACTCCTGCAAGACGCTGTCAGCGCTGCCGCTGATCGCATCGCCAACCGAAAGGTTACGAATATTATTGATGAGCAGATTTAACTCACCTGCAGATTGATTCTGCTGCGCCTCAGGCAGACCACTAACGATCAGAGCAACGATGACCCTGGGTTCGAGCAACAGCCAACCCAATACCAATGCCATGGCTGGCAACAAGCACCATATGGCTGTGTAGTAGCCGTAGTAGCCCGGCAAAGAGTGCAGAATCGATCCACGTCCATGTCCTCCAACCATCGCAAGCGAACGGCCACGGCCCAAAAAATACGCGGCAGCGGTCATCGCTATCAACAGTAGAATTAGAGTAGTGAATTGCATATCTGAATTATTCCGCCCAATAACGAGGTACGGCAACCGTCACGGGCTGCCGTACTTGTCTCGATAGAAGCGTTGGTCTTTATTGGCTCGCCATATTCATCGGTGTTAGATCACGTACCGCAGCAGACACTTCGCCACGCTCCTCGTCCGGCATCGGTATCAGGCCACGGTCCGAAAGGTAACCTTCTTCGCCCCAGGTCCGTTCGCTGGTGAATTCACGCAAGAATCCTCGCAGACCAGGAATTACATCTACGTGCGCTTTCTTAACGTAGAAGTACAATGGCCGCGAGATCGGGTAATCGCCGTCGGCAATCGCATCAAATGTCGGCACGATTCCGTCTACGGCAGCCCCTTTGACCTTCTCTGCATTTTGATCCAGAAAACTGAATCCGAAAATACCGAAGGCGTCCGGGTTTGCTTGCAGCTTCTGCACAATCAAATTGTCATTCTCGCCAGCTTCTACAAAAGCGCCATCTTCTCGAATTGTATGGCAAATCGACTTGTAAGAATTGGAGTCTGAGCTTTTGAGCGCTTTGACCCAGTCGAAAGTCTTACAACCTCCCTCCATCGCGAGCTCAACAAAAGCGTCACGTGTTCCAGAGGTTGGTGGAGGTCCCAGAACTTCAATGCGCTGCGAAGGCAGCGCCGGGTTGACGTCTGACCAGGTCTTGTATGGATTCGGAATTAACTCACCTGCATCAGCACCAGGAACGTCTTTCGCCAATGCCAGGTAAATATCCCGACGCGAGAACACAACTGTCTGCGACTCGAGCGCGCTTGCGAATACGATTCCGTCATAGCCAATTTTGACTTCGATAATACCGTTTACACCGTGGCTGGCACACAGTTCCATTTCCGACTGCTTGATAGCGCGCGATGAATTTGTGATATCAGGAAAATCCACTCCCACGCCATCGCAGAACAGCTTTAGACCACCGCCGGATCCGGTGGACTCCACTTTCGGTGTTTTGAAATCACTACTGCGACCAAACCGTTCTGCTACAACGGTAGAAAATGGATACACAGTCGACGAACCGACGATGTACACATAGTCTCGCCCGGCCTGTGCAGACACTGTATTGTAGGCTGTGAGCATGACAATTGTGCTCAAGAGCCAGACGAGAACTTTGCTTTTCTTTACCACCATTGTTGCTCCGGTTAGTCGGGTAACTGATGCGCAAAGCTTAACCATCGATTGTTACCAATTTGTTGCAGAAACCAGCCAATAGTGCGTCAATCGAATACTACGATAAATCCAAACTTCTATATCTTTCAAGAATTTACAACACTTTCCTATCTAAACACTGAGCGCACACTATGGCAGGTACAGAGCAAAGCGTCGCCACTCACCCGGCGATCATCCTCCTCTATGAACTGATGCAGCGACCGTCGGTAACACCTGACGATTCTGGCTGCCAGGAAGTGCTTATCGAGCGGCTCGAGCGTATCGGTTTTCGCTGCGAGACGATGCAGTTCGGCGAGGTGACAAATCTTTGGGCGCGCCGAGGCAGCACGGCACCAGTACTGTGCTTTGCCGGCCATACGGATGTCGTGCCACCAGGGCCAATAGCTGACTGGAGCAGCGACCCGTTCGTCCCCAGTTTGCGTGATGGCATGATATTCGGACGCGGCTCAGCTGACATGAAGGGTGGTCTCGCGGCGATGGTCGTTGCATTGGACCGATTCGTAACACGACACCCGGACCACTTGGGTAGTCTCGCAATGCTCATCACCAGCGACGAAGAAGGACGCGCTCGTGATGGGACGCTGAAAGTTATTGATGCACTAACGGCTCGCGACGAGAAAATCGATTGGTGTGTTCTCGGCGAACCCTCGAGTCAAAACTCTCTGGGCGATATCGTGCGCATCGGTCGGCGCGGTTCACTAAGCGGGATACTCACCGTCAATGGCATTCAGGGTCACGTCGCGTTTCCGCAATTTGCGGACAATCCGATTCGTCGGTTTGCCCCCGTGCTGGCCGAATTGCATGAGATCGTCTGGGATAACGGTAACGATTCATTCCCTCCGACCAGTTTTCAAGTCGTGGATATACAAAGCGGCATAGGCGCGCCAAATGTAACTCCGGCCGCACTCAGCGCGAGGTTCAATTTTCGCTATTCCACGGAATGGGATCACGAAGGCTTGCAGCGAAGAGTGCACGAGGTATTCGATACTTACGAAATTGACTATGAGCTGAACTGGCATCTCTCCGGAGAGCCATTCCTGACCCAGCCCGGCAAGTTGATTGACGCTACCCGCCAGACGATCGAAGAGATCGCCGGCATGACACCAGAGCTGTCCACTGGCGGCGGGACCTCAGACGGACGATTTATATCGCCCGCAGGAGTTGACGTTGTTGAGCTTGGGCCAGTGAATGCATCGATACACAAGATTGATGAGCACGTGTGCGCCGACGACGTCATCAAACTCACTGCAATGTACCAGCGCATCTCCGAGTTGATGCTACTGGAATAACGGCAGGACTAACTTTCGCGGCGAACGTTATTCCAGATTCCGCAGGCGCCAGTGACCAGCATGAGGATGACGACCCAGGTCGGCATTGACAGTCCCAGAAAACGCCATACGACGTCTGCACATTCGCCTGAACCTTCAAAAACCATTTTCAGCGCATCAGAAAGCGGGAAATTCTCGAGCATGTAGTCCAGCCCGGGCCCACAAGCCGGCACTTCGCTTGGGGGCAGGTTTTGCATGTAAACATGCCAGCCGGCTATCGCAGCTCCTGTCGCGGCGATTACCCCGAGCAAGCCAGCGTAGAGTTTGCCGGCTACGCCCTGCGAGTTGTGCAACGCAGCGATCAAAAACACGATAGCCAATCCGATCGTCGCAATTCGTTGCAAGATGCAAAGCGGACAGGGGTCAAGGTGCAAGACATGTTGTGCAAACAGCGCAAAGCCCATCATGGCTGCACAAACAAAAAAACCAACAAAATTAAGGATGCGTCTGTTGGGAATATTCATCTAAATCAATCGCTTGTCTTAAGGGTCACCTGGGAGATATTAGTATGCCGCACATCCCTTCCCTGCACCATATAAATTACGTATTCTGCGATGTTCTTGGCGTGATCTCCAATCCGCTCCAGCGACCGAGCTGCCCAGGTAACGTTCATGACGCGCTTGATACTGCGCGGATCTTCCATCATGAAGGTGATGCACTGACGCTGGATCGCTTCGTACTCTTCGTCAGCCTGTTCATCCTCGCGAACGACGGCCAGCGATGCGTCTACATCAAGCCGGGCAAAGGCGTTCATCGCATCGCGAACCATGTGCGCGACATGGTTGCCCAAATTTTTCAACTCGCGATACGAATCGGCGGGCCGGTCCATCGCGGCAAGTCTGGATGCCAGAAAGCCGATTTTTTCAGCTTCATCACCGATCCGCTCAAGATCGGTAATCGTCTTGATGATAGCGACGATTAATCGCAGGTCCCCGGCAGTCGGGGCCCTGGTTGCCAGTATTCGGCTGCATTCTTCGTCAATACTGACTTCGAAATCGTTGACTTTGTAGTCGTCGTTGGCGACGGTTAATCCCAACTCGCTATCGCCCTTCACTATCGCCTGAATGGCACTCGAAAGTTGTTGCTCGACGAGACCTCCCATCGCAAGAACCTTGCTACGTACATCTTCAATGTCCTTGTTAAAGCGCTTTGAAATATGGTCTGTCAAATCTGACGTTTCCATGGCTATCCCGTTTGAATGACTATGTTTTGATCAATTGAACTTGAATTCTATATCAAGCTGTATTCGGTCGTAGTCGCGCGAATCTCCAGACGACTTATCTACCTCATTGATAAAGAGCGTACCACCAAGTACGATTTTCTTCGCCAATGCATACTTGGCCTTGATCAGACTTCCGGACGAGTCCGTCCTGGCGCCGGCAAAGTCAGAATCGTTAAAGGTAGCGATTATTGAATCGGCCTCAACATCCATATAAGTCCAACTGAATTCCATCTTACCCTTGCTCTTGGCAGCACCAATTTTCGCGCCAACTGCGTATCCCGTATCGCCTTCGCTGACTTCGTTATTCTGCACGGCATGACCAAAAATGCTTAGCGGCCAACTCCCGATAGCGCTATCGAACTGTGCAAAGACTTCAGTGTCTTTATAGTCGTAAATGTAGTTTCCTTCTGTATCCACAGAGTTGCCCAACGGGATACCGAAGAAAAAGGGTTCGTTGCCTATCGTATTTGTGTACTCAAAATAGCCGAGTCCTGCCGTCAGTTTCGAATTATCGCCCAGACCAAAGGTCATTCCGAATTGACCTGCAAACAAGAGTGAATCATCTGTCAACGCTCGCTCTTCGATGCTGAACGCGCCCAGCGTAGCGAAAAACAGGTCGTTGCCGTACTTGGCGGATATTCCTTCAAGATTAAGGTCACCATCCCAGACGAGAGGCACCTTACCGGCTCGAAACAATGGATTTTTCATCTTGCCCGCATAGACATTAAGGGCGTCCGTAGCCTGCCAGTCGACATAGGCAAGATCAACGCTCAAGTCCTTGGTGGAAGCTCCGCTGTCAAATGACTGGTTACAGGAAACAGGGTTGTCGCCGCCGGTACAGAGTTGAAATACGACCTTCACAGTGTCAGTGACCTGCCCATTGACGCCAAATCGAGCGCGGAAACGAGTCCGGTCCCTGCGCTCGAATCCTTCGGCTTCAATGCCCTCATAACGGAGACGAAAGTCACCGTATAAATCAATGCGGTCCGTCCAGTCTTGATCTTCATCCTGATCTTCGTCCTGGGCAAAGCCCGGGGAAGCAAAGTTTGAAATAATCAGAAAGCTAAGCGAAAGTCTTGCTAACAAACTCATGTGCAACAGTCCTTGATTAGGAAGATTCGACAGCGGCTGCTATTTCTTAACCGCATTGTCGAGGTTCGAATAGATGTTGCGGGGACAGTACGGAAGGACTATTTCCTTCTTGTTACAAGAGTGTGACACTTTTGTGACCATAGACACGTGGCGCTTCAGCTGCTTATTCGATCCGCTGGAATGTGGCACCGAAATTCACTGCCAACACCGAACTCGCTGCCAATGATCAACTCGGCATCATGTCTGCTCAGGATGTGTTTGACGATAGCTAACCCAAGTCCAATGCCACCATCATCACGACTTCTCCCTCTATCTACGCGAAAAAATCGCTCCGTTAACCGCGAGACATGTTCCTCTGCAATGCCCTCGCCGGTATCGCTGACGATCAGGTCACCACCTTGCTTATTGCTTCGCCACGTTAAGGTAACCGTTCCATCGGGCGTGGTGTGCCTGATCGCATTTGACAACAAATTTGAAATGACCGACTGGATTTCGCTGGCACTGCCACGTACCTGACTGGTCGATTCTGCCTCGATATTAATTGTTGGCGCGTTTGGCAAACCTTTTACGCTGTTCATGGCCGAGAATAACAACCCTTCGACATCAACGAATTCGTCAATGGTCGCGCGACCCGCAACCTCAAGGCGCGACAGTTCGATTAGCTCGCTGACTATCTGCTTCATGCGAGTCGCCTGCCTTTGCATCTGCGCTACCGGGTGGGCCCAATCCGTCGGCATATTCGGATCGTCCGCAAGACCGTCCAGATAACCACTGACCACTGTCAGGGGCGACCTCAGTTCATGTGAGGCGTTCGCGACAAAATCCCGACGCATTTTGAGCAATTGAATTCGTTCCGTTATATCGCGCAGAATCAGCAGCTTCTGATCCGCTCCGTACGGTACAACGCGGCAGTTAAGCCAGGCACCGTCACGCATTGGTGACGCAATTTCGATGGTTTTTGAAAAATCACCGTCATGCAGAAGTTCTACCAATGCCGGGTCCCTCAGGATGTTGTCGATTCGCTGGCCACGATCTTTTTTCCGCTTAATTCCAGCCAGAGACTTCGCTGCACGATTGCACAGGACGATCTCATTGTCCGAGTCGATGATTATTGCGCCATCGGGCATCGCATCCGTGGAGGCCCGAATTTCCCGTAGCAAACGCCGGTATTGCGACTTGTAACGTGACCCGCGCTCATGTTCGTAATGGAAACGCGAAAAGATCTGCTGCCAGATACCTTCACCCATTCGAAACGCGTCGAAGTTGCCGCTATGCAGGGCCTCGTCGAAAGACAAGAGCTGCCGAACCTGCCATACCAGCGCCAATAACGCCGCCGCCAGGAGACCGCGCTCCAGGTATCCGTAGAGCCAGCCAACAAATGCACCGGCCAGCAGCCAAAGGACCACCCCGACCAGAAATTTTCTTCTCGATTCCGACATCTTCCTGCTACCGGCCGTCACGCTTCGCGCGTTGAAAAGCGATAGCCAGACCCCCTCACTGTTTGAATGTATTTATCGGCGCCGTTTGTCATCAGCGCTTTGCGTAAGCGACGCACGTGCACATCAACCGTGCGCTCCTCAACATAAACGTTGGCGCCCCAGACGCGATCC
This sequence comes from uncultured Woeseiaceae bacterium, assembly GCA_964528965.1. Taxonomy (GTDB): domain Bacteria; phylum Pseudomonadota; class Gammaproteobacteria; order Steroidobacterales; family Woeseiaceae; genus UBA1847. The sequence goes on from CAZGVL010000016.1 coordinate 11,928, forward strand.
AGCAATTGGGTCCGGTTGTACACCCTGTCCGCGTGCGTCATCAGAAACTCCAACAACCGATATTCTGTAGGACCCAGACGTACGGTTTCTCCGCCAATGCTCACGCGATGCGCGGCCGGATCGACTTCGAGCACTCCGCTTTGTATGAGTTCGTCGCCGTTGCCCCGCGACCGTCGCAGTACCGCCTGAATGCGCGCAACAAGCTCCCGGGGTGAGAATGGCTTCGTCATGTAGTCGTCGGCACCGCCCTCAAGCCCTGTCACTTTGTCGGTTTCATCCGTTCTGGCGGTCAACATTATTATCGCGAGATCTTCGTAGTCCTTGTCGCGCTTGAGCACCCGAGTCAGTTCAAGACCGCTCATGTCAGGCAACATCCAGTCAATCAACGCCAGATCCGGACGCTCGTCCGCCAACAAACGTCTGGCGGTGCCACAGTCTGGCGCTTGCAAGGTCTCGAAGCCTGCTCTCGAAAGGTGAAAGACGATCATCTCTCTGATCGGCGTCTCGTCTTCGACGATTAGAATTTTGCTGCTGCTCATGATTTGGCTGTGAGTCGAATCTCGTCGCTGTTACTGCGAGAATTGCTGAATCGCTGCATTAGAACAGCACTATATTACAAGAGTGTTACGGTCTGGCCGGCACTGTGGCAACTTTCTCTCGCAAATAGGCTGGCATGACCGCTTCAGGCTCAACGGCCTTGCCCGCCGCCAGATCGGCAGCGCCGAGTGCTAGCAGGAATCTCGCCGCAGGGTGAATGACATCGCTGATCTGCGTAAACAGATGCGTATTCGCTGTCAGCAGATCGGGATATCGACTCCAGCCGAAGCCCGCCGCAATTCGAACTGTCTCCGGACTATACGCAATATCGGACATTACTCCCTGGCCGTGCAAATACTCTGCATTGCAGGCAACCGGCAATGCGTTATCTCCCCGCCTGAAATGACCCACGTAGACCTCGCCCATATGTGCATCCTGGGTCACGACTACCTCAGCAGCATCGCTTTGTTGCATGACCTGCGCCGCAACCGCTGCAAGCGATGAAATAGCCACAATCTTTTTGCCCGATGCAAATGCGAGGCCCTGTGCGACAGACGCTGCAATGCGCATACCAATGAATGAGCCCGGCCCGTTGCCCAGTACGATTGCATCCAGATCTGCAAAAGCCATTTCTGCATCCTTCATGATCGATGCAATCATGGGCAGCAGCAGGCGCGTATGCTCGCGAGCTTGTTCCTCGTAGCGTTGCGTAACGTCTGATCCGACTTGCAATGCAACCGAACACGCGAGCGATGACGTATCGAGCGCGAGCAGATTCACGCGACCGCGCCTTTTTTCTGGTGCGCTGCAAGAAACTCGCGCACATCGTCTATTGACGTTGTTGCAGGCATTGGGTCAAAACACTGCAGGAATTTTCTGCCGTAATTCTTGGTCGAGATACGCGGGTCACATAATACGATGACGCCGTAATCTGTCTGGTCGCGCAGCAACCGTCCACCGCCTTGCTTGAGGGCAAGAACGGCTTGCGGAATCTGGTGTTCGGAAAATCCGTTGCCACCCTGACGTCGAATAAATTCGAGACGCGCCATCATCAATGGATCCGACGGTGAAGAAAACGGCAGTTTGTCGATCGCAACGATGGTCAGGGCCTGGCCGCGCACATCGACACCCTCCCAAAAACTACCGGTGCCCAGCAATACTGCATTACCGGTCTCACGAAATCGCCGCAAGAGATCGTCGCGCGGCGAACTGCCCTGAACGAGGAGTTTTCGTCCCGCCAGTCTTGGTTTGTGCGTGCGAAACCACTTCTTGGCGGCATTCAAAGCACGGTGGCTGGTGAAAAGGCAGAACACACCGCCAGTTGTCATCTTGAACAGCGGCGTCACCGCTTCCAGCATTTCACCCGTGTGGTTTGGGTCGGACGGCTGTGGCAGGCGCGGCGGCAGGTACACCAAGCCGTTTTCTGCCACAGCATAAGGGCTCGGAAATGTAAGTCCGGTTATGTGCCCAAGGCCGATGCGAGACGTAAAATGAGAAAAATCCTCGCCGATTGCAAGCGTTGCGGAAGTAAAAATCCACGCCTGATGGCGGTTATCGATCAAGCCATTTAGCGTCGCCGAAACGTCGAGCGGCGTCAGATTGATGCGAATACTCCGCGGGTTAACTTCGAGCCAGCGTAAGCCATCCCACGAATCGTCGCTGGCGAGCAGTGATAATTTCTCAATCCCGGCTACGAGCTGATCATGCAATTTTTCAATCCCGACTGATGCACTGCACAAATCAACAAGTGCATGCTGCAGCTCGGCCATTGACAGTCGCAGGTCGTCGAGTGGCTCGCGGATATCCTGAATAATGTCGCTCAGTTGATGCCGACCCTCAGCGCGTGGAGACGCAGCGCGCAGTACCCGGATCGATGTTTGCATCTTGTCGATGCGACGCTGCAGATCAGCTTGTCGATACGGCATCGTTTCCACGCGAATCTCATCAGCGATTTTTTCCAGCTCGCGACTACCCAATGCGATGCCAAAGAACTGCACGGCAAGATCAGGAATCTGATGGGCTTCGTCCAGAATGATTGCTTCAGCGCCGGGCAAGAACTCGACAAACCCCTCTTCCTTCATGGCAAGGTCGGCGAGCAACAAATGGTGATTAACGACAACCAGCTCCGCCTCCTGAGCAGCACGCCTTGCCACTACAACGTGGCACTTCGAATAGAGCGGGCATTTTTGGCCCAGACAATTGTCGGCGGTCGACGTTACTAGCGGCCAGATTGGCGAATCCTCGACCACCTCAATCAACTCCGCCCGATCGCCGCTGCTGGTACGATGGCGCCACTCGCGAACGGCATTAAGATCGTCGACGACGGATGCGCCGACGTCAGCTACCTGATCGAGGCGTTGCAAACACAAATAGTTCGCGCGCCCTTTCAATAGCGCTGTCGTGACCGGACGCCCGATGGCCTTCCCAATCAGCGGTAGATCACGGTGATATAACTGGTCCTGTAACGCCTTGGTGCCGGTACTGATAATGGTCTTGCGACCACTCAACATTGCGGGCAATAGATAAGCAAAGGTCTTGCCGGTGCCGGTTCCTGCTTCGACAACCAGTTTATCCAGATTTGCAATCGCTTCCGCGACCGCTTCGGCCATCCACGCCTGCCCCGCCCTGGGTTGAAATCCGGGCAGAAGCTTTTTGAGAGGACTGTGATCCCCAAAGAATTCGGTCAGGTCTGTCACGGCGCACAGGTTACACGGTTACAACGCGGTTGGCAGTCCCGAATTTTCGGCGATTCTCGACTAAATCAGCGCTCGAATCTCAGAGTGAGATGGTGGCAATCGTCGACAAAACCTTCTCGTGAAACGCTTTAGCGGCGACCGGTTATATCTTTCAAGGTCTTTTGATCGGCCTTGATTGAGAAACGCAGATACGGGCCCTGCGCCGTATAACGGGCCTGGTCGAAGTCGCTATCGTGGAACCCGGCGATGTTGTAACCCAATGTCAGCCACATGTTGTCACGGACGTTGTAGCCAACATCAACACCGAAACCGTAGTCGATCACCTTGGAAGTATACGAGTGGTAGATACTGGTATTAACACCTGCATCCCAACGCTGACGCATGCCGCGGCGCAGGTCGAAACCGATCACATCCGTAAAACCGGAATACCCATCACCGTCGAATTCGCTACTCACGTACTTGAATGCGTATTGCAGCGACATCTGCATGGCAGCACCGAAGCGCCGGTTTGCGTTGAAATTGTTAATCACACGCCAACTTTCGAGCTTTTCTGCAGCAACGGTCGATTGATCGAAGATCAGGTCGACGCGATCAAGGAAAGACCACTTTCCGCCAGCCTTGCGATACGCCCAGCCCAGCTTCAGGTCAGCCCGCGTCAATTCACTACCGGTAATCGTGTCATTTTGCATCAGCCCAAACCCAGCTGACATGCCATGCCCTGCCATGGGTTCCCGATACCAGCCGATCAGTAGTGTCATGCGTTCTTCTGAATCAGAATTTCGATACTCGATTCGGGAGTTCGCGCTCCAAAACTCTGCGCTGTACATGGCTCCGGTGTAGACAGCGAGAAAGTCTTCGTTCAGTGAACCGGTGACCAGCTCACGATCCGGGTCAAAAATACGCGCGTCGGGCTCGAGCAGTGTATTGCTTTGATCCAGACCAATATCCGCCGTCCAGCGCTCGCCGATCTGGAAGCCCTGAATCAGGCCAACATTTGCGAACAAGCGTGGGCCAAATTCAGTGACTTGATTGTTCAGGAAGGTACTGATCTCGGCGCGACTCCATGGATTAGTCCGAACGCCAAGCCGCGTCATGCTGGCTTTGATGTCCTTGCCACTTGCCTCTTCGTATTCGGCGATCAGATCCACGCCCTTGCTCACACTGTAGTCTGCGCCGAGGACGTAGCTGGTTGGGAAATCGGAATTCTCAGCATCTGTTGAAATCGCGCTACTTCCGCTGGCACGTAGCGTCAGTTTACTGTTAAACAGTTTCTGGGAAATTCCGATTTCAGCAAGATCACTGCTGCGCGTATCACCATCCTCATAGCTATCCTCTGCATGAGTTACCCCAAGTGATGCGGCAAACGCGTCTCGTTGGTACCTCAATTTGGCGCGAGCCAGGTTTCGAATATCATCGGTCGCGAGATTTTGCTGCCATGCTGCTTCGCCCTCGGCAGTAAAATGCTCGCTGAGTTTGCCGCGCGCATCAAGTCCCAGGCGGCGAAACCCTTTGTCAGCGGCCGACTGATAGCCAAGCCCGAAATCGTTCTCGACCTCACGGACAAATGCCCTTACCTCGGCTCTCTCGCCGGTATGCTCCAGAGAAACGCTACTCGCGGTTCCGTCAAAATCGACATTCGACTCTGTCCTGTTTGATACGGCGTACTCTGCTTTCAACAAAGTCTGGTTGCTGATCTGCCAACGAAGATCCACGCCGGTCAGGTCGGCCTCCGCGCCCTCAGTCTCATCTGTCACATGCGTGACGCCAACTTCAAGATTGTTGTCAGCGGTACGCAGTGACGCACGGCCGCCAGCGATTAAGTCTTCTGTTGCCAGCGATGCCGATTCATATTCCGCAATGATGTAGACCGGGTTAAATTCCAGATCACGACTTGGAATTGGCTTCTTGAAAAACAAAGTGCCGTTCAACGTGTCCAGATTGTAGTCCACGTACCGGGTCAGATTTGTGCTGCTCAATACCACGCCGGAATCGAGCCGGTCACGAACTTCAATTCTGACCAGATCACTGTTCATAATTATCGGCGCGCGGCTTAGCTTGTATAGGCCGGAGGTGCCATCGCCACGAATTTCGTCGCGGTTGAACGCCTGATTCGTCTCGGTGGCAAAAGCGCTGTAGCCGAAGTTTTCACCGCGATATTCGCTCTTGATACCGTTGAAGACCCGCTCATAACGAGACAGATCGGTAACGGACAATCCGGTCTTGAAGTCACCAAATAGTGCGTAGAACTGATTGCGCTCCATTTTTACGTAAAGTTTTCTCTGGCTTGATGCCTCAAATCGCTGCTCACTGGTATCTGCGTACAAGCCATAATATGAGTGCGGGTTAACTTCCGTCTGGAATTGCTTGAGCGAGTCGATCGGCTCGCGATCGGAGTCGTAGGCAAGTGTCAGCAGGTATTCACCCTTGATTTGACCTTTGGCAAAGAAAGCGACGCGACCTTCATCGACATAACCTTCTTCGTGTCCGGCCTCCATTGCGGCTTCGAGATTATTCGACAATGTCGAATGGCCCACGGTGCCTTCGGCGAACCCGACCAGGATCCAGTCTCGTGCAGCCGGTTTCAACCACGTCCGAAGCTCCTGTTCGCGCAAGCGGTCAAATTTCAAATTCAGAACGGCTTCACCGGTGCGCGTCGTCGGTGCGAGCTCGATGTAAGCAACTCCATCCGGACCAACACGGTACACAGGCTCACGTGAACCGATCTCGACAAGCTGATTTTTGCGCTCATAGTCAACGTCCCACTGTGAGCGATAGGGTGCGTCGATACGGAAGTAGCCCATCGTGCCCGTTCGCGATAGCCTGCCTGCACGGTCGAATAGGCGCACCGCAATGACTGGCGTCGTCTTACCATCTGCAACCAGGTTTGATAACTCGGGAATGAATTCACCACGCACCGGCGGGCCCGAGTAGTAAATTGCGCGCCGAATTGTTTCGGCCGGCGTGCCGTCTGCGTTGGTTACGACGATGCGGATGTCGTTATCACCGTCTCTCAGGTCGACACCTTTCCACGTAGACACGGCGACGGTGCGCGCATCGTTCTGCGACATCGCGTCGAAATTGAACGCGCTAACAGAAACACCATTCAGATACGCCTTAACGGATTGCGTTGGATCGTGTTTCACTGAGATCTTTGTCGTCGGAATCGCAGGCTGGAATGATCCTTTCGGCAAGATCAGCGCAACGCCAGGTTGCAGTACTTCAGCATTCTGCACCACCTGAGAAATCGGCATTCCTGCATCCGGGTCAATCTCTTCATAATGCGCAAGCCGTCGTGCCTCTGTACCCGGAACCGCGCCTTTGGTCGCCGTTTCCTGGGTGCCGCTGGATGCTTGCGTAACTTCAAGGAATGACGGCTTGCTGGGTCGGACCCCACTGATGATCATTTCAACCCGACGATTTTTCTGTCTGCCCTCGGCCGTCGTATTGCTCGCAACCGGATCGTCAGGCCCCCGGCCTTCTACCTGAATATTTTCATTCGAAATATTCAGGGCGCCCGCGAGGTAGAAAGCAGCGGCCATAGCGCGTGCTTGTGATAACAGGTAGTTGTTTTCAAACAAGTGCCTGTTTCCTGCTCGGATCGGCCTCGCGTCGCTGTGTCCGACAGCCGAAACCTGAATGTTGCTAACACCGTCCCAATCTTCGATCAGGATATTTAATTGCAACATGTCATCGGTTGACAGAGTTGCGGACATAATGTCGAACTTCAGGTCCAGAACATATCCCTCATTCTTGCTAATTGCCGGCTCACGGACCATTTTTGTTTCAACGACTGGCGTACGTTGTCCGGCAGCGAGGGCCGAATCAAACTGTGCAACGGCCTTCGTGACCATCTCACCGTCAACGTGATCGTCGATATTCGCGATGAATTCGATAGTGTTCGTCCAGTTACCGAGATGATCATCAATCGGCATCGACAAGGCACCAGCCTGGACTTTGGGATCCGCCATACGCTGGCCATCGAGTTGCATAGACCCTGGAAGGAAGTGCACGCCGTCCGGGAGCATGACGATCAAATTGGCATTTTCAATGAGGACATTGCCGATGCCGTTGAGTTTCAACTCATAGGCAACCTGCTCTGCACTATCGGCCTCAAGATTGCGCAGTTCGATTTCAATGCGGCCCTCCGGTGCTGGCTTACGTATCAGGTAGAAATCAGCCCTTAATAAGCTACCTCTGGACAACTTGACGAACTGTGAGTCACCCCTGCCCGCGAAGCCCGGGGAATCACTGCATCCAACTACGTCGAAGTATTCGGGAACAGTAAACGTATCCATTTGCGCGACGTGAGTGCCTGACTTCAATCCTTCGAAGTGATATCGACCGCCTTGATCCGTAACCGCGTAGCGTCCGTCTTCAAGATAGACGCGAATATTGGCAACACCCTGCTCTTCCGAGAATGTATCCTGGCTGCAGTCACCCTCAACAACGCGGCCGACAATGGTCCCGGTTGACCGGAACAGGTCTTCGGTCAAACGCATCACAGAAACTGCTTCGTTGGAAGCCAGTCCTGCACTTGCGAAGGCCGTCGCGCGGTTCGTCAACTCCTGATTACGTGTGCCGCTGATAACTTCGACGACGTAAAAAATCGATACGCTTTCACCGCCATCAAGCGATGAAATTGAAAACCGCAGCGTGCGCAGATCGGGCGATAACAACGGGTCCGCGACATCGATGCCGTTGACCGTCACCGAACCTGGCACGAATCGGAGGCCTGTTGGCAGCAGATTGACTATTTCGATGTCGGTCGCAATGCTTGTAGCAGAGCCATTTTCAAGAACCAGTTCATAGCGTACAAAATCACCCGGCGCGGCGAACGTATTCGTCGTGCGTAGTTGCAGGAAAAGATCGGTTGACTGAGGATCGACCGGAATATCGCTGCTGGTCGACAGATCACCGGATTTTGTAAATTCGACGCCGAAAGAACCCGGGCCAAGCATATACGGTGCTCCCGGCAAGCCTTGCAGTTCGTCCACCGAAACTTGTGACGGAGCGGCGTACTCTGGTGGTGGAGTCGCTATCAGGCGATAGTCGCCGTCAGGGACGACCGGAAATCGATATTCGCCTGGCGCGAAGTTGTACAAGGTTCCGGAGCTGTCTGTCGCTGTCCCTCCACTAACGATCGATGATGGAAACTCGCTGACACCGTCATTGCCATAGACCGTTGCAGGCAATCCTGTAACTGCGTCAACAAGTTCGATCATTACACCGCTAACGACCTCGCCAGTTCTTGATTCGAACACGCGTTGGGCCGGATCGAATTGCGCGGAGGTTTGTGCCGTATCTGTCGCATCAGCCGGATCAATGTACTCAACAGCAATTGCTGACGTTGAGACACCTTGCAAGATGCAATCACCGCCAACGGCCGGACCAGCACCTGTCGTTACGTAGCCGGTAAATATGCCAGTGTCAACGCCGGTTTCTGTCAGTCTGATCGTCTCTGCATCTCCGCTCTGGGCATCAAAGACGCTCACTACCGTATAATCGACTACCTGGTAATCAATATTTTGGTCACTATCGCTCAGACGCAGAAATGCCGCTTCGCCCAGATTGTAAGATGAGGTAGCCGCGACTTCCTGAATTTGGGATGGATCGATCGTGCCACCGCCAATAAGAACGGGATCCGCCAAGTTCACGAATTGCCCGCCCTCTAAACAGGCAGAAGGTCCTACAGTTTCCTGATAGTCGCCAATTACCGCAGCGACCACTCGGGTAAACTCAATACTGGCCGGACTCCGCACGACGGCGGTGACAACCTGAACAGTGTTGCTTGGGACTGTGACTGTCTGGCCTGAGAAATCAAGATAATCGAGCCCAGCCTGATTGGAGATTACAGCACCTGGAGGACTGGCAAACACGCCACTCGTGACGAAAATCGCTGCAAAAACCGCGATAAATCGAGCACGAAAAACAGCATTGCTGATACGCCAGAAATGCCTCGGGGGGAACGTCTGTTCCCCCCGAGGGTGTTCTTGTACAGGGCCGCAGCGACCGACACCCGGTGGCGCCAGCCAATGCGCGACGAGACTCGCGCCACCCTTGCGGGCGACGCGAGTCTTATCGAACCTGTACAGTTCTTTCAGCACCGTGATATCTAATTAGCTAACTAACTAGAGGATCGGAACAAGAACCTGGAACGTAATGTCCAGTGTCGCGCCCGCTGCCACGTCGATTGGCAGAATGGGTCCTGATGCCATATCCGAACCAGCAATCGTCAGATTGTCGCCACCTGCCAGCGCACAACCATCGCCGTTGCCGTCGCCAGCATCTGCCAGACACCAGGTTCCAGAAGAGAACTCAATATTTGCGGTACCGCCGTTGTAAGGCTCATCAGGCGGAGCGATCGGATCATTGGTTGCATTCAGGAACAGCACATTGCTGTCGACCAAATCAGCTATCGATATACCAACAGCCGGAACTGCGCCAAGAGAGTTGTCGATCGTAATTGTGTACTCAAGTACAGCACCTGGAATCGCTTTGGCATTCACATCGACACCATTAATCGGATCAGATATGACCAGAACGGCCTTCGTGATAACCAGATCGGCCGATTGAACTATAACGCCGTCTGCAGCGGTCTCCAATCCGTCAAAGCCAGCATCGGCCAACACGTTATCGATCACGTCCGGGTCATCAGGAGAGGCCGACGTATCGACCAGAGGAATGCGTCCTCCATCAACACCACTGGGATCGAACGCCGTTACCGTTATCTCGATATTTGCTACGTCAGCATTGGCCCATGCAAGCACGGCATCGTCGCCGTTAATGGTGACCACAGTGCTGCCGTCTTCGATCAGATTATCGATGTAGTCCGTGAAGAGAATGTTGCTGACATCGACATCGGTGTCGGTGCTTCCAACAATGCCATTAATTTCACCATCTCCGGAAACCATCTGTCGTACCGTAACCACGAAGTCCATCGTCGAGTTACTGTCGTTCTGAACGGTGAAATCGAACGTCAGGTTGAGCGCGCCCGGTGCAACAGAGTCTGAAACGCCGTCAGATGTCACTGAGAAGTCGACTCGACGGTCAATCAGGAACTGCGGCGCAGCTGCAGGAATCGGTGTTTGCGAGACTAATCCAACATCGTAGGATACGGTCGCGGTATTGTTAACGGGATCACCCGCATCGGCGCCAATCGCCATCGCTTGCTGGGTAAACAGCAATGCGGTGACTGTGACACCCAGTCTGAAGATCAGACCGAACTGACTTATTACAACTTTCATCACGGTACTCCTTATTAAAAAACACTCACATTCGGCGACAATTTCATCGCCCTGCAGGATTCTGAAAAGCGAAGTGACCCCTGCAAGCCACTTCGCCGTTTTGCAAAGATCCGCGCTAGCGGATCTCTATTTCAGTACAGCCGTAAAGCGCACAGTCCCTTGCGCTCCTACAGCCAATTCGCTTTGCATGACCCAGCGGATATTCGTGAAGTCAGCTGCAACAGCAGCTCGACTGACACCATCTTCGGTCACCGCTAGTGCACTTCCGTCGGCATACGTCGCACCATCGTCAACGGAAAACTCGATGACCGTGCCGGGGCCGAAAGCGGTACCGGTGGCGTACGCCAGGTTTCGGTCGATCGGGTTCGTTATAACGACGTTATCGGCAGCCTCTTCGCCAACATTCCGAAATGTGATCGTGTAAATGACGCGTTCACCCGGGACAACGGTCCCGACCGGAACAAGTTTCGTTTCCTGTACACCTTCATCGTTTACCGTCACCTGTTCTTTTTGTACGACGGTATTTACTTCCAAGTGATTTTGTTCCTGCGCGTACGCTGAAACAGTCATGCCAATAGTCATCAAAATGACCCAGATTGAGTTCTTCATAACAGCCCCCTGTTTGTGAAAATTCATGATTAAATTCCTAGTCAATCGTTACTTCAAAAACGACCGTTTGCAGGCCGTCCAATAGCGTCAAATCCCCCAGCCGTACAACCACGGTTGGAGCACCTGTTGTGTCTAATTCACCCTCATCAGCATCCGTCGCATCCGACAGACCAACGCCGTTGAGCAGTATGCTTGCCGGTACATAAGTCGAATTGGTCGGGATTGGGTCGCCGAGAACACTGCCCGTGGCTGTGCCCGTGCTGGTGACCTCCACTGTGATCGTGTAGGTGATTGTTGCACCCGGGATTGTTTCGGCGCCGCCAAACTGATCGGTGACCAGCTGTGACTTGATAACGTCCAGCGTTATATCGGATACCAGATACTCACCTATCGCCGATGAGTCGCCTTCCGTTACGCCGATAACAGCATCGACGTTGCCGTCGCCCTGCCCCGGATACACAGTTCCCGGTAACCCAGTGCCGGTGGTCGAGACCGCTGTGAGCTGGCTTTGGCCCATGTCACCATTGACGACGGTGCCGGGAATATTGTTTAGCAGAAATACGCCAATCGATTCATCTGCAGCCAGGTCCGGATCGTTATCGCCCTGCACATAGGGCGTGTCGTTGGCCGGGTTAAAGATGCCATCGTCATCCGAATCGAGATAAATAGAGTCCGGTGCTGAAGGTAGCGGATCGAAGTCACTGCCCGCGATTACGCTGTCAATATCGAGTAAAAAGGACTCGGTGCCGTTGCCGATGTTGGTCACAGTGAATAGCAGCGCCTGTTCACTATCGTTCGCTGCGACTTGAACTTGACCGCTCTGAAGGGTTGTCAGGACGTCAATACGCTCAACTACGGTAACGGTCGTCGTGTTTGTGGTTACCGTGATAGGCGTGCCGGCCAAATCAAAATTGACCGTTGCCGTGTTCTCAATAAGAGTACCGACCGGCGTGCCAACTGCTCCCGCCGATGCACATACTGCGAGGCCCGCGCAAAGACAAGCTATTTGCTGCATCCATATTGCTACAGACGCAGTCCATCCATTTGCCGTATTCAAGGTTCATTCCTTTAGGTGGCAACAAGTTGACGCCATTAAGAGCGCCGCCCCGGTATCATTCCGGGACGTCTGCAACTTTCGGGTAAATGAGGGCCAGACGCACGCAATGCCGGCTAATTTGTGGGGAATTGAGACAAGGCTCACAGTCTGGCCGTGAAGTCGCTCACAGTCGCTGCGCCTTTACTGATGCGGACTAAAGCAGGATCACATTGCTTAACGGCGCCAATATATGTCAGGTCGCATAGGTTATGTCGCTGAACAATTCGGCCTTTTCAGGCTGGGCGTTGAATCGACAGCTTGTGCATCTTGGAGCGCAATGTACTCGGTGGAATGCCGAGTTTAACGGCGGCGCCGGCATCGCCCGATATCTTCCACCCTGTTTCATCCAATACACCAACGATATGTCGCCGTTCAGCATCCCCAAGATCGAAGTTTGGGGTATCGTCAGAATCCGACGAATGGCGACCGGGCCTTTTTAAACGGCCGACCAACGGAGCCGCCAGATTTAGTACAGGCCCCGCCGAAGAGATCAACGCGCGTTGAATGACGCCTTCCAGTTCTCTGACATTGCCAGGCCAGGAATACTCGCCGATTTCTTGAATCATCCGCGCTGATATCGCGCTGACGTCATTGCCGAATCGCTGTGAGTTACTTTTTACAAAGTAATCGGCGAGTTGCTGAATATCGTCGCCTCGTTCGCGTAGAGGAGGAACTTCAATCGGAAATGTATTAATACGATACAACAGGTCTGAACGGAATTTTCCGGCGAGCACTTCTTCGTTGAGATTCTTGTTGGTTGCCGCGATAACTCGAACATTCACTTTGATCGTCCGGTCGCCACCAAGGCGTTCGAATTCTCCTTCCTGCAGGACTCGTAACAACTTGGATTGCAATTCCAGCGGAATCTCGCCGAATTCATCGAGAAAAATACTGCTACCGTCGGCGAGATCGAAACGACCGCGTTTGGCTTTGTCGGCACCGGTAAACGCCCCTTTCTCATAGCCGAATAATTCGCTCTCAATGAGATTCGCAGGAAGCGCAGCACAATTGACTTTTACCAGTGGCCGTTCGCTGCGATCGCTGTGCTCGTGAATCGCACGCGCGATTAGTTCCTTGCCAGTTCCCGTTTCACCCAGAATTAATACAGGCGTGGACGTCGTTGCGACTCGTTCCACCAGATGCAAACATTGCCGCATGACCTCGCTACGGCCGATGATCTCGTCAAAGCCAAGTGTCAGCTTAATTTCCTTGCGCAGATATACGTTTTCTGCGTCCAGACGATCTGTCGCCTTTTTCAGACCCGCCAATGCGCTATCCAGCTGGCGAGTTGTTTTCAGCCTGAGAATATAATTGGCAAAAACATCAGAGAATACTCGCAGGTCTGCCAGGTCCTGGTCGAGAAACTCCCTCTTTTCCTTCAGATGCGTAAAGGTGGAAACCCCGACGACCTTTCCATCCGCCATAAGCGGCACTGCCACAATAGATTTCATACCGAGGTCATTAAACTTCTTACCTTCTTTACGCCATTCATCGGGCAAGTCAGCTACATCGTTGACGCGAAAGGCCTCTCCGCGCATGACTATTGCAGCGCCTTCCGGGAAGTCCATAATACTCATTCTTGAAAGCAGAGGGCTGCCCTCGGTCGCCCAGCCATAAGCGATTTCCATAGTTTTGGTCGTCGAATCCAGCCAAAACAGTGCGATACGGTCGGCCCTGATGTATTCGCAAACCAATCGAAGGCACGCGACTATTTCCTCATCAGCGTGATTCGGCATCGTCATTATGAGGCGAGATGAAACACGGGCAAGCAGATCATGAAACGTCTGCCGCTTCGAAAGCGCCGCTTTGGACTCGCGAATGTCGAGCACGTTGCTTTCGACACCCCAGAACCGCAGCAGTAAACCGTCATGCACAATTCCGGTGACGGTTATCCTCACTGCCCGCTCTGTTCCACCTGGATCCGTGTAGATCATTTCGTAGTCGGTCAGGTTGTAGCCATTCTCGGCTAGCGCCTGAAAGAACTGAAAATGTGCATTTTCGTCAAGGGTGCTATGGAGCTCACCCAGTCGCCAACCCACGACGTCAGATGGTTGCTCTTGCAGCAGTTCCCTTGCGAAAACCCGATTGCATTCGGTAAGCATGGCTTCACGACTACGTATCACCTGCTCGTCCAGAGGCGTCGACACAGGGAGTGGTGGATCGAACGTGAAGCAGTAAATCGAATTAGAAGTAGTTTCGTACAAGTGTCTGAATCGGGCCTCCGATTCCACTATGACCTCGTACGCATGTGTCACTTCCTTCTTCGAAGCATTTAACGCCGCGTCATCGGTCAAGCGTTGCCTGAGGGCCATGAACATGCCGACCGCTACCGTGGCGAAACTCAACCTTGTCACGAGCCAGGAGAGCCACGAAGGCACAATGCCGTGCAGCAATTGGGGGTGCCTCAGGACGAAATTGTCCGGCACCGCGAGCGCTAATATCAGCCCCGTGAGAATCGCGACAACGGCCAAAGCGAATCCGACCGCCATCAGGGAACCGCCTCTGCCGGGCATCAGCCCGCCACCTGGCAATGCCAGACGTATCACGTACACCAGCAACGCGAGAGTTCCCAGCGCCAGCGCCAGATCAATGAACGATCTTGATATCTCAGCAGCTGGCATGTTCACACGCGGGTTCGCAGCATTCGGCCAGTTTGCAGATTTCGAATGGGAAGCTGGACGGACGTAGAAACGCGCCAACGAATCCCTCATTGCGTTCGATTTGATCGCGAACTGGCAAGACACTGCCTGGGCGCCGTGCAAAATAGAGCACTGCGAACAGTCCGATTCGGTAACAGACCTGTCTCCATTTCGCGACAGCATATCGCGACATCTTCGTGGCATTTAATGCAAAGGTGAGCATCGATACTCGACTGTCCTGCATGCAGCTAGTTGTCCTCTATTGAAACCTCTGATTTACATCAATTAATTCCAATTGCTGCGTGTACTAATAACACTTTTTATTGACGTAAGTCACGATATTCCGTGACCAGGCTCGCCATCTCGCGAGTTCGTCCCGATAGCGCGTTTTTGTTTCTGGATCAATGATTTACGTAAATCATTGATTTTTTTGGGAATTAAACTAATTCTTAGATCCCGCTCCGACTTGGCACGTATTCTGCACTATATGGTAATGAAAGCTCAAAAAAAACCGACCGTTACACCCTGTACGGCCGTTGAAACCCGGTGAACCACGGAGAATCGTGTGCAAAGTGAACCAAGAGTAATCGATATTGTCCTCGTCGCAAGTAACCCGGCGATGATCGCAATGCTGCACAAGTTCCTGCGGAACAACGGCCATTGCGCCCGGTTACGTAGTATTCCACAAACAAAGAAAGCGCTGAGCTGCCTGCGGCGGAACGCGCCGCGATCAACGGCTTCGGTCCCGGACCTGATCCTGTTCGATTTCTCGCAGCCGGGACGCCGCGTATTGACGTTATTAGAGGATTTGGTATTTGGGCCAACGCCGCCGGTCGCACCCACAGTTCTCCTCACGACCCCGTCGACGGAGCAACTTCTGGAAAATGGAGCTGTGAGCTGCGGCGATGCGATCATGTTTGCGCCGAAAACGCTCACCGGCTTTGTACGGAAAATGCGCGAGCACCAGCGGGATCTGTTTCTTCGGTCCGTGTCGACACTCTGTGACGTCGGCCCTATCCTCGTTCGTCTCCCCAATACCATTTCGACCAGGACAGATAGCGTTGCTGAATTGACAGCCTGAATACAACTCGTGTGCACCACTACTTGAGCAAGACCACAATAGATTGAAAATGCGGGTCGAACTCAATGGCAACTTGAACTACCTGTGTAAAACGTATTACCGTTGCCCTGATCTTACTGACTAGGGAGAACCGTGTGTCCGCGGAAGAACAAACCAGGTTTCTTCAACAATTGGCCGAAGACCTCAACTCGAAGAATATTAGCTTGCCGTCCTTTCCTGACGTGGTTATCAATATCCGCTCCGCTCTTGAGGACCCGAGTTGCAGCTCTGACCGACTCGCGAACGTAGTTAGGACTGATCCGGTACTGGTCGCGCGTTTGTTAATGTCCGCAAATTCTGCCTTTCACAATCGTGCAGGAATCGAAATAGTCGACCTGAATCTGGCGATTAGCCGTCTTGGATTTGAGGTTGTCCGAAATACGGCAATCACGCTGGCGGTAGAACAGCTCTTTAACGCGTCGTTGCATGAAGAACTCCACGATGCAATCAAGCAAATCTGGTCCAGCAGCTTGTCACTGGGGTCCATGTGCTTTGTCATTGCGCAAAACTCTGCAAACATTAATGCTGACAATGCTTTTCTTTGCGGGTTACTGCACGAGATTGGAAAGCTATACATCCTTACCAAAGCATGCGATTACCCGAAGCTGCTGGGCGACACGGAGTCTTTAAATAACGTACTGGATCAATGGTATGCGAGCGTCGGAAGATCGATCATAGAGGCTTGGGGCTTTTCTGACGAAGTCGCCGAGTCTCTCGAGTTCGAAGAAAATCTCAGCAATGATGACAGCGCACCAGTGACGCTTGTCGATGTCCTGTTTGTGGCCAGGGAAGTGCTGCAGAATCTTGACGAACCCGTAGTTGATCACGAGCGTCAAGGCACGTTTGCCAAGGTCAAAATTGACGATGACGCTTTGCCAGTTATTAGAAAAGCATTTGAGCTGCACTCGCAGTCAATGCGCCAGTCCGCCGGCCGCTAAAAAAACATCCCGCGACAGGGGCGCCTGTCGCGGGATGAGTACAACTCTTCATGGAGATTCGTTGTAATACTTTTTGGTGCGGAGTAGCGAACTTTCCCATCGGCAAACCGAGTGCCGCCCGGCTACCATTTCTGGCTCGTACCGTTTTAACTTATTGCCGAAATGCGACGTCGTAACGACTATCAATCGCGTATGTCGTTTGCGAGCCGTGGCTTTGAATACCGCCGCCGTTCGGCACACCGTCATCGCCACGCGATTCTAGTATCTGCGCGATGTCACCCGGAATTTCGCCGAAAACGATATTGTGGCCGCTCAGGTTGTACAGGTTCAGGTCAATGCCAATGAGCCCACCAAACGGATTGCTCGGCTGCTGATAACTCGAAACAGTGTTATCCACTGGTCCGGCGATAAGCCCTGCGCCACGCAGATGCTTCCAGATCATGCGCGACTCAGCACTGTTATTCGTGCTGTTCCAACCGCCTGCGATGTTGCCGTTGCCATTGCCATTATCGGCAGTTCGCCAGGTGCCCGAAAAACGAGTTGATGCTGCGGGATCGTCCCCGGGCAATACACCGTATCGATCCTGGTATGCATAGATGGCGGCGCTTACGCCTGAAAAATCATTTTCGACTCGCTTGATTTTCGCGTTGGTGATCATTTCTCGGCCTTTGAGGACGCCCCCGATCAACAGTCCGATAATGACTAGAACGATAGCGATCTCAACCAGGGTAAATCCAGATTGTTTGCGTCTGCTTGATAGGTCAATATTCACGATTAAACTCCATTCAATTCAATTGGTTGGTCGCCCGAGCCTGGCAAGCCATAGCGAACTTCAGCGTCCTTTTTGGTTATCGACGCAGTCATTGAGAACTTGAGGTGCAACTGGGTGCTAGAAAGGCGAAAAGAGACGCAGTCGACACTTGTTTGGCAGCTTGTTGAAAAACTGTGAAATTCGACTGGCTATGTACGGCATGGGATGTGCCGACATTTTGAGTGGCTGTAATCCACCGAAAACTCGAGTTGTTTCAAAATCCTGTTTTTCGGATAGCGATATTGAAAAAGTATGAACAGTCTTTTTTCAACAGACTGACAGACCTAAGGCAGCCGGCCCGCTTCAACCATCACGCGATACAAGGAATTGGCTGACACCCAGATGAGAAGGTCGTCGAATTCGCTACCGCTCAGTTTGCTACTGCCTCGCGACACAAAGACATCGTTACCGGCAATGTCGTAAGAATCTCCCGAGGCACCGCCACCCAGGTTGTCGCCGGCGTTTTCGAGCTGATCGGGCGAGGAAAATGTGTTCCAGTCCTTGCCCATTGAGTAGATCACCAATGGCGTTTGAACCGACAAAGTTACGTTAGCACTGCCGCACGCGTCGGGCGACGCCCCTGTAGCCGATGAGCAAACGGCCAGATCGGGCTGCAAAACAGGCATTGTAACGTCGCGCATTTCGCCAGGGGCTGCGAAGTCCCAATTGCCATCAAGATCTGCATCCGATGCCGTTATGCTGTAGCGAAGGGGCGAAATCCAGGGGTCTAGGAGCAAATTATCGGCATTCCGTATACCACCAAGATCCAGCGTTGTCGCCGGTACAAAACCGTGTTGTACCTCGCAGCCGCCGGCATTCGTCGAAGCCAGACCGTTGCTGGCCGGCGTAGCCGGGCACGGTAAAAAACCATTTGCAACGGCAAATCCTTCAACCGCTACTCTTACATCTTCAAGTTGCGACCTCCCGTCACGGATTCGGGCATTTTCCCGTTGCGCGGCGAGCGGCATAGCGATGCCCCCGAGAACAAGACCCATGATCAGGATTACGATCGCTAACTCGACCAAAGAAAATCCCTGTTGATTTCGTCTGCACATGGCTCTCTAGCACTCCGTTACATTTAGCGTGTCGTCGATGCAAAATAGAAGATCATTAAAGTTCGCCGACACAGGTAGCGATGAAAAATCCACGATTCCGCCGGTATAAGGCATATTGCTAAGATTGCCGAGTTCCAGATAATTACTTGCGTCATCTCTGGTATCAGCATCGATTGGCGGCGCATTTCGTACTTGACCCAGTAAAGGAAGCCGCGAGTTCGCGAAAAGCAAAACTGCTGCATATTGACCAACCCCGTTTACGGTCAGGCAGGTCGTGCAGGAACTTGGAACGACCGCATCAGGAGCGTACGACTCTGCCACCGCGTAGTAGAAGTGATCTTTCCAATTTCGCCACCGTGACAGCATGTCCGGCGTCCATTCGACAACAACCGACGAGTCACAGTCGGTAAGAACTCGCCCGATGCTGTTCCCCGTTGTGACGTTGCTATCATTTACGATATCGGGAAACCTGCCAGAGTAATCGCCACTGTCAATATCATCGTAGGATGCGTCGGGCCGGTAGTCAGAAAGGCCTAATGCGGCAGGCCAGGGCAAGCGGCGGTCATTCATCCCGCCAGGATTATTGCTAGCGTAGTTGGCGAGGCAGAGCGCGATAGCGGAGCCAAGCGATCGCATATTCGGTTCAAAGTCATTTCTTCCGGTCGCTGCTCTCTCGATATCGGCGCGCGTAACAACCGCTATTCGATCGTTGTGCGTCGGTTGGTAGCCCGCCCCCGATGCAAACATCTCCACGCTATCCGGCAGTCCCGAAAGGACAGCGTTCGAAATACCCGATGCACTATCGGTGTCCAGAAAATTAGTCGCCAGGTAACTGTCACTGCACTGCGATCCCGTGCTGGCACTGGCACGTGTCTGAGCATTGACGGGACCCATAGCCGCAATAATCATTGCAACGGGACGATATTGTGCTTGTGCACCCTCAACAACCGTTCCGGCTTCGATGCCGTACAGCTGCAATTGTCCATTTGTATCCGGATTAATCATTTCAGCGGTGGCACCGCCCGCTTCTTTGTAAGCGCCGGAAACTACATACCAAAGACATTCTGAAGCACCATCAGCCGGAGGCGCGATTCCGAGCGTCTTCCACGGCAGGCGACCTAACATCGTTACACCGCGAGCACCACATGCCGACGTATGTGCCTCACCTTCGAGAAACCCGCCCGTCTCATCGAGATCCGGACACGGCAAATTCAGCTGCCCGGCCGTAAGGTCTGAATAGACGCTCGCATAATCAACAAGGGCCGCTCGCGCTTGCGCTAATGCCACTCCCGTGTCTGCCAGCCGTCGCGCGCGCACATCAACCGCGCTAAGACGAGTGGCCAGAACAGCGGTAGCCGCGGTCAGAATTACCAGCATCATCAGCAAGAGTGCTGCACCCTTTTGCCGAGCTGCGAAAATCCTACTGTTCATCGTCGTCCGCCGTGCCCTCCACGCCGCGCGTAACCGGCGTGTCCGGGTCCGAACTGGTTTCAGGGGAAGCACTGACGGATGCGTTTGCTTTGTCTTCGGCCGGTTTTTCCGCGACGGCATGACGGATGATCTTCACATCGCCAGGGAACGCCATCGTCGTCACTGAACGCTCACCCGAGGCACCCGAGGCGATAAAGTCACCGTCCTGCCAATACTGCGGCCTTTTCGAACCTACAATTATGTATCCCGCAGGCAACGGCCGCTTTGCCTGTTGCGGCTGCCCTGCCGACGGCTGTATACCTGACTCTACGAAACGTTCCGGATGCAGGCGCATCATATCGAGCTGCTGCCGCTGGCCAGGTGACATGAATACATGGCCGATTGAAACGTCGGTGAAGGACTCGTAGATCACGTTCTCATCGGCGATCGCAGCAAATGATAAGAACATCATGGACAGTGAGAAAAAGCAGCGCAGACTCATATCTGAGGCACCTCGGACGATACATCTGACGTGATCACACTGAATATTCGAATGGAACAGCTTGCCCGAATATTGGCTTGTGCAGTTAACTCGTCATTCTCCCCCGATTGTGAGGCCAGGTTACATCGATCGACCTGAATCAGTCCGGGAGCGTGGCTTTGTAACTCATCAAAGAAGTGCAGCAGATCGAGTTCATGAACAAGACCGATTTCGAGTTCCAGACGACTGAGACGAATTTGAATGTCGTCCTCTGTGAGAATTGACTCGACCGGCGCAACCACCTGTAGCTGCGGCTCAATTGCGTAGCTAACGCTCGGAAGCACCAGATCCGTGGATGTTGTGCGCAGCGCTTCGATCCAGTCGAGGCGGCTCTCCAGGCCTACGAATCCGACATCATGAAATTGTTGATAGCGTCGGTGATACTGATCGACAAGACGGCGGCGAAATACGAGCTCGTCGTAATCCTCATGCATGACATCCTGATTCACAGCGAATCGCGCAAACAGATTTTTCTGGGAATCATGCATCCAGACACCCGCAACCAGAATCGCCGCTGATACAAACAAGGTGACAAGGGGCGCCAGCGAATTTCGCAGGACATATCTCCAGTCGAACTCAAACCGACTCATTGCTCACCTCCGCCGGATCATTGTCAGTTGACGGTAGTGGGTACCGCAGGCGCAGGCGAAACCGGGCAGTTTCAAGCTGTCGATCACCGCCAATATCTCCGGAAACAGAAGAATGTGGATTCGCGTCGAACGGATACTCTACAACGACTACATCAGAAAATTTAGTTCGTGACGCCAGGTCGGAAGCTAGCAAATTAATGCGGGAAAACGCGTTTCGCATATTACCGTCGAACGACTTGATATCGGCAACTATGTCGACGTTGATCGATGTAACTGCCGGTATCGGCACCGGCAAACGTTCGCCCGCTCTTTGTCGTGGAGCACGCTGGTCGGATTGTATCGACTCTGCAAGCCACGCCAGTTCGCGAATCTGTATTTCAGGGTAGTCACCCATTACAAAACCCACTTGCTGCATGACCCACGGAACCGGAAGTCTATTTGAGAGTATGTACTCGCCAGTATCAACGGCCAGCTTCATCTCGTGAGAATCTGCCCTTATGGGATCGAATTTTTCGTTCTCGCGCCTGAACGTTTCGGACAATTGCAGTACTTGCGCTTCAATCTCGGTCGTTTGACTCCTCAGCGACCAGATGTCGCCGAAATATAGACCGGACATTATCGAGAAGACTGCAGAGGCAGCTACAGCAACAGCAATAATTGCATTACTCATTCGTTTCATATGCCAGTAACGGGACTCACCTGAAGTCGCGTAGCTGTGTTTTGGAAGCCGCTTCACAGCTGATGCCAGATACAGTGCCTCGTGGTGATCTGACTGCAATTCAGATTTCAGACCCAGTCGCTTCGCGACTGTGCCGGGATCGATAATGGTGAACTGTTGCGGCCGGCTCGCCGAAGCCACTCGCACTATTTTCTCCGCAAGTTTTCTCTCGGCAACGATACATATGTCCAACTGCTCCGAATTTCCTAGTAACCTTGTTCGATCGAGGTATCGCCGACTGCGCTGAATTTCCGTCACAATGAACTCGGGGTATTCGGCCGCTGAAACTTCGGGGGACTGCGATAGACGTCCACTTTCCACGCGCCCGTCGCGCAGAAATACCTGCCGTAGTTTCGTTTGTTGATGCTGCGTCAGGAACAGGATCGGATTTGACGACTGATAGAATCTTGCCAACAAATCGGCGCCCA
Source organism: uncultured Woeseiaceae bacterium (assembly GCA_964528965.1). Lineage (GTDB taxonomy): Bacteria > Pseudomonadota > Gammaproteobacteria > Steroidobacterales > Woeseiaceae > UBA1847. The sequence goes on from CAZGVL010000016.1 coordinate 34,360, forward strand.
TTAACGGCACAGAATAGACGCCCTTAAGCGGTGTTTTGCAGCGCATGACTATCTGCAACCATGGGTCGAGCAGATCGTGATTGGAAATAGCGCTATGTACGACCATCGACTCGCCTCCTCCTGACAACTTCTTGCCATGGTGTAATGACAGGCGAAATGGCGTGCGCGGAAATTTGCGTTCCAGTCTGCGCTGAAGCAATGACTTCCTGTCGCGAAAACCGAGTTTTGGAATTGAATCTACGGCAAATTCTTCCTCAATAACGTCGAGCAGAACGATGCTGGGTCGATCCGCTTGCCCGCTCAAATAGCGCTCAAACTCCACCAATCCTTCATCATTGTCGGCAAACATCGCGGACTGCTCGGAGGCCGGTTTATCTTGCGCCCAAACGGTCAGGAAGCCTTGTGTAACGTAAAATATTCTGTGTGATGCCATTTCAGACCCCGATATTACTGATGGTTTCGTAAATCGGGCCGAGTACGGACAGCATGATCCAGCCCATGATAGCGCCGAGCACGACGGTCATCGCCGGTTCGATCATGGCCTGCAGACGACCGATCGACTCGGTCACTTCCCGGTCATAAAAATAGCTTACGTTCAGTAACGCATCGTCCAACATGCCAGTCGACTCGCCCATCTTCACCATTCGAACAACCAGCGCTGGAAACAGATGTGTTGATTCGATGCTATCGCTCAACGTCTTTCCATCTGAGATAGACACCGCAATTTCCTGGATACCTTTACGGATCACGGCATTGCCTGCGACGTCCTCGCTAATGCGCAATGACGCCAGCACATCGAGTCCAGCACCGTAGCAAAGCGCAAAATAGCTCGCGAATCTGCTTAACACGAGTTTCGAAAGAATCGGACCTACGTACCAGACTCTCAGCTTCCAGCTATCCACCTTGTATCGAACCGCTGCATTGCGTCGTGCTTGAAATCTTACCAGCAGCAGCACTACAAATGGCAATGGCACTACCCACCACCAGTGATTGCCAAGAAAACTTGAGAACGCAATCAGTGCCCGGGTGTGAATCGGCAAGTCCTGACCCATTTCCCGAATGAAATCGACCATTTGGGGTACGACGTACAGCATCATGAACAACATGACCGCTAATACGACGGTACCAACGAAAGCTGGGTACATCACAACGGTCTTCGCTTTCGCGAGTAGTTCATCCTGCCACTTGAGCGACTCGGTCAGTTTCAGCATCACATTGGGCAATTCGCCGGTTTCCTCACCCACGGCGATCAGGCTCACAAACACATTGTCGAAAGCCTCCGGAAAATCGGCCATGGACTGCGACAGCGTTTTACCAGCTTCCACGGACGAGATCAGACCTGCAATAACTTCACGAAAAACCGGGTGACCAACACTGTCACGCAAATCCGACAGTGCTTCGAGAATCGGCAACCCCGCTCGCGTCATCTGCTCCATATGAAAACAGAATCCAATCAAATCCTTTCGGTCAATACGTCGCTTTCGTGCAAACCGCGAAGCGCTTCGCTCAGCGCAGCGCAGCATTTCAATGCCTGAATTTTTTAGCTGCATTTCAAGCGCTCGTTCGCTGGGCGCATCGAGATTTCCCTCAGTGATGCAACCATTGGCATCGAGTGCGCGATACGAGAAAGAAGGCATACCGATTAGCTCACTCTAGCCGTCAAATCAACAACACGTGATACTTCTGAAATACTTGTCATTCCACCCAGCACATGTCGTACGGCGTCCTCAGCCAAATCTCGAAATCCCGATTCGACAGCAGCGACGTGCATCTCCTTGCGCGATGCGCCGCGCGCTATCATTTCATCCAGATCCTGGTTCATTTTGAGAACTTCGATGACAGCAATGCGGCCTTTGAAGCCAAGAAAGTTGCACGCGTCGCAGCCGTTCTCACGGTAAAGGAGAATCGGTTTGCCGGGTTTTGAGTCAAGTAATTTCAATTCCGCCTCATCCGGTGCATAGGCTTGCTTGCAATGCCGACACAATCGTCGCACCAGTCTCTGCGCGACGATTCCAATAATATTTCCTGCCATGATCTGTGGCTTTACGCCAATGTCGATTAATCGTGGGATCGCACCCAATGCTGAATTGGTGTGCAGCGTCGAGAAAACCTGGTGGCCGGTCATCGCGGCACGAAACGCCATGTCTGCTGTTTCTTCATCCCGTACCTCGCCAACCAGAATGATGTCCGGATCCTGTCGCATCATCGAACGGATTCCATTAGCAAAATCCAGCTTCGCAGCTTCGTTAAGCGACGTCTGACGAATCATGCTCATCGGATACTCGACCGGATCCTCAAGCGTCATTATGTTTACGGATTCATCATTTCGATAACTAAGCATCGAATACAGGGTTGTGGTCTTGCCGCTGCCGGTCGGGCCGGTTACCAGGATTATTCCCTCTGGCCTTGCCATCATTACCTGCAGCGACATCAGCGTGCTCTTTAGCAGATTAAGTTTTTCCAGCGGAACAATGCCTTTTTGCCGATCAAGTACGCGCAGCACGAAATTTTCACCGTGTGTCGTTTGCTGACTTGCAACACGAAAGTCTATTGGCCGACCCGCCAGCGTCAATGAAATTCTGCCGTCCTGGGGCGCACGTGTCTCCGCGATATTCATTTTTGCCATGACCTTTAATCGGACAACCATGCCCGGCCAATAACTTCGATGCAGGGCCATTACCTGACGAAGCACACCATCAATTCTATAGCGCACCCGCAGAAATCCCGCTTCGGGCTCAAGGTGAATGTCAGATGACTCACGTTTCACGGCATCGGCAAGAATTGCGTCAACCAGCCGAATAAGGGGATGGTTGTACTCTTCGTTTTCGATGGCGAGATTAAGTTGATCGACCTCGCCCGTGTCAATTTCGTGGAGAATTCCCTGGATCGACAACTCGAATTCGTAGAACTGTTCAATCGCCGCCTCGATTTCCGCCTCGCCGGCCATCAACGTTGCTATTCCGATATTGCTGCCAAGCAGAGCCGCGACCTGATCCATGGCAACGACGTTAAATGTATCGGCCATTGCAAGCGTAATGACTTTCGTATTCTTATCGAAGTTAATTGGCAGCAGACTGTACCGACGAGCAATGTTCTTCGGCACCATCAACAATGCGTCCGGGTCTGGAATAACCGTCGAGAGATCAATGCTGTCCTGTCCGAGCGATTCGCCAAGCGCATCGCGCATTACAGCTTCGCTAACCAGTCCCAGTTTTACAAGAATTCGTCCAAGTGGCTCGTCATTCCTGCTTTGCTCTTTCAACGCGACGTTCAACTGGTCCTCGCTGATGAGCCCGGCTTCAATCAGGCGCTCACCCAAAGGACGGGTCGGCTCGCTCAATGTTAGTCTGCGAACGGTTAATGTGCTCATTGCAACGAACTCCCGGCATCCATCTGTGCGAGTGCGGACAATCGTTCTGCTACAACAGACCTGTCCATTCCGAAATTGTCGTTCATCACCGTCAAAGCCGACTCATAGAAAAAGCGGGCCTCCCGGAGACGACCGAGATGCTCGAAACTAACGGCGAGGTTGTACATGTAGTCGGCGTTTTCGGCGTCAAGACGATGTGCCTTGTCATAGGCCGCGCGTGCATCCGGCCAGCGAGATTTCGCTGCATGAGATGAACCCAGAACGAAATGCAGGTGCGCAGACGTCGGATAGCGTTGAATCAGCTGTTTGATCTGCGTTTCGATATCCGCCGGAGTGAACTCATGCTGCCGACCCAACAGCGCAGTTGCTGCTGCAATGTTATTCGGGTCCACCGAGAGCAACATTTCATAGTATTGAACAGACTCTTCTGCTGCACCTTTGATAATCAGAACAGCCGCTAGCCCTTCGAGCGCATTCGGGTGCATTGGTGCAATTAGCAACGCACGCCGATACCCGGCTTCGGCTGCCTCGTAGTCGTTGCGCTCGTATGCCAGATAGGCATCATTCAAAGTTCCGATAGCATCGTCGCTGACGTATTCTCCGGTCGCGGCGACAGAAAATGACTTCTCTGCGGTCTGTGATATTGCCGCGGTCTGCGCGGAGTCCGTGATCTCGGACCTCGCATCCGATACCTTGTTACCTGCCGTAGCATCCCGCGGCGGATCGATCGGGGTTTTCGATTTCTGTCGCGACCGACGAGTGAGTTCAAATCGATTCTGCGAGCCACCAAACTGAGTCAGTTCTGCATCACTTCTCAAATCGGATAGCCGAGTCCGATCATGCAAAGGAGAGATACTGGCTGCATCGAAATGGCCAGCGACCTTTTGATAGACGAAATACGATCCGGTCGCGGCGAACGCGCACAGCAGGCAAAGCAGCGGCGAATAAAATCCGAGCAACGCCATTCCTCGGCGACCGTTTGTCGCCCTGTTGGTCGCCAGAATCCGAGAGGCCTCCGGCTGCCCGTCACCAGGCGCGTTGTTATCTGTTGCCCCATTGTCGAAATCTTCAACATTTAGCTGCGGATATACGCCGGCCACGTCACCCAGGTCGCCCTCACCTGCACCGTCAGCCGCCATAACAGCGAGAACCTGACCTGTTGATTCCAGAAGTTCCAGGTCAAGTGGCCCGGCAACATGATCTTCGTTCGCCGTGGCACCCAATTCGGAAGTCGTTTCGTCAATATCAATGGACGCCGATGAATCCTCGGAGGAGTTGTCACCTTGTGATTGACGAAGGGCGTCTACGAGTATGTTTTTCATAAGACTCGCTACTTACGGTATTCAATTTTGGTCGTTGGTTCGTTCTGCGCCGACGCGTCATAGTAGTCACTGATACTTGCACCATCGGTCGGATAATTGGTGTCATTAATAATCGTCGGCTTGAGAAAAATGACCAACTCTGTTTTGACCATTTTGTCGCGCGTGTACGAAAAGAGACCACCGATACCCGGTATGCGAGACAGACCTGGAACGCCGTCCTTTTGACTCTGCCTCTCGTTCTGCATCAGCCCACCGAGAATAACGGTGTGGCCATCAAAAACCTGTAGCAATGACTCAATCTCTCGTACTTGTATTTCTGGAATCAGATTATCGAAGTCCTCGCCGGATAGGCGTGGCGCCGGATCGACTGCGTAACCGGTAATTCGGCTGATCGTCGGCCGAACGTTCAGACTTACATATCCCCTGTCGCTAATCTGCGGCGTGACGCTTAGCACCAGCCCGACTGGAACTGTGTGCAGTTGACTCGTGAATGTTCGGCGCTCCGGAATATCAAGAGTTGCTTCACGAATGTCCAGTTCGATAGTGAAATATACCGTTTCGTTGACGACTTTGAGAAGTGCCGACTGATTATTTAGCGCCATGATTTTTGGGCTCGACAACACTTTGGTGTCACCAAACTGCTGCAGCATGCGAACCGTGGCAGATACGGAGTTGCCGGAGGAATCGGTGTCGCTAAAACCCAATTGCACGAAAGGTGGCGTCACCAGGTCTGCGCCAAGTAGTTCGGATTGAAAGGCGAGACCCTCACCATCAGAATTCCCAAGTACTTGCCAGTCCACTCCAGCCTGGTAATTGTCACTGAGCTCGACTTCGACGATTGTCATCTCGATGAGAACCTGGCGCTGCGCGCTGGCCATAGTCTGATCAAGATACTCCTGAACTCTGCGCTGCTCGGCTTGAGTGCCGTGAACTGTCACAACCCCCGACATTTCGTTAACAATGACGGGATTCATGTCGACGGGTGATGTGGTCGCGCCGTCGTTGTCCTGCACAAGAGTGGTCAGCCCTGATTTCAGGTGCGTCCAGAAGTCATTGCTGGAGGTGTTCGTAATCGTCGCCGTGGATCGATTTCCGTCACCACCGCTCTGCCCCTGACCACCCGAGCCACCCGAATCCTCACCGACACTCCCACCTGCCGTCGAGATTTGAGTCGCTACGCCGACCTCGCCTTCACTGCTGCGAACTACATTCACATAGTCGACGAGATAGTTGTACCAGTAGGGATGATCGTCCTCGATGATCAGGTTCGAGCCGTGCAGTTGATATCGAAGCTTTGCCTGATCCGCGATTCGGCGAAGTATTTCTGGCAGCGGGCGGTCGACTGCATTGAGCGTCACCGTCTTGTCGGGAGTCGCCTGAATATCCAGATCAAGCCCGGCATCGCGCGAAAGAGAAAACAGCAGATCAATCACAGGCACTTCTTTGACTACGACCGTATAGGTCTGGACGGGCGCCGCCTCAACCGGCTCCGGGACTTTGGGTGAATCCGCAACAACCGTGGGCAGTTGCTTTTCGGCCGGTTGCTCATCGATCGCGTGTCCGGCCGAGAAATCTACCGTCTTCGGCCCCGCACAACCGGAGATCAGAATATAAATCAACAGCAGGCCTCCGCGGGCGATATTCGCTCTCGCAGAAACACAACTGGCAAATATTAATTGTCGGCACAATGCTGGCAACATAATTTCGGGCCCTTTCAAAAGTTTTCAGGTACACCCTAGTTGTCGCCTACATCGCGGAAACCTTTAGCCACCACCGCATTTCGGATAATTGAATGAGAGAGAAGACCATCTCAGAATAGAAACAGGTGAGAATACGCAATACTAAAGATGGAACGCCTCCTGCCGTTACTAATGAGTATCGCCATCGGTATGGCCGCACACGAGTGGAAGCCGTGCTTGAAAACCTGTCAACAACCACAAGAGCACCGAACGCAAGACGCGAATCAAGCCTGCGGCAAACCGTCTACCACGTCCTCGAAAAGTCGGATGGCGACGACACTGCAAGCCAAGTCGTCGATGTTTGCCTGATCGCACTGATTTTCGCGAGCGTAATCTCTGTCATTCTCGAATCGATCGCGGATATTGAAGGCAATTATGGAGACGCATTTTACTGGTTCGAAGTTTTCACTATTTCGGTATTCTCTATCGAGTATCTTCTCCGCATCTGGAGTTGCGTTGAGGGTGAGACGAACACTGCCAGGAATGCGATTACAACGAGATTTCGCTACATATTTTCGTTTAACGCTACAATCGACTTACTTGCAATTCTACCTTTCTACCTGCTCATCTTTGGCCTTTTCGGCGGTCTCGATATGCGCTTTCTTCGCGCCGTGCGATTGCTTCGAATTCTCAAACTGACGCGCTATTTTACCGCGCTCAACCTCCTTATCATTACGCTGAAAGACAACAGCCGGTCCCTTGCTGCAGCATTTCTTATTCTCCTGACTGTTATGCTTTTCGCGGCTTCTGGAATGTATTACTTCGAGCGGCAATCGCAGCCGGTCGATTTCGGCAGCATTCCGGCTGCAATGTGGTGGGCCTTTGCTACGCTAACGACCGTTGGATACGGAGATGTCACTCCGATCACCGTCGGTGGCAAAGTCTTCGGTGCGCTAATCACCGTGGTTGGTGTCGGCATGGTTGCACTACCAACCAGTATTCTCGCATCGGGATTTAGTCAGCAGTTCCAACGTGATGCGCAACAGTATCGAAAGCTGGCAGATGAGGCACTGGATGATGGTGTTCTTGAAGCGGAAGAGGTACGCGAGCTAGAGGAGCTTCGTCTCAATCTTGGCATGGGCAAGAACACAGCCAGTCAAATTCTTAACGAGGGTATGGTCCAGGCAGCGCTAAGCAGGACGAATGAACGCGCGACCTGTCCGCACTGCAAGAGAGAGCTGTAGCGGCAGTCTGTTAAGAATCTCATGCACGACTTTCTCAACAGGCTACTAGTTGTGTTTTAGATCGTATCGACGAATTTTTTCAACCAGTGTGGTTCGGCCGATACCGAGCAAGTCCGCTGCGCGCTGTACTACTCCGTCAGCTTTGGCCAAGGCGTCATAGATCATGCTCTGCTCAATCCCGGCAAGATATTCCTTCAAATCGACACCTTCTGCAGGAAGGTTCACTCCGCTTTTGGTCGTCGATACGAGTGACTCACTAATCACTTCAGGCTGGTCGGCGCTCACCGCATCGATGCCAGTCAACGGCCAGGGAAGGTCATCAGCAGCAACCGTTCCGTTCGGTCTCAGCACGATCAATCTTTCAATCAGATTTGCCAGTTCGCGCACATTTCCCGGCCATGCATAGGCTTCAAGAAGTCGCATTGCGCTGTCCGCTATGGACACGCTAACGGCCTGCTCTCTGCGAATACGATCGACGAACTCTCCAACAAGTAACGCGATATCTTCTGGCCGCTCCCGCAATGGACTAATTTCGATCGGGAATACACATAATCTGTAGTACAGGTCCTCGCGAAATTTACCCGACTCAATTCGATCCGGAAGGTCCCGGTGTGTCGCCGCGATCAGGCGCACATCAACCGGAATGCTCTTCGTTCCGCCTACCCGCTCGAGCACCCTTTCCTCCAGAACGCGTAGCAATTTGACCTGCATTACGGCCGGCATATCGCCAATTTCATCGAGGAAGAACGTACCGCCCTTCGCTTGTTCGAATCGGCCGGCTCGAGATTTTACTGCGCCCGTATAGGCCCCTTTTTCGTGACCGAAAAGCTCGCTTTCAAGAAGATGTTCAGGAATCGCACCACAATTCACCGCCACAAACTCTCCTTGCCTTCCGGATTGCTCATGGATCTGCCTGGCGACAACTTCTTTACCGGTACCCGACTCTCCGGTAATCAGAACGGTCGCAAGAGATGGAGCAACCTGAGTTGCCAGCTGCCGGACCATTACAGAATCTTTGCTGTCGCCGATAAACCGTACGCTGGTCAGTGTGTGCGGACCCGAGTGCGTATTGCTGTGCGACGCTCTAATTTCCTCAAGCACAGAAGCCAGGGCATTCAGACGTACCGGGGAATCCAGCGTATGAACTCTCGCCCAAGGGTATCTCTGCTGAATATCCGTGCTCAGCATGGCGAATTACTGCCATTCATCATCACAATCGGGACATTCGGGTCGAACTCGCCAACGCCATCGAGCAACGCGCTGATTTCCGCATCTGATAGATCCGAACCGACAAACAGGGCTTCCAGGCGATGACCGATCAGTCGTTCCTGCCACTCCTC
>CAZGVL010000017.1:0-2106 GCA_964528965.1 uncultured Woeseiaceae bacterium
GCTGCCATTCCTCAGTTGGTTGCCGAGAGGTTTGGCCGATCGCTATATGCGCATTTCAGGAAAAGGTGACAGCTATCCGGAGAAACCGTATTCGCCGCCACAAATTCGTCGACTGCTAAGCGATTTTAGAATAACCAGCTATACCGAAAAAATAATTCAAGATCCCGCACGTTACGAAGCTACGGATATTCTTCCAGAAAAGTCGTTGAAGCGAACTGTTGCGATCTTGATGCACAAATTTGCCCCGTTCTTTTTCCCGGGCTTTGTGTACGTTCTGCGCAAGTAGGCTTCCGACGCGAACCGATGGTGACACAGGACACGCGCAACATTGATGTATGACCGCATATCTCTGCGCAATGTCGCACAAACTTACCTTTTGGCGGCCAACAACACACTTGCCATGGTGGACAACTTGTTTGCCTCTTCCGGGGACTCCTCGCAGGTAATTGTATTGAGCGAGTCGCCGCCTGAGAACCGGATAGTCAGGAGAGTGTTATGAATTATCGAGTCGCGACCCGGTCCTCACTAGTTACCGAATGAGCGAATACACCTTCTCTGCCATCTTGAACATTGGATAACTCGGCCGAAGGCTCAAGGTATACGTTTTGAGATCGCGAGTTACGCCGCCCCACTTTTCCTTGTAGCGCACCAACGATGGTTGGTCGGTCGGTGATGCCATAAAACTGAACAGGTCACTGCCATCTTGTTGTGCCCGCTGGACAGCGGTATTCAGCAGCAGATCAGAAGGGCTGCTCTGCCGATAAGCCGGATCGGCACCACCGTGCAGGTAACACGTCGTCTTGTTGTGCCGGATCGTGACAACAAAGCCCGCAACATCCTCTTCCTTGCAGGCAACCAGTACGCGTACCCGCGAATCTGTTCTCGCCAGATTCACCAGTTCCCGAAAGTACGTTGAACTGTAGCGAAGGGAACCGCCGTGGCGCTTGACCGTTTGCGAGTAGATATTGAAGAGCACGTCGGGCTTCGCATGTTCCAGCGCTTCGATGATGACGAGTTCGGAACGCTCTGCCTTCCTGATATCTCGTCGCAGATTCTTTGACACTGACCCCAGATCCCAGGACTGCAGATCCTCTATTGCCGTCTCCGGATTCGACTGGAAGGGCAGGTCGAATTCCTGATCTCGATCGAACGGACTAACTGGAAAGCGCATGCAAGTCGGCCTGTTCGGCCAATCCGTTGTCCGAAAAAGCTCTGCCGGATCTGCGTTAGAAAACATGTCGCCTATGACGGCCCCAACTGGAAACCCCAGATAGCCGACGTTAAAAGGACCGGCACGAAAAACAGATACCGCACTACCCTGCTGGCCGTCGCATATATACACAGACTTGCAACCAAAGCTGTTCTCGAGCAGCGACAACCAGGCAGTGGATCCGAACAAGGCTCCGCTGGCCGTTGCCAGGGACTCCCAATTTTGGGGCGCAGTATCTGTGTAAGAAAAGCCGTTCAATCTGATATCTCCCGAAGAAATCGGTTAACTATCTTACCAAGATCGAATTCACACTGAGCTTCCCGAATTCCCTCGTCAAACTGCACCGGGTCATGGCCCAGCGCTTGTTGTATGGCCTTTGCAAACGCTGGGGCATTGGCTTCTGCAGCCACTATTCCGAACCGATATCTCTCGCTTAAGGATGGCAGGTCTCCTACCGGCGTTGCGACTATCGGAGTACCCACTTGCATCGCGTCAGAGAATATTACAGGAATGCTCTCTATTCTCGACGGTAGCAACAGATAGTCGGCCCAGTGAATGAGCTCTGCTGCCGCTTGTTTGTCCAGATAGCCTCCTGCCACAACCGGGCGACCCTGATCGGCCAGAGTGCTGATGCCCGCTAGAACCTCCTGTTGTAGCGGCCCTCCACCAAAAACTCGCACCTCGGATATGCGCTCCCAGTCGTCGCCCTCCAATTGCCCGAGCGCATCAAGTAACAGGTCCACGCCTTTGTTGGGATGCCAACGTCCGAGAAACGCGAGCTTGAACGGCGCGGACGACGTGGCCGCTTTGTTACCAACCGCGGGCAGCAAGCGTGTGCTTGCCAGGAATCCGCATTCCATTCCACTGATATCCTGCACATCGCCGGCGAGTTGCAG
>CAZGVL010000017.1:2206-42728 GCA_964528965.1 uncultured Woeseiaceae bacterium
CGACAGGGGAAGCCGCGGAACCGAGAATCGCCTCACCGTCAGGTTCTCATCCGTACGCAACGAATCTGTCGTACTTGCGGCGAGCACAGTAACGCGAACGTGACGCGAAAGTTCTGTGGCGAAGTCTTCGACAAAACTGCCGGCAGCTTCTGCGCCCGCGCTGCCTTCCGGATATGAAGTCGTAATCAGTGCAATGTGCCGCATTTAGTTCTTGATCCACACCATTCTATAGGCGTATGGCATCAGGTCCTCGCTTCGACTCAGAGTTGCCAACAACCAGGCTACGCAGTTTATCAGAGGCACGACGATGGGTAGCACGAGTGCCAGCAACGCCAACGGGTTTTTCTGATGCAACCAGTTAATGACAGTCTTGCTCATTGCAATGTTGGCGTTAAGGGCCGCAGTTTCAAGTGGGTGCCCTACCGCACGATCCTCGACGACATTGAAACCGTGATTCTGCGCCGATCGCAAAAGGCCGTAACGCGTCCAGCGGTGAAAATCCAGCGGCGCATCGTGCACAGGGTAAAGAAAAGGAACTTGTATGGTCAGGCTTCCACCAGGCTTTAACGTTCGGTGCAACTCCGAAAGGCAGCGTTCCGCATCGGGAATGTGCTCAAGAACGTCCAATAACAGCGAATGATCAACGCTGTCATCACGAATCGGTAACTGCTGCGCATCCGCATACAAATCGGGCCGGGTGCCATACCAGTCTTTAGCGGTGGAATAGTAGTCGACGCCCAAATACTGGGCTGACGACGACAGATGTCGCCTCGGCTTCCCATCCGCACAGCCAATATCCAGCACAATTCCGTTGAGATCCCTGCAGGTTCTCTTCAGAGCTCGTTCTTCACGAAAAAATGCGAACCATTGTGGATGGAGCGGCGTATTTCGGAAGGTTGCAACAAGTCGCTGCACCGTTGTCGAAATACCATCAGACCCAGACTGCATAATTCATCCCGGAATTGCTTGAAATCAGGCGGTAAATTCGAATCTGGCCCGCCGCAGCCAGCGTAGGCCAGAGTATAGCGGAGACTCGAGACAATCCAGAACTACTGCCCCGCAAACGGGACAAATACCGCCGCATAGAAGAACGTCGTACTGTGATGGCCATCGCAATTTTCAGACCCTCAGCGCATACCATCAATAGTTGATAGTTTCGTCAAAATTAGAGCGTTTTCCGTTGCGAAGCGCATTATGAAACTATCGCGCAATCCTCCTCCGAAAGACAACGTTCCGCATCGGCAATGTGCTCAAGAAAAAGACTAAGGAATCTCGTTTGCTTCAATGTCCAGCAACACGGTTTCCTGAAAGGCCCTAATATCACTTTCACTGACTTGCTGCCCATCCAGCAGCCCGCTCTCAGCAGCATTCAATTCGACTAAGGCAACTTCTGACAATTGGAGTGCTTCTTGATTATATCCATTCGATGCCATCAGAGCCGCCATCTGCATCGCCTTGCTTGCGTTTGAATCTGCTTGCAAAGATTCCTTGAAGCTCAGCAATGCAAGTTCGGGATCTTGCAAGTGTATGCTCACCAACCCAACAAAGTATTTCAGCTCCGAGCGTCGTAGCGAGCTTGTTTCTGCGTTTAATGGTACGCGCAGCATATCCGTGAACAATTCCCGCACATCCTGCAACGTTACTTCTGGACAGACCCCACTAGTGACTGAATCGACAAGAGTTACGTACAGGCCTGAAACGCGCGGGTCGTAGTTTCGAACACCGACTTTGAGTTTCATCTGATCAAACTCATCGGCCGACAACACACCCAGATTACAAAGCATTACCGTGCGCCAAATATGCAATTGTTCATTATCGGGAACCCGTACAATTGCGGCATCGACGACCTGCATCGCCTGATTATACTGCTCTGACTTAAACAGCAGGAACGAATACTGCCGTTGTGCACGCGCAGATGTGGGAGCCTTGCGAGCCGAAGCTTCCACCATTGTCGAAAAGCTTGCCCAAACCCCGCTTGTGTAGTGGGTAAAACCGGCGAGCAGCAACAGGAGTGACAGTGAAATTACCGAGAACGTTCGGGCCTCGACGCGATGCCAGACCTGAACAATCAATGGCGGAAACAGAAATGCCGCCGCAAGATAGTTGCGATGTTCAAAGTAGAGCTCGAGGTTAAGTACTGTCGATTCGAGCAAGTGACTTGCATAAAAAAACAGTATACCGAAAGCGAACAACGGCCATTTGTGTCGCTTGATTACACAGACGGATATAAGTGCCACATGAAAAATCGCGGACAATATCGTGGTAACAGGCGAGAACAAGTTCGTCGAACTGGCAAAATGGTCTTGAAAAACTCCGGTCGTATACAGCTCGGGCACAAACCAGTGTTTGAGGTAGTCAATGAGAATTCTGAATTCCGTCAATACCCGTTCGTAGGTGCTGATTCCCCGTAATGGTCTGATTTCGAACAATCCGAAACTGAAAGTACGATAACAAAGATAAGCGATGATGATTACGAATGGCGCATACAAGAACAGCGCCGCCCATCTTCGATCCAGCGATACCTCATCAGGCCTTCTGCTCGCGTATATAGTGCCTTCCAGTACCAGTACCAGGACGGGCAGCAGAATTCCGTTTTCCTTTGAAATCATTGCGAGGAATGTGCAACTAACAAGCGCCACGCTCATCGTGACATAAGCCTTGGTCGGCTTTAGCGCGATCAGCGTCCGACCATGCATATAAAAAATAATGCCCACAAAAACAAACAGCGTCGACATCTGGGCCATTCTCTGAACCACATATAATGTAGTCGAGACGAGAAACGGATGAAGCAGCCAAAGTGCGGCACACACCAAAGCCAACCAGCCAGAAGATCCGCGTTGAAACCCAAGTACTCGCAGGATTTTCGCAGTGACAATACCGAGCAGAACACCGTTTATCAGATGGAGGACTAGATTCGTACGCTTGAAGGGCCACGGATCCGTCGGCCAGTTATTTGCGTCAATAAGAAAACTCAGCAGGGCCAGAGGCCGACCCGTGGGCCCCGAGTAACCACCAAAAACGTAGGCTTTGAACGTAAACCAGTCTCTGACTCCACCGAGATCCCCGATGTCGGCGAGACTAAAAAAGTCATCGAACAGAAACGGACCGCCCAATCCCGGCTTGTAGACGAAGACGGCGACGACTAGTAGCAACAACCAGGCAATATAGACGGCCGACGATTTGAGACTTGGTAGTCTAAAATTATTGATCAAACTCATAGATCCCGAACTACTTTCCTGCGTAATTTCAAAGCGATGAGACATCCGCGGCGTGTGCGATTATGGTTGTAAATCAGCGCCGTCATCGTAGCACCAAAGTGGCCAACGGTCTGAATACAGATCACATTTCGTTCCAATGTGGTCGGTGTCCGTAGAGTGCGCTGCCGACGAAAGATATGGATAAAGGTTCGAGCCAGTGCAGCCGATATCGAGCACAATAGCCATTGAGTATTGGCAGGCTTTCTTCAGGTTTCGCTGTTCGCGAAAAAACGCGAATCACAGTGGATACAACCGCATGTTTCGCAATCTGGCTACCAACCATTACTCCAATGCCGAAGCAACATCGGACCTGATTCGCACATTTAAATCCGGAAAAACTCGTCTTCACACGGCACATTCGAGCTCCGCTCGCAGCCGTCAATCCAGGCTACAACGTAGCCGACACGCGTGGCTAACCCGAATCACTCCCGCCTCGCCACCGCGATTCCAGGCGACGAATCCGAAGTTACCAGAACACCATACTGTGATGGACGTCGCGATTTTCAGATTCTCAGCGCATACCATCAATAGTTGATCATTTCGTCAAATTTACAGCATTTTCTGTAGCGAAGCGCATTATGAAACTATCAGGCACCGTCCCGTCTCGAAACGCACTGGCACTATTGCTTGCGTTGGCCTTCACGGCCGCATGCAACGTAGGCTCTTACGACGATGCTGTGCAAAGTTTTAACGATGGCCGAGTAACACCACCGCCCGTTACTCCCCCGCCGCCAACCGGGTTCAATCCGAATTTCTCTGAAATTCAGACGAACATATTCACGCCATCGTGCGCGACTTCGTCTTGCCATTCAGGCTCCGGGGCCGCGGCAGGACTGAATCTCGATGCAGCAAACAGCTATGCAATGCTCGTTGGAGTTGCCAGTTCTCAAGATCCAGGAACGCAGCGAGTCAACCCGCTCAACCCGGACATCAGTTACCTGATCAATAAGCTTGAAGGAGCTGGCGTAAGCGGCGTCCAAATGCCCCCAGGTGGCTCAGTCGCCCAATCGGATATTGATGTTGTTCGACAGTGGATAACGGCCGGCGCAGTTGACGACAGAGTTCAGGCAAGCACACCTATTCGCGTTGCATCGCTCTCTGTAACGCCGGGCTCGACAATAGACTCAGGGCCGCCACAAATCACAGCGGGCTTCGATCGTGAGCCGGATGCTTCAACGGTCAATGCGAGCACATTTCTTCTACAGGCCAGCAACGGCGCCGCAATAACGGCGGCATCAATCAGTGTGCCTGCTGCCAGCCCGCAGACTGCAATTTTAAGCTTGACCGGTGTTAATCTTGCCGACGACATCTATACGTTGCGCCTGCTCGGTTCCGGCGGCTCTATCATCATGGATCTGGACGCGAACGCACTGGACGGTGAGTTTTCGGGCGGATTTCCATCTGGCAACAATGCCGCAGGCGGAGACTTCGTCGCTCAGTTCACCGTGGCTACACCTGTGGTCATAGGTCCGACGCTCGATGCAATTCAAGCAGCCGTTTTCACGCCTTCATGCGCAACCTCAAGCTGTCACAGTGACGGCAATCAGGCGGCCGGTCTTTCGTTGGCAAGTGCCGACACCAGTTTTCTTGAGTTGGTCGGACAATTCAGCAATCAGAATGGACAGGCTAATGTCATGTTGGTTGCTCCCACAGATCCTGATGGCAGCTATCTCATCCGCAAGATGGAAGGTGCGGTTGGAATCACCGGCGCGCGAATGCCAATTGGTGCTCCGGCGATTCCTCAATCAGACATCGACCAGATTCGCTTGTGGATTACGAACGGGGCGCTGCGCCAGTAAGCTGGCTTGAGGTCGTCCGTTTGCAGCACAGTCGCGAGCTAAACGTTATACGGGGGGGGCATCGCCCTCAAAACTCATAGACCAGTCCCATATTAACACCGTAATCCGATGACTCGCCTCCATCCTGCGTCTGATTGTCGAAGCTTCCATAGAACGAAAGCACCCAATTCAGGTCACCAATAATCTCCCATGCAAGCGCAGTGTCAAGCTCGCCACGAATTCGACCACTTTCTGTCAGGCTTGGAATGGCTTGAATAGTTGTTGACCAATCCAGTTCAGGCTCATCGAACAAGAACCAGTCCCACACAAGTTTAATGGGTGCCTCAAGCGAGTCGATACCCTCGACACTGTCAGTTTGATCCTCGCGTGAAGCCTGCAAGCCAACCTCAATAGACAGCAATGAAGCGTTGGACTGAACAAAGTATTTTCCCGCGCTGGCACCGAGGGAAGTTCGAAGGTCCAAACCGAGTTCGTCGTTGCGATCCAGGGACAAAGTACCGCCGCTAAACCAGCGATTTCTCCACAACCGCTTATGTTGAAGCAGGAACTGAGCCCTTTGACTCACTTCCTGAGTATCGCTGTTCGACAAGGTCGTACTAACCTTGAGGGTTTCGATTCGGATCAAGGAGCGATAGTTCATTTCGATACCCATATTGCCTGTTTCGACGCCACCGGCTTTGGCGAAGTTGTAACCGAGCGACAAATCAATATCCAGAGCATCCAGCCCTCTACCGTCGATCGGCGTCATAACAATCACGCGCTGCGAGTCGATCAATTGCGGCCCGTCGCCTGTAACAACGACTAACCCGCGACCGCTATTGCCAGCAGCCAAGGTGCCAAAATATCGAATGCCGCTGCTTGTTTCGACTTGTACATTTTGTGAGCTAATCACGCTCTCGATCTTGTTCCACTCGATGCCAATCGTTCCAGTCGCGTCCGTATTCAGATTCAAACGACCTCGATACAGGGACTTGATTTCACCGGTAAGTCTGTCTCCATTCAGGAATATCACTGTATCGGTCTTGGGCGCGGCATTTGCCGGCAGTACCGACATCAGTATCATTGAGATCAGTATCGGACATCGGAATCGTCTTCTGACTGATACCTGCAGTGCTGGCCTGGACGTAGTCATTGTTTATTGTAACCCTGTGAAATTCTGAAAAATTGGCTTGCGCGACGAATCGGAAAAAATTCGCGACTGAGACGATCGTCTAATCGTCAGATGATCGGCCTACTATTTGAGTATAGTGGCGAGCCAAAATTCAGTCTAGGCTGACCGCAGTCCGAGTAATCGGACCAGAACATCACAGCGATCATTCTGCACTTCAGGGCATGTTATTCAACGCTTTGCGCCCGGGCCCCGCCAGATCGCGAAAATGGCCGGAATGACGATCAACACGGTTATCAATGCCGTTCCGACGCCTCCCAGCATCGGCGCCGCGATTCGTTTCATTACATCGGATCCCGTGCCGTCACTGAGCATGACCGGCAACAATCCGATCAGCAATGTCAGCGTCGTCATTAGCATTGGACGTATTCGCTGCTTGGCGCCTTCAATAATCGCGATCCAGGGATCATCTGATCGGGCGTTTTCTCCACCTGTCCGCGTATTGCGCCACGCAATATCGAGATACAGCATCATCAATAATCCGAGCTCCACCGCAAGGCCAGCCGCCGCAATCATACCCACGGCAACGGCTACACTAAGTCTGTAATCAAGCAACGTAAGCAACCAGATACTGCCGGCGACCGACATCGGCATCACGGTCATGATGATCATGGTTTCGATAAAAGACTTCCGATGCATGAGCAGCATGAAGAATATGGCGAACAAAGTCAGCGGAATAAGTAGCTGCAAGCGGGCAGTGGCGCGCTCAAAGTATTTGAACTGGCCCGCCCACTCCAAACGATATCCTGCAGGAATACTGACTCGATCCGAGACGACGCTTTTTGCCAGGTCAACGTAATCCGCAACACCTATTGCCGCGTTCACATCGATAAAGACAAAGCCAACCAGCTGTCCGTCCTCGTTGCGTAACATCGGCGGACCAGTACGATAGTGAAGTTCAGCCACCTGGTTAATCGGAATCTGCGCACCGGTTGAGGTGGTGATTAGAACGCGCTGCAGTGCTTCAATATTGTCGCGATACTCGCGTGCGTATCTGACCAGTATCCCATATCGCTCACGACCCTCAACCGTCTCACTGACGACGACCCCACCCATAGCTGCTTCGATGACCGACTGCACATCCCCTACATTCAAGCCAAACCTTGCTGCTGCTGCACGATCAATATCGAAGTCGAGAAAATATCCGCCCGTTGTTCGCTCCGCAAAAGCACTACGTGTGTATGTCGCAGTTCTGGAGTCATCCAGCAATGCGCGTTCGATCTCAACTGCGGTCAGTTCAATCTGGCCAAGATCCGCACCGAATACTTTAATCCCGAGTGACGATCTGATTCCTGTTGCCAGCATTTCGGTGCGTGTCTGAATCGGCATCCACCAAACGTTCGGCATACCAGGAAACTGCATTGCAGCATCCATTTCACTGATCAGACTGTCCCAGGTCACACCAGTGCGCCACTCGGATTGAGGTTTCAACATGATATTGGTCTCAATCATGGACAAGGGCGCTGGATCTGTTGGACTACTGCTGCGACCAACTTTGCCAAATACCCGCTCCACCTCAGGGAATTTCATTAGTTCCCTGTCCATGGTTTGCATCACTCGGGTTGCCTCGCCAATGGAAATACCGGGCAGCGTTGTTGGCATGTACAAGATGCTGCCTTCATTCAGTGGCGGCATGAATTCGCTGCCCAGAGATCGATAGGCTGGAATCGTAGCTACGATGGCAATGACCGCAAGACCGACAACACCCCAGCGCCATCTGATCGCCAACCGCAAGACCGGTGCGTAGGCCGCCTGCAAGCCCAGATTTAGCCAGCTTGTTTCGCCGCGAAGCTTGCCGCGAATTACGAGTACCGCGAGCGCAGGAATCAATGTGACAGAAAGCAGCGCAGCGAATCCCATTGAATAGGTCTTCGTGAATGCAAGCGGCTTAAACAGTCGACCTTCGGTCCCTTCAAGCGCAAATACCGGGATGAACGATACGGTGATGATAAGCAGGGAAAAGAAGATGCTGGGTCCGACTTCTTTCATGGCATCGACAACGACGTCAAATCGCGATGATTCGTCACCGACGAATCCGTTCAACCGCTTGTGAATGTTGTCAACAATGACAATTGCCGCGTCGACCATCGCTCCGATGGCTACCGCTATGCCGCCCAGCGACATGATGTTGACAGTCAGACCCTGGTAGTACATCGGGATAAACGACAGCAGTATCGCGACTGGCAAAGTCACGATAGCAACCAATGCCGAACGCATATGCATTAAGAAGATGCCAATGATCAGGGTAACCACCAACATTTCTTCCCACAAGGTGGTGCGTAAAGTATCGATTGCACGTCTAATCAGGCTGGACCTGTCGTAGACCGGCACAATCTCGACACCGGCCGGAAGGCCCTGCTCGATTTCACGGATTCGCTCCTTGACCCGATCAAT
The DNA here is from genome assembly GCA_964528965.1 of uncultured Woeseiaceae bacterium. Classification (GTDB taxonomy): domain Bacteria; phylum Pseudomonadota; class Gammaproteobacteria; order Steroidobacterales; family Woeseiaceae; genus UBA1847. The sequence goes on from CAZGVL010000017.1 coordinate 10,825, forward strand.
GACAGCCAACGCGTTTTCCCCGTAACGCATGATCACAATTCCGCCGACGGTTACGCCTTCACCGTTTAGATCCGCCTGTCCGCGCTGCATTGCCGGGCCGAGAGAGACGGTCGCGACATCGGCAACGCGTACCGGAATACCCTCGCTATTAGTACCTAGAACAACCTCCTCGATATCCGCGGTAGATTGCACGTAGCCGCGACCTCTGACGAAATGTTCGTGACCCGACATTTCCAATACCCGACCGCCAACATCATTATTCGACTCACGCACCGCAGTGGTCAGGTGCTGCAGTGAAAACCCATACGACGCCAGCTTGTTCGGGTCGACATTGACCTGGTATTCCTTTTCGAAACCGCCAATTGATGCAACCTCAGCTACGCCTTCAACTGACTCCAGCGCATAGCGCAAATTGAAGTCCTGCAGGCTTTTCAGGTCCGAGAGATCTTGCTGCCCGCTCTCGTCAACGAGCGCGTACTGATACACCCAACCCACGCCAGTAGCGTCTGGACCCAGAACAGGCCGCACGCCGTCCGGCAGATCGCCACTCGCCGAATTAAGATACTCAAGTACTCTAGAGCGCGCCCAGTACATGTCTGTTCCATCTTCAAAAATCGCGTAGACGAATGAAAGACCCATAAAACTTTGTCCACGGACATACTCGACATTCGGCGCAGCAAGCAATGTCGTAGTCAGCGGGTAGGTTATCTGGTCTTCGACCAAATCCGGACTCCGGCCCGGCCATTCTGTAAAAACGATGACCTGCACATCGGATAGATCAGGAATAGCATCCAATGGTGACTGCAACAGCGATCGGTATCCCCACAACGCTGCGGCCGACACCAAAATTAGCGTCAGCAGCCAGTTGCGAGCTGAAAATTCAATCAGGCGCTCAAGCAATCCGTCATGAGTTGGGGATTTATCTACCATTGGTCGATCCCCAGCTTGAGTTTTGCCTCGGCGGCAATAAGAAAGTTGCCCGAGGTCACAATGACATCGCCCTGACTCAGACCATCTGTCACCTCTATCATTCCCATTGCACGCTGACCGGTCTTTATCTTCACCGGTCGCAGTCGCCCATCGCCCAAATCAACGAACACGACTCGACTCTCACCTGCAAATAAGACCGCATCCTCCGGCACAGCCAGCAGATCGCCCAGTTCTGCGCTTAAATGTACTTCCGCATACATATCAGGCCGCAGCGCGCCGGCCGAATTGTCAAGCGTCAAACGGATGCGACCCGTTCTACTCGTCTTGTCGAGATACGGGTAGATGTACTCCACTCGCGCAGCAAATGACTGGCCTGGCAGATAGGGGAGACTCACGGTCGCGCTCATACCTTCGCTTATGACGCCGAGTTCCGCTTCGTACAAGTCCGCTTCGATCCAAACCTGGGACAGGTCCGCTATCTGAAATAACGCCTGACCGGTCTTTGTGGCACTGCCGCTATCAATGTGTTTCGCGACGACAATGCCTGATGCGGGCGAGTAAATCGGAACGTATTCCAACGGCGCTCCGCGATCTTCGAGAGCGGCTATCTCCTGTTCAGACAGGTCCCATAGCCGCAACCGCTGCCGTGCCGCTCGCACAAGAGAGTCATCCGAACTACGACGAGACAGTCGCTTGTGAGCTTCAAGGTATTCCTGCTGCGCAGCCAGAAGCTCGGGACTGTAGACACTAAACAGTTTTTGACCGCGCGATACACTCGCGCCGACATAATCGGCGTTGAGCTCACCGATCCATGCATCAAATTTTAGCGACACCGTCGTCAAGCGGCGTTCGTCATAGGTCACACTACCGATTGCTCGTATTCGCCTGGAAAGTTTGTGGTGCCTGACTATTTCGGTTTCAAGCCCGATCATTTGTCGCCTGCGACTATCTACGATTATTGCTGGTCCGCCGGTTGCAGAGTTGCCGCTTGTGGAAGCCCCATTTTGAGCACTCTGACCATGGTCCATGGGCATGGGTTCGCCAATACCTGGCCTGTACATCGGCCTGCCGCCCGAAGAAATGAGCAAACCTGGTCTGTCTGTGGCCAGGTCAATTGACAATTGAGTATCGCCGCGAACAGGATCTTCAACCGAAATGGACAGCGGCCATGCACCACGCATGCGAAGATCAAGACTTCCCTTGAACTGTCCGACAGAAGTCGGCCCCAGATCTGCCGATGCCCGCATTGCGGGCATCGAGCCCATGGCTGCCATTTCGGCATACGCGCTGATACTGGCACCAGTCGCAGCATCACCGCTTGGCAACCTTAGCGCGACAAGCAAATCGTTCTCGCCAACTCGGGGCGTATCCGGAATTACCGCGATGCCTATCTCAAACGGTCCGGACTCAAACCATGAATAGCGCTCGTCGTATGGCGGGACATTGTCATCCGCGCTACGCATGAAGAAGACGGCGATGGCGACCACTAAGGTCAGCATCGATAAGCCGGCGATTGCCAGCGTCTTACTGATAGTCATGATTCACCTCCGGTAGGGAGAAATCGGTTGGCGACTGAGTTCTGCCCGCCCAGCGATCGAGCTCTGCGGAGCGACGAATAAGATCCGCACGATTTCGCTCCAACTCTTCCGCTGCGGTCAGTCTGTGCTGTTCCGCCGAGATGACCGAGGCGAAACCACCCGCGCCACTTTGGTAGTCGGCTAGTGCCGCGTCGAGAAACTCATCAGCCAAGGGCAACAGAGAGTCTTCATATAACTCGATGCTGTCCAGAGACTCGACGACCCGGGCCCATGCCTGAGCCAAGCCCCCGAGCAGCTGCGCACGTTGATTGGTTAGCCGAGATTGAGTGCGTCGGACTTCCCATTTCGCGCGACTGACCTCAGCCTTGCGTTTGCTTTGATTCAGCGGCAGGTTTATTGAGATACCGACGATCGGCCGCTTGTCGAACTCGTCCCAGAGACTGTTGTAACCGGCGATAAACTTCAGGTAGGGCCAGCGTTCTTTTTCAGCAATTGTTACATCCGCTTCGTGTCCGGAAATCTCAGCATCGAGCCCGCGCAACTCCGGGTGTGCCTGCAATGCGAGTTCCTGCAATGTCTCCAGAGCGACGACCGTTTTCGGCAGCACACCTGGTTCTGGATCAGGCAAATATGCGTCAGGCGGACGATTGAGCAACGCATTGATCGTAGCTTTGGCTGTTTCTCTTTGTCGCACAAGGAGCAAGCCATGACGTTGCAAATGCAAGAGCTCGAGTTCGGCTAGCAATACGTCTTGCTGCAATGCTATACCAGAGGCATAGCGCGCCTCGGCAACTGAGCGAAGCTCAGACAGCAAGACATGAGTTGCTGCGTGAATTTCCAGAGCTCTATGCGCGAAGTACCATTCGGCGTACGCACTTCGGGCGATCTCGACAACACGCACCCTCAGTGAATTAGTATTTTCGCTCGCGGCCAACGCAGAATACCTCGCCGAATCCTCGCGCGCAGCCAAGGTGCCAGGCCATGGAATTTTCTGACTCAGCTCGATTTTTTGATTCAGACCCTGACCTTCGCGACCAAAGGTCCGAGGAGCGAATGCGTAGCCAAATTCCGGGTCGTCGAGTGTACCGGCGACATCGGCACTTTGTGCGGCAGCCTCAGCCGTCGCATGCAGTTCGTCTATGCCAGGATTCAGATGCAACACCAGTGCGACCAGATGATCTACTGTCAGCTGGTCTTCAAAGTAGATCGTACCTTCCGCCTTCGCGTAACAAACTGAAGCCACGGCCAGAAATATGAAACACAGATAGATTCTTACTTGAGGGACGGCAATCACAGGCCACCTCCGTTTTATCGTTAGGACAAAATACGGACAACCATCGACCAGCAACTAGCCGGCGACAGTCTGGAGGTGTTCGTGATCAGATACGCAGGCGCTGCGTACTTAGATAGATTGCGCTGCCATTTCTGCTGAATGACGCAGCAACTGGACATACGGACACGACTGAGGTGTCCGTTGATAGCGGCAGAAGCTCGAAAGTCGGTACCAATACGTCGGGAGGGTCAACATCCGACTCAAGCTTTATCGGTTTAGGCGTGACCTGAGCCGCATTGGCTTCAGCGTCGACGAGCAGATTGACAGACGCCTCACAACAAGAATCGCTTTCATCAGCCATCATCTGCTGATCGTCAAAATCTGCACAGCAGCATTCATCGTCCATGACTGCATCCGTCATTTCCATGCCGGAATTCATCATGCCGCAGAAATACGAAACGTCTGCCTGAACCGAGCCAACGATCAGCATCAGGCCCAACAGGGCAGCTTGCGTAGATTTTCTGTTCAGTCTCAGCATTAGCTCAGAGTATAGACTTGCCGTACCTCAAATCATACTGCCTGAATGCCGGCATCGACCTGACGTAAGTCACAGTGGGCGCCATGGCCGTTTCCGATACCACAATTCAAGAGCGCTCCTGCCGATTCGTCTTTGGGGCTGATCTGGAGCGCCTTATGACAACTGGAACCGGCAAGAACCGAGAACTATATCCTTGTTTTAATAGAGATATTTGCAATAATATTGCCTTAACTATCAGCACTATTTTTAGCCTGTCCGTCCACTCTGAACGTGACCGGCACTGGAGTAATCATGAAGCAATGGAGCATATATATACTTGCGGCTTTGGGTATCGGTATATACGGCGCGGTGACCGAGGTCGACCGTGACAACACCGGCATGATTGTCGACGGCGGTACGATCGATGCATTCCAGATGCGAGTGGGCGACTGTTTCGATGACAACAGCGCGGGCAACGGAGAAATCAGCAGCCTGCCAGGCGTGCCTTGCTCGGATCCGCACGACAACGAAACGTTCGCTGTTTTCAGCATCAAGCAGGACAACTTTCCTGCCGGCGAAGAAATGGACGAGATCGCTTATGGCGGCTGCATGGCACAATTCGAACCTTTTGTAGGCCGAGACTATGAATCATCATCACTCGAGATTTTTCCAATCTATCCAACAGCCGACAGCTGGGCGCAAGACGACCGGGAAGTAATTTGTGCGCTCTACGACATGGAAGAAAACAAGCTGCAAAGCAGTGTGAAAGGATTGGCACTTTAGGCGGCCATACTTAGAACATAGCGACGTAGACGCGCGCGAAAAATTCGGGGCTGAACTGAGCTAAACTATGACAGCACAGTTCGGCCCCGCCACGTTTCTAGTCGAACTCGATCCAGGTTGTCTTTAACTCTGTGTAATCATCAAACGCATGCATGGACTTGTCGCGGCCATTACCGCTCTGCTTGAATCCGCCGAATGGTACGGTGACATCGCCACCGAAGTAGTTATTGATCCCCATTGTTCCGACCCGAACCGCAGCGGCAACTTTGTGCGCAGTATTGATATTGTTACTCCATACCGCGCCGGCCAATCCATAGATCGAGTCATTAGCGATCGCGACAGCTTGCTCGGCATCCTGAAATCCAATGACCGACATCACCGGTCCGAATATTTCCTCCTGCGCGATGCGCATGCTGTTATTCACTCCGTCAAAAATAGTGGGCTCATGGTAACAACCGCCCGAATCAGTCATGACCTGTTTACCTCCGGCCATCAATGAAGCGCCCTCACCCAACCCTATTTCCACATAGTCGGCGACTGTCTGTAATTGGCCGGCATCAATCATCGGGCCCATCGATGTCGCCGGGTCCAATGGATCACCCGGCATCCATTTCTCGCTTTGCGCGACTATCATTTCCACAAACCGTTCCCGAATACTTTCTTCAACGATCAAACGTGTACCTGCTGTGCATGTCTGGCCGCCGTTGTAGAAAACAGCCGTTGCGGCATACGCTGCAGCCTTATCGAGGTTCGCATCCGCGAACACTATGTTTGGACTTTTGCCACCAAGCTCCAGGAACGTTCGTTTCAAATTGGATTGGCCTGAGTACTGCATGAGTTGCTTGCCAACCTCGGTAGAGCCGGTGAACGTCAATCCATCGATGTCGTTGTGCAGCGCGAGATGCTTGCCAAGACTTCCACCCGGCCCGGGCAAGACCTGCAGCACACCGTCGGGCAAACCCGCCTCGCTTGCCAGCCCGGCGATACGTAGCGCTGACAAAGGCGTATTCGAAGCAGGCTTCAGAATGACTGAATTACCTGTTGCCAGAGATGGCGCCAGTTTCCAGGCGGTTGTCGACAATGGGAAATTCCACGGCACTATCGCCGCAACAACACCGAGCGGCAGGCGCTGCACCAGCGCCAGACAATCGGCCGGTGCCGGCGAGATCTGATCGTATATCTTATCGATCGCTTCGCCACTCCAGCGAATCGTTCGAACGGCGGCCGGAACATCGACGCCCGTTGTATCGGCGATCGGTTTGCCGACATCAAGACACTCCAGCAACGCGATCTCATCAGCATGTTGTTCGATCAGCGCCGCCCAGCGCACCAGGACCATTTTTCGATCAGCCGGCGCCATGTTCGCCCAGACTCCACTTTCAAACGCAGTACGGGCAATTTCTACCGCGCGATCGGCATCTTCAACGCCACAATTCGCGACATCGGCGATTCTCTGTCCCGTCGCGGGATTCATCGTCGCACGCGTCGCCCCGGACATCGCGTCCTGATACTGGCCATCAATAAAAGCTCGAGCTTCTATCTCGAGATTTGCCGCTGCGTTACCCCAGTCCTGTTTTGTCTTATCCAGCATGTGCCTATTGCCTCCGCCTGCGAACCGAATCTCAGGTAATTATCATATACACCTTGCGCACTGTTGCCACGACTTCGGACCTTCCTTTCCATCCTCTGGGAAAAATCCAGCTGTCGCCGGCCTTAATCTCCGTCACCTGACCGGACTCGGACGTGAGAATCCAGTGACCTTTCAACAAGTGGCAGAACTCGGTCAAATCGAGATCGAGTTGTAGTACTCCTGGCTCGCACTCCCAGGTACCTGCTATGAAATTTCCTTCCTCGTAGAAACCACTGTCAGTCTGTATCGGCAAGTCGCCGACAGGCTCGCCAAATGAATCAGTTGCAACAAGGTCTGTCAGGCCAGCGCATTGTTTCTGGATACTAATTTCAGGCATAGCTAATTTCCTTTCAAGAGGGCTCAAGATTCGGTTGTACAGGTTACTACGATTGTCGCTACTGCAGCATCGGAATAACTACCGTGCCTATCCGCGCCACGGATACTCGGGCAGCTTGGCTTTATCGGCCCGCATTCACTAGACTCGAACGTCTACACTCAGGATGCTGCGTAGATGACAAAGGACGGTAGTTCCCTGCTCCACCATCGTACTGTTTTTGATGGATGGCGCTCAATCTCGATTGCCTTGTACATGACGCTCGTCGGCTACGGAGTGCTGGTCGGCATACCGGTTATCAGTACGGCCTGGGTTAATCTGCTCGGGTTCTCCGAGATAGAGGTGGGACGCGTCGCCGGGGCCGATCTCGGCGGTCTGTCAGCGGGAGCGATATTCACAGCAATTGTCATTGCGCGGGTGAACCGTCGACTTCTCGTACTAGGAGCTGTCGCCATCGCCGTCGGGGCCAATGCGCTTTGCATGGTTATCGTCGACTATGATCAGGTACTGTGGCTGCGCCTGCTTGCTGGAATCGGCAGTGGCATCTACACCGCAGTAGCGGTCGCATCGCTGGGCGCAACCGTAAAACCGGCACGTGCGTTTAACCTGATGCTGTTTTCGTTCGCATTTTCGCAAGCACTCGAAATGCACATATTGCCGCAGCTCACGATGAACGGCATCTACATGGTGTTTATAGGCTGTTATCTATTCGGCTTGCTGTTCATTGCCTGGGTACCGCCGCGACCGGTCGCGAAAAACCTTGATGTTGAGCTTGACGTAGCAGAAGGCGCTGGCGGCCATCATGTTGAGCATCAGCACGTACCTGCGTACGTTCCCTGGCTGGTACTCGGCGCCATTTTCGTTACCTACATCAATATCGGCGCCTACTGGACTTACATTGAGCTTGCCAGCCTCGCGTCAGAGGCCTCTCCCGAGTGGGTTAGCAAAGTGCTCGTCTGGACCTCTTTTTGTTCGATCATTGGTTGTCTGTTTGCGACCGTTATCAGCAATCGATTCGGGCTCGCCCGCCCGCTGCTCATCACACTCGTTATCCAGGCCGCCGTCGTCGTAATGCTGGCTAACGGCATAAACAATGTGAACATCGTAATCAGCATGTTCAGTTTCAATTTCTTATGGATCTTTATCGATGTTTACCAGATGTCGACGGTTGCCAACGTCGATCACTCCGGCCGTTTTGCTGCACTAATGCCAGGTGCTCAGGGACTTGGACAAATTGTTGGGCCAAACCTGGCGGCAACGATCCTCGCCTATGGATTTGGTTACAAAGGCGTATTCATCATGTGCGCGATGGCCTCGCTCACAGGCATGTCGATCTATCTGTTTATGTATGTACGCCTGAGAAAAATAATTCCGGCACTGGCCGATGCGTCGTGATCTGAAGTGCTTCGTTTAAGGAGTAGCCTGTGAGGCGAATTGCAAATCCCAAGTATCTGTTGAGCACTGCTGCTCTCATCCTTCTTGCTCTGTATTTCTCCAAAGACGATATTCACTCAGTTGCTGTTCGCACATGGAACCTCGATGACACAGGCGTCGATCAATTTCCTGAATTGGACGACAGCAAGCTGGCTGTTCCTGAGCTGCGTGATCGACCGTCGTTCGGCATTGCGTTTTCCGGCGGCGGAACTCGTTCCGCAACTGCCTCGCTTGGCGAGCTTAGGGCATTGCACCAGCTGGGCTGGCTTCCTCTGGCACGCCATATCAGTGCAAACTCCGGCGGCAGTTGGGCGGCGGTGCCGTACACTTACTTACCTTCCAGTATTGATGACGAGTCATTTCTCGGCAGCTATGTGCCACCTGAGGCGCTGAGCGATCAAACCCTGAAGCCTGTAATCCAGGACCCATCGGCGCTTGGCACCGCCATTCACAATGCCAGCACTATCGACGAAATTCTCGAGCTTGGTCGGGGTGACGAAGCTTACGCAGATATCGTCGGCTCGATCTTCCTCGAACCCTTTGGTCTTGACGATAACGAGAAATTCTTTACGTTTCACGCCGCTGCGCTAAAGGAAAATCTCGCCGGCAATCCGAACCTGACTGCCGATGACTTCTATATTGTGGAGAAAGGCGATCGACCGTATTTAGTCGTAACCGGGGTGATGATTGCTCAACAGCGGTCCAGAGTCGCCGGGGAGTATTTTCCGCTCGAAATGACGCCTTTATATACAGGGATTCGCGCGCGATTCGAATTTGAAAAAGATGAAGAAATCGTTGTGGTCGGCGGCGGATACGTTGAATCATTCGGCTATGACAGTTACGAACCAAGCGGCGAGATGAGCGAAGATAGATGGACTGTGCGCCTTAGTGGTTTGCTGGGCCGCGGAGACAAGCCCATTGGCGATCGATACAGATTCACACTGGCCGATGTCATCGGCACCAGCAGCGCTGCACCGCTGGCAACACTCTCGCGATACTCAGTACCAAATATCGCGTTTCCCGAGTTTCGCCACTGGCCGATAGACAGAGAATTGATTGAGCAATCAGGGGAGCATGTTCGACGCCGCGCTGACGAATTCCAGCATGGCGACGGAGGCGATATAGACAACCTTGCAATAATGCCCTTGCTGGTTCGCAGGACTGAAAATATTATCGCCTTCATCAATACGTCACACGCGTTCGAAGCACCGCCGGCAGGCTGCCAGGACATTTCGGAGGAGTTCATCACGGATGACGTTGTCAGCCTGTTTCGCGAAAGCGAATTATTGGTGCACAACATTGTTTTCCCCAACGGCGAAGCGCAGCTGATCGAGCTATGTGAAAATCTCTCAGCTCGAAAGGAATCGAACCAGCCGCTTGTACATTGCCAGCCGTACGACGTGATCGAGAATGCCCGGCACCGGATCGAGCCATATCGCGCCTCTATTTGCTGGGTATATCTGGACCGTGTTGGCTCGTGGTTTGATAAGGTCGATCCAGACGCCGGCGACTTGAATCGCCAGCTGCACGACAGCTCTGGCCCATTTGATAATTTCCCACACTACTCGACTTTCGCGGAACACGGAGTCGCACTGATCGACCTTGACCCTGAGCGCGTGAATGCCCTCTCCAACCTGACCGCGTGGGTTGTGTTAGAAATGGCTGAGTACATTGCCAGCAATCTTCCTGGCGCATCGCTCCCTATTTCGGAAGTTAATGTGAGCCAGGCTGAAGCACCACAACTCGACTAGAATCTTACGATCCCAACCTTGGCCCGCATCAAATGGAGAACTCAATGAGCCTGAATACCGCTGTTATCTACGGTAGTGCCAGAAACAGCCGCAATGGCATCAAAGCCGCACGCTTTATCGTGCGACAGCTTGAGGCTCGAGGTCATGACACGACTCTGGTGGATTCAATGCAATACGAACTACCGATGCTGGACCGGATGTACAAGGAATACGATGCCGGGAGCGCGCCTGCAGCAATGAGTGCTGTGAGCGATATTCTGGCTGCGGCGGATGGCTTTGTCATTATCAGTGCCGAATACAATCACAGCATTCCAGCAGCCCTTAAGAACCTGCTCGACCACTATCAAAGCGAGTATCTCTATAAGCCAAGTGCCATCGTCACCTATTCCGCAGGACCGTTTGCCGGTGTCAGAGCGTTAGTCAATCTGCGGGGGATTATGGCTGAGCTTGGTACGCCCGGCATTCCGAGTTCCTTTCCGATATCAGGTGTGCAAAATGCGTTTGATGAAGATGGCGTTGCTTTAGTGGACTCTTATAATCACCGTGTCACGAAGTTTCTGGACGAGTACGAGTGGTACGCCAACGCAATGAAGCGCGGCCGATGCGATGCCGTATGCAGCGATGATTCGCCGCAGCAACAGAAACTGTGTCGCGGGAATTAGTCGATGAATCAGTCGATCTGGAATCAGATGTCTTTGCGATACTTACAATCGAAGTCCGCCATCGATACCGAAGCAGCGGCCGCTGACATAGTCGTTCTCAAGAATAAACTGGACAGTCCTTGCTATTTCGTCCGGATCACCGATACGCCGCAGTGGTATGGCTGACGTTAACTTCTCCCGCGCCTCTGGCTTCATGCTCATGACCATTTCAGTACCGATGAAACCCGGCGCGATGGATGCGGCGCGAATTCCATAACGAGCAAACTCTTTTGCCCATACAACCGCCATCGCCTGCACGGCAGCTTTGGTGGCGGAGTAGTTCAGCTGGCCCATATTACCGTGGCGGGAAATCGATGAAATATTGACGATGCAGCCATTGCAGCCAAGCTCTATCATTTTCGCTGCAGCTTCACGTCCGCAAAGAAACACACCGGTCAGGTTCACGTTCATCACGAGCTGCCACTGCTCGAGAGTCATCTTTGATACCTGCTCGCCGTCTTTGTATTTGAGTGTCAACGCATCGCGCGTTATCCCGGCGTTATTGACCAGGCCGTGCAATGACTGAAAGTCTTCGGCAATTGAATCAAACAACTGCTCTACTTCCTGCTCGTCGCTAACGTTGGCCTTATAGGTGTGCACGGTGGGTGCACCCGCTTGTTCACAAGCTGTCTTCGTATCGCGCAAGCCCTTTTCTTCCAGATCGATCAGCGCCAGATTGCAACCTTGCGCTGCAAGCCGTTTAGCCATTGCAGCCCCAAGACCTCGTGCACCACCAGTAATAACGATTGTTTTGTCTTGCAAATCCATTGAGAACCCCAGAAGTTAGAGCGAGAAACCCTCTCGCATGTCGTCAAATGACGGAAACTGGCTTTCGGCACAACTGTTCCACCAGATGGCTGGAATTGTTGCAGCATCGCATAGTGGTCGTGTCCCGAGTAATAGTTAATGATACTTATGTCCTTCTCGTTGATAATTTTGCATCAACATCAGCCCAGCCTTTGACCCTGACATCCGAGGTCAATCCAGCGCCAAAATAAAGGGATAGAAAACGGAAAGCACATAGATCGTCATTGCATAAACGAGTCGTAAAAAATATGCGCTACAGGCGCATCCGGTTGGCAAGCTACATCAGCATTTCGAATTAGCAAAAAACTCGACCGCAGTGTACCGTTCGATAAACTCGCGCGTACCGACCCGTTTGGCTGATTGTCGAATCGAGTTTACGCGCACATGACTACTTTTGACCGCAATACCAAGAGTCGCGAGTACAGGATTGTAAGAGAAAAACCATGAATTCCAAATCAGTACCGGTCATAGATATTCAACAACTGAACAATCCCGAGACGCTACATGAACTTGACCAGGCGTGTCGCCACTGGGGCTTCTTCCAGATTACGAATCATGGTATTTCGGAGATTATGCTTGCCCGTCTGAGCGGATTGATGCATGAATTCTTCGCTCAGCCAGCCGCGAAGAAACGCATGATATCCCGATCACGTGAAAACCCGTGGGGCTTCTTTGATCGAGAGTTGACGAAAAACACACCTGACTGGAAGGAAGTGTATGACTACGGTCCGGCAGACGGTGAACTCATTCAACCGCAGTGGCCGCATGATATTCCCGATTTTCGCCATGCTGTGAATGACTACTTCATGGCGTGCGAAACCTTATCTTACAGATTGCTCGCTGCCCTATCGACGAACCTTGGGATGTCACCTGATTTTTTGGCCAGCGGTTTCGGGTCGGAGCACAGCAGCTTTCTGCGCTTGAACTACTATCCCGTCTGCCCAAATCCGGCCTCTCCCGAAGGATTGGAAAACCCGGACGATGGGCACCTAGGCGTCAATCAGCATACTGATGCAGGTGCCCTGACATTACTGCTGCAAGATGATCAACCCGGGCTGGAAATATTTAACGACGGTCGCTGGCATCTCGTTGAGCCGCGCCGTGATGCGCTGGTGATCAACATCGGCGACATCGTCCAGGTTTGGTCCAACGACACTTACCGCGCTGCGTTGCACCGAGCTGTCACCAACACGGAACGCGCGCGCTATAGCATTCCGTTTTTCTTCAATCCGGATTATCGGACCAATTACGCACCTGTGCCGACAATGATCTCGGACGATCATCCAGCGCAGTACAAAAAGATTAACTGGGGTGAGTTTCGTGACCAACGTCACGCAGGTGACTACGCCAACTACGGTGAAGAAGTGCAGATAAGTCACTACAAGATTTCAGCCACATAAGCAGAAGCTGCGTTCTTCAAAGGGGCATGTAGTAACGATAGTTAAGGAATCCTGATGCCGCAGCTATCTGTGCAACTGCGCCGCGGATATCACCAATGGCGTCAACGCTTCATCCAGTTCTTCTCGCTAGCTTCCAGTGAGCCTTCTGCAAGACCAGCGACCCACTCATCGCGGACTTTTTGATCGGCGAACACATACAGACGCCCGTCGAGTACATGCCACGCATCGGGCTCGGAGTCGGCGGTAAAGCCCTTGCTTGCAGCGAATGAACAAAAGCCACCAAACTGCGGGGCGTATTTTTCCGGTTCGCCTTTAAACAAGTCCCGGTTTGCTGCACTTGCGAAGTACCAGGTAGCATCGTTCCATTCGAAAGTGAGCTCTCCGCTCCCGAGCACAGCAGCATCCGACTGAAGATACGCCACGGGATCGTAACCTTTCAAAGCTACACCTTCCGAAGTGTTAGTCGCACCCCACCAACCCCAACTCAGGGGTGAAACTTTCTTAACGGCCGCAAAAGTTCCAACCACCACAATCAGAATGGCTATACCGATGTAAAAGTATTTCATCGCATTCTCCTCCCGGAATTGCCGGGCTACTGTTCGCCTAACTATTCAGTTGATTGACCAACTCACCAAGGCATTCATCCCAACCGCCGCGATGAGCATTGCACGTATCTTCACTGGCAAAGGTCTCATGGATGAGACACAGGTCTGTACCGCCATCCGAGTCGTCAAAAGTCACTGTAACGACGGACTCAGGGTCCTCAAAAACATCGCAACGCCAGGTCATCATGATCTTTTTGTTGAGCATGATCTCCTGAAAACGACCCGCCGTTGTATGCACGGTGCCATCCGCTCGAGGCATAACAATCGAATAGCGGCCATCGACGACGAAATCCATTTGCACAACGGGCCGGAGACTGCTCTTGGGCGCAAACCACCTGGCCAGCGCATCTGCCGATGCCCAAGCCATGAACGCCTCCTCTCGTGGACAATCGATGTGTACTGTTACTTCGATACGTTTTCCAGTCATGGTGAGGACTCCAGATGTTCTTTGAGTGCGAGCAGACTGCTATCCCACAGATCTACGTGATAAGCCAGCCAGTCCATGGCCGACTTCAAAGGCTCCGTTGCAGCGCCGATACGATGAAAATTGCCGTCCTGCTCACGAGTAATGAGGTCCGCCGCTTCCAGCGTTTTGATATGTTTCGACACGGCATTGAGAGACATCGCATGCGGCTCCGCGAGCTCAGCGACTGACTGCCTCTTTTGACCGCACTGCTCCAGGATCGAGCGCCGCACCGGGTGAGCCAACGCCAGGAATATTAGATCAAGATTTTCTTGCTGCGAAGCCTGCATGTCGGGCAGTGTACAAATGCGCCGCAAACTATTCAACCTATTGGTTGAATTGAATATCCGCCCGAACGACTAGTTGCGGTCGGAATCAAACTCAATACCAGACACACGGACTGTTTCCCAAGGACTCAATGTGAGCTTCCCGTAGAAAAGACCGCCTGAACAGACCAATTATAATCCAGCACATAGCGGTCCTTCCGGAGCTGATTCAGCCCTTGCGCAGATACGCAATAGCGCCTGCAACATCGGTCGCATCCACGACATGAAAACGACTCACGCTGCCGCGCCGGCGAGCATCTGCAAAGGGCGCATATTCCGAATCACTTGCGAACCCGTCGAATTCTGCCAATGATGGAAATTCGATCAGCGCAACCAGTGTCGCGTGAGTGCGCAGGGGCTTGTGCCGCACATCAGTAGCCATTAGCGGTTCGCAAATCGCTACCCGCAACAACCCCGGGTTGGAATCCAACAATCTGCCCTTTGAATGATCACCGGTTAACTCTGTCTGCGGGTCGAGACTATCGAGCACAAGTTGCTAGCCGAGCTCTTCGACCGCTCGATACGCCTGTCGTACAGCTGATTCAAAAGTCGCGCTCGCACCGGCGTCTGAGTTAGCTATTGAAATTTTCCCAAATGGCTGGCGACCGGCAACAAACGAATAACGAATATCCGATCTGTCTTCATAGTAGTCGTCGGCCAGCCAATCGCGGGCAGCATAGCCATGTGGCCAGCGGTTTACGGTGATTGCCTCAATATCGGTCACTGGGTCGAAACCGCCTGAGGCGAAAATCGCTGCAAGCTGCTCTCTCGTGTTGCGCTCTATCGTCTCGAACGGTGTGGACAGTAATTCGATGCGTCCGAGACGCGCTTGCTCGCGCAGGCTAAGCCCCTCATTCGCTCGATGTGGGAAGCGTTCCATGTGGACGATAATCGAATCGTCCGGGCCGGAGGAAAAGTTGTAGCCTCCCATGTCGATGGGAAAATCGAGCATCGCATTGACGTGATAGCTGCCTGGAGCGGAAACAGCGCCAACGCCAAGCTTCTCCCACGCGCGCCAGTTGTTTAGAGCAACGTTGGTATAGAGAATCGGAACCTTTAGCCCTTCAGACAAGGCATCTCGTTGGTGTTGCGGCATCTCCGGGCATAGTGACGGAATAATGCCGTTGTAGCATGCGAGGATGCACTGTTTCGCGCGGACTTCACCAAGGCGGCCGTTGCGCATGTAGCTAACCGTGACCGACCTTGCCGAGTCTGGCTCTCCATCATGCCGGACATTGACGACTGTGCTGCTCAGCCGCAACCTGACGGGCGTATTTGCGGCGTCGAGCTTGCTGTAGTCGAAACGCGCAAGAACGATGTCTTCCATTGTCGAGCCCGGCGCGACGTCCGGAATCAATTCCCGCACCAACATTCGAGCAATAGACGCAAGTCCGTCTGGAAAATGATGAATATATGGCTCGTCATCACCCTCGTCGGGAAATCCGGCCGCTGCCGAACCCGGCAATCCGATGTAATCGATTGAATCCCCTGCCGGCACTGCGTCAATTCCAGCACCGAGATCCGTCGTCAGGGACTGCAACGCCGCGAACACTTCAGGCTCAGTGACACCCAGATAATCGCTTAGGTACTGCCGGTAGGAAATGCTTTCGAGAAGCTCGATTCGTTCCTCGTCACTCATGCCCGGAAAAACATCATTCGTCGACGTCAATAGTTTCAGCATTTGTGCTTTTGCCGCATCCGACATTGGCATTGATTGCACTGCTTTTTCTATTGATCCATGCTGTTTCGCCAACGGCAGCGTGTATCTCAAACTACCAAGATCGTAATCGACCAGTCGGTCGACGCCCCAGTTCTCGCGGTCGAAGAAGACCGCGCCGCTTAGGCCATGGCGTCGAAAGAATTGCCGATCATAGGCTTTGTAGAATTGGTCGAGATCGATACCGAGATCACTAAGCAATGTCTTGGCGCTTTGCGGATAGTCTGATGGATCTTCAAGTGTTTGCGACCCGCCGTAACCAATAATCGTTTCGCCACTTATTTGAAATTCATTGCGCTTCGCATGCCCGCCAAAATCGTCATGATTGTCGAGAATGAGTATTCGAGCATCGGGATGCGATTTGCGATAAAAGTGGGCAGCGGCCAAACCGCTCAGGCCAGCGCCGACGATGACCAGGTCGTATACGTTAGTATCGCTCTCTTCGACCGGACCCCAATCGCGCCGACCATCACGTGCCAGCTCGTGGGCGATCTCGAACGATCCAATATGACTACCACGCAATCCCGTCAGCGCGGGCGGATACGCGACAGACAGACTATCTTCGCTGGCCAGAATCTGCTCAGCGAGAGCCTTTCCAGGCACCCAACTTGCGGTAGCCAGAGCACCAACCCCGTG
Source organism: uncultured Woeseiaceae bacterium (assembly GCA_964528965.1). Lineage (GTDB taxonomy): Bacteria > Pseudomonadota > Gammaproteobacteria > Steroidobacterales > Woeseiaceae > UBA1847. The sequence goes on from CAZGVL010000017.1 coordinate 27,670, forward strand.
CAGAACATCACGCCGGGTAATGCCGCGGTTCATTCCAAGATCGCGATCGCTTGATTTGGTCATCTTGCCGATTCCTGATAGTGCGTGACTGGTGGTGACTGGTGCCGGTGTAAACATTCTTAACATTCTCGCCGGGTGACTGGTGCCGGTGTAAACATTCTTAACATTCTCGCCGGATTCATGCGAAATGTTAAGAATGTTTACACCGGCACCATCTTGCCTCGCCGGATTCATGCGAAATGTTAAGAATGTTTACACCGGCACCATCTTGCCTATGGGTCCGGCGCTCCGGAATCTGCTGCAATTGATTCTTCGTGATCTTCCAGGACCTGATACAACGGAAAATCCACCCACGTATCATTGAGATAATTGAGTTCGGGCACTTCTTCTTTCGGATCGACGAGCAAGTTGTAAACTGATGGGTACGCCATCTCTCTGATCGCGTAGGAATCTTCGTCTATCTCCCTAAGCAACAGCTTCCAGTTGCGCCACTTGACACCGAAAAGCACATTGCCGATGTAGATGATCACGGATTCTCTGGCGGACTTATCGGTATTGCCCTTAAGAAAATCAGTCTGGTCGACGCCGTCATATACCCGGTCGGTCGGGAGCTCGGTACCAATGATACTGGCGACCGTTGGAAACAGATCGATCTGGTGTACGAGCTCGTTCGATACCTGTTTCGCCGGTATTCTCCCCGGCCAGCGGATCAGGAAGGGCACTCGCAGCGAACCTTCGTAGGGAGAGAACATGCCGCTTCGCCACGGGCCGGTGAATCCGAACGATCTCGGTACCCCTTCTCGACCATTGTCGGATGTGAAGATGACTATCGTGTCCTCTTTTAGCCCCAGCTCGTCAAGCGTAGCCAGGACATCACCGACATAATCGTCTGTTTGCGCCAGAACATCGGCAAAACTTCCGTTCCCGGTTTTGCCGTAGTAGTCGGGATGAGGATCGACCGGTTCATGCGTTTGCGTATAGGAGAGAAAAACAAAGAACGGCTGATCGCCTTCGGCCTTGCGCTGTATGAAGTCAATGGACTGATCCGTGATCTCGCGATCGATCGTCTTGCGTTTTTCGCGGTCGAAGACTTCCAGCTTCTTGGGCGTCTCACCACGCTTCGCCGTCATGACGTGCGTAAACACCGCATCCGGGTGGCTATCCGGTGTAAAGCTATTGCTGTCCGGCCAGAAGGCTCGATCAGACGATCTGGGAATCCCGATCCATTCGTCGAAACCCTGGTCCGTTGGGAACCGGCCCTCAGTGTCGCCCAAATGCCACTTGCCAAAGATCGCTGTGGCATAGCCGGAGTCCGACAACATCTCGGCCAGCGTTACCTCCCACCGCGTGATCCCGTACCAGACACCTCGGGGTGCGCCATCTGGCCGTTGCCGGGTTCGTATTCCGTAGCGGCCTGTCATCAATGCCGAGCGCGATGGTGTGCACTCCGCCTCAACGTTGAAATTGGTTAGCTGAAGACCTTCCGCAGCAATGCCATCGATATTGGGCGTTGGGGCACCTCGCATGACACCACCGCCGTAAACGCCGATCTCTCCCCAGCCGAAGTTATCCATGAGGACGAGAACAATATTGGGTTTCTCGTCATTCTCCGCTGCAACGACAAATGAAGGAGCCGATCCGATGACGAACAGGGCAAGCAGATAGAAAACAGTTCTTACGTGTCGAAAGGGCTGCAGCATTTTCATCTCCCGTTGCACTGCAACTGACCATAGCAGCTGCAGCACTGCAACGCTTCTGATCAGACAAGCTCAAGGGCTTTGGGTTAGGCGAAAAACCATGAAGTGCTGCTGCGGCAGGAAGTCCTCGGTGCGAACCCACTCCAGACCAACTGCGGCCATTTCACGTTTTGCTTGTCGCTGCGTCATCTTGTGCAACGGCTTGATCATTACTGACTTGTCTTCGCCGCGATACTCTATCAGTACAATTTTTCCGCCCGGCTTCAGTGCATTCGCCATTGCCAGTCCCATTTCATAGGGATAGGAAAACTCGTGATAGGCATCGACGATAAGAATCAAATCGACGCTGGACGCGGGTAGCCCCGGATCGTCTTCTGTGCCAAACACAGTTTCGACATTGGTCACTTCACCTGTGCCTTTACGCGATTCGATTATGTCGAGCATCTCCTGCTGAATATCGACTGCCAGGACCTTGCCGTCCGGCAGACGCCTTGCAATCGGAAAAGCGAAGTACCCTGTGCCAGCTCCAATATCGGCGGCGACACTGTCAGCATCGAGCGGCAATGCTTCGATCAGCAAGTCAGTTCGCTCCTCGCGCTCACGCTTTGGCCGCTCGAGCCAAGTCGCCCCGCGGTGCCCCATGACGTGTGAAATTTCGCGACCAAGGTAGAATTTGCCGATGCCGTCAGGGCTCCCGGTCGCGTATCGGTAAGGTCCATCATCCGACGCTGCATCGCCTTGCTGTTCTGCGATGCTGCACCCCACACCGTTCAGCAACAGCGTTAGCAATACCAGGCGCGAAATTCGGTGTAGCTGCATTTACTCGGTCTCATCTGGCTTACGGCACGACTATCTATACGGCTACCGGGCGAGCCCGTCAATGCCGGTGGTCAGACCTTTGCTCCTTAACTTTCTTTGCAGAACGAGATCGGCCGGGGCCGTTCATGCTGGTGACAGCCACCCGCTGCAAACAGCCCTTGCATCGCACATTATTTTGACTCATCTTGTGGGGCCACTTGCCGCTACTCCTGGAGTTCCATTCGTGTTTTATCGTCGTACAGTCTGTTTGGTGTCGCTCCTTTTAACTTCGTCGTTATCTCTCGCGGATACGTATCCAGTAAATCCCAATATCGACGTCCTGCATTATCGGTTTGAGCTTGATCTAAGTGATGACTCGGGACGATTGTCTGCAGATGCCATCATTCACGCCAGATTCCTGGCTGACGGTGAACGACAACTGCGTCTCGACCTGATAAATCGCAGTGGAGAACGTGACGGCAAGGGCATGACAGTTAGCGAAGTGAGCGACCAGGGCGTGCCGCTCAAGTTCACACACGAAGACGATGTGTTGCTGATCGACTTGAAATCGATACCGGTCGCGAACGACGTTGTCGTAGTCCAGATCAAGTATGCGGGCTTTCCCGCGACCGGGCTTCTGCTCAAGGACAACAAGCACGGCGATTACAGCGCGTTCAGCGACAACTGGCCAAACAAGGCACGCCACTGGCTGCCAACCGTCGACCATATTTCTGACAAGGCAACCAGTGAGATGGTGATTACGGCGCCGGAAACATGGCAAGTGATATCCAACGGCCTGCTCATGGAGCAGTCCGGCCTGGGCGACGGCCTGCGACTGACCCACTGGAAGCAGTCGGTACCGATCGCACCCTGGTTGTATGTTTTGGCGGCTGCGGACTTCGCCGTGCAATACGTTGATGAGTTCGACGGCAAGTCCATTCAGACCTGGGTTTATCGTCAGGATCGTGACGCGGGCTTCTATGACTTCGCAGTGCCGACCCGACAGGTCCTGGAGTTCATGTCGAGTTATGTTGGGCCATTCGTTTACGAGAAACTCGCCAATATTCAGGGCAATAGTGTCGGTGGCGGCATGGAAGCGGCCTCCGCGATCTTGTACTCAGACGCATCCGTGACAGGGGAGCGCACGGCCCGTTGGCGCTATGTCATCGTGCATGAACTCGCGCACCAGTGGTTTGGCAACTCTGTCACTGAGGCAAATTGGGATGACGTCTGGCTCAGCGAGGGTTTCGCAACCTATTTCTCCTATTTATTCTACGAATTTGCCGACGGTCATGACGCCTTTATCGCCTCCATGCAGGAAAAGCGCGACGACATATTCGAGTTTTATGCAGAACGCCCTGACTATCGCATCGTCCACGACAATCTTGCTGACATGAGTCAGGTGACTACCCGACAGATCTACCACAAGGGCGCGTGGGTATTGCACATGCTGAGAAATAAGGTCGGTGATGAGAACTGGTGGGAAGGTATTCAGAACTATTATCGAAAGTACATGAATTCGCATGCGACCACGGCCGATTTCCGGCATGAGATGGAAGCCGTCTGCGGCTGCGATCTCGCCCCGTTCTTTGATCAATGGCTGTATCAGGGCGGCAACATCATCCTTGATGGTACATGGCAGCACAATGATGGCGTGGTCGATATTTCACTCGCGCAAGTGCAAAACGATGGCTTCGAATTTAGTGCTGAAGTCGAGGTCGGTTTTTACTACGACGAGAATCTACTGCCGGAGATACACCGAGTAGCGCTATCCCCGGTCGGTACTAAAGCCAGCATTCCGGTCGAGAAAATTCCGTCGCGGGTAGTGATTGATCCACGTTCTGTGCTGCTTGCGCAGTGGACATTTAAAGAGGTTACCAAATGATCAGGTTTTTTCTCGCATTCACATTGGCCCTGGTTACTCTGGCCGCCCACGCATCAGGTGAGTTACGTTTTCAAACGGATTTCAGCGCCGACGATTTTCAGCAACGACGCGCTACTGTCTACGCCGCGATCGGTGAGAACATTGCCATCATCCAGGGAGCCGAGGATGTTGCCGGGTTCATTTCGTTCAGACAGAGCAACACCTTCTACTATTTGAGCGGGCTTGAGTCACCTTCGGCCTACATGGTACTCGACGGCATCAAGCAGCAAACCACCATCTACCTGCCGCACAGAGACGAGGACCGAGAGCGTGGCGAGGGAAAACGCTTCTCTGCGGAAGACGCCCAGATAATCATGGACAAGACGGGCGTAGAGCGAGTCCGCCCAATTGAAAAGATGGGCACCGACTTTACGCATGCCTATTTGTGGCGCCCACCAACGCCCGCGCTGTATACGCCGTTCAACCCGGATGAAAAGGAACGCCAGAGCCGCGACGAAGTACTGAGTGGACAGGGACGACGTCTGGCCGACCCGTGGGATGGAAGAGCATCGAGACCCGGACAGTTTATCAACCTGATGCGACTGCGCTATCCGCAATTCGAAATCAGAGACTTAACGCTGATTCTCGACAACATGCGCTTGATCAAGTCAAAGAAAGAAGTTGACCTGATCCGCAGGGCGAGCGAAATCGCTGGTGAAGGCATCGCTGAAGCGATCCGTTCAACGAAACCCGGCATCTTCGAGTATGAGCTTGAAGCGGCCGCGCTGTTTGTATTCAAGATGAGTGGCTCACGCGGATTCGCGTATAGCGCAATCGTGGCGGGCGGAACCAATGCCTGGATGGGTCACTACTCCGCCAATTCAGATCCCGTCATGGATGGTGACCTGATTTTGATGGACGTTGCACCCGATTATCGCTACTACACGTCTGATGTTGCCCGCATGTGGCCCGTCAACGGCAGCTACACCTCCGATCAACGCGACTTGTATGGCTTCATCGTCGAATACCAGAAAGCTTTACTGCGATATATCCGACCCGGAGTAACGCCAGAGCAGATAATGTCTGAGGCCGCAAAAGACATGCGAGAAATCTTCAATGAAATCGATTTTTCAAAAGCTATCTATCGCGACGCGGCGGAAGCGGCATTTGATTTCAAAGGGCATCTGTCGCACCCGGTTGGCATGACAGTGCATGACGTCGGCAACTACCGCACTCGCAAGCTTGAACCCGGCATGGTGTTTACGATCGATCCAATGCTATGGGTACACGAGGAATCGATGTACGTCAGAATGGAAGATGTCGTCGTCGTCACCGAGGACGGCGTAGAAAACCTGTCCGATAACCTGGCCGTTGAAATGGACGATATCGAACGCCTGATGAAGGAAACAGGCCTCATCCAGAAACATAAGGCAGAATAGCGCGCGTGCATCAGGAAGACGCTACAGCCCTGCTCCGGCTCCGTGCGAATGTGCAGAAATTGAGACTTGGCGAATAGACAGGTTCGGACCGTTTTGCCGAATCTCCCCATTTTCGGCGGACATCCGACTAGCTGGCATCGATGGCATCGATATCTTGCAACGCAGCTTCCAATTGCTGCCAACGTTGCCTGACGGTCCCTGTATAACCGATCGACATACGAACGAGCCCGTGACCTATGCCCGCGATGGACAACTCCTCGTCGTTCATTTCACTGGATGTACTGCTGCCTGGGCAGGACATCAGTGTGTCGAAATAACCGAGGCTGACTGCCATAAAGCCGAATCCATACTTGTTTTGTAACACGTCCATGAGCTCATTCGCTTTCGCTTCGCTACCAAGGTCCAACGTCAAAATGCCGCCAAACCCATAGTCTTCGCAACGCTGATTGCGGAGCAGTTCGTGATCCGGATGGTCGGCGAGACCCGGATAGGCAACTGGGACACCCAGATCCTGCAGCCGTTCTGCGAACACGGCTGCGCGCCTTGCGTGCTCTGCAACCCGCAGTGCCAGATGCGGAATTCGCAAGCTGATTTTTGAAGCGACCGAAGGGTCCATTGTCGGGCCGAGAATCATCAAAGGACCGGTATGCAGATCCATCAAGCCCTGAATAAATTCAGTGCTGCCGCAGACTGCACCGGCGATGATGTCGGAGGCACCATTAACGAACTTGGTCATGCTGTGCACGACTACGTCGGCGCCCAGGGCCGCCGGACTTAGCAGCAACGGGCTGAACGTGTTGTCAATCACAAGCGCCGAACTCCCGGCATGGGCAATTTTCGCAAGCGCAGGAATATCAGCGACACGCAGCGTCGGGTTCGCAATACTTTCGGCATAGACAACTCGGGTCTTGTCAGTTGTCGCCGCTCGCACCGCTTCCAGGTCCGTAATATCGACAAACGTGGTGTGAATATTCGCCTTGGCCGGCAAGAATTCGTGCAGCAAGGCGTAGGTGCCGCCGTACACTGTGTTGGAGGCAACAATGTGATCGCCCGTTTCACACAACTGCAAAATCGCCGCTGCTATGGCTGCCATGCCGCTGGCCGCACAGTAGGCGGCCTCGGTGCCCTCAATTGCAGCGAGCTGCTGACCCAGGTGATACACGGTCGGATTAAAATGTCGTCCGTACAGATAGCAGCCTTCAGGCGCCGACTTCCTGCCCTCAAACAGCTCGGGCATCGTACCGGGCTTCATCACAGTGAACGTCGTGCTCGCCTCGATCGACATATTGACGCCGCCATGCTCACCAAATTCATGACGTGTGTTTGCCAGGCGTTCTATTGGGTCATGTGTTGTCATCAGACGGCCTCCGCAGTTGTCTCTTTTCGTGCGGCTTCGACCGGTTTGGCCCGCGAGATTGAGGGCACTATTGGCCGGCGAAGTTAAGGACCATTATTCACTAGCCAGAAGACGAATCAATCCCGTTCAATACCTACAACTAGATGTTTCTGGGGTCATAGGCCCAATGCAGCAATGCCTGACGCTGCTTTGGTCGGCAGTCAAACTCATAACACTCGCAGTTTTTCCTGATCTGCGCGATATGGCGCGTCATCGCCTTCCAACGCTTAACCTGCCGATCATCGTCGACGCACCGTCGGCCGATATAATATCGGCAATACCATTGAAACCAGCCGCGCGGGTCGTCTTCCCAGATCCAGCCCTTCTTGCGCCATTCCGAAAGAGGCTGAGATGCGGTCACGCCGAACAGGTTGAGGTCCGGGTTAGCTCCGCTCGGGCTCAATTTTGCATTGCTGAACCAATCAGCTGGAAATTCATCCTGGCAATCGGTCATGTACTTGCCCCCGAAGATACCGAGCTCAAGCATTTCTCCTGGCGTAAGTTCGGGCCGAAAATCAGCGTGGAAATTCCTCGCGACGGGTTCTGACACCGAATAGACGTAGCCCGACTGCATCCGGTCATTAACGGTAATTTCTGTATTGGCCATTGCGTACAACAAGGTTGCGCCGACCACAGCTACGAATACGAGCTGAAATGCACCGGCTAAGCGATGCAGGATGACGGTTTTTTCGCCCTGAGTCTGTTTCGATATGTAACCATTTTCACCACCAGGCACCGTTTAATCTCTGTCGATCCAGCCTGGTCCACACCGCCATGCTCGAGAATACAAACGGATACGCTCGGTCATGTCCAGTGTAACCTACTGAATAAAAAGGAGAATAAAGAGGTCATCAAATGGTCACCCAACGGTCAAGCCAGAATCGCTGCTATTCGACACTATGCGCTCCATCGGCGGCAACAACGCTGCCGACCAACAGGAGAGAGACAGTGAATGACGCAGCAACCGCAATAGACAATGGAGTAAATGTAGAGGCTCTGCTTGGGGCTCGAGAAGCGTTGACCGAGATGCCCGAAGCGGCCAGGTTCGTGTGGCGCGCTGCCAGCGAATGGAAGAGCGGCACGCACGCCGAGACCAGCGTGGAGAGCTTCTTCGGTCTGGGAGAAGAGCAGAAGCACGTTCGCGAATACAGCTACGACACCGATCACCCGGAAATCTTTGCCTCAGCAGACAAAGGTTCAACTCCGGTTGAATTTGTCCTGGTCGGACTCGCTGGCTGCCTGACAGCAGGTATTGCTTCCGTTGCACAGCATCGCGGTATTCAGTTGAACTCCGTCAAGGCAACGATCGAAGCCGACATGGACATCCAGGGCATTCTTGGAATCGACGCTGACGTTCGCAATGGATTCGATGGCATCACAGTGAAGTACGACATCGACGCTGACGCATCCGATGAAGATATCGCTGCGCTGGTTGCACAGTCACAAAAACGTTCGGCTGTATTCGACATCATCACGAACCCGACCAACGTCAACGTACTGGTCAACAAGTGAACCAAAGTACTGAAAATAGTGCACGGCTAGCCGGTGCCATTGACGCCATCGTCATTGGTGCCGGCCATGCCGGTCTGTCGGTGAGCCATATGCTGACGGAACACGGCGTGCAGCACGTAGTGCTTGAGCGTGGCGAGATCGCTAACACGTGGCGCAACGAGCGATGGGATTCTCTGAAACTGCTCACACCGAATTGGCAAACACGCCTGCCAGGGTACTACTACGCAGGCGACAACCCGGACGGCTACATGGGTATGTCGGAGCTGGTTCAGTTCATGCAGGACTATGCCGAACATTCACACGCGCCCGTCCTGACGAACACTAACGTTACGTCCGTTCGCAAGAAAGGCGATGTTTACTATGTGACGACTGACCGTGGCGCATGGGTGGCGAAAGCCGTCGTCATCGCGAGCGGCGCGTGCAACATACCGTCGGTACCCGCAGTTGCACGTGACATTCCAGCGCAGGTCACGCAACTAGATGGCCACGGCTATCACTCGCCTGAGCAAATCGCTCCAGGTGGTGTACTTGTCGTAGGCGCGTCCGCAAGTGGTATGCAGATTGCCGATGAGCTGTTGCAAGCTGGACACGACGTCAGTATGGCGGTCGGCGAGCACGTCCGCATGCCGCGGCGCTACCGTGGTCGTGACATTCTCGACTGGATGGCCCGCAGCGGCATCCTCAATCAACGCTACGACGAGGTTGAAGACATCGCCAGAGGGCGGCGCCTGCCATCGTCACAACTTGTCGGCTCAAACGACAAGCCGCTGCTTGACCTGAATTCGCTTAGCGATCAGGGCGCGAGAATCGTTGGCCGCCTGATGGGCGTTTGCGATGGTGTCGCACAGTTCTCTGGTTCATTGCGTAATGTGTGTGCGCTTGCCGATCTGAAAATGAGGCGTCTGTTGAATGCTATTGACGAATTCATTGCAGATGCGGAGGACGTGCCACTAGCAGAGCAATTTGACAGCACTCGACTCGACGACGCGCCGCTGTTGACGCTGGATCTCGACGCGGCATCAATACAGACAATCATCTGGGCCACAGGATTCAAACCGGACTACAGCTGGCTCGATGTGCCGGTTCTCGATCGTAAGGGACACCTCAAACACGACGGCGGTGTCGTCGAATCACCGGGGATGTATGTCCTCGGACTTCCGCTGATGCGGCGACGCAAGTCGAGTTTCATTTTCGGCATAGAAGACGATGCACGTGACATTACCGATCACCTGGTCAACTACTTGAACACTAACAACAGGAGTAACACCGATGGCGTTTATCAATACTATTCGAGCCAATCAAGCTTCCGGCGCAGTGCATGACATGTACAAGCGCCAGGAGGATCACTGGGGCTACGTACCAAACTACTCGAAGGTCTTTAGCCACAGGCCGGAGGTCATGGCACGCTGGGGCCGACTGCTGGCAGAAGTCCGACGTCCGGCCGACGATCGTCGGTTTGAGCTTGTGACCTTTGTTGTTGCAAGACAGCTGAAGCACTCGGCATGTTCACTGCAGCATGGCAAAGAACTCGCCAGGATAATTGGTGAAGAGAATGTCGTCGCACTTGCCAATGGCAAAGAGCCCGACGTACTTTCCAGCACTGAGGTTGCGATTGTTAAATTCGCGCGCGACGTTGCTCGCGATGCCACTAAGACAACGTCGGGCCAGGTTGCTGCTTTGCGAGAGAAACACGGACTCAGCGATGAGGAGATCTTCGATATCGCAGCAATCGCATCTGCCCGTTGCTTCTTTACGAAGATCCTTGATGCGCTGGGCTCTGAGCCTGATGTCAGTTACATGTCGTTCGACAAAAAACTGCGCCAGGTTCTTGCGATCGGCCGACCGATTAGCCTGGTAGAGCTTGAGCACATCGCATCAGAGTGATCCCGAGTATCGACTTCTGGCCAGATTACTCCAGATTGCTGTTGTTATTTTATGCCTTCGTAGAAGGATAAGCCGTCGCAAGTAAACGATCCTTCTGTATAGGTCCAGGATGATTTGCCGACAAATCTGTTAAGGCTCGTAAAAACAGCTGATCCGGTTTCCATGGTTTCGCCGCGTGCCGCCTCACGGTAGGTAGCCGAAAGAGAGACTCTTAAGAGCCCGCCTGAAGCAGGTCCGGAATCAGGCCTGAACGGAATTGAAATGTCGTAAGTATCGCCTTGCCTGGTAACGGTTGCACTGAATGAATTCGAACCCGAACATTCAACGTCATCGCTGGAGATGGTTTCGTCTATGAACCAGGTTCCCACAAACGGATCTTGTGGCGGATCCGGGTTGACGATACAAACGTGTGGGTCGATTCTTTCCTTGGTAAAAATTGTGTCGCCACGGGGTGCGTATTCAAAGTGAAGATGCTCCTCTGCCGAATCCTCGCCGGTACTGCCAGAAAGCCCTATTTGCTGGCCCGCGGCGACGGCATCGTCTTGCTGCACATCCATCCGCAGCAGGTGGGCGTATAGACTTCGTGCACCGTCCGTGTGTCTTACTATTATTGTGTTGCCGAATGATGTGCCGGCGCTTGCGCTCTCTACTGTACCTGCCTTGGCTGCTACTACTGCTGTTCCCTGTGGTACCGGATAGTCCTGTCCGTAGTGGCGCTGTTCGATTTGGGTACCGGGTTCCTTCCGCCCGTTCTGAAAACCAGCTCCAGGATCATCGCAACCCATCGCCAATGGACAATTAACAGGATCAGCTGGGCAGGCCCACGAATCGTTCATCGCCTTGTTGGATAACTCACCTGGATTGAACTGATCGTCGAAACCAGCCTCTGAAGGAATTCTGTTCTTTCCCGGAGTAATCGCCAACAGCATTACCGCTTCGTACGTGCCGTCGATCGTCGTAGCGTTCGAGAAGTCCGCTGGCGTCAAGACTGACGTAATAGTCCCATTCTCTTCGTTGGCCGAGTCCATCAGTGCAAAGACAACGCCGCCTTCCATTCCACCATCATTCCTGGAGAGCAGGAACATGTCAGCTTGTTCGCCCACGCTAGTTTGCGTCGCGAGATCCATTGGAATCGTGAAATTGACCAGAATCTCGAGAACGCTCGAGTCGACAGGAACAGACCCGATATTGAATCGAACCTCAAACGCAGTGCGCGGACCCGGCTTCAGAATTCGTGACGTATCCAAAAAGATACGATCAACCTCTGCATCGGAAGACAGGGAAATTGTTACATCGGTCGGGACGCTAAAGGAGCCGTCACGGAATGACAGTCCGGCCACATCAGGAAGGATGACTTGCCCCCCTGAGGTTGGCACCTGCAGTGTGACCGTTTCCAATGCAGGGCCCGGCGGTGGCGGGGGATTAACGACCGGTGGTGGCGGATTCGTGGCTGGTGCAGCCGAGCCGCCGCCGCCGCAAGCGGAAATGCCGATAAGACCGATTGATAACCACAGAATTCTATTTTTCATCAGGCGTTTTCATTGGACGAGTCTTTGATGACTGTTCTTCTCAAGCTAATTCTCACAAGACAAACGGACATTGTCTGCAGCAAAATCTGCCTGCGGATCATCCGCAGTCTTACGCCATCATGGCGATGCATGAAGAACAGGGTCAGACCGCTGCGGTTTCCATTAGTTTCAACGCCCTTCTTGCGCGCTAACCTGCTTTCATGAAATGGCAAGCGAATTCCCAACGGACGGCAACTGGGAGCACCATACTGTCGCCATATACTAATCAGGCCACACCCCGTCGGTCGCAGTCATTGGCCGCATGGCACACTGGTTTCATTTGTCCCCATCCTTGCGAGCGGAGTCCCATTGTCGAAAGCAGGACCATGCAACTTACAGGTCAATCCGTCCGTTGGCGGGCTTCGTCAATTCTTTGCTGCAGGATATTCAGATCAGTCTCGCGGATATTCCGTCTGAGCAAGTTTTCTTGCCCGTGCTGCCGCGCGAGGATCAGATAACGCTCCGCTTCTTCGGGCCTGCCAGCCGCCAACAGCCAAACGATCTCCTGAAGTCGAATATCAATCTCCGGTTTCGCCAGATACGAAAGGTCCAGCTGTTCCAGAGCACTCTCCAGGTTGCCGCTCTTTTGGTAGGCAATACCTTTGAAGTAATGCGCTACACCACGCAACGAGACATTTCTTGCCATTGCCGAGTTGCGCAGCAGAGCGTCGAACAGCTCGTCGAGCTCCGCGAAACCCAAAGCATCACAAGAGCCGTTGGTGGCGTTAGAAATCAGCGGCCCGAGAAAACCAGCAATTTGTGTATCATACTTGCTGTGCTCCAGAATACTCAATGTTGTGCGAACCTGCTCTTCTGTTGCCACATTGAGGAGACAACTTAGATTGAGAATGCTCAGTCGCGTTGATGTGTGTTCCGGATATTTCACCGCGAGACCCTGTTGTATCTCCAGTCCGTCCTGAAACTGACCTCGAGAAATATACTTGTTGGCTACATACTGCTGCGCACGAAGCGAGTTCGGATGCTCAATCAACGTCGTTTGCATGAGCCGGTCTTCGTTACCCCACGTCGTTGCACTTTGCCAGGTAAGAAAACATTCCATACTGATAAATACGATCAGGACCAGCGGTAATATGCGGCGGTATTTCTGACTAATAAGCGGCAGCAGGGAACAGAAGGCGATCAAGGGTCCGAGTAGCGGCAGGTAATTACGGTGTTCGAAGTAAAGCTCCAGTGAAATCGGACCCGCTTCGAGGCTATGGCCGACAAAGAACCAGAGAATTCCGAGGCTGACCAGCGGCCATCGCTTGCGAGACCACACAGCGAACGATACCAGTGCAGCGATAATCAGAAAGCTGATCAGTGTGACAGGGGGATCGAACAGTCCTTTGGATATCGGATAATCGTCGTGAAATACTCCGAGCCCGGATAACTGCGGAGCGACGACCTGCCGCAAATAGTCGACCACGACGACGGCTTGAGTCAGTAGTCGTTCATGCAAAGAGAAGTCGCGAAACTCGAAACTTTGTACGCGAAGAGCCCAGTCCCACCCCAGGTAAACGACTAAGGCAAACAATGGCATGACAAACAGTGCGATCAACACAGGTCTGTGTCGCCCCGGAAGTCTGACCGACGCGAATACAGTCAGCTCGATCACGAGGGCATAGAACGGCAACAAGAATCCAGTTTCTTTGCTTAGCAGCGCCAGCGCGCCACAAACACCCATGCCGGCGATTATCCACGCCCAACCGCGCTGTGGCCTCGTCGGTAGATAATTTCGACCGCGCATGTAACAGAGCAGCCCCGCCAGCGTAAACAGACCACCGAGCTGCGTCATGCGCTGAACAATGTAGGCGGTTGTCGATACCAGCAACGGGTGCAGCAACCACAAAGTGGTGCATAGTAACGCTAGATTCCCGGCAGTTTCTCGAGTGTAAACGGTTGAGAAAACGAGCCGGGTCAGAAAAAACACCAATAGCCCGTTGACGAGATGAATGATGAGATTGGTGATACGAAACGGTCGTGCGTCGGTCGGCCAGGTTTGGCCGTCGAGCGTGAAACTGGCCAGACTCAGGGGGCGACCGAGAGGGCTCGATTGTGCGCTCGTTATGAAGTCTATGTACTTGTCTGTCGAGGTTAGTCCACCGCGATCGCCCAAGAGCTCAAGATTCGGGATATCGTCAAAAAGAAAAGGCCCGTCAAGCGACGGCCAATAGCATATTACGGTGAGCAAGAACGCGGCAAACATCCCGGCCAGGATTCCAGTCAGATGACGATGGTTTGCTGAAACGTCTCGAATGATCTGCACAAATTTCCAGTGTTGTCGGGGACGGCTTTGCTTCAGATGTCGAACTATACCTGCAAGCCCCGTTTCTTGTTAATACACGTTTCAGCCCACAGGCGCTGGTTGCCGATGCTCGTGATCATCGGTCCCATTCGTGGCTGGGGCGGTCGATCAGGCATACATTAGTGGTCGGTGCTGTTGCGCGCCCTACTACGATACTATGGCCATTGGCCGTTCGAAGAGGATCCTGCAAATGCGAACCGAAGCAAATTCTACATTGCTCATACTTTTGCTGCTGTCCGTCGGTGCCTGCCAGCCGGCGAAAAATGAGACTACGGCGATCGAGGCAACGACCGTTACGCTGCTCTTCACCAACGACGTCGAAAGTGCCTACGACCCCATCCCCGCTTTCTGGCTGGATGATCAGGATCGCATCGGTGGCATTGCTGAGATGACCACGCTCATCAATGAAGTCCGGCAGACCGAACCCAATGTTTTTTTGTTCGACTCCGGCGACATATTTACAGGGGCGCTGGCCAAGCTCACAGAAGGCCGACTGGCATTCGAATTGATGATCACTATGGGCTACGACGCAATGGCGATCGGCAATCATGAATTCGAATACGGGCATGAGATTTTTGCGTGGCAAAAGAATCGTG
>CAZGVL010000018.1:0-42659 GCA_964528965.1 uncultured Woeseiaceae bacterium
CCTGCTGCAGGAAGCGCGCCATGATGTCGATCTGTTCCGGCGTCAGGTCACCCGACGTTCCCCAGTTAGGCATGCCTGCCGGGGATCCATAGGTAATCAGAGCTTTCAGGTACTCGGTGCCTTTTTCTTTCGTAATGTCAGGCGTCAGTGGTTTGCCGGTCGCGCCCTTGCGAAGGACACCGTGGCAGCCCGCACAACGCTGGAAGTACAACTCAGTTGCGACGCCAAACTCAGCCTCGCTGAGTATCGGGCCATCAGCGCTCATGATCTGTCGGGTGTCTTCGCCAGAGATCGCAGAAGGTGCGCCTTGATATTTCAGCTCGCCTTCAGTTGCGCCCTTGTGGCGTTCACCCGTGGAGCGATCCTCCCGGCCGAGTAAAGTACGTAGCCCTGAGACCTCTTCGACACTAACTGCAGCGCCATCATTGCCCCAGGAGCCGTATACGTAGGTCAGTGCTGCCGCAAGATCTTCATCAGGCAAGTGGCCGAGACTTGGCATTACGCCGTTGTACTCCACGCCGTTCACTGTAACCGGACCGGACAATCCAAACAGTGCCGCAGACATCACCTTTTTGCGATCACCTTTAAGGTAATCGGATCCGGCAAGTGGCGGAAACGCGCCCGGCAATCCCTGGCCTGTCGGTTGGTGACAGGCAGCGCAATTGGCAAGATAAACAGCCTCGCCCTTTGCCATCAGACTATCGACATCGGCAACAGCGACTTCTGCAGTGTGTACTGCAGTATCGTTCGCGGCAGCCGGGCTTGCGGTCGTTTCGGCCGCGTCTTGCGTACAGGCCTGCAGTGACCATCCCAATAGCGAGATAATCAACATCAGACTCAGTTTCTTAAGGTGCATGACTTTTTCTCCTGTCATTACGTGTTTACCAATTTAAATTCAGACTGACCGACGCGCTTCTGCCCGCCCGGGCGAGATGCGGCAATATCAGATCATCGGGTGACAATCCGCCGACATCGGACCAGTTCCAGTAGGTTCGATCGGTCAGGTTATGGAGGCCGGCGCGAAGCGTTGTTCTCGCACCAAATTTCTGTGTGTAGTACATATCGAATATGGCGAAACCCGATGGTTTAAACAGTTCACCGTTCGACTCATCGCGATTCGTCCAGGCTTCGGTCAGCACCGCTTTGAGACGCAACTGGCGCCGTTCGTCCTGCGAGAACCAACTTGCTCCGAGAACCGCTTGTGCAGGGCCAACTGAGTTCAGAGCCTCGCCGGTATCGACATTCTCGCCACGTGCGTAGTACGCGGAGCCATCAAAACCGAGTGCGCTGAACGTGCCGCTGAGTCGCGACGAAAATGCCGCTTCTATGCCTTTGATATTCGTCTCACGCAAATTCTGCGACTGAAACAGGATACGGCCACTCACCGGATCTTCGCCCAAGCGGATTTTTGACTCGATAAAATTATCGTAGCGAGTCTGAAATACTGAAACGCGCGCCGATGATTGCAGACCCTGCCAGCGCAGACCAAGGTCCAGCCCATCCGACGACTCTGACTTCAGGTCCGGATTGGGAATCGCCCGATAGTTGAAGAATGGAATATCCAGTCCAATATTCGCGTCCGCGTAAGGGGGCGCGCGGAAACCATGCGAATACTGCACATACAGATCAACGTTTGGCGTCACCGTGTAGATCACACCCAGCTTTGGTGACAAATCTGACTCGCTGATTGATACGAGCTCAGCGAACGGGTAATCCTCCAGGAACATGGGATCCTGCGTCGGTGACAGCTCGTATTGATCGGCGCGCAGTGCGGCGATGACGGTCCAGTCGCCAAACGACATCGTGTCTTCGATGTAGGCACCCAACTCCGTTGTTTCGCTGATCGGAAAATCTCGCAGCGGAAACTGTTCGCCTAGCAGGTTGCTCGTCTGCTCACCCGTACTCAGGTTAGTTGACAGGCCATCCCTGTACTCTTCGCTCACACGTTCGCGGTACTCAAGTCCAAAGCCGAGACGATGGTCGACGCGGCCACTGCTCAGGTTTTTCCACAGGTTGGCTTCAACGCCATACATCTCCTGTTCGAACGCGAAGAAGCGATCAATGGAGACCGGCGTACGAGCAGCACCGCGTTCGTCCAGAGTTTTCTGTTCGGTTTCGGCGACTTCATAAAACCCCCGGATCACGCCATTGTCGATCCAGCTGTCTGGCGAGCCGAATTCATAGGCGGCGATCAGAATGTCCATCTGATACCGGTCATCGCCTTCGAGTGCGGTTGTCGAGCGGTAGCGGCCCTGTCCGAGCACGGAATTCAACGCCGAAAGTGTGTGTGATTCCTGATGTATGACTTCTGCCCGCCAGGTACGACCCCAGGGATCGTCGCCCACGAACTTGAGCACGGCGGTGCGACGATCATAATCCTTGGTATCGACTCCGGAAGGCCCTGCTGCCGAGTCGACTTCCTCGCCATTGCGCCAACTCGCGCCACCCATAAAACCGAACGCCCGATCGCCGACAGCAACCATCGCCTGACCGTGCCAGCTCTGATCAACGCCCCGATAGGTCGCCAGGACATCGCCGCCCGTGCTGCGACCACCGGTCAGATCGAATGGATCGGGAGTTTTTACGGCGACTACGCCACCAATGGCCGAACTGCCGTAAAGTGCCGAGGCCGGACCGTGCAGAACTTCAATATTTTCGATCAACCCGGCGTCGATAAAATCCCGCGTGGCATTGGAGAAACTGCCAACGTCGAAATGGTCCGACAGTGGGATACCGTCAACAACAATCGCAACTCTATTGCCGCCAATGCCGCGAATATTGATGCCTTCGGTACCAAAACGAGTGCCAGCTCCTTCATAGTCAACACCCGGCACATAGCGAAACACATCGCTGATGGAGGTCGAAAGATCATTGTTGAGATCAGCGCGTGAAAGAACCGTCACATTAGCTGCAATCTCGCGCATTGAACGTGCATCTTTGTGAGCAACCACGACGATCTGATCCAGGCCCTCACTGGCGACGTCACTGTCATCACTTGCTGAAGTTTGATCCGCAAAACCGATGGAGCACGCCAAAAGGCCGGTGGCTGCGAAAGCCGCGGGTCTAACTAAAAATTCAAATTGTGGTCGCATAGGTAGTCGCGATGCGTAGAGGAGATAATCTTGTACCGAAGCATGACGAAATCAGCAGATAAAACTATAAGTACGATCACCTATTCGGCACCGGTTCCTGCCTGACCCGGCACTGCTCGCGAATCGGGATCGCCTCCATGAGAAACCCAAAAAGCGAAGCATTATGCTGGAGCCAGAGCTGGAATTAGCCCAGAATCGACTGTCCCTGTGCAGCAACCCTCATCCGGTGATACATCCCATGTACCTGACCCTGAAACTTGTTCATATGAGCTGCGCGATGCTGACGATCGCCGGATTCCTGACGCGCGGCTATTGGATGATGACCGGTTCGGCCTTGCTGCAGAATCGAGCCACTAAAATTGCGCCTCACATAATAGACACGTTATTCCTGCTATCAGGAATAGCGATTATTTATGTGCTGAATATCCAGGTGATGGCGCAACCCTGGCTACTCGCCAAATTTGCAGGATTGATCGTTTACATCGTGTTGGGTGTCATCGCATTGCGACCAGGTCGCACCGCTCAGATCCGCACAATTGCGTTCGTGGCAGCCGTTAGCATGTTTGCCTACATAGTGGGCGTTGCTTTGACGAAGTCGGTATCCAGTTGGCTGGCTTACTTGATGATCTAGTCTCGCAACCGGTCAGCGTCGCCTGCCAGCCACTACTACCGCGCGCGCAAGGGCGCTTCCACCGCTGAAGAATTCGAGCTTAGTCTTGCGGTACCTTGCCGGTTCGCGTTGCGATTCTTGCGGCGGCCAATAAGCGTTCTGTCGACACCGGCTTACTCATCAAGGTGGAGTTTTCCACCGGCCGGGCATCTTTTACGACCTTTGAAGTGTCTCCGCTGACAATAAATGCCGGAATATTCGTGTCGTAGTATTTCCGAATCTCGGTGACTGCCTCTACGCCCGTCGATCCGTCAAGGAGATGGAAGTCTGAAATAAGCAACGATGGGGTCACTTCCAGATGATCAACCAGAGCACGGGCCTCTGTTGCAGACGCCGCCAGCGCCACCTTGTAACCCTCTGCTTCAAGCAGCAGGCCCCAGGCGTTGGCCACATTAACGTCGTCCTCAATGAGGATCACGAAGCCCGAACCCTGACCCTGATCAATCTCAACTGAAGAATCCTCATCTGCAGCCAGCAAATTCGTCGCCACCAGAGGAACACGCACTGAGAATACCGAGCCCTTACCGGGTTCCGAAACTACTTCTACAACATGTTCCAGAAGATCGGTCAGCCGGCGAACAATAGCAAGACCCAGGCCAAAGCCCTCTTTGCTTGCGCCAGGTGCCTTGCACTGATGAAACTCACGAAAAATCTCATCCAGCTGGTCGGCTTCGATGCCGATGCCCGTGTCGGTAACCTTGATGTGACACTGGCCATTTTTCTCAACACACGTCAGGGTGACCTTACCTTTCTCCGTGTAACGTATCGCATTCGAAACCAGATTCTGGATGATTTCGCTTAACAGGTTGGGGTCAGATCGTACGACGGCGTCGCAAGATTCCGCTTCGAACACGAGCTGCTTGTGCTGCGCCTGACGTGAAAACTCCGCTGACAGGCGATCCAACAGGCGCTGCAAGGGAAAAACCTCGAATTCGGGCGTAATCGCACCGGCATCGAGCCGGCTAATATCCAATAGCGAATTCAAGAGATTGGTCATCGCTGTCAGGGAGTTTTCCTGATACTCGATCATCTCGAGCGCGCGCTCATCTTTGACGGTTCGCCGCAGCGCACCGTTCAATAGGCTTAGCGCCTGCACGGGTTGCCGCAAATCATGGCTGGCTGCAGCCAGGAACGCACTATTTGCCTTGTTGGCCCGCTCAGCAGCCTGTTGTGCTGCGATGATGTCTTCTTCCATACGCTTGCGGTCGGTCACGTCTCGAATGACGCTGGACACGAATGTGCCACTGCCCGTCGGCACCGGGCTAAGACTTATTTCAACGGGAAATTCACTGTTATCCTTGCGCCTGCCTGCCAGCTCACGATCAACGCCCATCGGCCGTATGCTCGCAGCGCGCAGGAATTGATCACGATGTGATACGTGCCCTTCACGGAACCGTACGGGCAGCAGGAACTCGATCGTATTGCCGAGCATTTCATCGCGCGCATAGCCGAACATTCGCTCGGCCTGGCCATTCACAATTGCGATTTTTCCGGCATCATCGATGATGATCATCGCGTCCGGCGCCGAATCCAGCAGGGTTCGAAAGAATGCGTCAGACTCATCTGCGCGTAATTTATGTGTGCTCATTAAGCGGATCATTCAGGACCTATAGAAGACAGACAAGTATACAGTGGCATCAAGACCGTATTCTTGACCTATTTAGGGGTGCCATTTCCATACGTATCGACCCCTATGTGTGAATCTTTGCATCGTTGCTAGGCTCCCGGTCTCGTCAGGTCTATAATGTTGGCCGGAATTCTGGTGACCGCGCGAAACATCGCAGACGCGAACCCGTTGGGCCGGTCGGGAATGCGCTTGCGTCCTGGCACAAATAATAACCATCCACAGGGGTCGTCCTTTGGACAAGAAAGATTCTTACAATGACAAAGTAGTCCGCCAGTTTGCAATAATGACGGTGGTCTGGGGTGTAGTCGGTATGCTGGTCGGTGTGTTCATCGCCGCGCAGCTAATGTGGCCGCAGTTGAATTTCGACGTATCGTTTCTGACTTACAGTCGCTTACGGCCATTGCACACCAACGCGGTGATCTTTGCATTCGGCGGTTCGGCTCTGTTCGCGACGTCATACTATGTCGTGCAACGCACCTGCCATGTTCGCCTCGTATTTGACAAGCTTGCAGCGTTTACATTCTGGGGTTGGCAGGCCGTCATCGTACTCGCGGCAATTACTTTGCCTCTCGGCATTACGCAGTCAAAAGAATACGCTGAGCTTGAGTGGCCGATCGACCTGTTGATTGCGGTCGTTTGGGTCTCCTATGCCATCGTCTTCTTCACGACGATTGGTAAGCGTCGGATCAAGCATATCTATGTGGCCAACTGGTTTTACGGTGCCTTCATTATTACGGTCGCTGTCCTGCACATATTTAACAACCTCGCTGTTCCGGTCAGCTTGACCAAGTCGTACACCATCTATTCCGGCGTCGTCGATGCCATGATGCAGTGGTGGTACGGGCACAATGCCGTTGGCTTTTTCCTGACGGCGGGCTTCCTGGGCATGATGTATTACTTTGTTCCCAAGCAAGCCGGGCGACCTGTGTACTCCTACCGATTGTCGATCGTGCATTTCTGGTCGCTGATCGCGATTTACATGTGGGCTGGCCCGCATCACTTGCATTACACGTCACTGGCGGACTGGGCACAGACGCTTGGCATGGTCTTCTCGATCATCCTGCTCGCACCGTCCTGGGGCGGCATGATCAACGGCATCATGACGTTGTCTGGTGCCTGGCATAAGCTCAGAACTGATCCGATTTTGAAATTTATGATCGTCTCGTTGTCGTTCTACGGCATGTCGACTTTCGAAGGCCCGATGATGTCGATCAAGACGGTAAACGCTTTGTCGCACTACACCGATTGGAATATTGCGCACGTACACTCCGGTGCTTTGGGTTGGGTCGCAATGATGACAATGGGCACACTGTACTGCCTGATTCCTCGGCTCTATAACCGCGACGGCATGTACAGCACGCGACTCATCGATATTCATTTCTGGACGGCAACAATTGGCGTCGTTGTGTACGCAGTACCTATGTGGGTTGCCGGTATTACACAAGGCCAGATGTGGCGTGCAGTCAATGACGATGGAACTTTAACCTACTCATTCGTCGAATCACTTAAGGCAACCTACCCCTACTACGGAATTCGGCTTCTCGGCGGAACTATATTCCTGGTGGGAATGTTAATCATGGCCTACAACGTATGGAAGACGGTGAGTGAACAGAAACCGTTGCCTGTTGCTGTAATTGACCCGGCGTAAAGGAGAGCACACCGATGCGTCATGAAAGTATAGAAAAAAATATCAACCTGATGATTGTGCTTATCGTTCTCGCGATCAGCATTGGCGGTCTGGTTGAAATTGTCCCGTTGATGTTCAGTGCTGATGCGACCGAACCCGACGAGAATATCGAAGTGTATTCGCCCCTGCGCCTCGCTGGACGTGATGTCTACGTTCGCGAAGGATGTTACGGCTGTCACTCGCAGCAGATTCGACCCTTTCGAAGTGAAACCGAACGTTACGGACCGTATTCGACCGCTGGCGAAGCTGTTTACGACCGACCGTTCCAGTTCGGTTCCAAACGAACCGGGCCGGATCTTGCTCGTGTCGGTGGGCGATACAGCGATGCCTGGCACCGTTTGCATATGGTTGATCCGCGGGCACTGGTACCTGAATCGAACATGCCTGGCTATCCCTGGCTGAACGACAATCTCGTTGATCCGGAACTGATAACCAGTAAATTGGGCGTACTCCAGTTCCTGGGCGATCCCTATACCGATGCGCAAATTGCAGCGGCCGCGGCCGAAGTAGAAGGCAAAACCGAAATGGACGCCTTGGTTGCGTATCTTCAGGAACTCGGCATAAACCGCCGCAGTCGCCGGTAGTCAGCAATGGATATCAATGACTTTCGCAGCATCATCACGGCCGTACTGCTGTTTGCCTTTATTGGCTTGTGGATTTGGGCCTGGGGTAGAGGCCGCAAATCTGAATTTGATAAATCGGCAGCTTTGCCGTTGGAAGAGGACAGTTTCATGAGCGACAACGAGCGGGAGAGTAACTAATGACAGCATTCTGGCATTGGATCGTTGCCGCCGGCACTATCGCATTCGTATTGTGGTGTATTTGGTTAATCCGCTGGTCATCCCAGCAAGGACCGCAAGACGTAGCCGACGAAGATCACGTAGGACATCGATGGGATGGCGATCTGGAGGAACTGAACAATCCGGCTCCAAAATGGTGGTTGTATTTGTATTTCATCACCATTGCCTGGGCGATCGGCTACATGATCGTATACCCTGGCCTCGGCAGCTTCGGCGGCATGATGGGCTGGACGGCAGACGGTCAGTACGAGGCTGAGATGCAGGCTGCAAGCGAACGCTATGAGCCTATTTACACACGCTTCGCGGCGATGGAATTTGATGCGCTGGCTGCAGATCCTGATGCGCTCAAACTTGGCGCGAGCCTGTTCGCGAGTTATTGCACGACCTGTCACGGTTCCGACGCTCGTGGCGCGACTGGCTACCCGAATCTGACCGACTCCGACTGGCTCTGGGGCGGCGACGAAACAGCAATCACAACAACCCTCAAATTCGGTCGAAACGCCGTAATGCCGGTACTTGCGCCAGCGCTTGGTGGCGACGTAGGTATCGACAACATGACCCAGTACGTGCTGAGCCTGAGCGGTGCCGCTGAAGCCGATTCTGCTGCAATGAGTGCGCAACCGATGTTTGTTGCTTTATGTAGCGCATGTCACGGTGCGGATGGCACTGGAAATCATATTTTTGGTGCGCCAAATCTGACCGACGATATCTGGTTATACGGTTCATCACCGGCGGCAGTTCGCAGCACCATAGTAGAGGGCCGTAATGGAGTGATGCCGGCACATGGCGAGTTGCTGGGTGAAAACCGGACCAAGATTCTGGCCGCGTACATCGCCAGCCTTTCACGCACGGCGCAATAAGTCGCAACGTGATTCAGGAAGAATATCGAGGTGCGAGACAGTGGAGCCGTAATCGGCAAGCCGTTGCGATCGTCATCTGGATATCATTTCTTATTGCCGCAGTAAGCAGCGTGCTGTTTTTCGCACTATTTGATCCTGTCGATCTTGCAGCGACGCTGGATGCTGATATGGAAGTCAGTCATAACGCCGGGTATGCGGTTGGCTTTTTCTTTTTCTGGATTCTGGCCGCAATCTGCTCTGGCATTACCGCCTTTTTGGTGCGTACGGCCCCGAAACGCGACCAGCAGCACCGCTAATGGCCGTAACAGATAAGGCTCCGAAGGCGCAGCCCGCGCCCATGTATCAGAGCGCAGCGAAGATTTATCCGCGTGAGATGAAGGGCCGTTTCGCCGATCTCAGCAAGCTCGCTACGATCGTGTTGCTCGGCCTTTTCTACGGCATGCCCTGGCTCATGTGGGATGGTCGCCAGGCGTTTCTGTTTGATATGCCCGCTCGGAAATTCTACTTGCTGGGCCTGACTTTGTGGCCGCAGGACTTTCCGTTTCTTGCGATGCTGTTGATTATTGCTGCGTTTTCATTGTTCTTTTTCACGGCGCTCGCAGGCCGCCTCTGGTGTGGCTTTGCCTGCCCGCAAACCGTGTGGACCGAGGCCTTCATCTGGATAGAGCAATTCACAGAAGGCACGCGTTCGCAGCGTATGAAACTCGACAAGGCTCCGTGGTCGCTCAACAAGCTGCGACGCAAGGGATCAAAGCAGTTTCTCTGGATTGCATTCGCACTTTGGACCGGCTTTTCCTTTGTGGGCTACTTCACACCAGTTCGGGATTTAGGCAGTGAGCTGATCAATTTTTCGGCGGGTGGCTGGGTCATCTTCTGGATGTTTTTCTACGGCTTCGCCACCTATGGCAATGCTGGCTACATGCGCGAGCAGGTTTGCAAATACATGTGTCCGTATGCGCGTTTCCAGAGCGCGATGTTCGACAAAGACACGCTGATAATTTCCTATGACGAGAAGCGCGGCGAACCGCGCGGCGGGCGTAAACGTTCAGACGACCCCAAGGCCGCCGGCCTCGGTGACTGTATTGACTGCACACTCTGCGTACAGGTTTGCCCCACCGGCATCGATATTCGCGATGGCTTGCAGTACGAATGCATTGCTTGCGCCGCCTGTATTGATGCCTGTGACTCGGTCATGGACAAAATGAACTATCCACGTGGTCTGGTTCGCTATTCAACCGAAAATTCGATGCACGGCAAAGAATCGAAGTTGCTGCGGCCGAGAACGCTGATTTATGCCACGTTGTTGTTCGTGCTTGGCACCGCACTTATCACTTCCATGGTGACACGAACACCGATCATTCTGGACGTAATTCGCGACCGAAACTCGCTCTACCGCGAGCTTCCAAATGACCTCATCGAGAACATCTACACACTCAAGGTCATCAACCAGCACAACGATGCGCGTAGTTTTCGACTCACGGTTGACGGCGTTCCAGGCCTTGTCCTTGATGGCGTTGCTGAAGTAGTCAACGTGCCGGGTGGCGGTGTACTATCATTACCGGTCAGGGCGCGAACCCATCGTGACAATGCCTATGGCATTTCCAACATCACATTTACGGTAACTGCTGTCGACAACCCTGAAGTGACGATGGTGGAAGACAGCCGTTTCCTTGGACCCACGCCCTGATGACTCAAGAAGAGCCAAAACCCTGGTACTGTCACCGCTGGCCCTGGATTATCATTTTCCTGCTCGGCTCCAGCGTCTGCATGAGTCTGTACACGGTATACATTGCCGTTATCACGGCAGAACCGGAAATCACCGAACCGTATGAGCGCCAATGAATGGCGATGCCTGCTTTCACTGCGCATTACCGGTAGATCGAATCGACGAGTTTCAAGTTGAAATCGATGGCGACCTGCAGCCTGTCTGCTGCCCCGGGTGTAAAGCAGTTGCCGAACTCATCCGCGACACAGGCATGTCCAGTTACTACGCTATGCGTGAAGCGCCGCGACCGGGCGTTGGTCGTCCGCCGGACGATGCGACCGAGTGGAGCGTATTCAACAGCGATGACATGCTCACCGCGTTTGCTGACGTTAGTAGTGACAGTGCCGACGTCACGATTTATGTCGGCGGTATGTATTGCGCTGCCTGCAGTTGGCTAATCGAGTCCACGCTGACTCGCCAATCGGGCATCGTCAGCGCAGAGGTGAGCCCCGTCACACACCGACTGCGCGTTAGCTGGCGCGTCGACGACCTCGGCCTTGGCCACATCCTCGCGATCCTCGCCGAATTGGGTTACGAGCCGCAACCGCTTGCGCCCGAATCAAGCGCGCGCCCTGAAGTAACGGAACAACGCAATGCGCTGAAACGTTTGCTGGTCGCTTCGCTGGGCATGATGCAAGCCATGATGTTCGCTATTGGACTGTACGCTGGCGACTATCAGGGCATGGACGCGGACATGCAGCACTTCTTGCGTCTGGTTAGTTTCGCAGTTACCACACCGGTCGTATTTTATGCTGCTCGACCGTTTTTTTCGGCCGCGTTGCGTGGCGTCATTGCACGTCGGCCGGGTATGGACTTGCCGGTCGCACTCGCTATCGGTGCCGCTTACGCCGCATCCGTCTACTCGACCTTCACCCGAGGCGAGGCGGTTTGGTATGACTCGGTCACCATGTTCGTTTTCTTTTTGACGCTTGGACGCTTTATCGAAATGCGGGCGCGACACCGATCGATTGATCGAAGCACCGCATTATCGACGTTGCTGCCGAATACTGTCACTCGAGTGGAGGGCGAAGCCCGACACGTGATACCGATCAGTCACCTGATGAGCGGCGACCAGCTGGTCGTCCTCCCAGGTGAAGCGATCCCGGCCGATGGCGAACTGTTGCATGGCGATACGACCGTGGACGAATCGCTACTCAGCGGCGAAGCGGCCCCCCGTCGAAAGGCCGTTGGCGCGGCATTAGTTGCCGGGACAATCAACCTCGATGGCGTAATCACAATGCGTGTCGACAAGACGGGCACTGATACCACTATTAGCACCATCAGCCGCCTTAGCGATAAGGCTCGCTACGCCCGCCCCGCTTTCGTACAGCTCGCCGATCGAATCGCGGGCCATATCGTTGTCGCCGTACTCACGATTGCGTCATTGGTCGCCGCGTACTGGTACGTTGTCGATGCTGACCGCGCGTTCGTCATTACGTTATCGGTACTGGTTGTCACCTGTCCCTGTGCGCTGGCATTGGCCACTCCGGCGGCGTTCGCAGCGGCTGCCACTCGACTCGCCGAACTGCGCCTGTTGCTAACCAACGGCAACGCAATAGAAGCGTTATCGAGAGCCAACCGCATCATTTTCGACAAGACGGGCACGCTGACGCAGGGCAGTCCGACGATCATTTCAACCGAGATTCTCAACCCTGCATACAACGCTACGCAGTGCCTGGAAATTGCAGCGGCACTGGAATCCGTATCGACCCATCCGATCGCACACGCGTTTGCAGGCTCACGTTCTGGATTGTCGGTAGCAGAACAACGCATCGCAATTGGCGAGGGTGTCAGCGGCGACATTGACGGACAAAGCTGGCGGCTTGGCAAAGAATCGTTCGTGGCCTCGGAAGCTGATCGCACGATAGCCGCACGCGGATCTGTAACGAGAGTATTTCTTGGAACAGACGGAGTACTTGTCGCCGCATTCGATCTTCAGGATAAACTTCGTCCACAGGCTGGAGTTGTTTTGCGACAACTCGAAGAACTCGGCATCTCGGTTGGACTCGCCAGCGGTGACGAAGAAGCTCCTGTGAAACGGGTAGCCGACGAACTCGGTATCGACGAATTCGATTTTGGCTGCTCACCGCAAGACAAACTTGCCATCATTCAGGTGGCGCAAGCGCGCGGCGAAAAGGTCATCATGGTCGGCGATGGAATCAATGATGCGCCTGTGCTCGCAGCAGCAGACGCCTCGGTGGCGATGGCCGACGGCGCACTTCTCGCACAAACCAATGCAGACTTGATCATGCTTGGCGATTCATTGCAGCCACTGCTGATCGCCGTAAAGACCGCGAGACAGACCCTGCGAATTGTGCGTCAGAATCTTACCTGGGCCATCGTTTACAATGCGGTAGCGTTACCTGCGGCCGCGGCCGGATTTGTACCGCCATGGGCGGCCGCTATTGGCATGAGCGCGAGCTCGCTGATCGTCGTTTTAAACGCATTGCGCCTGAGTCGCTTTGGAGAAGCATGAGCATTCTTTACGTATTGATTCCGTTGGCATTATTACTGTTGGGCGGTGCGGTGTGGGCGTTTTTCTGGGCCGTTGGTAGCGGCCAGTTTGACGACCTTGATACACCAGCAATGCGGATCGTACTGGACGATGACAGACGCCCCGCTGCCAGCAATTCCAGCGAGCACGACAACAAGGATGATGCTGTGCCATGACTGACCTGTTGCCTGCACTCGGCGCGGCTCTGATAACCGGGCTCCTGGGAAGCGCGCATTGCGTTGGAATGTGCGCTGGCATTTCGGGTATGTTCGCCATTCATGCGGAGCAGTCGAGCATACGTAGTCGATTACCAATGGGTATCGCGTACAATTTTGGTCGAATTATTAGTTACGGCGTTCTGGGGCTGATCGTAGCGCTACTGGGAAGCAGCATAGTAGCTTCAATACCAAAGCTTGCCGGGCCTGTGCGGCTACTCGGCGGACTGCTGATCATTCTCGTGGGCCTGCAGATCGCATTTGACTGGCGACTGCTGAAACCGCTGGAAAAAATGGGGGCCACGATCTGGGCGAGGATTTCCCCGCTCGCCCGGCAACTCGTGCCGGTGACGTCCCTGCCGCGCGCATTAGGACTTGGTTTGTTATGGGGATGGCTGCCCTGCGGACTCGTCTACAGCGTGCTCCTGATCGCAGCGACCAGCGGCAACGCGGGCGAAGGTGCACTGATCATGATCTCGTTTGGTCTTGGTACGTTGCCTGCCATGCTGGCGACTGGAATGGGCGCAGCACGATTGGCACAGGTGATGCGTCGCAAGAGCGCAAGAATAGGCCTCGGACTTCTGATTGTCGCACTTGGCATTGCAACACTGGCAATGCCCTTGATGTCGAGCATGGCAACGAATTCGCATCACCATATGTAGCTGTCTCGCCCGCCTTGGGACCTAGCCGTCGGAAGACAGCCGCTTATTGAGTTTGCTTAGAGCCAGTTCGGCGTACCAACGACAACCCTGGTCATCGACGAATGGATTTCCGACCTCGGTCTCCTGCGCCTTTCTTTGCATCTGAAACATAAAAGTGTGGGTTGTCAGAAAAATATCGCAGTCGAGTTCCGCTACACGTTCAATACTGTGCCGCAGAATTGCTCCGGTTTCGTCAGCGCTTCGATCCGAAAACAGGAACCCCGGTGCCGATACTGCAGTCAGGCTATCCGCATAGACAATATTCAGGCATTCACCTGCTGCGCAGGAAATCCAGCTCCAGGTCATCCCGCCGGGCGTGTGTCCCGGTGTGTAGACAGCCGTTATATTGGTATCTCCAATCGAGATTGAGTCACTGTCCTCAATCAGGCGAGTTTTTTCAACCGCAGGGAAGCCCGTGTGCTCCCCGCCCGCAACGAACTGCGGATCATCAACCAGCAAATTGCCAATCTTCAGGGCCTCTATTGCGGCGGCGCTCGTCACCACCGACGCACCACTTAGACGTTGCAGTGCAGCCAGCCCCCCGGCGTGATCGGAATGTGCATGTGACAACCCAATCGCCTGAACGTCTTCGATAGAGAAACCTAGCGTTTCGATATTTGCGGCAACGAGAGCGGCGGTCTGTGGCAGCCCGCCGTCCAGCAGTACCAGGCCAGCGCCTGTATCGATCAGAATTGCCGCAAGCCCGGCAGAGCCCACGTAGTAAGTATTGCCATGAATTCGAAATGGTTGTTGCGGCGCATTCCATTCCTCGCATGAGTAACACTCAATCGCAGCGTCATACTCGAACGTTTCGGACGCGCAAACACTGACAGTGCCCGCTAATAAAAACAATGTCGTTTGCAGCAGCTTCATGACACTACACGGGACAGCATTCTGATCGATGCGATAAGCAGGAAAGCGCCAAATAGCATGCTCAGATGTTTTTCCGAAAACCGGTGAGCAAGTTTCGCGCCCAATGGTGCAAGCAATACTGTCGTCGGCGCGATCAGCGCGAAACCAATTAGATTGACATAGCCGAGTGAGCCGGATGGAAGCCGCGGATCGCTCCATCCTGTGATGATAAAACCGATCGTCCCGGGCAGACTGATAATCAGCCCGATTAACGCAGCAGTGCCGACGGCGCGATGTATGGGCTGGTTGAAAATTGTCAACGTCGTTACTGAGAGAATCCCGCCGCCGATACCCATCATGCTGGACAAACAACCGATCGACGTCGGGATTATCGGTACCCAGATGGCGTTCGGCATTGCCCCGGTCAGATTTCTGCTGTCCGGAAAGAACACCATTTTCGCGGCCATGGCCGCCGCCAGGACAGCGAATACAAGTGCGAGCATATCGCTATGCACCAGCGAGGCAATCCACGCGCCCAGCAGCGCGCCGGCAAGCACGAAAACCGCCCAGCGCCTGACAATGTCCAGGTCAACCGCTTTCCGCTTGTGGTGCGCACGCGCTGACGATATGGAAGTTGGAATGATTGTCGCCAGTGACGTAGCAACAGCGATGTGCATTCGAATGGCCGCATCAACACCGAGAAAACTCAGTACGGCCTCGAGCACCGGCACGATCACGATGCCCCCTCCGATACCGAACAAGCCTGCCAGGATGCCTGCGACGCAACCCGTCGCCAACATGCTAACAGCAAGCAGAATCAGTTCGTCCATGGATCAGGCCTGATCTTCAGGTAGCCAATAAGTCGGCGTGGTGTCGAAGATGGTCTTCAATAAACGTGGAGATGAAGTAGTAACCGTGATCGTAGCCGGCATGGTAACGGGCGGTTAGCGACAGCCCGCTCTCGGCACATGCCTGCTCGAACAATTCAGTACGCAACTGCTCTTTAAAATACGGGTCATCGAGGCCCTGATCAATGAGTATTTCGCTGCGCTCATTCGCGTTCTCAATATTCTTTGCGACCTCGCAGGAGTCGTAGTCATGCCACGTCGTGGTATCACTACCGAGATAATAGCCGAGCGCTTTTTGACCCCATGGGCTGTGCAAAGTACTGCAGATTGGAGCAAACGCAGAAATAGACCGATACAGGTCTGGATTCCTCAGGCCAATAGTCAGCGCTCCATGGCCACCCATTGAATGTCCGGTCAGTCCGTGGCGACCGGAATCACCTGGAAAGTTCTCGAATACGGCAGCGTGCAACTCAGACGTAATGTAGTCGTACATATGGTAGTGAAGCGACCAGGGTTCTTCGGTCGCATTCAGGTAGAAACCGGCCGCAAGACCGAAATCATAGTTGTCGTCCGGGTCGTCGGCCACACCGTCTCCACGCGGACTGGTGTCCGGCGAGACCAGCATGATGCCGAGTTCGGCTGCGATACGCTGCGCGCCGCTCTTGATCATGAAGTTTTCTTCGGAACAGGTAAGTCCCGAAAGAAATGTCACGACAGGCACTTTCCCCTGTGCCGCTTGTGGCGGCACAAAAACGGAAAACTGCATATCGCAATTATTGGCTTTCGATGCATGTCGGTAAAAACCGATCTTGCCACCGAAACAGTTGGTTTCGCTAAGGGTTTCAATAGTCATGCTTGGGATTATGCCCGTGCGGGCGCCGAAGCTCTAACTTTTCTGAAATACCAATGTCGCGTTCGTACCGCCAAAGCCAAAGCTGTTCGACATCACCGTTTTCAGGCCAGCGTTGTCGACTCGCTCGGTCACCAGCGGCATACCAACCACAGCTGGATCCGGATCATTGACGTTGATAGAAGGTGCAATGAAGTCATTCTGCATCATCAGCAGACAATGAATTGCTTCCTGCACACCAGTCGCGCCCAATGAGTGACCACAAAGTGATTTTGAGGAGCCAAAGCGAGGAATATTCTCGCCGAATACCTGCCCCATGCCACCCAGTTCAGCCGTATCTCCAACCGGCGTACTCGTACCGTGCGTATTGATGTAGTCGACAGGACCTTCGACCGTCGCTTTCGCGAGCTCCATGCAGCGCACCGCGCCTTCGCCGGACGGCGCAACCATGTCATAGCCATCAGAAGTCGCGCCGTAGCCAACCAACTCCCCATAAATCTTTGCGCCGCGAGCCTTCGCATGCTCGAGCTCTTCAACGACAACCATTCCTGCACCCGATGCGATTACAAAGCCATCACGTGTCGAGTCGTAAGGGCGTGATGCTGTCGTTGGGTCGTCGTTGTACTTGGACGACAATGCGCCCATCGCGTCAAACAAACAGGCGAGTGACCAATGCTCCTCCTCACCACCACCAGCGAACACGACGTCTTGTTTGCCCAACTGGATTTGCTCCGCGGCAGCACCAATACAATGCGCGCTCGTCGCGCATGCTGACGTGATTGAGTAGTTGATGCCCTTGATTTTGAACGGCGTTGCCAGACAAGCCGAAACAGTACTGCTCATGGT
Organism: uncultured Woeseiaceae bacterium; assembly: GCA_964528965.1. Taxonomy (GTDB): domain Bacteria; phylum Pseudomonadota; class Gammaproteobacteria; order Steroidobacterales; family Woeseiaceae; genus UBA1847. The sequence continues at coordinate 17,308 of CAZGVL010000018.1, forward strand.
GCGCGGCACCATGTACGGCCCGACCTTGCGCACACCTTTTTCTCGAAGCTTGTCCGCGGCCAAAACAATGTTCGCGCTTGAAGCCCCACCGGACGATGCGATCAGACCGGTTCGAAAATTGGATATGTCGCTATCGTCCAGTCCGGCATCATCGATCGATTTTTGCATCGCGATGTAAGAGTACGCGGCTGCATCACCCATGAATCGCAGCACCTTGCGATCAATGTGCTCGGAAAGGTCAATGTTGACGCTGCCCGATATCTGGCTGCGCAAACCCATTTCCTTGTAGGACTCGTTGGCCACAATGCCTGAACGTCCATTCTTCAATGAATCAATAATTTCTTCTTGCGAGTTTCCAAGGCACGAAACCGCGCCAAGACCCGTAATTACGACACGTCGCATCAAATAATCCTAAAAGTTATCGGTTGAGGTGAACAGGCCGACTCGTAAGTCCTCGGCCACGTAGATTTCGCGTCCATCGACAAACATCGTGGCATCAGCGATCGCCAAATTCAGTTTTCGAGTAATAAGTCGTTTGACGTCGATCTGGAATGTAACCAGTTTCGCCGTCGGTAATACCTGCCCGGAGAATTTTACCTTGCCGGAGCCCAGTGCTCTGCCGCGTCCCTGTAGCCCAAGCCACACCAGGTAGAATCCGACCAACTGCCACATGGCATCCAGACCGAGACAACCGGGCATGACAGGATCTCCTTCAAAATGGCACTGGAAAAACCACAGGTCAGGATTGATATCCAGCTCAGCCCGGATTTCGCCCTTGCCAAATTTTCCGCCATCCGCGGAAATGTGAGTAACACGATCTGTCATCAGCATGTTCGGTAGCGGCAGACGCCCGTTAGTTGGGCCATACAGCTCACCGTGCGCGCACTGAATAAGCTCATCATAGGTGAATGAACTTGGCCGTTGGATGACTTGCTCGCCGTTGTCGGTCTCGTTATTACTCATCACAGGCTCCAGGGCCGGAAGGTGGGTATTGCTGGGCGCACCAAATTGACGCATTTCCCAACCGGTAATTTTAGCTGGAAATGCTCACCGAGGCTTTAGAATACGCGCCAATCGGCGGCCATCGGATCAGATTTTGTCGTAGTCGAGCAACAGAATTTTCGTATCAGGGCGTGACTGACAAGCCAAAACAAAGCCTTTTTCGACCTCCCAGGGCTCCAGACCGTAATTGGTGGCCATCGTCACTTCGCCCTCGCGAACATGGCAACGACAGGTCGCGCAGACACCACCTTTGCAGGAGTACGGCAATTCGATACCGTGTTTTGCTGCAGCATCGACAATATTTTTGTCGTCGCTTTGCATATCAAACGACTTTTTGTGCCCGTCCATGATCACAGTGATCGTCGCATGAGGCGTCGATTTCGTCGCCGTAGCAGCCACCTTCCTGGCGCCTTTGCGCGGTACGCCAAATCGCTCAGCATGCACGTGATCGGCTGCAAGCCCGAGTCCAAGCAGCGCTTCACTGACCGTCTTTATCATCGTGTCGGGGCCGCAGACGAATGCGTCACTTGGGTTCAGGCCACCACAAAAATGTCGATATAACTCGCGCACCTTATCTGCATCCAGCCTTCCGGCCGAGATTGGAAACTCCTGTTCTTCCTGACTAAAGACGAAATGTAGTTGCAGACGCTCGGGATACTGATTCTTGAGCGCGTAAAGATCTTCGATAAACATCGTCGTCGATTGTTTGCGATTACCATAGAACAACACGAAACGACTGTCCGGCTCACAAACCAGCACGGACTTGATCATCGATAGAATTGGTGTGATACCGCTGCCGGCGGCGAAGCCGATATAGTCTCTTGCATTCGCACGATCAGGATTGAGATGAAACTGCCCGAAAGGCGGCATCGCATCGATCGGATCTCCAACCGCAAGTTTTTTATCCGCTATGCCCGAGAACTGACCATCCGGTTGTACGCGAACTCCAATTTCAAGCGGCCACTCGCCGATTTGCGAGCAGATGCTGTAGGTTCGGCGCAGCTTATCGCCATCATTCAAAACCTGTACCGGCAGATGTTGGCCGGGTATGAATTTGAACTGCTCGCGCAGTGCTTCGGGCACACACAAACCGATTCGCAGCGAATCGTTGGTTTCGTGCTCAATACTCTCGACAGTCAGGGCGTGAAATCGTCTCATTCGGTACTCAGATGCATTTGAAATATTCGAAGGGTTCAAGGCAGTCAGTGCATTTATAGTGCGACTTGCAGGCCGTTGAGCCGAACTCGCTAACCAGTGTCGTTTGCAGTGAATCGCATTGCGGGCACGCAATGCTGCGAGTGCCCTGCAGTAACTCTCGCTTGCCAACGCCCTGCTCCGGCGGTGCAATGCCGTAGGCCTTCAGCTTGCTACGCCCTGCTTCGCTGATCCAGTCTGTGGTCCATGGCGGCGACAGGACACGTCGAATCGAGACATGATCAACACCATGATCGTGCAATGCATCAATTACGCTCTTTTCGATAAATTCTGTTGCAGGACAACCCGAATAGGTTGGCGTCAGGTCAACGACAACCTCCGAGTTAACGCTCACACCACGAACGATTCCAAGATCGGTGATCGACAACACCGGAATCTCCGGATCAGGAACTTCACTTAGCCACTCAAGCACCTGTTGGCGATTGACAGCTGTGCTCACCACGTCGCGCCCCGATACGTTCGCTGTAGGATCTGCATTTCGGCAAGCAGGCTTTCGAGATGCTCCGAGTGCTCGCCGTGCTTGCCGCCGCTGCGCATATTCTCGTTGTCCGGCAATGCCAGAGTCGCCTCAGTAACCACGGCTGCGATGTCTCTCTGCCAATGCTGCTGAATCGCGTCGAGATCCGGACCGTTGTAGAACTCAGCAACGGCTCGGTCCACATTGTCGGCAGCAAACATTTCACCGGTGAATCGCCATGATCGATTGACGGCCCCCTGAACCCTGCTGTGGCTTTCCTCAGTGCCATCACCAAGACGAACCAGCCACTGCGAACAATGTCTCAGGTGATAGCGAATTTCCTTAACCGCACGCGCCGCGATTTCGGCAAGGCGGGTGTCGCTGCAACTCTCGAGTGCCTCGAGTTGGCGCACGTAAAACCACTCGAAAAAGACCTGTCGCACGATGGCGTCGCCGAAGTCTCCATTGGGTTGCTCGAGCAACAGCAGGTTACGAAATTCATTGCTATCACGAAGAAAGGCCATGTCGTCTTCGGTACGCCCCTTGCCATCAAGCTCCGCGGCATAGGCATAGAACATACGCGCCTGGCCAATGTAATCGAGCGAAAAGTTGGCGTTCGCCAGCTCTTCTTCAAGCTCTGGATATACCGCGACAAACTCGATCATGCGCTGACCCAGAATCAGCGCGTTGTCACCCAGTCGCAATACGTATGCGAGCAGAGCTGTGGCGTTGCTCATGGACACGTTACTCACAGATTTTCCACGCCATCGGGCACCACGTAAAAGGTCGGGTGCCGATAGATCTTGTCTTTTGCGGGTTCAAAAAAAGCGGCGTTTTCCACCGGATCAGAGGCGACAATTTCACTGGACCTGACCACCCAAATGCTGACGCCTTCGCTACGGCGCGTATACGTGTCACGGGCATTGGTCAGCGCCATCTGGTCATCGGCGGCGTGAATGCTGCCAGCGTGTCGGTGGCTTAGCCCTGATTTACTGCGAATAAACACTTCATAAAGCGGCCAGGTGTTGCTGTTGGTATTAGCCTGAGTCATGCGACCTTCCTCGTCGAATGTTTGTTGGCGTAGACCTGAGCCGCTTCGCGAACCCAGGCACCGTCATCATGTGCCTTGCGGCGCTTTGCCATGCGCTCCTTGTTGCACGGGCCATTGCCCGCGAGTACGTCATAGAATTCCTGCCAGTCGATGGCACCGAATTTGTAGTGCCCCGTCTCTTCATCAAGCTGCAATTCAGGATCGGGCATCTTCAGCCCGAGGTAATCGGCCTGCGGTACCGTGACATCGATGAACTTCTGTCGCAGTTCATCATTGCTGATGCGCTTGATCTTCCAGGCCATCGATTGCGCTGAGTGTTTCGAATCGGCGTCGTTCGGCCCAAACATCATCAACGACGGCCACCACCAGCGATTCAATGCATCCTGAGCCATCGCTTTTTGCTCTGCCGAGCCTTTGCAAAGCTCAACCAGAATGTCGAAGCCCTGGCGCTGGTGAAAGCTCTCTTCCTTGCAAACCCGAATCATGGCTCGCGCGTACGGACCATAGGAACAGCGGCACAATGGAATCTGGTTCATAATCGCCGCACCGTCGACCAGCCAACCAATCATCCCTATATCGGCCCAGCTGGTGGTTGGGTAGTTGAATATGCTCGAGTACTTGGCCTTGCCAGAAAGCAGGTCGCCAACCATTTGGTCTCGAGATACGCCGAGTGTTTCTGCAGCGCTGTACAGGTACAGACCGTGGCCTGCTTCATCCTGTACTTTCGCCAGCAGGATGGCCTTGCGCAGTAGAGACGGTGCACGCGTCAGCCAATCGCCTTCCGGCTGCATGCCGATGATTTCCGAGTGCGCGTGTTGTGAAATCTGGCGAATAAGCGTCTTTCGATACGCTTCAGGCATCCAGTCCTTCGCTTCAATTTTTTCTTCAGCATCGATTCTGCGCTGGAACGCCGTGTGCTGTGCGGCCGTTTCAGTACTTTCCTGCTGAACGTCGGGTTTGCCCGCTTGATCAAGGCCTTGTGTGTACATGCGGTGACTCCGCCGGGGTTAACGCGTGGCGCTCAATCTGTCACAGTTTTTGTACTTTTTCAAGATATTCTGTATCAGTTTAACCTTCGTCAAATAGCGGCTCATCTCGAGCTACCGCACGCGCCCGAAATAACGCGACCAGATCATCATTCTGATTGTGGACCTCGACCGTGTAGAAACCGTTGCGCCTGCCACGGTAGTCTTCTCGCGCCGTTGCGCTTAGCTCATCACCAAGCACGGCGGGTCGGATGAAATCCATGCCACCAGAGCCCACTACGGTCAGACGATTGTAGGCATTGCAGGCGAACGCCAGCGCGGTATCCGCCAGTGCAAATACCAGCCCGCCGTGGCAAATATCGAAGCCATTCAGCATGTCTTCCCGCACGCTCATGCGGGCGACGGACGCACCCGGTGCCGTTACCTCGACTTTGATGCCCAGCGCCTGCGATGCACGATCGTTGGCAAACATTGTTGCGGCGCAGCGCTGCGCACGTTCAAGTGGGTCCATTGGCTGATTACTCCTCGTGCAGTGGCTTACCCAAAGTCAGGTCAGGCCACCAAAACGTTGCAGAAAATCGCCGCTTGGCGGCGGAAGCGCACCGTTGGCAGTTTCCATTGATGCCGACAAGTAGTCGTCAGCCTGACGGTACACGGCTTTGTACAAATTGCGACACAGTTGATAAGCGGCGGCACCCTGCCAGCCCGATGGCAGCAGCTCAGCGGGCAGTTGCGGATCACGCAGCAACACCTTCCTGTACTCCTGAATTAGCAACGTACGAATCTGGAACGCTGTTTCGGCGGCCACCTGCGGATTCTTTTTGAACGCTGCGATTAAAGGCCGAAACCGACGCACAAAGCTCGCGTAGCGCTGATCAATCTCATCAAGATTCCAACTTGCGCGTGCCAGGCTCCGCATTGCGGCTTCGGACTTAATCGTCTGGCCCGTCATGATGACGATCTGCTCTGCAACACCCAGACGCCGCACCGTGACATCCAGATCGACCGCATCCGGAGCGGGGTGCGCCAGCATGTTGGGTGACAGCGCGCCAAAGCCCAGCCACGAAAACTCCTTGCGCACCTGCTCCTTGTCTTCCGCAACCAGCCCGGACAACAACAGCAAGCACCACTGGCCGTCCCACTTTGAAACAGGTTCGCCATAGATTCGATGCGTCGCTTGCTTAAAGCGCTCCCGACCCTCGTCCGTGAGGCAATAATAACTTCGCCTGCCCACCTGCACCGACTGCAGCCAGCCGTCCTGCGTCAGGCGGAATACCGATGTTCGCACCAGCCGCTCGCTGATCCCGAAGCCCGACATTGCCGTGATCAGGCTTCCCAACCAGATCGTTCCCCCGCGCGAAGCAACCGCATCGCCGAATACGGTTGTAATCAAAGAACCCGCACGTACCGTCGGGCGCGCCTGAAATTCGGCGACGAGTTTTCGACAGGCGGATTCAACAGACATAAGCGGGATACTTGCGTTCAGACCGGTCGACCGTACAATGTGATACCGAATTATTCAAATCTACATTTTGTCTGTATCTAAAATACGAGCGCCAGTCCGGCGCCACCGCGCGCAACGACTCATAGGGGTTTAGTGAATGAAACTCGGCAATCTCGTGCAGGATCAGTGGGTCGAAGGCGACGGTGACGGACGAATTCTTACATCGGCCGTCTCGGGCGAAGCGGTGGCCCGTATTTCCAGCGATGGCCTGGACTTTGCGGCGATGCTCGACTACGCGAAAACCGTTGGCGGCGAGAACCTGCGCAAACTCACGTTTCACGAACGTGGTGACATGCTCAAGGCACTCGCGATTTACCTAAACGAGCATAAACAGGAGTTCTACGCGCTTTCGACGCAGACCGGTGCGACACGCAAAGATAGCTGGCCCGACATTGATGGCGGCATATCGACGATGTTCGTGTTCTCCAGCAAAGGTCGACGGGAGATGCCCAACGATCACGTCTATCTTGATGGGCCGCCCGAATGGCTGTCCAAGAACGGGACTTTCGTGGGCCAACACATCTTTACGCCAAAGCTCGGCGCGGCGATTCAAATCAACGCGTTCAATTTTCCGTGCTGGGGCATGCTGGAAAAACTGGCCCCTACCCTGCTCGCAGGCGTGCCCGCGATCGTCAAACCCGCTTCGAGTACTGCGTATCTGACCGAACTCATGGTGCGTCGTATTATCGAGTCCGGAATTCTGCCTCCGGGCAGCCTGCAACTAATCTGCGGCGGCGTCGGAGATCTGTTTGATCACCTGACCTGCCAGGACACGATCGCGTTCACGGGCTCGAAGACGACTGCTGAGTATCTGCAGAGCCACCCGAAAGTCGTCAGCGAGTCCGTCTCTTTCACGGCCGAGACCGACTCGCTCAACATGTCCATACTTGGACCCGACGCGGTGCCTGGCACGGAAGAGTTTGATCTCTACATCAAAGAAGTCACGCGCGAGATGACCAGCAAGGCCGGTCAAAAATGCACGGCTATCCGTCGTATTATCGCGCCGGCCAATATTGCCGGCGAGGTCGTCACGGCGCTCTCAACGGCGCTCGGCAGAATTCGCATCGGCAATCCAGGCAGCAGAGACGTCGATATGGGCGCTCTTGCCAGCCATGGACAGGTGCAGGAAGTCAGAGAGAGAGTGTCGGACCTGTCTGCCGAGGCGGATATCGTCTACGGCGGCGTCGATGATTTTGACCTGGTCGATGCCGATCCGAAGAAGGGCTCATTCTTCATGCCGACCTTGTTACATTGCCAAAAACCGCTCTCGTCGAAAGCGGTGCACTCGGTAGAAGCGTTTGGACCGGTCAGTACGGTGCTGCCGTACGAATCGATTGATGAGGCAATTGAACTGGCACGGCTGGGAGAAGGAAGCCTTGCCGGCTCGATCATCACGAATGACAACGCGATTGCGCGTGAGCTGATTCTCGGAACTGCGGCTTATCATGGTCGAATGGTCGTTATTAACCGTCATTGCGCAGCGGAGTCGACCGGACATGGGTCGCCATTGGCGCATCTGGTTCATGGCGGCCCCGGACGCGCCGGTGGCGGCGAAGAAATGGGCGGCGTGCGTGGCGTGTTGCACTACATGCAACGTACCGCGATTCAAGGATCACCTGAGACTTTGTCGGCGATAGGCCATCGCTGGATTCGCGGCGCCGAGCAGAACGATCCTGGCGTGCATCCATTTAGAAAGACGTTCGAACAACTCGAGATCGGCGACACGCTGCTTACCGAGTCACGTGAAGTGACGCTGGACGATATCGATCATTTCGCCAATTTCACCGGCGACAAGTTCTACGCACATACCGACGAGCAAGCTGCCGCGAAGAATCCGTTCTTCGAAGGGCGAGTTGCACATGGCTACCTGATTGTCTCATTTGCCGCAGGGCTCTTCGTCGATCCCGATTTCGGGCCAGTCCTGGCTAACTATGGCGTCGACGACCTGCGTTTCCTGCAGCCGGTGAACCATGGCGACTCGCTGAAAGTACGCCTGACCTGCAAGCAGAAAACGCTACGTGGAGACACAGGCTACGGCGAGGTGCGCTGGGACAGCGAAGTCACAAACCAGATTGACGAAGTCGTCGCGCAATACGATGTACTCACGATGGTCGCGACCGACGAGCATTGGGCCTCGGTTCAATAGCTGCCAATTACGGCGGCATCACCCGCAAAAGACGCTACGGTTTGATGCCCATTTCGGAATAGATATCACCAAAGCGATAGATCTTCTCAGCCAGCGAAAAGTAACCGACATAGTGAATGTCGTCGGGTGAATTGTCGCCGTGGTAGTGACCTGCCTGCTGTACGTCGTCGTTGCTATGAGAGAAGTGTGTGTGTTCGCCTGATACACGCAGATTCAGATCACCACCTGTTGGATCGCCCGTCCATAAGGCACAGAACGCAAGCAGATCAGGCCCCATGTGATCGTAGAACTGTAGAAAATCCTTAACCACTTGCTCTTTACCGACATCGTAGTATCCAGGTACAAGGCAGGCATAGTTAGGCATGACGTGCGACTTGACCGTTCCGGAAAGAACCTGGAAGACACCGCCCATGCCGATGTGTTTTCCGTCACCGACTACTCCGGACAAGCTTTCCCGGATCGCCTGGGTAAGTGACGCCTGCTCGCCGATGCGGCTTTTGACTTCAACACGTAACACCTGATCCTGAAGCCCCTCGCTCACGAACAGATTCGCGATCGGCCCACAATCGAGTGAATCGTAGTGCTCAACGATGCATTCATTTTCGCTACCGACACGCGCAACCTTGCTCTTGTTCACTGCTGCCGGGTCAACATTCGGAATCAGCTCGCCGCTATTGCCATCGATAATAGCCATATCCGCCATCGCGGCGCCGAAAGCCTTAGCTTGCGGTATGCCGCTGGCATCGATCATGTTCTGAATGTTGACGTTGGCACCACGGTACTTCGGATTGTGCGCGTAAGGCTCTCCACCGAACTCAAACAGCGCGGTGGAACCGCACATGCCTTTCGAGGCAACACCAATCTCAGCCAGGTCGGGACACTTAACAACCGAAACGCCGACTTCCGCATAGTGTTTTTCCAGTCCCCGCTGAAGTTCGCCTGCAACATCAGCCAGTTCCGGTTGCCAGAATTCTGCTGCTTCATATTTCATCGATGGCACTCCAGATCAGGCCAGATAGTGGCTTTGAGCCGCGTGGACGAGGGTCACCAGAGTTTCGTTAATCGGCACTGGTATGTTGTGTTCTTTCGCGAATTTCACAACGGCACCGTTGATGTAGTCGATTTCGCTTGGCCGACTGTTCTCTATATCGACGCGCAGGCTCGACTTGTTTCCAGGTGTACCGTTCGGGCCAGCAATCTTGCCGAGAATTTCATGCGCATCGTCGAAGCTTAGCGGAACCCCAACGGCATTCGCCACCGCTATAGCTTCCTCAAGCGCTGCGTACGAAACACTGTCGGCACGGTGTTCGTTGAAGATCTGTCCGATATTGAGCCCGGAGATTCCGCTCACGGCACTGATTGCAATATTCGCCATTAACTTACGCCATATATCCAGGCGAATATTTTCGCTCGGCTCGGTTGGCAAGCCGGCACCAGAGAGGCTGTCTGCGATGTCTTTCACGCGATCGCTTATTCCTCCTTCCATTTCGCCGATGTAAGACGGCAGCTCCGCGTGGTTTCTGATAACACCGGGTCCTTCGACATTTGCGCCTTGCGCAGTCAGCCCGCCCAGCACATTTTCCTTGCCGAAATGCGTAGCTAATTCTTCTTCGTTGCCCAGACCATTTTGAAAGCTGATCGCCACAGTGTTCGTCGATTCACCGAATAAATGCGCCACGCTAGCCGCTGCCGCCGCATTAAAATTCGCCTTGCATTGTACAAACACGATGTCCGCCGACTTCACTTCTGATGCGTCGGTGGTAGCACCGATTGGAATAAATCGATCGCCGCCGAAACCGACTATCTGCAGCCCGTCCTGTTTGATCTTGTCGATGTGTTCCTTCCATGGATCAACAAGCGTAACTTCCAATCCGCCCTCGGCAAGCAAGCCACCGAACAAGCTGCCCATTGCGCCTGCGCCTAATACGACTACATGTTTTGACATTGATACATCTCCATAAAAACAATTTCGAATTTGTTAACTCATCCAGATTGACGGCACCCAAAGCACCAGCGCAGGGAACACGCTGATCGCGAGCAAGGTCAATACATTGGCCAGTAGAAAAGGGGCGGCACCCACAAAAACCTGACCAATGCTCAGGCGAGATATGGCGGCCCCGACATTCAGGCAATTTCCAACCGGCGGAGTACAGGCACCCACCGCAAGTCCCGATATCAGGACGATGCCAAATTGCAGCGGTGAAACGCCGGCTGCCTCGGCCGCTGGCAACAACGTTGGCGTCAACAACAAAATAGCCGGGCTGACGTCAATGAATGTACCCAGAGCCAGTACCACGAGGTTGATCAGCATCAGCACCGCGATCGGTCCAAGATCAAGCGCGATAACAAAGGCCGCGATTTGTTCGGGCACTCGCTCTAACACGAGTATCCAGACGAACAGCTGCGAGAACGCGATGATGATCATAATTCTCGCGCTCATCAGCGCTGCCGTTCGCAATGATTGCGGCAAGGTGCCGAACGACTTGCTGCCAGCAATCAACAGGCCAATCGTCAGTGCGAGCGCAACACCGATCGCGGCGGACTCTGTTGCAGTGGCTATGCCCAGAACGACAGAACCGACAACGATTAACGGCATCGCAAGCACCAGGAATGACTCAGACACCTGCCGCACTGCAGACTCGCCAGATGGCCGCCATTTTTCCCTGGGATAGTTACGCTGCCTGGCGATGGCGAACATAATGACGAGTTGCAGAAATCCAATCATCAGCCCCGGTATCAGCCCGCCCAGAAATAATCGGCCAACGGATTCCTGCGCAATAATCGCGTACAAAACGATCGGAATACTTGGCGGAATAATCATGCCCATTGTGGACGAAGCCACAGTAATGCCCGTGGCTAGCGACGCAGAGTAGCCACGCCGCTTCATCTCCGGAATCATAACTGCACCGATCGACGCCGTATCCGACGTCGCAGAGCCGGAAATACCACCGAAGATCATGCTCGCCGAGATATTGACCAGACCAAGACCACCGCGAAGCCGACCAACGAGCAACATCGACAGATTGATCAGTCGCTGCGTAATACCGCCGGCATTCATTAGCTGACCCATGAGCACGAACAGAGGTAGCGAAATTAACGCGTAGTTGTTCATCCCGGAGAATATTCTTTGTGGAACGACCACGCCGAAATCAGGGTTCTGCACCAGAAAATAGACAACGCTTGAGAGTCCAAGCGCGAATGCTACGGGCAGACCAATTGCGATAAACAAAACCAGAGAGGCGATTAATACAAGCACGTCTGCATTCGCCCTATTGGTCCGTCGCTAACGGTGTTGCATTGGCCGGCGTTCTGCCGAACAGTCGAAGAACGCAGTACGCAATACACAAACTGCTGCCCACAACAATGCTGGACTGTGCTATCCACTGCGGCAAGCCCAGCGCAGGCATCATAAAATTGCCGGTTCTGGATATCCAGATGACCGCCTGCACGAGAATGTAGAGGTTCAGGATCGCCATCATTAGCAGCCGAAGTTTTTCGAATCGGGATTGCGACTTTGGCGACAACTTCTGCACAAAGTAGGCAATCGAAATATGTTCATCTCTGAACAAATCGATGGAGGCGCCGATTGCTGTGACAAAGACGAACGCGATGACAGTCGCCTCGTTGGCACCAATAATTGTGGTGCCAAACACATAGCGAAGAATGACCAACATGAACACGACGACAAACATCAGCAACAATGCCAGACCGATAAAGACTTCCAGAATTGCCGTCGCTTTATCTACTGATGGACTTGAGCGCTTGATCATTTAGTCGCCCACCGCAATTGTCCGGGCACGGCGTATTTCTTCGTCTGTGATAATGCCGCTTGCGACATAGTGCTGATACACGACGCCAACGCGCTCACGAAACGCGCCTATCTCTTCCGCGGTGAGGACATCAATCTGTAGATGCTCCTCCAGCTTCGTGACGTAGCCGGCCTCGAGACTCTGGTTCAGTTCATCCGAATAACGAATCGTATCCACGGAGACTTCGTCGAAAACTGCCTGCAGATCAGACGGCAATGCCGAGTACCACTCCAGATTGACAATCAGCGGATCGGGACCCGTTGAGTAGTGCGTGACTGTCATGAAACTCTGCACCTCGTAAATATTGTAGTCCCAGATATTCGAAGGTGGATTGTCCTGACCGTCCAGAACGCCGGTCTTCAGCGCGCTATATATATCGGAGGCTGGCATTTCCTGAGGGCTGGCACCGAACGCGGTTGCTGTGCGAACGTAAATATCCTGGGGCGGCACTCTCATTTTCAGGCCGACCAGGTCATCGGGGTGTCGAATAGGCCGCTTACTGTTCGTATGCGCTCTGAAGCCCTGACTGATTCCAGTCGCAGGAATATAGAAGCCGTTGTCACGAGCGCCGTCATTGATTTCCTGCGACAGATCACTATTCACCAGGCGAATGGCCTGCTCCCAGTCATCAACGATAAACGGCAGCATGAAAATCACAAATTTAGGATTGGCGTCGGCGAACAGGCCACCGCGTGTGCCCTGCAGGACGCCCGTCGCCACCATATCCATCAGCTCGCGTTCATTGCCGAGTGTTGCAGAGAAATAGGTTTCTACCTGGACACGTCCGCTACTTCGCTGCTCGAGCTGCTGCTCGAAATACACCATGGACTGGCTGCGAGGTGCGTTAACCGACTGCGAGTGAGCGTAACGAAACACGAAATCGTCGTCTGCCGTGCCGCACCCGGCAAGCATTGCCAAAGCACCAAGCGCCGGAAACAACAGGATGTGTCTTGCAAGCCTGTTCTTATAGCTCATCTACGGGCCTGGCGGTAAAAGGTGGACGCGAACAAGCTTTTACGCCTGCCCGCGTCCGGGGGAACCACAATCCGTTTACTGCAGGTTGAACTGAACGCCGAGCGTCGCCATTCTGCCGATCTCGTCGAACTGCAGCATTCTCGATGTATTGCCGGCGTAGTAATGCTCTGGCTCATCATTGATATTGACGACTTCCATATAGATCTGCCATCTGTCGGTAATCTGGTATCGACCAGTGAAGTCCCACTGCATGTGATCATTGGTGTAACGATCGTAGCCAACGTCGACAAGTTCATCGATATATTTGCTGCGATAGTTGGCTGCGATTCGCAGGTTCAAACCGTGCTTGTCATAGCCAAATACGAAGTTGCCGACGTTCCGCGACTGCTTAATGAGCTCCGTCGTGCGTTCGCCGGTGTCGGCCTCACTGTCTACGTAGGTGTAGTTGATACCGAGAAGGAATCCGTCCCATGGCGCACCCAGGAAACCGAAGTGTTGCTGATAATTAAATTCAATGCCAACAGCTGTCGCATCTTCGCCGTTTTGTGCGATAACCGCGCTGTCCAGTGTTCGATCAAGGAATTCAAAGTCGTCAAGTTCCTGAACAAATATGTATTTTTCAATCTGCTTGTAGAACAAGCCGACTGACAGAACACTCAATTCCGTCGGATAGTACGCGAGAGACATGTCGGCATTCCACGCTCGGAAAGGATCAAGCAGTGGGTTACCGAGTTCGCCTTCGTTGTCTTCAATCTCTACACGGAAAGCGACGTCTTCAACACGTGGCCTTACAACTGATTTATAGATTGATGCTCGTCCAACGAGATTCTCGTTGAAGTCAAAGCGCAGATTGATGCTAGGTAGAACATCTGTGTACGACTCGCTGGCTTCGACCGGCGTGACAATAACCGTGTCTTCGTCCAGTACCACGCCATCTACAATCGAACCTTCCTCATAGATATCGACGATATTACCTGCATTTTCGGTCTTGGTATCCTCGACCCTGACTCCTGCGATGATGGTCATTCGGTCTGTTTCCCAGCGACCCATCAGGTAGGCCGCGAGAATGTCTTCGTTGTAAACAAAGTCAGCAACGTTAGAGTTGATTTGGCTGTCGAGAGGCTCGTATTCAAGCCCAACTCCGCTCGCAAGAATACCTCGCGTGTCCTGGGCATTTGGAACCGGCGCGACTGGCGTCGGAAATCCGTAGGCCAGGCCACCGGTTGGATCAGGCACATCCGACATGAACCATGTGTCGTCGTTCGACCAAAAGTCAACCGTCTCGTCAGTCTGCTTCTCTCGCCATATTCCCTGCACGCCGACCTTGTAGGCGCCCCACCCGGTATCGCGCTCAGCATCGATTTTGAACGTGATAGCTTCGTCTTCATTCGTCTCATCCAGCGCTTCGATCTCATCCAGCTCAAAAAGAGTGGGGTCGGTTAGCGCATCGTAATAGCTCGACAATATGACCGGAACATTAGGGTTTGTTCTGTCCAGCGTAAGGACGGAATCACCAGCGGCAATAATGCCGTCGTCGCTCTCAAACTCCGCAGCCCATAAAGCTTCAACCTGGTTAGGCGTTGTCTCTTGCGCCCACGAGTAGCCGAGATTTGTCGAGATGTTCCAATTCGTCAGCTGTGTATCGGAGCCGAATGAAAGTGACATATTCTTAGCCGACTGATCTCGATCCTTGGTATCACGTTCGACTTCTACCGTTGAATAATCGGCGCTTGTGGCGGTGACTGTGTCCTCATCCAAATCTTCCAAAGTCCAGGTCGTACGATTTCTTAGCTCCGTATCGGTGAACTCGCTGTACAAGGTGTACAGATGCAGAACCGTCGAATCTGATACTTCCAGATCAAAATTCAAGACGCCACTAATGCGCTCACGATCGACGGTATACAGGCGTCCCTGATATTCCTCAGAGAAGTCATTGCCGTTGTCCGACACTTCCCAGTCGTCGGCCTCGTTGTTATTGACCAGCAATTTTCGATCGTTGTAACTGACAGCACCTGCAACGCCGAAACGTCGACCGCTGGATAGTTCGAAGATGTTGCTGCCAGCCAGTGAAGCCCGCGGGCCCCATTCATCGCGAAGCTCATTGTATTGACCTTCGAGTTTCGCCTTCATGTACGCTCCTTTGCGACTGAATGCACTCAAGGTCTTGATGTTGATAGCACCGCCGATGGCGTTACCATTCATGTCGGGTGTCAGCGTCTTCGAAACTTCGAGACCGTCCAGAACATCAGAAGGTACAACATCGAGCTGCAAGGCGCGCCGAGGCTCGCCTGAGGTTGCCTGAACGCCGTTGATCGATGTTGAGTTCAGGTCCGGGTCCATGCCGCGAATCACGACGTAGCGGCCCTCGCCCTGATCGTTCTCAACGGTGACACCGCTAAGGCGGCGCAAGGATTCAGCGACGTTTTGATCCGGAAACTGACCCATCGCATCGGTGTCGAGGGCACTGATCAAGTTGTCCGCCGATCGTTCCTGACTCAGACCACTCGCGGCAGCCGCCGACTGACCGAAAACAATGACCTCTTCGACCTCAGTGCCTCCACCGAGGACAACTTCGCCCATAGCCAGACCGGCCTCAGGAACCGAGATAGCTATACGGGTGTCCTCTGTGCCGACGTAGGAAATTACCAACGTATGCTCTCCCGCTGGAATATTCGCCAATCGAAAGCGACCTGCGTCGTCGGATATTGATGATCCGGCCAGACCGTCAACTTTCACGATCGCACCGGTCAGCGCGACTGTATTGCCTGGGTCAGTCAACGAACCGCTCACGGTTTGCGCGGATGCGATCGGCGCAGATAATACGGCGATTAACGCGAGTGAAACAACGGCTAAGCTAGTACGTAACATTTTCTTGCTCCTGAACGGTGCACGAACGTTGCTCGTGCACCAACTAGACAACGACATTGACGAGTCCCCCCCGTCAGGCTTTCATTGCGGACTTGGCAAAAGTATAGAACAGAAATTTTCATTTGTCTAAAAATTGGAAAATTTGTTCTATTTTGCTATTTTACGACCAGTGGGACGCATCGGACGACCGCGATTAATACACCAAATTTGCTACCGTTTGATGACCCCGAGTAATGAAACAACTATTCCAACTTTGAAAAATATGTTTCACTGCGCTTCGCAGCGAATTAGACCAGGAAGCAAATAAATGGCACAAGATCCGCCGGACAGTCTGGAATTACTGCGCAAAGAAATCGCGCAAAAGTATGACGACTTGAGTCCAAGGCTGAAGCAGGTTGCCTCATATGTGCTTGATAATCCAAATGATATTGCCCTGGAGACGCTTGCAGTCATCGCGAGTCGCTGCAATGCTCAGCCGTCAACAATCGTGCGATTCGCCAAGGTCTTTGGCTACGGTGGCGCGAGCGAGATGCAGCGGCTGTTTCGCGACGAGATCCTGACTGCCGCCCCGAGCCCCAGCTATTCGGAGAGAATTCGGCAGTTTCGCGAGCGCTCAGACGAAGTTGACTGGGCTTCGCCGCACAACGTCATGTATGACTTTGCAGAGAGCAACATCATTGCTCTGGAGCACCTCAGGGAGGCTGTTCGTCAGGAAGATCTCGATCGCTCACTGGACCTCATGCACCGTGCTCACACTGTCTATCTGGCTGGCGTGCGGCGCGCTTTCCCCGTGGCGGCCTATCTCGCCTACTCTCTTAGTCACGTCGAAAAACGTGCCTTCCTGCTCGACGGCGTCGCGGGGATGACCTCCGAGCAAAGTTGGATGATAGGACCAGAAGATGTCGTCATCGCCATTTCCTTTCGACCCTACGCTGATGAAACAGCCGCAGTCGTGGAACAGGCTGTTGCGAATGGCGCCCCGCTAATCGCTATCAGTGACAGTCGACTCAGCCCGGTCGCTAGCCCCGCAGATGTTTGTTTCGAAATTAAGGATGCCGAGGTTCGGCAGTTTCGCTCACTAACTGCGTCGATGTGTCTGGCTCAGACACTGGTTATCAGTTACGCCTACCGATACGGATTGGATCGCGACAAGATCCGCACGAGCTAATCATGACTGGAATCGCAATTTTTGGTGCAGGCCGTATCGGTCAGATACACGCTGACAATATTCACAGAAACAAGGATGCCGATGTCAGGCATGTCGTGGATGTCGTCGAATCCGCAGCCGCCGAGCTTGCGTCGCGCTGCGGCGCACAATCGAGTTCGGTTGCTGAGGCGCTGGCTGACGATTCTGTTGATGCTGTTGTCATAGCGACGTCAACTGACACACACGCTGACTTGGTAGCCGCTAGTGCGGCCGCTGGCAAAGCAATATTCTGCGAAAAGCCGCTCGACCTGGATGTCGATGTCGCTAAGAGCAGCGTGAAAACCGCTGCCGATCACGATGTCTTGCTTTGCCTGGGCTTCAATCGGCGACATGATCCGACATTCAATCGACTCAAGCAGGAGATCGATGCAGGCGCTGTTGGCCAGGTCGAAGTTGTTAGCATCACGAGTCGCGACCCGTCACCGCCGCCGCGCGAATACATCGGCCGTTCGGGCGGCTTGTTTAGAGACATGATGATTCATGACCTCGACATGGCTCGCTGGCTGCTAGGCGAAGATCCGGTACAAATTTTTGCCAGCGGCAGCGTGCTGGCCAGCGATGAGATCGCAGCGGAAGGCGATATTGACACTGCCGTCGTTACATTGCGGACCGCCAGCGGCCAATTGTGCAACATCACGAATTCCCGTCGTTGCGTGTATGGCTACGACCAGAGAATTGAAGTGTTCGGCTCTGAGGGCATGGTTCGCGCAGGCAATCAAACCGAAACACAAGTTGAGCTCGCGAATGCCGCTGGCTTTCAAACCGAACCCGCACTGCCGTTCTTTCTTGAACGCTATGCGGATGCATATCGGCTGCAGCTGGATCGTTTCCTGCAGGCAGTGGCCGGAGGCGACAACGTGCTACCGGATGGACTCGACGGGCTCAAAGCGTTGCAAATGGCCGATGCTGCGCAGCGATCGTGCGATCAAAACAAGGCGATAGACCTTACGTTATGAGCTCAAATGGCAATACGTCATTGCTCATCAAGTAGAGATCGCACCTTCGAAAATTTATTTCAATACTTGAATAATTGAAATATTTGTTCCATTTCGATAGTCTACGTGACTGATGAGAGCACCTGCGAATCGATGGATCGTTGGCGCAGGGCAGTAATTTCCGAGTGAAACGCAGTGGAAAATCTTAGATTCGGCTTGATCGGTACCGGGTTCATGGGCAAAGCGCATGCTATTGCTCTGCGATCTGTCGGTACCGTTTTTCCTGAAATATCAGCACCGGTGCTCGAGCGTCTCGTTGATGTCGATGCCGAACGGGCCGCACAGGCGGGCGACGCATGGGGCTTCACCCGCTCAGGCGATGACTGGCAAGCCTTGTGTCAGGACCCCGACATCGATGTCATTAATATATGCACGCCAAATCATCTGCACAAAGACATCGCAATCGCCGCGGCTCAGGCCGGGAAGCATATTTGGTGCGAGAAGCCGCTGGCCCTTACAGGCGATGAAGCCAGACTTGTGCGCGATGCGGCAGAACAGGCTGGCGTCCGAACCTCAATGGGTTTCAATTACATGTGCAACCCGGTCATTGAGTATGCCCGGCAGATGATCGCGTCTGGCGAGCTTGGCGAAATATTCAATTTTCGCGGCAGCTACCAGGAAGACTACATGAGCAACGCAAGCACGCCGTTTAGCTGGCGTTGTCTGCGAAGCCAGGGCGGTAGCGGTGCACTGGCCGATCTCGGCACTCACCTGTTCAACATGTCTGAATATGTTCTGGGACCCATCGCGTCGGTATTTGGTGCTTTGACGACAGTTCACAAGCAACGGCCTGACGCGACCGGTGGTGAAATGCGAGCCGTCGAGAATGAAGATATTGCCCAAGTATTGATGTCATTCGACCGAGGGGTCACTGGCACTATGGAAATCAGCCGCATCGCAACAGGAAGAAAGTGCGGGCTGTGCTTTGAAGTCTATGGAAGCAAGGGCAGCCTGGTATTTGACCAGGAAAGAATGAATGAGCTGGGCTTTTACAACGCAGCTGATTCGGCAGGGATGCGCGGTTTTCGTACGATACTAAGCGGGCCGGAACACCCGGACTACGCCGCGTTTTGCCCGGCTCCGGGCCACGGCCTCGGTATCAACGATTTAAAAGTTATTGAGGCGCGTAATTTCATTCAAAGCATTGCGGCCAATGAGCCGGTCTACTCCGATTTTCGCAATGGGTATCACATACAGAAAGTGATCGACGCGATCGAAACTTCGCATGAGAAACAACAATGGATTGACGTGTCAAACTGAAGCACATCGCCAAAACAATGAGAAAACAATGACAATACACATCACCAATCACCGCGACGGTTTTGCCACAGGCCTTACCCGAATCACTGACCATACGAATGATGAAGATGGCATGTCCATTACACTCGAGGTACTCAAATTATCCGCCGGCGAGTCGGTCAGCGTAACAACAGAAAACGAAACGGCGTGGCTGTTAATGAGTGGTACCGTAAACGGCGAAATCGGCGGCAAATCGTTTGAACTGAGTCGCCAGTCATTGTTCGACGAGTCTTCGAGTTGTTTGCACGCCTCTGCGGGCACCCTGGTGGAGATCAGCTGTTCTATTGACGCCGAGTTCACGGTTTATTCTTGTGACAATGCCAAACCGTTCGAACCACGTGTTTTTACTCCCGATGATGTTGCCAACGAACCGCGCGGCAAAGGTCAGGTCGGCGATCGCTGTTTGCGTTACGTGCGAACAATTTTCGATGCGACCAACTCTGATCCCAATACCGAGCTTGTCCTGGGCGAGGTCATCACCTTTCAGGGTGCCTGGTCGAGCTATCCTCCACACCATCACCCACAGCCAGAGATCTATCACTATCGATTCACTGAGCCGCAGGGTTTTGGCCACGGAGAACTCGGAGAAACCGTATTAAAAGTTCGAAACTTTGACACGGTAAAAATCATGGATCTCAATGACCACGCCCAATGTGCCGCGCCTGGGTACGGCATGTATTACTCGTGGGTTATTCGTCACTTGCCCGATGATCGATACAGCGTTCCTGAGTTTACCGAGGAACACACATGGATCATGAAGCCGGGTGCCAAATACTGGAACCCGGACGTATAAAACACTCACATGAATAAGACACTGGATGTAATTTGTTTGGGCCGCGTCGCTGTCGATTTGTACGGCGATCAAATTGGCGGCCGTCTCGAAGATATGCAGAGCTTCGCGAAATACCTCGGCGGTTCATCCGGTAATCTTGCCGCTGGTCTCGCGCGCCTGGGGACGAAGTCGTCCATGCTGGCACGCGTCGGTAATGAGCAGATGGGGCGTTTCGTTCGCGAAGCGCTGGCTCGTGAAGGTACGGATGTCAGTCATGTGATAACGGATCCCACACGACTGACGGCGTTAGTCATTCTTGGCATCGCTGACAGAAACTCGTTTCCACACATCTTCTATCGCGAGAACTGTGCCGACATGGCAATCGAGCCGGGTGATTTTGACGAGTCGTATATTGCATCAAGCCGGGCGCTCGCCATTACCGGCACACATCTATCCACCGACACAACATTCGCTGCAGTCGACAAGGCACTGACGCTGGCGCGCGCGAACGACACAAGCACCATATTGGACATCGACTATCGGCCAGTACTTTGGGGACTGGTTGCCCCTGAGGGTGGCGAGGAACGTTTTGTCGAGTCCGCAACAGTGACGCAAAGGTTGCAGTCCGTATTGCACAAGTTCGACCTGATCGTGGGTACCGAAGAAGAAGTTCGTATTGCGGGTGGTGATACCGATGTTCATACGTCGCTACTGGCTATCCGAAAACGCTCTGATGCAGCCATTGTCCTGAAACGTGGCCCGCTTGGCTGTTCGATTTACGAGGGCGATATTCCGGCAACGCTTGATGAGGGAATAACCATCAAAGGCGTGCAGGTTGAAGTACTCAATACGCTGGGCGCGGGCGATGCTTTCCTCAGTGGATTTCTGCACGCCTGGTTGCAGGGTGACAGTTGGGAAGACTGCGCTCGATCCGGAAACGCCTGTGGAGCACTGGTCGTATCAAGGCACGGTTGCACGCCGGCAATGCCAACGCGCGTCGAACTCGATGACTACCTGCAGCGCGCCGATTCAATTTCGCGACCGGATCAGGATGTACGCATTCAATACTTACATGAGGCGTCGACGCGCTCGCCAACACCGAAACAACTTTTTGTACTGGCATTCGACCACCGACGGCAGCTGGAAGATCTCGTCATATCAACACAGGCTCCGGCTCCGAAAATCGCTGCCTTCAAGGAGCTTGTTTGCGACGCCGTGCTACAGGTAGCGGATGAGGTATCAGACGACACCAACCTGGGTATTATTGTTGATGAGCGCTATGGTGAGTCCGTTCTCGCGCGCATGACAGCGAAGCAATGGTGGATTGGTCGCCCTGTCGAAGTGCCCGGCTCACGCCCCCTGGAACTTGACCCCAGAAACAGCATCGGCATCCCTCTGTCCACTTGGCCCGCATCGCATGTTGTTAAGTGTCTTGTGTTTTATCACCCGGACGACGATTTACAACTTCGCTTGCAACAGGAAGAACGGGTTCTGCAGTTGTACGCCGACTGCGCCGACCTTGGCCGCGAACTTCTGCTCGAAGTCATCGCAACGTCCAATGGAAAGACCTGTGATAACTCCACCATCCCGAATGCGATGCGGCGCTTCTACAATCTTGGTGTATTGCCTGCATGGTGGAAGCTCGAATCACAATCTGCGGAAGCATGGCAGGAGATTTCTTCCGTGATCGAGCAGTTCGATCCAATGTGTCATGGTGTCCTCGTACTGGGACTGGACGCACCTGAAGCCAATCTAAGAGAGAGTTTTCGTAGCGCCGCGCCGAACGCTGTATGCAAAGGGTTTGCCGTCGGTCGGAGCATCTTTGGCGAGGCGGCCCGACAATGGTTCGACGGCAACATCAATGATGCAGATGTCGTAAAACAGGTTGCCACAAACTACAGGACGATGATTCGATTCTGGCAAGAAGCCTCAGATGAGGATAGCCAGAGCCACGAGCAACAGGCGGCCAGATAGGCTGCTCGAAAGCGAGTAATATCTTGGCAATGAAAACACGACTAACCACAGCGCAAGCGCTGATTCGATTTCTGTGCGCTCAGCAGATCGAAGAAGACGGGCAGCAACAACGATTGATTGACGGCGTTTTTGCCATCTTCGGTCATGGCAATGTTGCCGGGATGGGCGAGGCGCTCGAAGATGCCGGCGATTCCATGCCGGTCTACCGCGCTCACAATGAGCAGTCCATGGCGCACACAGCAATCGCCTATGCGAAAGCAGCTCGACGACGCAGGATCATGGCCTGCACTACGTCGGTAGGACCGGGCGCACTCAATATGGTTACCGCTGCCGCCGTTGCGCATGTGAATCGCCTGCCTGTTCTGCTACTGCCCGGCGACACGTTTGCGAGTCGCCTTCCTGATCCCGTACTGCAGCAGGTCGAGAATTTTTCCGAGCCCGGAACGACGGCGAATGACTGTTTTCGACCGGTGTCACGCTACTGGGATCGGATCACGCGTCCGGAACAGCTGTTGCAAACACTGCCGCATGCCATGTCGGTGCTGCTCGACCCTGCCGATTGTGGTCCGGTTACACTGGCACTGCCGCAGGATGTACAGGCTGAAGCGTGGGATTTTCCGGAGTCTTTGTTCGAAACCGTTGTGCACCAAATAGAACGGCCAGGCGCGGATTCCGGCCAACTGAAGAATGCCGCCGCACTCATTGCCAAAGCGAAGCGGCCACTGATCATTGCCGGCGGCGGGGTTCACTATTCCGACGCCACAGCAGTGCTCGCCGACATCTCTTCTAAATACGGCATTCCCGTCGCTGAGACTCAGGCTGGCAAGGGCGCCCTGCAATGGACGCACAAGTACAACGTCGGAGCTATTGGCGTCACCGGAACAGCTGCTGCAAATGAGCTGGCCGAAAAGGCGGATTTAATCATCGCGATCGGTACGCGTTTACAGGATTTCACGACGGGCTCGGGTCTTTTGATTCGCAAGCCGGAAACACCCATGCTCAGCATCAACGTCGCACGCCATGACGTGACCAAGCGGCCGGCGACGGCGCTGCGCGGCGACGCACGGCGTTGCCTTATCGAACTTGCGGAGCAATTCGGCGAGCTATCGATCGACCCTGACTGGAGCACCGCAGCTTCCGCCCTTCGCGAAGACTGGAATCGAATCACCGATGCAGTCACCACGGTCACGGACAGGGCACTGCCATCCGACGCGGAAGTCGTCGGTACCGTCAATCGGCGCTTCGCCGAGAATTCGACCGTTGTCTGTGCCGCCGGCGGCTTGCCCGGCGAGCTCCACAAGCTATGGCGCGCAGCCTGTAAAGACAGCTATCACGTCGAATACGGTTTCTCCTGCATGGGTTACGAGATCGCTGGCGGCCTTGGCGTAAAAATGGCGCTACCGGATCGTGACGTCGTTGTAATGGTCGGCGATGGCAGCTATTTGATGTTGAATTCCGAGATCGCGACATCAGTCGCGCTCGGCCAGAAACTGATCATTGTCGTTCTCGACAATCGGGGGTTCGGCTGCATCAATCGATTACAGACATCGCTCGGCGGGAAGGGATATAACAACCTGTGGCAGTCCAGCTATGCCAACGAAGGTGATATACCTGCCATCGACTTTGCGCAGCATGCTGCGTCACTGGGAGCCGCTGCAGAGAAGGTCGATAACATCGCGGACCTCGATGCAGCCCTGGAGCGTGCCAGCAAAGCGGACAGGACTGCCGTGGTGGTAATCGACTCGGACCCGGTTGTTTCGACCGAACAAGGTGGAACGTGGTGGGATGTTCCTGTCGCACAAGTTTCAGATAGCGCCGATGTTTCCGACGCACTGGCTAACTACGAAGAACAACAGAAACGGCGTTAACATGAATTTATCGATTGGAATCAACCCTATCTCCTGGAGTAATGATGACCTGCAGTACGTCGGCGGCCATATCACTCTGGATACGTGCCTGTCGCAAGCCGCAGCAGCCGGCTACGACGGCGTAGAGCTCGGACACAAGTTTCCACGTGATGCGGCAGTACTCAAACCGGTACTGGATAAGCACGGCCTGTCGCTCGTGTCTGGATGGTACAGCGGGGAGTTACTGGAGCGCAGCAGCACTGATGAAATTGCGGCGATGGCGCCGCATGCGGACTTGCTGCAAGCCATGGGTTGCAACGTACTGGTTTTTGCCGAGGTGACAGGCTGTATTCACTCGCAGAAAGACACTCGCTTGTCGCTACGCCCAAGACTGGCGGCCAATGAGTGGTCCGCGTTTGGAAAAAGCCTGACCGAGGTTGGCAAAGCCGCAGCCGACAAAGGGTTAAAACTCTGCTACCACCATCACATGGGAACTGTCGTGCAGTCAGCCGACGATATAGATGCCTTGATGAGCGCGACCGGCGATGACGTCTACTTGTTACTGGACTCAGGGCACGCGGTGTTCGCCGGCGCTGACCCGGTTGATCTGGCACGCACTTACGCGGGACGGATTGGTCACGTTCACTGCAAAGATATTCGCGAGCCGATCATGCGCCAGAGCCTGAACAAGGACTGCAGCTTTCTGGATGCGGTGCTCAATGGAGTGTTTACCGTTCCAGGTGACGGCTGTATTGACTACGAGAATCTGTTCGCGGTTCTCGACGACGTTGCTTACAGCGGATGGGCGGTTGTTGAAGCAGAGCAGGATCCAAGCGTTGCCGACCCGCTGACTTATGCGACGCTCGGATTCAATAATCTTGAGGCACTCGTCAGGAACTAACGGGCGGTGAGCTAACTAGCCCGAAGATTTCATAAGTGCCGGCTATTAGAAACGAAGATTGCAGATGAATCAGCCGTTTAACTGTCTATTCGCGGGTATCGAAGCGTAAAAAAATGCGCCTGCCGGGCTGCCGCTTCCACTCATGAAATATTCGGGCTAGCCGTCGACGACCGACATTAGCGCGTCGAACACACCATCGGCTGCTGCAATGACTGGCGCACCCTTCAACATGGCGTTCAAATCCGGCAGGCAATCGTTAATGCGTCCGCCCGCCTCTTTAACCAGCAGTTCACCTGCAGCAAAATCCCATGAATTCATGTGCGGCTCGAAATAGCCGATCAAGC
>CAZGVL010000019.1:0-14638 GCA_964528965.1 uncultured Woeseiaceae bacterium
CCAGCAAAGACTCCAGACAAAAAAATCCCGGCCGAAGCCGGGAGAGTCAGGGGGATCTGTAGGCGCAATTAACGCCAGCGCGCCAGAAAAATCAGTGCAATCTGGACCAGCTGAGCAATTTCACTTCATTCTGGTTCAGGTCAAAGTTTTGGGCCAATATCGCCTCAATGTCACTCGAATCGGTGCTTCGTGTCATCGGCTGGCTAAGTTCAACGACACCGCTGAACTCGTTGCTGTCACGATATTCCGTATCGGTCAAAATAAACTGCGTGTAGTACTTTGCTGACATGCATCCAGACTACGCCTGCGAACCTGAACCTACCGTGATGCACGCCACAAAAAACCGGATTTCTGCCCTCGAAGCCTGCTCGGAATCGCATTTCAAGGCAATCAAGGTCCGGCAATCGTCAGCCAGACATCGCGGAACCGCCGCCCACAGCGTAGAATCCTGACGTTTCATGGACGCGGTGCACAGTTTTTGCGCCGTGGGATATGTAATATTGGCCTGCAACTGCCTATCGCTTGGGCGGTTTTCTGACCAGAGACCGAAAACCAGAAAGGACCAACAAAATGACCGCACAATCAGGTTATGCAAGATGCCTGCTGATCGTCACCTTGCTACTAGGCGCCATGGCAGCCAATGCGCAGGACGAACTCAGAAATACGTTTTTTAAGGATGCCGATGCGGCGAAGGCGGCTGCCGAGGCTGCCGACGCACAACTGCTCGCGCCACGAAATTTTCAAAAAGGCATGAAAGAGTACCGTGATGCTGACGTTGCATTGGAGAAGGGACGCAACATAGAAACCGTCCGATCTAACGCAGCCCAGGCGACCGGGTACTTCAGGACTGCGACCCAGTCTGCCGAACTCGCCAAAACGGCCTTATCGCAAGTCATGAAGAGCCGGCAGGACGCTGCAAACGCTCGTGCACCGGAATTGGCGCCCGAGATCTGGATGGATGCACAGAAGGAATTCGGTGACGCCATTCGCTTGCTGGAGCGAGGCGACTTAAAAGGTGCGAAGCGCCGTGACATTGAGGCGACCAGCCTGTATCGAGATGCAGAACTGGTAGCGATCAAAGCCGAATACCTGACTGAGACGCGCCGCCTGCTGGCAGATGCTGATCGCGCCCGAGTCGGTCGATATGCGCCCATTACACTCGGCAGAGCGAAGTCCCTGCTGGCAAATGCCGAACGTGAGCTGAATGAAAATCGATACGATACGGACTTGCCGCGCAACCTCGCACGGCAGGCCAATTACGAAGCCAAGCACGCTATCTATGTCTCAGAGATGGTGCGTCTTGAGCGCGACAAGAAACTGACCGTCGAGCAACTCATTCTGGACTGGGAAAAACCCATGACCGCCGTTGCAGGGGCTGCAGACATCACGCCTGATATGGAAGACGGTCCGACGCGACTCGCGGACGAGCTCGTCGCATACATCGAAACTCAGGGTAATGACGTTCAGCGCCTGCAACAAGAACAGCAGGAAAGCGAAATTCGCGTTGCTGATATGGCGGAAGAATTGCGCGCTCTCGACGAGCGTCTCGGCGGCGCAACCGAAGAGCGGGCTGCACTGGTGCAAAGACTTGAAGCACAAGCTCGCGTCAAGGAACAATTCGAGCAGGTTGAACTGATGTTCACGAGCGCAGAAGCACGCGTCTTTCGCGAGGGTAATACGATTATCCTGCGCCTGATTGGACTGAGCTTCGACAGTGGTGCATCACAAATGAAGCAAGAGAACTTCGAGTTGTTGGCCAAGGTTGAAAAGGCAATCGATGTTTTCCCGCGTAGCGAGATTATTATTGAAGGGCACACCGATGCGTATGGCGGTGACGAGTCAAACCAGATTCTTTCACAGGAACGCGCAGAGTCTGTAAAGCAATACATGATCAATGCAATGCGGATACCGTCGTATCGACTGATCGCAACGGGTTACGGTGAGACCCGCCCGGTCTCCAGCAACGAAACGGAAACCGGTCGCGCGCGTAATCGCCGCATCGACATCGTTATCAAGCCGAATTTCGAAACAACCTGATTTTGATCTCCTGACTCAGGCATCGGACTGCTGGTGCTGCTCGCGCCACCAGTCCACAACAACGCGCGCAGTTTCTGCATTGACCAGATAGCCATATTCGGCATGCACGTTGATCTCGCCATCGAGACGAAACCAGTTGTGCACCATGATGTCATTGAGTTCCTCGACAAGTCCGGCTGGCACCATTTCACCAAAGTCGTTACTTAACGCCGGATCGACCGCGGTCAGATCACCAACCGCCGACAAATTTGTCCATCGCCTGATGTTCGTCGGATAGCGCTGAAGACCGGCTTCGGCATGACCTTGAATGCGTTTCTGCATGTAGTTCTGGCCAAGCGGACTGCCCATCGTTAGCAGTCGGTCTATCACCACGTGCTCAGGCTTTGCCCTGCTCATTTGCCACAAACTGTCGTAGGCGATTACGGAACCCATGCTGTGAGCGATCAACAGTATGGGCTGCTTCGCCTCAGTGGCGGCGCGCAAGCGCATCTTCAGCATTTGTCGCGTGTGTTCTGCAATCCCGTTGTCGTCGCTAACATAGCGCCGCAAGTCACGCAGGTGCAGCTCGACACGCTCGCTCGCGATGTGCGGAATCAGGAAGGGCAGCATGTCGCCCAAGGTGTAAACCCATCGCATCAGCTTGCGCAGCCACGAAGAGGCTTCTGCGATATCGGTCGCTGACGCACATTCCTGCTCGACCACCGCGTCTATTGATTTCGCATCAAGGGAAAAGTCGCGATGCTCACCGTAGAAGTCGAAAGTCCATGAAATGATATCGAAGCTGCCATGCGTTGCAGCGATTTCATCCGCCACCTCAGCATCTATGCGCCGCACTCCCTGCAACAGGCAGCGCAACAACGACTCCCGGTGCAGGCTAGCCTCGGGCTTGGGTAACAGGCCAGGAATGTAAACGATTAGCGGGGTCATTGCCGGTGCCGCGTCAGCAAGGGAAGCAACTCGTCAATTTGCCGAACCTCAGCGTCTGGCGAGTCGAACTTCGTCGGCCAGTTCGTCGCATGTCGATTCACCCAGGCCGTGCGCATGCCCGCTCGGCGCGCCCCGTCGACATCCGCTCGCGGATCATCTCCAACATGCAATGTCTCTCGTGCGGAAAAACCGCTGACACTCACTGCAACGTCGAAAATTCTCTTGTCGGGCTTAGCTGAGCCCGCGCTGATAGCAGTAACAACGTGGTCGAACAGGTCACTGATACCGATCTTGTCCAGATTCGCATTGCCGTTCGTCAAAGCAATCAACACATAGTCCTCTCGCAGCGATTTGAGCGCAGGCATCACCTCGGGAAACAGGCTCACTTCATTTCGCGCTTCATCAAAGACGTCAAAGGCATCATTTACCAGCGCCGCACCGTACCCCGCTGCCTCGCTCATGCGTCGCAATACCTCACGTCGCAAATGCGTCATATCGTGCGAGCGTTCCGCATGGTCGCGCTCAACGTCACTGCGTAGATCCTGCAGTGCCTCAATTGAAAATTGTTCCACGGTACGTGGATAATGTTCCGCCAACCAATTTCGCAATCGACGCTCAGCTCGCACGATGACGGGGCGAATCGCCCAAAGCGTGTCGTCGAGGTCGATCGTTATGCTACGAATATCACGCACGTATTGCTCGCGGTATCACAATGAACGACCATTGTGAGGTTGAACGCTGTTTAACTGCAACTCGCACTAAGAAAACATTCTGCAAGGGGTTTGTGAATGAAGTATCTACACACAATGGTTCGGGTACGCGACGTCGACGCGTCACTCGACTTTTATTGCAAGTATCTCGGACTGGTTCAGCTGCGGCGCTACGACAGCGAACAGGGACGATTTTCATTGATATTTCTGGCCGCGCCGGGCGACGAGGAAGCGCAGGTCGAACTAACCTGGAACTGGGACCCCGAAGAATACGGCGAAGGCAGAAATTTCGGCCATCTGGCTTACGAAGTCGACGATATATACGCACTCTGCCAGAGCATGATGGACGATGGTGTCGTGATAAACCGTCCGCCGCGCGATGGACATATGGCTTTCGTTCGTTCGCCAGACAACATCTCTATCGAGTTGCTGCAAAAAGGCAACTCTCTGCCGGCAGCAGAGCCTTGGGCATCAATGCCCAACAGCGGGCACTGGTAAGCCGATTGCTGTGGCCTCAGGTGTCTGCTGGCAGCAGAGGCGGCAGGATATCTTTGGACTGCTCATCGGTATCTTCGGACAGGACAGCAAACGAGCGGATGGCTTTGGCTATGGCTGCGCCACTCCATTCCTCGTTTGCGGGACCGTAACTAACACCAGACAGCTTGCCGAGCTCTTCGGAAAACGGTGATGAGACGCGAGCCGACAGTGCGCCGATACTGCGCGGCGTGTCTTCCGGCCATTCAAGCTTGCTCCACTCCAGCAATGCGGAGCGCACCGCCGCTGCATCGTCAAGCAACGCTGCCTTGCGCGCAGCTTTCAGAAACTTCGCCTGTTGCTTGTGCAGTGGAACGGTTTCAGTTGTTTGCTGCGGCCGATTTGTCGGTCGTGACGACCACCACCAGGCAACCATGGTCAGCAACCAGATCACCGCCAACGCTTCACTAACATGGCGCCATAACTCAGGTTGCGCAGGCATTTGCTCGGCGACATTGCCGGCAACCTGCTTATCATCAGTCGTCGTATTGGCGGGTGGCGTCGGTGCCAAAGCCGGATCATCCGAAGGAATAATCCTGATAACTCGCCCGGGCAGGCTTGCAACCTGCCATTCACCCGCTTCAATATTCCACCACGGCACCTCAAGAGCCGGCAATCGGACGTCGCCCGGAGCCACACCGATAATCGCGTACTGATCGCTCCGCACGCCGCGAATACCACCTGACTCCTGACGCCGGCTAAGGTCAGGCTTGTCGGGGTAGACTTTGATGCCGCTGGCAACCGGTGGGTCGAGCGCAGGAATCTGTGTCTCCAGCTGACCAAGGGCGCTGATCGTGACGTGGCGCGTTATTGGCTGGCCAGCCATCAATTCTTCAGAACTGCTCGACCAGTCCTCGCTTAACTCAACACTGCGTGCCGGCAGCCACTTGGCGTCAGGATATTCGGCTGGTGGCGCGGGCGTCGGCAACACCGTTACGGTTTGCGCCTCCGACTCGTAGACTTTGCGGCCAGTAATACGGCCATCACGTAGCACGCGAGCCTCAAATCGTGCCGGCGAAATTTGAATCTCCCCGCTTTCCTGCGGATACAAAGCCAGCACTCTTTCAACGACGTTGTACGCTGTACCACCGATGACCGCCTCGTAGCTCCTGTCATCCCCCGCCAGCTCAACCAGCGATTCAGCACCTGTTATGACAGGATCGCGCAGCGCAGGTTGCCGTGTCGCAACCGAACGATAGATCTTTATCTTGTAGAGGACCTGCGCCTGCACATAGGTTTCGTCGAAGTCGATTTCGCTGGTAACGAAGACATCGGCTTCACCCGGCGGCGCGTAACTTGGCTCCTTGACTAAAATCGTTAGCGGCGAACTGTTTTCGCCGCCGACACTAATAGCCGGTATAACGATCTGACCAACCCGCTTTGGCATGAGAACGAAGGTAAAGGTCTTGCTGCGGCGAATTTGGCCGTTGAAAATCGTTGTTTTGCTCCGCTGGTTGCCTTGCCCAACGTAGAAGTTCTGGTCGAGAACAGAAACATCGGGCGCGAGGCTGGTTTCGCTGTCGATAACTATTTCCAGCGTAAATGACTCATTGAGCTCGACGTCACTTCGATCCACCGTTGCATCAACAGCGGCATTGGCGTTCAGACCTATGAGTAACATTGCAATTGTAATTAGGGCAGGCTTCTGCACCAGAACTCCTTCGACGCGGTTTACGTCTGATTCTTTACCACGGGTGTACCTGATCATCGGGCCACGTGTTGTTGCCATCCTGATCACGCCCTTCCTGCTGATACTGATAGCGGAATTTGCGGCGCAACAGGCCACCCGGATCGTTTGGAATGCGACGCAGCCACTGCTCCATCGCCTGTTCCTGTTCCTGCGCACGACGTAATTCTTCCAGCTCTGCCTGGGTCAGCTGTTCGGGCTGCTCGCCATTTTTCTCCGCTTCCTCTGCGGCGCGATCCAGTTCCTCTTGCATGGCCTCCATGTCTTCCTGGCTGGCCTCTTGTTCGTCGCGCTGCGAGTCGCCCGGCTCGGCGTTTTCAGATTCGGCGCCGTCCTGGCTCTCCTCGCCGGACTCACTTTCACTTTCGGAGGGTTCGCCCTCTCCGTCAGGCTGCTCGGAAGATTCTTGCTCGCCTTCCTGTTCTTGCTGCTGTTGTTGTTCCTCTAGCGCCTGCTGCAACAGGTCGCGATTGTATTCGGCATCGGCATCATCAGGATCCATTTCCAGAACCTGCCCATAGGCATCGATCGCGGTTTCAAGATCACCCTGACGCGCCAGAGCGTTGCCCAGGTTATACAGGCTACGCGTATCGCCGCTCTCCGCAAACGTAGCGGCGCTTTCAGCGTAGTCCTCAGACTCGAATTGCGCGACGCCACGCCAATCACGATTCTCAAACATTTCAGCAGCCTCGGCTGCATTGCCTTGTTCCAGCTGTTTGCGCGCCTGTTGATCCTTGGTGCGCCACAAGTCGTCCCACATCGATGCCTGTACAGGCTCAGAAACCGGCATGATAAAAACGAACAACAGCAACATCCAGCCGCGACGAAACGCCAGCGCGGCCAGTGGCAGCAACAAGAGTAACAACCAGGGACCTTCTTCACGCCAGTGATCGGTCGCCAACGACTCGTCGCTTGCAGCGCCCGGCCCAACTTCTCCGGATAGCAGAATATCGAGATCTCGGGCATCCGCAGACAAGACAGCAAAACGTCCGCCGCCAGCGCCCGCAAGTCGGCGCAACGAACTTTCCTCAAGCTTTGGCACTGCAATATTCCCGGACTGATCGGTTACAAAACCGCCACCCAGTTTCGGAATCGGGGCACCTGTTTTGGTGCCCACTGCAAGTACCGACAGTGTGTAGCCAGCGGACCTGAGATCGCGCGCGACTTTTTCTGCCGCCGGCGATGATCCGCCATCAGCGATCAGCAGAATCTCGCCATACGCAGCGCCGGCTTGCTCAAGCAAGGCGCGACCCTTGTTGATCGCCGCAATAGGATAACTTCCACGACTTGGCATGATCTCAGTGCCGAGACTATTGACCAATGCGGCAATGGTATCGTTATCCGTTGTCAGCGGCGTAACGGTGAACGCATTCGAGGAATATACGACCAACGCAGTTTCGCCGCTGTTCCGTCGGTCAAGCAGATCGAGAATTTTGAGGCGTGCGCGTAACAGACGACTCGGAGCGACATCTTGCGCATCCATTGAACGCGACAAGTCCAGCGCAACGACAATCGCCTGCTCTGACCTGTATACCGGCTGCTCCATTCGTTGCCAGGCCGGTCCGGCCAGCGACACCACAGCGACCAGCCCTGCGATGCCGAGCAACCACCAGCGATAATCTGCCTTGCGTGTCGGCGAACTCGAAAGCACGTACGGCGCCAGCGACGGATGAATGACATTCTGCCAGCTACCTGCCCCCAGTTGTCTGCGCGCGAAGAAAATGGCCAGCGCGATAACAACAGGTGCAGCCCACAGCCAATCCGGTCGAAGGAAATGAAATTCAGCTGGCATTGGCTGCTACCCGAACTGAACGGCGCACACCCATACGCCGCAGCAAACTTACCAGACAGAGCAGCGCCGCGAGCGAAAACGCTGCCGCGAGCGGCCAGAAGTACAGCGACTTGACCGGCCTGAATCCGGCTTCAGGTTCCTCTACCGGCTCAAGCTCGTCGAGCAGCCGATAGATATCCTGCAAGCCGGCAGTATCCTTGGCGCGGAAGTAACGACCACCGGTTTGATCAGCAATCGCAGTCAGCGTTTCCTCGTCGAGGTCGGCTGACGGATTTACGTTGCGGCGACCACCGAGTATAGACGAGACTTCGATCTGCTCTGCGCCGATACCAATGGTATACACCCGCAGCCCAACCTGTTGTGCAAGCTGCGCCGCTTTCAGCGGCTCAATTTCACCGGCTGTGTTCGCACCGTCAGTCAGCAACACCAGCACCTGTTCGTCAGCGTTGTCACCCTGATCATGAATTCGTTTGACCGCGAGCGTAATTGCATCGCCGATGGCCGTCTTTTCGCCTGCAAGACCAATGAATGCCTCGAGCAAGAGCACTTTCACGGTTTCTCGATCGAGTGTCAGTGGCACTTGCAAGTAAGCCTGCTCGCCAAACAGAATCAACCCGATCCGGTCGCCTTCGCGGCGGCCGATAAAGTCGCTGGCAACCGCTTTGGTCGCCGTCAATCGATCGACGCGGCGATTGCCCAGCTCGAAATCCTTCTGATCCATGCTGCCCGACAGATCAACCGCGAGCATCAAATTACGACCGGATACCGGCACGTCCAGTTCATCGCCGATGCGCTCTGGCCTCGCGGCAGCCACCACCAGCAATATCCACGCCGTCGCCGCTACCCAGAAACGCCAGTTCAGCAGTTGTTCCGCTTCGGATCGGTTTGCCAGCATGGCGAACCCCTGCAGACTCGGCACCTTTAGCCCGGCATCCTGCAACTTGACCGATTCAGGAACCAGGTAGCGCACGATGAATGGCAGCGGCAAGGCAATTAAGGCCCAGGGCCAGGCGAGTGACCACATCAGCGGCGCCCTCCGACCGGCGTTCGTAAACGACGACGAACTGCGTCCTGCAGAGCATCCACATCGATACCGGAAAGATCCGACGTAGCATCCCGATAGGGCAATTCGACCAGGGTCTTGCCCGCACCCACGCTAAACAAAGGCTCGTTCATGCCCTGATCCAGCCACGCAAGCCAGGCGTTCCCGGTGAGCCCTGCAACCTCGCCTCGCGGCGCATACGCAAGCATGGTGCGGCGCAACAGCTCCGATAGTTCTGTACCGAGTTGCACGGCATTCTTGTGTTGTTGGTAGTCCGTAGCGAAGACCTCGAGCTGGCGCAATGCATGGCGTCTCGCCGCGCTACGCGCGCGCGCACGTAAATAATTTCTGAGCAGCCAACCCAGCCCGATCGCGGCCAGTGCGATCAGCACCCACCAGCCAGGTGCAAGCGGCCACCAGCCGATTGTCGCCGGCAGATGCAAATCCCGAATTGGAATCTGCGTGGGATCCACTAGTTGTGTTCTCTCTCAAGCATACTAATGAGACCGTCGGCCCAACGCCGTCTGTAGCAAACTAACCGGATCATCCTCAGTCGACATTGGCATCAGGTGCACACCGTAGGTTCGGCAAAACGATTCCAGCTCGTGGCTACGTTCCGCAAAGGCGTTCTTGTAATCGCTACGCGCCGCCTTTGAAAAGGTATCGATTGCCAGCTCATCGTCGTTCGCGACCAATCGGTAGCGCCCAGGCGGTGGCAGTTCGCGCTCCAGCGGATCATTCATGAAGACCGCCAGCACTTCATTGTGGCGCGCAACGCTGGACAGGTAGGCCTGCGCACTTCTGGAGAAGCCGAGAAAATCACTGAGAATTACGACCAGGCTGCCGGGTCGGACGACGTGGCGGAGTGCCGCCATGGCACGAGTGAACGGCTCTTCGGCACCAACACCCTCCGCAGACCGATTGTTCCAGTCCGGATGATCAACCAATTGATGAACGAACCTGAGTGCCGCCCTGCGACCGAGCTTCGGTTTCAGCTCCCGGTGGGTCGTATCGCCGAAGATCAGGCCCCCAAGGCGATCACCGCGATGGTGTGCGGCCCAGGACAGCAGTGTCGCGGAGCGGCATGCGTTGACCGACTTAAAACAGCCCTGCGTCGCGAAATGCATATTCGAGCGCAAGTCGACCATGAGCAAAACAGGACGCTCTCGCTCTTCGCGAAATAATTTCGTGTACGCAGTCGTACTGCGCGCTGTAACGCGCCAATCGATGCTGCGCGGATCATCGCCCGGCTGATACGGTCGCGACTCGTCAAACTCCATGCCTCGACCTCTGAAATGCGATACGTAGGCGCCGGTTTGCAACGAGTTGACGCGTACCACATCCAGCGCAATCGCTCGAGCCGGGCCATTGAGACGAATCAGGCCCGCCTGACTGACGCTGATCGGCGATGCATCTTCGGGAAGGTGATCGAGCTTCACTGGACTAGGGCACTCCGACGCCATCAAGCAGTCGTTCAATGATTGAATTCGAACTGACGCCGTCGGCTTCGGCTTCAAAACTCAGTACGAGTCTATGGCGTAACACGTCAAATGCGACCGCCTGAATGTCTTCCGGTCCAACAAAATCCCGACCCTCCAGCCACGCATGCGCTCGTGCCGCCCGATCAATGCCCATGCTTGCGCGCGGGCTTGCCCCGTAAAGGATCTGGCCGGCAAGCGACTCGTCGACTGTAGCCGGATTTCTCGTCGCAACGACCAGGTTGATGATGTATTCCTCGAGTTCAGGCGCCAGGTGCAGTCGCAGAATTTCCTGCCGACCCTGCATAATTGCTTCGACCGACAACAGCTCGGGTGGCGTGAATGCGTCGCGCACATTCGACTTTGCTTCATCGCGGTTCAGAATCAGAATACGACGCTCGTCTTCTTTGCTCGGGTACCCAACCTCAACGTGCAGCAGGAATCGATCGAGCTGCGCCTCCGGCAATGGATACGTGCCTTCCTGTTCAATCGGGTTTTGCGTCGCCATCACCATGAACAAATCGTCAAGTTTGTAACTGTTCTGGCCAACCGAAATCTGCCGTTCTTCCATCGCTTCGAGCAATGCTGATTGCACTTTGGCAGGCGCGCGATTGATCTCATCCGCCAAAATCAGGTTATGAAACAGCGGGCCTTTGCGGAACTCGAAGGTGCCTTCCTGCGGACGATAGATATCTGTGCCGGTTAAATCGGCCGGTAACAGGTCTGGCGTGAATTGCAGGCGGTGAAAATCACCCTCAATGCTTTCCGCCAGAACCTTGATGGCGCGAGTCTTGGCCAGTCCAGGGGCGCCCTCAACGAGCAGGTGGCCATCACACAGCAAAGCGATCAACATTCTGTTGATCAGGTGCGACTGACCAATGATCAGACTGCTTGCATGTGCTTCAAGCTGTTGGACTTTTTCTACGACGCTCATCTATCACTCCGGGGGGCAAATCGGCGTGCCATTGTAGTGAGGATGCGGCGACAGTCAAACCGGTCGCATTGTTTTTTGTTCATAGCTGCCTCAGTTCGGTAATAATGCACCCCTTTCCGACCGCCAAAAGCTCGATACATTGCAGGAATTTAAAGAAATAATGCGTTTTTCGCCCCGTTTGATCGCCGTTTCGCTGCTGCTTGCCCACCTGAGCGCCTGCAATCAGGCGCAGGATTCTGCGGAAATCGCCGCTCAGGATCCCGGTGAAACACAAGCCGCGGCTGGCGCGCCCGTGCTTTCCGCGTTAGCGGCACCGAATCTGAAGTCGGTGTGCCGCGATGACGGCCATCTTCGAACTGAGCTGTTCGGTGCCCTGAAGGGTCCTCTGAGCTGGAGCGAATCTGAGCTCGAGTGCAGTGGCATGCCCCGTCCCAATGGTGCAGGTGCCCGGCTGCGCTTTGCAGGGCAGGTGGTTGGCACTGATCGACGCATCGCATTAATCATTGCCCTGCCCGACCTGCGGCGCGACGCGCTGGCAACCGAGCTCGGCAGCAAAGTCACACTTATCGATGAGAGTAGCGGACGCTTTTTCACGACCTGGGATCTCGAAAATTGCTGGACCGATATCATCGCGCTGGAAAGTACCGACGACAGCGGTGACCGCTATGACATTGATGGAACCTTGTATTGCGTATCGCCACTTGCGGAAGTGAATGGCGATGCCAGCGTCTCAATAACGGAGCTCAGTTTCGCGGGATCGCTTGACTGGAGCGCCAAGTGATTCATCGCATCGCTCTGTTTGTGACATTGCTGGCCTGGTCATTGGCAGGCAGCGCACAGGACAGCGACCTTGATGCTGCGTTCGCCAAGGACATATTGATTATTGAGGCAAGCGCCCATGCTTGCTACCGCTTTGAAATCTATCTCGCCATCGAGCGCGAACAGACCCGCCGCGGGCTGATGTATGTCCGCGACTTGCCGCCGATGACCGGCATGCTGTTCGTCTACGACAACGACGACCACTACTCGATGTGGATGAAGAACACGCTGATTTCGCTGGACATGCTGTTTGTGCGTAGCGACGGTCGTGTGTCTTCAGTCATTCGCGATACGGAACCACATTCACTGGAGTCGCGTGGCTCGACCGAACCCGTTCGCTATGTACTGGAACTCAACGCCGGCACGACCAAACGCTTGTCGATTGATACGGACAGCCGCTTGATCTGGGGCCCAATGCAGGCCGATGACTAGTACGCGCTGCTGAGCACATCGCTGCTCAGTGGCGACCAGCCCGATGCTATTCGCCATCGCCTTTGTGCTGAATCGATACAGCGCTCAACGAACAGACTCAGCTACAGAACAGCCGCGATAGACTCTGCAAGATAAGTAACATTTTCGGTAGTGATGCCGGCGACGTTGATGCGTCCGGAACCCACCATATAGATGGCAAACTCTTGCTTCAGTCGCGCAACCTGTTCTGTAGACACGCCGAGAAAACAGAACATGCCGTTGGCCCGCGCAAGGTGCGAAAAGTCATGCTCAGGAGCCTTGTCCAGCAGCGTTTCGCTCAACAAAACACCCATGTCATTCAGTCTGTTTCGCATACCTGCCAGCTCGGTCAGCCATTGAGCTCGAAGATCATTATCATTCAGAATCGTACTGACAACGGCAGCGCCGTGATCGGGCGGCACTGAATACAGCGTGCGCACGAAATTATTCACCTGACTGATCACAACCGCTATTGAAGCTGGATCCTTAGCGAGCAGCGAAAGACCTCCAACTCTGTCCCGGTACAGACCGAAGTTTTTGGAACAGGAGCTCGAAACGATCATTTCCGGGACGCGCTCGGCCATATAGCGAATAACGAATGCGTCCTCGTCCAGGTCCGTTGCGAATCCCTGATAGGCCATATCGACAAACGGCACCAGTTCACGCTCGACAATAACATCGGAAATGTCTCGCCATTGCTGCTCGGAAGGGTCGGCTCCGGACGGGTTGTGACAACAGGCATGCAACAGAACAACGTCACCTTTAGGTATCGAGCGCAAAGACTGCAGCATGTCGTCAATTCGAATTACGTGCTCCTGGCTGTCGTAGTACGGATATGACTTCAATTTCAGTCCCGCACCACCCAGCAACGGGATGTGGTTTGCCCAGGTTGGG
Source organism: uncultured Woeseiaceae bacterium (assembly GCA_964528965.1). Classification (GTDB taxonomy): domain Bacteria; phylum Pseudomonadota; class Gammaproteobacteria; order Steroidobacterales; family Woeseiaceae; genus UBA1847. Next base: position 13,305 of record CAZGVL010000019.1, read on the forward strand.
TCGCTGGCCCAAACGGTAGCGTTGGCGTTCGCCCGCAGCAGCAAACCGGCGGCTACGCGGAGCGACCCCGATCCACCCGGTGTCTGGATAGTTGCGAGACGATCTTTCGGTGCTGAGTCGCCGAACACCAGTTCCTGCATAGCAGCGTTGAAATCGGCGGCGCCGGCAGTCCCTATGTAGGTCTTGCTGGTTTGCGTGTCAACCAGATGCTGTTCTGCCAGCTTGACCGAATCGAGTACCGGGGTCAGACCTTCGGGCGTGCGGTAGACGCCGACGCCCAGATCAATCTTGTTCGAGCGACTATCAACCTTGTACTCGGCGATCAGTCCGAGGATGGCGTCGGATGTGGCTTCTTGCAGCGATTCAAACACGGTGCTTCTCCGGGTCTCTAGGTCGACACACACGAAGTGCTCACTGACCACGGCTGCAGCCTGTCGACAGTGAACGCTAGAGAGTATCGATTGGTGTCTTTATGTAGGCGGTGCCATTTTCTTCAGTGTTGGGCAAATGCCCGGCTCGAATGTTGACCTGAATCGCCGGCACAATCAACGCTGGCAGATTCAAAGTCGCATCTCTGTCGCGACGCATCGTCACGAATTCCTCTTTACTGACGGCGTCACTGACGTGAATATTATTGCTGCGCTGCTCCTGCACCGTACACTCCCAGCGCAATGCCCGTCCGCCAGGCATGTAGTCATGGCACATGAACAGCCGCGTGTCTTCCGGCAAGGACAGGAGCTTTGCGATTGAGTCGTACAGCAGGCTTGCGTCGCCGCCCGGGAAATCGCAGCGAGCCGATCCGAAGTCCGGCATGAACATGCTATCGCCAACAAAGACCGCGGCGCCGATTCGGTAGCTAACGCTGTCATTGGTGTGCCCCGGCGTCGCCAGGACATCGCACTCGAGCTGACCAATCTTGAATCGCTCGCCGTCGGCAAACAGGTGATCGAACTGATGACCATCGGGCGCGAACGGAGCGGCAAGATTAAATACTGGCCCGAAGTGCGCTTGTACGTCGCGAATACCTTCGCCAATAGCGACTTTGCCACCCAGCCCGGCCTTGACGTATTGTGCGCCGGTCAGGTGATCCGCATGCGCATGCGTCTCCAGAATCCACTCGAGGGTCAGATTCTCGCGCTTGATGAAATCGATCAATACGTCGGACGGATTCGTGTCGGTCCTGCCTGACACCGTCGAATAACCGAGCACTGGATCGATAACGGCTGCCGACCCGCTTTGCGGGTCACACACGACATACGACAAGGTGCCGGTTGGCTCATCATAGAAATGTTGAATGCGCGCTTGTCTCATCTCGATCCCTGGGTTCAATACGA
>CAZGVL010000019.1:14738-41499 GCA_964528965.1 uncultured Woeseiaceae bacterium
TGCTCGGCCAATTGCGCCATGAAAAACGCCGGCGAAGAGCCGGCGTTCGTCAACAAAGCCTCAGCAGGCCCTAAAGCAAATAAGGCTGCTGAGAAAATCAGGCCTTAGGTGCCCAGACCGAACACCAGCCTTTCGCATTGACCGCTTTGCCCGGGAAGATCTGGCAAGGACGCCATTCAGCACCATCATCGCCCTGCACGAGCGCGCAGTTCGCGCAGTTTTGATCTGCAGCCGGGTTCGTTCGCGAGCCCGCATCCACAGTGCTGGCATCGTGCGTGTACTTCATTGTGCCAGCCATTGCGTCATCTTCGGTTAAGTGAGGCAAGTCCTGAGCAACGGCATCGCGGCTCGGAGTTACCAGGTATCCGGCAGCTGCTACAGCTGACAGTTGAATAAATTTACGGCGTGCAATCTTGCTCAACGGATGTCTCCTCATATACATGAAACTTAACGGTTTGAAACCAGGCCGGAACATTTCCGGCGTAAGGCATTCTAAACCAAAACTGAATGGTTAGCGGCGCATTGTAGCGGATGTTGCTGAACCGCAGCATAACGACATGTGCTTATCTTTGCCGCAATAATTGGATTATATTGCTCGCAATCACGTCTATTTGAGAACGATTATCATTCAAAGAAATATTCGATATGTTGCAGCGACGCTGGCGACGACGTTATTGCTTCTTGGCACCGCAGCGCTCGCGCTTGAAGTGCACGAGTACACGATAACTATTGATGCAGATTTCAGTCGCATGGAAGTTGCAGCTGGCTTCGCATCGAAGGTCTATTCAGTTTCTGCGCGGTCGGCCGATGCCGGCGAGTTTCTGCTCAGCGCCAGTGACTGCGAGAACAGCACCGACATACTCACGCAAGGACGGCACATATTGGTTGCAAAAGATGGCATTCGCTGCATGAGCTACGCCGTTGACCTCACGAAAATCGTCGCAGCAGATGGACGAAATTTTGCATTGGCTGAGTCCAATATTCTGGCCTCCCCAGCCAGCTGGCTCTGGCGCCCGACGATCGATGCGGACAATGAAGTTCAAATTACCTTTAGGTTGCCAGACGGCATGCAAGCCGCCGTGCCCTGGACGCCGGTGAACGCCACCGAGAACACTTTTCGAATTTCGGCATCGCCTGAGAACGCTTCAGCACCCGCCGCATTTGGCACGTTCGAGCAGACTCGCATGCAGGTTGCCGACGCAACCCTGAGCGTCACGGTCTTAAAGGCGAGATCGGATGTACCGGCCGGCCCTATATTTGACTGGGTGCAGAGCACAGCAACAAACACCACATTGGCCTACGGCAGATTTCCCAACCCCGAGGCACACATATTTGTCGTTCCATCCGGCAAGCCACCGCGCGGAGATCGACCGGGCCTGTTTGGTCAGGTCATGCGAGACGGCGGCGAGGTCATCGTGTTTCGCATCAACGAACGACACCCGATTGAGCAGTACTACGGCCATTGGGCGGCAACGCACGAATTTTCACACCTGCTGCTGCCGTACGTGTACAAGCGTCATAGCTGGATATCTGAAGGCTTTGCTCAATACCATCAGAATGTATTGCTGGCTCGCGCCGGTGTCCTGAGTGAAAACGTCGCGTGGAGAAACATCTACAACGGCTTTGAGCGCGGTCGTCAATCCAGCCCGTCATTGTCACCGAATGAGGCAGCAGCCGACCGCAGCCGCGCGAGCACAATGAAGGTTTACTGGAGCGGCGCCGTACTTGCCCTGATGGCCGATGTCGAATTGCGGCGGCGCTCCGGCGGCACCGAATCGCTCGACCTGGTGCTGGACCGCCTGCAGCGATGCTGCCTGCCCTCGGCCAGAACGTGGGATGGTCTGGAGCTACTGACCAAGCTGGATTCGCTGCTTGAAGAGCCAGTGTTTGTATCTCTGTTCGAGCAGATCGCCGATGCTCGCGGCTTCCCGGACGTCGCGCCGTTGTTTGGGCTGCTGGGAGTCGACTTAATCGGCAGCGACGTAACACTGCGCAATGATGCCGAGTACGCTGCCATTCGAAGCGCCATTACGGCAACTCGACTCCCTTCGCAGGACTGATCCGCAAGCAAGCATCAGCAATTCATAGTGTGGTCTGGCCCGAACTGCCGCTGGCGTTGATATATACTAAACGCCCCGAAAAACGGCAGTAATACAATGGCCGCAAGCAGTCTTGCGATTGATATCAGTAAAGTCCGTGACGGATCTGCGCATCCGGTTGCTGACCATGTTGCCGTTGAAGAACCGCTGGAAATTCGCCTGGGCTTTTCAACGCCTGACGGACGGGCCGTGCGCAGCATTTCCATAACCATGCGCACGCCCGGCAACGATGCCGAGCTAGCCGTCGGCTTTCTGTATGCTGAATCCATTGTCAGCAATGCCGACGATATCGCGTCCGTCGAGACCTGCGGCCCTCCTGCGCCGGATAGCGGCAACCACAATGTCATTCGCGTCGAGTTAAGCCCGGATGTCGGCGTTGATCTGGGCCGCTTACAGCGTCACTTCTATACAACATCGAGTTGCGGCGTCTGTGGCAAGACATCGCTGGATGCTCTTCACACCACCGGTTGTGAGCCCATGAGTGACGTAACGAGTGTTTTTGCCAAGGAGACGCTGACGGGTATGCCGGCGAAGTTGCGCGCCGCCCAGCCTACATTTGACGAGACCGGTGGCTTGCACGCGGCTGCGGTATTTGATGTAAACGGTAATATCGAGCTCACCATGGAGGATGTCGGTCGTCACAATGCGGTCGACAAGGTGATCGGCGCGCTACTGTTGCAGGGTCGCTTGCCAGCAAGAAAGTTCGGCATTATGGTTTCAGGACGGGCCAGTTTTGAGTTGCTGCAGAAAACACTGGTCGCCGGCATTCCATTGCTGGCGGCCGTAAGTGCACCATCGAGTCTCGCGGTACAACTGGCGCGAGAATTTAATGTGACATTGATCGGCTTTCTACGTGGAAATACGTTCAATATTTACTCCGGGGAAGCACGGGTACGCTGATGACAGAAAAGTCTTTTAACGAACAAGCCGCGAATGAAATCGTCGCAAGCTTTGACGCACGGCCCGAGATGCTGGTGCAAATCCTGCACGCCTTCGTGGCCAGATTTGCATGGATATCGGAAGAGTCGATTCGGTACCTGGCGAGCGCGCTGAATTTGTCGCGGGCCGATGTGCATGGCGTCGTCAGTTACTACCACGATTTTCGAACTGAGCCACCCGGCGAGCATATTGTAAAGGTGTGCCAGGCAGAAGCGTGCCAGGCAATGGGCAGTCGTGAACTGTCGGTGCACGCGGAAAAAACATTGGGCGTCGCGATGCATGCAAGTAATGCCCACGTCACTTTGGAGCCGGTTTACTGCCTGGGCAATTGCGCCTGTTCTCCCGCAGTTATGATCGACGGCAAGACGCATGGTCGCGTGAACGCCAGCCGATTTGATGAACTCGTCGCGACATTGGGTGAGACGAACTGATGGCGCGCACAAAAATCTACGTGCCGCGCGAAACTGCCGCTGTTTCTGTCGGTGCAGACGAAGTCGCGATAGCTATCGCGCGTTACGCAAAAAAATCCGGCGACAGTATCGAGCTGATTCGCAATGGCTCCTGGGGCGCCAGCTGGCTCGAGCCGATGGTCGAAGTTGAAACAGACGGCAATCGTATTGCTTATGGGAATGTGGAATCTGGCGATGTTGCCGGTCTTTTTTCCGCGGGCTTTCTAAAGGGCGGCGAGCACCCTCGTCGCTTGGGGCCGACAACGGAAATTCCCTATCTTATTGATCAGGACCGATGGACGTTTTGGCGCTGTGGCCTGATTAACCCCCTGAGCATTGACGACTTTCGTGCCCACAAGGGATTTGCGGCGCTTGAGAGTGCGCTGCAAACCGACCCTGATACTGTCATCGAATCGGTACTCGAATCAGGGCTCAGAGGCCGCGGTGGAGCGGGTTTTCCGACCGGTATCAAATGGCGCACCGTAGCGGACACCGAGGCTGATCAAAAATACATCGCCTGCAATGCCGATGAAGGAGACAGTGGCACATTCTCTGATCGCATCCTTATGGAAAGCGACCCGCTCGGCCTGATCGAAGGTATGGCACTTGCGGGTTTCGCCGTCGGTGCAAGCCGCGGCTATATTTACTTGCGGTCTGAGTATCCGCTGACCCATTCAATTCTGCAGCGCGCCATTCAAACAGCGTACGACGCAGGCTGGCTGGGCAAGAACATCCAGGGTAGCGGTTTTGATTTCGACATTGATTTGCATCTCGGTGCAGGGTCCTACGTCTGTGGTGAAGAAACCGCGATGCTGGAAAGCCTCGAAGGCAAGGCCGGCATTATTCGCTACAAGCCACCGTTGCCGGCCCACGAAGGTTTGTTCGGCAAGCCCACCGTCGTCAACAACGTTGTCACATTGGCGTCCGTTGCCAATATCATCAATCTTGGCGGCAAGAAGTACGCGTCTTACGGCGTGAATCGCTCCAAAGGAACACTCGCCTTTCAACTGGCGGGCAACATCAAGCGTGGCGGTCTGGTTGAGAAAGCGTTTGGCGTTACCTTGCGGGAGCTCATTGAGGACTGGGGCGGCGGCACGGCGAGCGGTCGGCCCGTGCGTGCAGTGCAGGTCGGCGGACCACTCGGCGCCTACATTCCCGCAGAGCAACTCGACACAGCGCTGGATTATGAAGAATTCGCGAAGATTGGCGCGATGGTCGGGCACGGCGGTATCGTAGTATTCGATGACACCGTTAATATGGCCCAGCAAGCAAGATTTGCCATGGAATTCTGTGCCATAGAGTCCTGCGGCAAGTGCACGCCATGCCGAATCGGTTCTACCAGAGGCGTTGAGGTCATAGACAAGATGATTGGCAACGACGAGCGTGACGCCAATCGGGAATTGTTGGGCGAATTATGTGACACGATGGAAGACGCTTCCTTATGTGCAATGGGCGGAATGACGCCCTTTCCGGTCAGGAGTGCTTTAAAATACTTTGCAGACGATTTTTCGTCGGCCAGCGGGACTGAAAAATGAACAAAGTCAGGCAATCCGACCTTGGCACGCCAGTCGCAAAGAGCGGCGATACGATCAAGGTTGAAATTGATGGTCTCGCGGCGACAGTAAAAGCCGGCACGAGCATATTGCGCGCAGCGCGCGAGTCCGGCGTCGACATTCCAAAACTCTGCGCAACGGATAGCCTGCAGCCGTTCGGCTCTTGCCGCATGTGCCTGGTTGAGGTCGAAGGCCGCAAGGGTTATCCCGCATCCTGCACTACCCCGGTTGAAGCCGGCATGAAAATCCGCACGCAAAGCGATGCACTCGGCAAACTACGCCGTAATGTTATGGAGCTCTATATCTCCGATCATCCGCTGGACTGCCTGACCTGTTCAGCCAACGGCGACTGCGAGTTGCAGGATGTTGCCGGCGCAGTCGGTCTGCGGGATGTCCGCTACGGCTTCGATGGCGAGAACCATCTCGATGCAGAAATTGATGACAGCAACCCGTATTTCTCATTCGACGCGAGCAAGTGCATTGTGTGTTCACGCTGTGTACGAGCTTGTGATGAAGTACAGGGCACATTTGCGTTAACCATTCAGGGCCGAGGATTTGCATCCAAGGTTTCCGCCGGCATCAGCGAGACTTTCCTTGATTCCGAGTGCGTCTCCTGCGGTGCCTGCGTGCAGGCTTGCCCGACCGCAACCCTGATGGAAAAATCCATTATCGACGCCGGTCAACCCGACCACAGTGTCGTTACTACCTGCGCCTATTGTGGCGTTGGCTGTTCGTTTCAGGCCGAGATGAAGGGCGACCAGGTCGTGCGCATGACGCCGCACAAAGATGGCCAGGCAAATCATGGTCACAGCTGCGTAAAAGGCCGCTTCGCGTGGGGCTATGCCTCACATCGCGAGCGCCAGCTGGATCCGCTGATTCGTGACAATACCAGTGACCCATGGCGCAAGGTGTCCTGGGACGAAGCCATCGGCTTTGCCGCGAAACGATTCAAGGACATTCAAGAGAAACACGGTCGCAAATCCATCGGCGGCATAACCTCATCGCGTTGCACAAACGAAGAAGTCTTTGCTGTGCAGAAGCTCGTGCGTGCGGCAATGGGCAATAACAACGTCGATACCTGTGCGCGCGTTTGTCATTCGCCGACGGGATTCGGCCTGAACAAAACACTCGGCACGTCAGCGGGAACGCAACCGTTCGACAGCGTGATGGACGCAGACGTCATCATGGTGATCGGCGCGAACCCTACTGTCGCCCACCCGGTTTTTGCCTCGCAAATGAAACGACGTTTGCGCGAGGGCGCTAAACTCATCGTTATCGATCCGCGTCAGATTGGTTTGGTCAAGTCAGCGCGCATCAAGGCCGAGCATCACTTGCCATTACTCCCAGGCACCAACGTTCCGGTCATCAACGCACTCTCGTACGTTATCGTCAGTGAAGGACTGGTCGATGAGGACTACGTCAGAGAGCGTTGTGAGATCGACTCTTTCGAAGCCTGGAAACAGTCAATACTCAAACCTGAGAATTCGCCGGAAGCCGTCGAAAAAATATCGGGTGTGTCGGCTGAGGAGATTCGTGGCGCGGCAAGGCTTTACGGCGGCGCTCATCGCGGAGCGATTTACTACGGCCTCGGCGTCACCGAGCATAGCCAGGGATCAACCATGGTCATGGGTATGGCCAACCTCGCAATGGCAACCGGCAATATCGGCTTCTCGGGCGCGGGTGTAAACCCGCTGCGCGGGCAGAATAATGTGCAGGGTTCCTGTGACATGGGCTCGTTCCCGCACGAATTGCCCGGCTACCGGCCCGTGCAGGATGACGAGGTCCGTGGAACTTTCGAGAACCATTGGGGCGTCACACTCGATGCCGAGCCAGGCCTCAGAATCCCGAACATGTTCGATGCCGCAATCGGTGGCAAGTACCTGGGTATGTATATCCAGGGCGAAGATTTGGCGCAGTCCGATCCCAACACGCATCATGTCGAAGCCGCTTTCAGCAACATGGAATGCATCGTCGTACAGGATTTATTCCTGAATGAAACAGCAAAGTTTGCACATGTCTTCCTGCCCGGTACCTCGTTCCTCGAAAAGGACGGCACGTTCATTAACGCCGAGCGTCGTATCAATCGCGTCAGACCCGTCATGAAGCCACGTCAGGGCAAGGCCGAGTGGCGCATTACTCAGGACCTGGCTCGCGCCATGGGTTATCCAATGGATTACTCGTCAGAAGCGGAAATTATGGATGAAATCGCCGCGCTGACACCGACCTTCAAGAACGTCAGTTTCGACTTCCTGGATCGTGTTGGCAGCGTACAGTGGCCATGCAATGAGGCTGCTCCGATGGGCACCCCAATCATGCATATCGATAATTTTGTGCGCGGCAAAGGTTTGTTTGTCGAAACAGACTACGTGCCGACCGAAGAGCGAACCAACCGAAAATTCCCATTACTGCTCACCACCGGACGTATCTTGTCGCAGTACAACGTTGGCGCGCAGACCCGGCGAACGGCCAATAACGTTTGGTACAAGGAAGATCTACTGGAGATTCACCCACATGACGCTGAGACGCGTGGCGTAAAAGACGGTGGGCTAGTGGCGCTTTCGAGCCGCAAAGGCGACATCACCCTGCGCGCAACGATAACGACTCGCGTGCAACCCGGCGTGGTTTATACAACGTTCCACAACCCCGAAACGGGCGCCAACGTCGTAACGACCGAGTACAGTGACTGGGCAACCAGCTGCCCCGAATACAAAGTGACGGCGGTACAAATCAGTCCGGCCGAACATCGTTCAGAGTGGCAACACGGTTTCGACAAGCGGGCCAAGACACAGGGCAAGATCCTGGATACGAATTAGACGAGCTAGACGCCTTTTTCCTGCTCGTCCTCTGTCACATCGGCAATGCCTGGCTCAGCCTCGTCGGCGAATAGCCAGGCTTCGATCGGTTTCTTAAAGACCCGCGAGAAAAGCAAATACGCCAATCCCAGACCAACTGCCCCGTAGACCGGCGAAAATTTGAGGATGCTAAGTGGCCAGAGAAGTGCCTGAATCGTATTTGCCAGTGACTCAAGAAAGAAATTTACGATGAAACTCACTATCTCGCCGTCAAGCAGTACGGCATAGTCCGAGTCGCCCGAAAAATCTTCGATCAACATACGGACTTCGTAAATGACGAAGCTGATGGCGAAGCCAAACGCGTACAGACCACCGCCACGAACCCGCCAGACTTTTGCGAACCAGCGCCGGAACCAACCGTGCGCCCTGCCCGGTAATTCTCTCGGACGATTGACGACGACATCACTCAAGTCACCAATCGCGCGCGCGTGATCGCCGATCTGTTTACCAATCCTCTGGCCGATCGGTGGCTTGTCACGCTTCTTCTGTTCTCTGCGTGATTTTTTATCGCTGCGATCTTGAGCCACGATTCAAGACTCAGGTCAGAATCAGGACTTGTCGAGTTTGTGAATTTTCGAACCTTCAAGCGTCAGGTTGTACATCAGGCCTTTTGCACCAAAGATAAAACCAACAACAGGATCCTTGATGTTAGCGGTATCGATAGTCTTGCCCGCGCCAAGGTCGATCAGGGCGACCGATCCATCAACACCAACTTTCCAGCCACTGCTATTCTGAAACTTCTCCAGCGACTCTTTGGTCATGAATGCGATGACGATCGATTTTGCCTGCGCACCCAATTGAAAACCAATTGATCCTGCCGATGTTCGATAGTAGTCGACGGTTTTGCCACCAACACGAAGGACGCCTTCGCCGGTTTCGCCACCAATGCCAATGCCCGCTTTGATAACTCGCGGAAACACGAGATAACCGGCCGCCTGATTCAAGAACACCTCAGCACCGTTTACGTCTTCTCTGAATGCTGCAACGGCCTCATTAGAGTCCTTGTCGATCTTTTCTGCAGACGCAGCCATCGCGCTACCGGCGAATAACAAGCTCATCGCAATCACCGTCGAGCAGAGAGATTTGAATTTAGTGTTCATCGTTGAATTCCTTTGACCCAGAGGTACAAGTATTTTTGCGCGCCAATCATAGCCCATTTGAGATCGCGCAGAGTAGCCTTCTGCAACTGAATCGAAGCTGAACAACTGCGCGCTGCATCTGTCGCCGTAATCACACGACCGGACTAATTCCAGGCCCGCGCTGCCGCACCCATGTAGGCTGCCAGAAGCGCTTCGAGACTGTCGCTGAGTTGCGACATCCGGATCTCGTCAATCTCCAGCGAACGCTCGTCCATATAGGCCCGTTGCGCTATCTCAAGCTGAATAGCGTGCACATTGCCTGCGGGCTGACCGTAATGCCGTGTGATATGGCCGCCCTTGAAGCGAGCATTGATGACCGAGCTGTAGCCGCTTTGTTCTGCAGTAGAGAAAACCGCAGCGGCGAGCACCGGATCACAGCTCCGACCATCCCATGTACCAATATTCAGCACTGGCAACTCGCCGGGAAAAAGGCGCGGCACGTGACTTGGTATTGAGTGCGCGTCCCATAGCAGCCCGTAACCATGTGCAGCCCGCAGCGCCTGCAACGTCGCAGCGATCTTGTCGTGGTAAGGGCGCCAGTAGCTCTCGACACGTTGCTGCTCTTCCGCAGCATCTATCCTTGCTTCGTCCCTATAAATACTGTCACCTTGAAACGTCATCAATGGACAAAGGCCAGTAGACGTCTGCCCTGCATACATCGCTTCGTCATCGGCGGGTCGATTCAGATCAACCACGTAGCGAGAGTAGTTCGCGATAAGCATGCTGGCGCCAAGCTGTTTGCCAAATTCGTACAAGCGTGCGACATGCCAGTCCGTATCCGGGAGCGCCAGGCCAGCGGCGGACATTCGTGACTGGATACTACTGGGTAACGACCTGCCGTCATGGGGCACACTGATAAGCAGCGGTGCAGTACCTTGGTGAAATGACCAGACGTCGCTCACACAGTCGTCCTCACGAGATTTCACTTACGAGCTGAGACTGGGCAAAATTGATGACGCGCCGCTGCAGTAGTCGCCGCGCGCTATCATCGCGCCGACCGTAGTGATATCTGCCGACAGGGAACGATCATTTTCATAGCGTGGCGAAACTTCCCGCAAGCTGGCAATAGCCTGTTCGAGCGCCGGTGAACTTTTTTGTGGCCGGTGAAACTCCACTCCCTGCGCCGCCGCGAGTAGCTCAATGGCCACAATGTACTCAACATTATCGATCATCCCGTGCAGACGTCTGGCGGCGAACGTCGCCATGCTGACGTGATCTTCCTGGTTTGCCGAGGTAGGAATACTGTCGACACTAGCCGGGTGTGCCAATGACTTATTCTCTGATGCCAGCGCAGCGGCAGTCACCTGGGCCATCATGAAGCCACTGTTTATCCCGCCATCATCAACGAGGAATGCGGGCAAGCCACTGAGGTGTGAATCAATCAGCAACGCGATACGCCGCTCTGACAAGGCGCCGATTTCGGCAATAGCAAGCGCCAGATAATCTGCGGCAAGCGCCACCGGCTCGGCGTGAAAGTTACCGCCTGACAATACGGCCCCAGATTCGGCGAACACCAGCGGGTTATCTGTTACCGCGTTTGCCTCTGTTTCCAGAACACTGCAGACATGTCGCAGGACGTCCAGACAAGCACCCACGACTTGTGGCTGGCAGCGGATGGAGTACGGGTCCTGCACTCTATCGCACTCAATGTGGGATGCTCTGATTTCACTGCCGTGCATCAGTTCTCGCAGCACTCCCGCAACTGCGATTTGTCCACCATGGCCGCGAACACGCTGGATTCTCTTGTCGAACGGCGTGTCACTGCCTTTGATCGCGTCGGAAGCCAGCGCGCCGGATGTCAGAGCTGCCGCGAGCACGTTCTCCGTGCGAAACACGGCCGCCAGCGCCAGCGCCGTCGAAACTTGCGTGCCGTTCAAAAGCGCCAGACCTTCTTTTGGCGCCAATGTGATCGGCTTGAGTCCCGCATTCTCCAAAGCAGCTTGCGCGGTCATGACCTTGCCATTGACACGCGCCTCGCCGGTACCGATCAGGACCCCGGCAAGATGCGCAAGCGGCGCAAGATCACCCGACGCTCCGACAGAACCTTTCGATGGTATGCGTGGGTAAATGTTGTTGTTCAATAGCGCACAAAGTGCCTGGACGAGTTCGATACGCACACCGGAAAAACCCTCGGCCAATGCGATCACTTTCATTAGCACGACCAGCCTGACAATTTCGTCGCCCAGATCGTCGCCAACCCCGACCGCATGTGATCGCACCAGGTTTTCCTGCAGATGCACCAGTTCATCGCTGCCGATGCGCACCTGAGCCAACTGTCCGAAGCCGGTATTCACGCCGTACACCTGGTCGCCGCCGTCGACGACGTTTTCGATCAGTTCGTTCGATTCCGCCATGCGCTGGCATGCTGACTTGCCAAGCGTGACTCGCATCGGATTTGACCAGGCGTCGCGTAAGTCGGCAAGTGTGATGAGCTGATTGTCGATCATCAGGTTCATTGGGGTGCTCCTGTATCAATCATCGGTAGATTCAGATTGTGTTCACGCGCGCACTCGATTGCATCGGCGTAGCCGGCGTCCGCGTGACGCATTACGCCGGATGCAGGGTCATTCCAGAGTACGCGCTCAATACGTCGATCGGCTTCGGCCGTCCCGTCGCAGACAATAACCAGCCCGGCATGTTGTGAGTAACCCATACCGACCCCACCGCCATGGTGCAGCGAAACCCAGGTTGCACCACCTGCAGTGCTCAGCAGTGCATTCAGCAGCGGCCAGTCTGACACCGCATCCGAACCATCGCGCATGGCTTCCGTTTCTCGATTGGGGCTGGCGACCGAGCCGCTGTCAAGATGGTCGCGGCCAATCACGACCGGCGCTTTCAATTCGCCGTTACGCACCATCTCATTGAAGGCGAGCCCAAGCCGATGCCGTTGACCCAGGCCTACCCAGCAAATGCGTGCTGGCAAGCCTTGAAACTGTATGCGTTCTCGAGCCGCGTCCAACCAATTGTGCAAGTGCGCATCGTCTGGAATCAGTTCCTTTACCTTGGCGTCCGTCTTGTAAATATCTTCCGGGTCACCGGACAACGCGACCCAGCGGAACGGACCGACACCACGGCAAAAAAGTGGTCGCACATACGCGGGCACGAAGCCCGGAAAGTCGAATGCGTCTTCGACCCCCTCGCCAAGCGCTTCCTGGCGAATGTTGTTGCCATAGTCGAAGGTCGGAATACCTTGCGCCTGAAACTTGAGCATCGCCCGCACATGGACCGCCATTGACTTAACGGCGGCCGCGGCGACCGCATCCGGATCGCTTACGCGCCGCTCAAGCCAGTCGGCCACGGTCCATCCTGCTGGCAAGTAGCCATTCGCCGGATCATGCGCCGACGTCTGATCGGTAACCGCATCCGGCTTGATACCGCGCTCGATGAGCTCGGGCAGGATTTCTGCCGCGTTGCCGAGCAGCCCAACGGATAACGCTTCACGGTCCCTGACCGACTTGTCAATGAGTGCCAGTGCTTCATCAATGGTTTCTGCACGCACATCCAGATAGCCGGTCTCCAGCCGCTTGTCGATGCGATCCGACTGACATTCAATAGCCAGCATGGATGCACCGGCCATCGTCGCAGCCAACGGCTGTGCACCGCCCATGCCACCCAAACCTGCGGTCAGTATCCAGCGACCGGACAAATCACCAGCGTAGTGTTGTCGGCCCATCTCGACAAAAGTTTCATAAGTACCTTGCACAATTCCCTGGCTACCGATGTAGATCCAGGACCCGGCAGTCATCTGCCCGAACATCATCAAACCCAGCTTGTCGAGCTCTCGAAATTTTTCCCAGGTCGCCCAGTGCGGAACGATGTTCGAATTCGCTATCAGCACGCGAGGTGCGTCAGCATGCGTGCGAAAGACCCCCACTGGTTTGCCGGACTGGACCAGCAGAGTTTCGTCGCTTTCAAGGTTCTTGAGTGCGGCAATAATCGCGTCGAAACACTCCCAGTTGCGCGCAGCCTTGCCAATACCGCCGTACACGACCAGATCGTCAGGTTTTTCGGCAACTTCCGGATCGAGGTTGTTCATCAACATGCGCAGCGGGGCTTCTGTCAGCCAACTCTTTGCCTGTAGCTTTGTGCCGGTTGGCGCCGTAATAACTCGAGTCTTAGTCATGTCTGCAAATTCTCCAGCGAATCTTCGGTCGCAAGCGTCGAGCGCGGCGTACCGGGTGGTGTGTAATGTCCAGTCAGCTCAAAGCGGCTGCCAGGGTGGTGTAGTCTTGCGAAGGTCACCGGCCTGCCGTGCGCCCAGGTTCTGCGCGTCACCCGCAACGTGGGTTCATTGACCTCCATTTGCAGCCTTTCGCGCACAGCAGCATCGGGCATGACAGCGCGTGCAACCTGTTCGGCTTCCTGAAGCGGCGCAATCGCCGTCAGGTATGCGCTCGGCGTCACTGCAGCAAAGTCCTGTTGCAGACAGTCGGGCGCGAAATCCGCGACGATGAAACGGTCTTCGACCTGGATCGGCAAATCGCTCTCGAAGTGCACCAGGATGACATGGAAGATGTCCGCTCCGGGTTGAATCTGCAACGCAGTCGCGACCTCGGCATTGGCAATACTCTTCGAGTTCTTGATCGTTTCACACCGATGCTCATGGCCACGACGACTAACTTCATCGGCTATGTTCTGTACATCCAGTACGTGCGACCGCGCGCGAAAATCGGCGACGAACGTGCCGCGACCCGCGATGCGTTCAACGTAGCCCTCGTCCGTCAACTCGCGCAGAGCACGATTTGCCGTCATTCGTGAAACCTGCATTGATTCCACGAGCTCGTTCTCCGACGGTACACGGTCATCGGGTCGCAGGTCTCCGCTCGATATGCGACCAATAATGAGGTCCTTGAGCTGTTGGTAGCGTGGTTTGGTCACCGTATTCATCATCCCGCCCCCATCGCCCGCAGGGCCTTCGAAAATCGCTCCCGGGAGCCTTTCTGATCGACATGCTCACCGTCGATGACACGCCATTCACCGTGAACCATGACCCGCTCAATCGGGAGCCGGTAACCCGAGAAAACCAGCGCATCCAGCAGTGATTCCCCGTCATGGCCGACCAGCATCGGGTCGTCGTCATTGAGTACGACAAGGTCGGCGAGCGCGCCAGCGGTGAGTTCCGGCCGCTGTTGCGAACTGATCCGGGCGCCACCTTGCAATGCCCGCTCGAATATTTCGCGACCAACGTGGCTGTCGCGCAGTGACGTGATATTGCGCGACTGAGTTGCCAGCCGTTGCCCGTACTCAAGCCAGCGCAGCTCCTCAAAGGGATTGATCGAAACATGACTGTCTGAGCCGATCGCAATTTTTCCGCCCGCGCTGAGAAACGCATGCAGCGGAAACAGCCCGTCGCCGAGGTTCGCTTCGGTGCTTGGGCACAGACAGACGACCGCGTCGGTCTCAGCAAGCGACACGATTTCTTCAGTATCCATGTGCGTCGCATGTACGAGGCACCAGTGCTCTTCTACGTCGAAGTTTTCCAGCAACCACCGAACAGGCCGCCGTCCATAAACCGATCGGCATTCTTCGACTTCGCGTTGTTGCTCGGCGATGTGAAGATGCAGCGGAACGTCATCGCGTTTCGCAATGGCCGCAATTTCGTGCAGGGAGTCTGCACTGACGGCTCGCAAACTGTGGGCGCCGATGCCGACATTGATTGTCTCACTCGTTTGTTGGCTGGCTCGTTCGTAGTGTTTCCCGAAGGCTTTCAGATCAAGCGCGAACATCTGTTGCTGGCTTTCCACGGCGGAACTTTCGAAACCGGCGCGCTCATAAAGTACCGGCACGTAGGTCAATCGAATGCCGCTCGATTCGGCCGCACAGCGAATAGCGTTAAACATCGCATCGTCATCGCGTGCCGCGTCAGGCTCTCTGTGCAGATAATGAAATTCAGCAACCGAGGTGTAGCCACTGGCGAGCATCTCGCTATAGGCCTGTGTCGCAATTGACTGCAGCAGCTCGGCGCTCACCTTAGCGGCGAGTTCGTACATGCGCTCGCGCCAGCTCCAGAAATTGTCGCGACCTGCAGGCGAGCGCTGCTCAGTGTGCCCGGCCAGCGCGCGCTGAAATGCATGGCTGTGAGCGTTGCTCAGGCCGGGAATTACACAGCCAGCGACGTAGTCGTCTTGCTCGGGCGCGGTCTCGGGCTCGATTCCCTGGATTCGACCTGCCGCTATGCGGAACCGGACGTTCTGAGTCCAGCCCTTTTGCAGCAACGCTTTGCGAGCGAATATGGTTTCCATTGGAGGTGCTGTTCCACGACCTGAGTGAAGTTGTATATACAGGCTAGAGCATGGTACCGTCGAATGCAATATCCGGGAGACACGAATGTCCGAATGGGACTTACTACTCACCGACGCCCATGTCGCCACCATGTGCGCGGGCGAAACGGCGTACGGCGCGGTTGAGAACGCTGCGGTAGCGATTAAAAATGGCGAGATCGCCTGGGTCGGACCGCAAGCCAGGCTACCCGGAAACTCGGCGGTCGAGACTCGTTCGGTGCATGGCCGCTGGATCACCCCTGCCCTGATCGATTGCCACACCCATCTTGTCTTCGGCGGCGACCGTTCCGGAGAGTATGAACAACGCTTGCGTGGCGCCAGCTATGAGGAAATCGCGAGAGCGGGAGGCGGCATTATGTCGACTGTTGCGGCAACGCGCAGCAGCGACGCGGAGCAGTTGCTGCAGGGGGCGTTGATGCGGGCGAACGCGCTTGCTGCCGAGGGTGTTGCCACCGTTGAGATCAAGTCCGGCTATGGCCTTGATGTCGACACCGAGCTAAAGATGCTTGCTGTCGCCCGTCGCGTCGGGGAGGCAACCGGTCTGACAGTTTCCGCAACCCTGCTGGCTGCGCACGCCGTGCCGTCGGAGTACACGGACAACGCTGATGCGTACATCGACCTTATTTGTGACGAGATGTTGCCGCGCGTCGCCGCAGACCAGGCAGCGGATGCGGTCGATGCTTACTGCGAGTCTTTCGCCTTTTCAGCACCACAGATTGCGAAACTATTCAGTTGCGCACAATCTCTTGGCCTGCCGGTAAAACTGCATGCTGATCAGCTCAGTGATGGCGGCGGCGCGGAACTGGCGGCCCAGTTTGGCGCTCTTTCAGCCGATCACCTTGAGTACACATCCGTCAACGGCGTGCAGGCACTGGCACAGGCGGGTTCCGTTGCCGTGTTACTGCCCGGCGCATTCCTGACGCTTGCCGAAACACAGGTACCACCGGTAGCCGAGCTGCGCGAACAGGGTGTACCCATTGCAATTGCGACCGACTGCAATCCAGGTACGTCGCCACTTTGTTCATTACGAGAGGCGATGGCCCTCGGCAGCCGTGTCTTTCAATTGACCCCGGAGGAATGTCTGGCTGGCGCAACCCGGGAAGCGGCACGAGCGCTCGGCCTTGGCGATCGTGGCACGCTTGAATCAGGCAAGCGTGCTGACATTGCTGTCTGGGATGTCACCCATCCGCGGGAGCTGAGCTATTGGCTCGGAATGCGGCAACTTAACGAGCTACTTGTCCGGGGAGTCAATTACCGTCCTGGCTGACTTCAGTTGCGTCGCTTGTCGATACGGCTATGACCGCCGAGACACTCGCGTAGGTGGATACCAGGTAGGGCACCAGAAACGTCAAAGGGATCTTCCACAGCAAATCCGCCGCTCCAGCGCCCGAGAAGATGACGTTGCCTTGATTAATCAGAACGAGCGCAGTACCAACAAAACCGCTCACGCGTAATCCGCGTACAACGATATCGCGCCGCCACGCCAGCAGAAACCATTTCGAATTCATTGCTTTACTCACTATCAACTGCCCCCTATTCTGCACCGTCCGCCGCCTCTGTTGCCAACTACTTCCATGCAATCCCATTTCGTCAATGATCGCCGCTTTATCATCACGCTTGGCCTGCTTACGACGGTCGCAGCGATCACCGTTGACTTAAGCCTTCCAGCCATACCGGCAATGGCCGAAGCATTGCAGTCGGATTTATCGACGGGCCAACAGATCGTGGGCATCTTCATCCTGGGTATGGCCGTTGGCCAGATACCCGCCGGACTGTTCTCAGATCGCATGGGCCGCATACCCGTGCTCTATTTCGGCATGACCTTGTTCGCGATCGCTGCCGGTGTTGCTGCGCTGGCAAAGAGTATGGACGTTTTGCTGGCTGCACGGTTCGTGCAGGGGTTCGGTGCCTCGTCGGCCATCGTTTTGTCACGCGCAATCGTCCGCGACATCTCGAGTGGCAAAGAGGCGGCAAAGCTGATGTCACTGATGACTATGATCTTTACGGCAGCGCCAGTCATCGCACCCAGCGCCGGCGCACTGCTGGTGACCCAGTGGGATTGGCGTGCGCCGTTCACAGCGATCGCCGTTTGCGGACTGCTGATGCTCGTTGGCATGCGCTGCTTCTTGCGAGAAACGCATACACCTCGTCCAGGAGGTCATCCAATGCGTCAGCTCGCATCAAGCTTCCGGTCTTTCTTCTCGCACCGACAGAGTATTTTCAGCCTGTTGTTGATAACACTGGCGCCCGCAGGATTCATGTCAGTCATAACGGTTTCGTCCGCTGTTGCGATCGAGATCTACGGCTACTCGACACAAGCATTCGGTTTGATATTTGCTTGCGCGGGCGGGTCGATACTGCTCGGCTCCATGCTAAACCGCTTTCTGGTAATGCGGTTTGACTCCATGCAGATATTGTCCCTGTGCGCAGCGCTGATGGGCTTCATCGCTATCCAGCTGCTTATCATTGCCGTGCTCAATCAGGCTCCATTCTGGTGGTTGTGGACGTCAATTTGCCTGTTCATGTTTAACGTTGGAATCCTGATGCCGAACGCAATGGTCCTTGCGCTCGACCCGCTTCCCAAAATTGCCGGAGTTGCATCTTCCATTGTCGGCACGCTGCAAAACATCATGGGTGCGATTGGTGCGCTCAGCGCAGCGCTCATCTATGACGGTTCCGTACGCAATGCAATCATTATCATGGGAGTTGTCGCAGCAGTAACTACCGGTGTGTACCTGATGCGTCCGCTGATCTGCCCGGACCGGATGATTCATCACCCGGACGAATTGGCGAGAGACTGACCTCAGATCAGGGAAGCATCGTCACGGCTGATTTGGCAGAACAACGCGACTGCGTTGGTGTCAATTTCGGATAGCCATACCAAATCAGCCCAACGACCATTTCCTCGCTGGCATCGACCCCGACGATATTGAAGAAACGTTCATCCTTGGTGATTGCACCGGTCGTCCACTTTGTACCGACACCCGCCTTCCAAAGGAACAAGGACAGATTCTGTACAGCAGCACAACAGGCGGCGTAATCCTCCTGTTGTCGCAAGGCATCTTCGGAGCGCTGACACGTTACCAGCAGCCAGCCCGGTTTTTCCGACCAGCTTTTTGCTTTAAACTCAGCCGCTTTGGCATCCCTTTTCGTGGTCGTAATTTCGCGCTGAAGGTCGATGCAGCGGGAAATCGTCTCACTGCCAAAAACATAGAACTTCCAGGGCTCGGTAACGTGATGGTTGGGTGCCCAGATAGCCGCTTCGATCGCATCGCTGACTAGCTGTTGCGGAACCGGCGTTTGCAGGTACAGGTTGATAGTGCGCCGACTGCGTATTGTCTCGGCGAAATCTCTGAGTTCTTTGCTCTCGAAACTCGGCGGTGGCTGCTTCATTAAACGCGCTCGATAATCATGGCTATGCCCTGACCGACACCAATACACATCGTGCAAAGGCCGTACTTTCCACCGCTACGGCGCAGTTGATAGGCCGCTGTCATAACCAACCGAGCACCGGACATGCCCAGAGGATGACCCAGAGCAATCGCCCCGCCATTCGGATTCACTGTATCGGCGTCATCGGCTACACCAAGGCGCCGCAATGTAGCCAGCCCCTGTGCGGCGAACGCCTCGTTCAGCTCAATCACGTCCATTTGCTCGATACCAAGCCCTGCTGTCGCAAGTACTTTCTCAGCAGCCGGCGCCGGGCCGATACCCATGATGCGTGGCTCTACTCCCACCACTGACCAGGCAACAACCCGCGCCATCGGCTCAAGCCCCTGATCGCGCGCCGCTGTCTGCGATGCGATCAGCAGTGCGGCGGCACCATCGTTGATTCCTGAAGCGTTGCCGGCAGTAACTGTGCCATCGTTTTTCACAATCGGTTTTAGCTTAGCCAGGGCTTCGATCGTTGAGCCAAATCGAGGGTGTTCGTCAACAGCAACGATACGGTCGTCGCCGCGACGTTGCACAATAGTGACCGGGACAATCTCATCTTCCAGTACTCCGGCTTTTATTGCCGATTCTGCCTTCTGCTGGCTGCGCAGCGCGAACGCGTCCTGATCCGCACGCGAGACCGAAAAGTCCTCTGCTACATTTTCGGCTGTTTGCGACATCGAGTCGACGCCATACTGACGCTCCATTTCACGATTGACGAACCGCCACCCCAGGGTCGTGTCATAGGATTGTGCGTCCCTGCCGAACGCAGCCGATTGTTTACCCATAACAAAGGGCGCTCGCGACATTGACTCGACTCCACCCGCAATCCCCAGGCTCATGCGACCGCTACAGATTCCGTCCGCGATATTTCCGATCGCATTCATGCCCGAACCGCAAAGTCGATTGACTGTTGCTCCCGGCACCGTCACTGGTAGCCCGGCAAGTAGCAACGACATCCGCGCAACATTGCGATTGTCTTCGCCCGCCTGGTTTGCACATCCGTAGGCCAGATCGTCAATCGCGTTCAGATCCAGCCCTGCATTTCGCTTTATCAGCTCGGACAGTGGCAACGCACCCAGGTCGTCAGTTCGTATCGACGACAACGCGCCACCATAGCGCCCGATTGGCGTTCGAATTGCGTCGCAAATATAGGCTTCAGCCAACTGATTATCCCTGGCTTCTGACGCCCGTCGTCATGCGGCGAAGAACATCGTTCTTCACGACGAAATGATTATAGAGGGCTCCCAGCAGATGAATGACGAGAATCGCCGCGAGGGGTATCCAGGCGTATTCATGAATTCCTTCCCAGAACTCATGCTTGTCATGATTTTCCTCGATCGGTAATGGCACCGAGAACAAACCGAAGAACGGCAGAGCTTTGCCGCCAGTCGCAGTGACCATGGCACCTGCAATGAGCTGTACAAATACTGCGATGTAGATCGCAAGATGCGCCAGAGATGAGCTGATTTTTTGCCAACCTGGCATGCCATCAGGATGCGCCGGCACCTCGTTTACCAAGCGCCAGATCAGACGAAAGATCATTAGGGAAAACACCGCCAGCGCTACCGAGGCATGCGTGCCTCGAACGGCCAGTTTTTCCGGACCTCGTTCCATGTCGGCTTGCTCCAGCCCCAGCCAGAATAGTGCGATGATGCCAATCGCTACCAGCCAGTGCAGCCACTTTGACACCGAGCCGAACTCACTGCTCGTATTCTTGATTCCCATTATTGATTCCTCCGTACTTGGTTATTGCTCCGCCGCCGCATCCGCAGCAACGTCACGCTCGTAAACTCGACCCAGGTGCATGCCTACAAATGCCCATACGCCAGCTATGACAGCACCAATAACCGCAACAGCGCCGAGCCCAAGGCCCAGAGCAGCGGTCAAACCAGCGAAAGCCCAGCCAGCAAGTGCATCGCCACCTCGGTAAACCACGATATCGATTACCGGCTTGGTTTTAAATCGATCCTCCCGACTAACGAGTGTAAAGAGCATCTCGCGACCCGGACGCGTAATAGCGTAGTTGCCGCTCTTCAGAACTACCCAACAGACGACGACGACGGCCAGCAGTGGATTGACCGCGACTGCCAGAAAAAACACAGCAACGAGAAGCGGTACCAGGGCCAGAGTTTTGGCCAGCCCGAAGCGACTGGCAATGCGTCCCGTCAATAACGTTGCGGTCAGGATGCTCAACGTATTCACCGTCAGATTGATTCCGGCCCAAATCTGTGTGCGCTCATCGCGCGTGAATTCTTCGAGCAGGTTCTTGATTTCGAAATAGGCGAACGACCCGATGACGGTGTAGAGGAAAATAAACAATGCGATGCCGAGCAAGAACGGATTTCTAACGAATTCCGTAAAGCCCGCAAACGGATTGCCACTGATTACCGTGTCCTGCTCCTGGGCCAGGTCCACACTACCCGGCTGCAGTCGGCTGGATTTGAGCCCGTACAGCACACCAATGATCGGGACAATTGCCACGAGTATGACCGCGGCAATAAGCATTAGATTCATCGTGCCGATTACTTTGGCCAACGCCAACGTTGCCGCGGACCCGGCAATCGTGCCAACACTCGCACCGCTGGCAATGATCGCGAACAATCGCGGCGCCTGCTTCTTGGTGTAGATATCGGACATCAAACTCCAAAAAACGGAGATATGAAAAAGCGAAAACAAGCTAATCCACAAATAGAACGCCTTTTCGACGGTGGCGGCATCGTCAATTGATGTCGCTCCAACGTAGAACAAGACGAAGCCCAGCGCGAAGAAGCCGTAAACTCCGGGCACCAGGTGTTTGAGTTTCAATCGCGAAACCGCGATGCCATACAGAGCGACCGCAACGGTGCTGAGGATAAAGGTAAACGTCCACAGCCAGGCAAGCTCGACGTCACTCCAGTCCGGTGCCAGAGCATCTCGTACCGGCTTCAATATGTTGTACGCGACCATCAGCGCGAAGATAAAAGAAAATGACAACAACGCGGCCATTTGCTCGCTCGGTTCTACCTTGAGCGCAGCTTTGATAAAGCGACTTACAGGATTGCCTTGCGTCGTTTCGCTCATTGCATTGGCTCTGGTTGGTTTGCTCTAAACTATTGTGATTCGATTATGGTAATTCAGATCGACTGCAACTACAGCCGCCCGGAGAACTCGGCTCTATACCTTCAGTCCAGGCCGAGCTCGAAGCCGGCTTCCAGTTCTTTTTTCGAATAGGCGCGAAAAGCGATCATTGTTTCGGTTTCAACGATGCCATCAAGGCGGCGCATTTGATGACTGATGACATCGGCAAGGTCTTCATTTCGCGCAACTTTCACAATCGCGACCAGGTCATGACGACCTGCAACCGAAAACACTTCCTCTACACCGGTCATCTCCGCGATTTGATCCGCAAGATCGGGAATTCGGTTGGTTTCTGCCTTGATCAACACAATTGCTGTCGCCATTCTTGCCTCCACGGCCTGCTTCGCTTGAGTGCGCGAAGCGTACCATATGAAGCGGCGATTGCCGCGGCCACGAAGGCCTGACTGGTGTTATTTGAGCATGTCCCTGGCGGCCTGCAGCAACTCGTCCGCAGGCAAGCGAACCTTGTAGTCCGGGTTAACGTAGGCAAAAGACGTCACACCATCTGCGCCGATGGCGAAAATAGCCGGAACAGGCAGTACACCATGCAATGCGATTGATGATTCTTTCATATCAATGCCTTTGCGTTCGCCCCACTCGATCATCTCAGCAGGAGTTTCGAACGCAATGCCCAATGCAATTGCTGCGTTGGCATCCGCATCCGACAAGATCGTGTAATCCAGACCATCGATATCCTGCTGTGTTTCCTGCTTCAGACTCTGGAACAGCAGCTCGGGTCGATCCCCGCTGAGAAACAGAACATCGACACCCATTGCGTTAATTTCAGGGACCACCAGACGCAATTCGGACAGGTGCATATTGCAGTACGGACACCAGCCACCGCGAAAAGAAACCAGCATGGCGGGTCGCTCAAGGCTCGTAGGGTCAAATGAAAATACTTCATTATCAACGGTCTTTACGTCGAATCGCGGTGCGACCTGACCAACTTGCAGTGGCTGTATCTCCTGCGCGGTTGCTGCGACCGATTGCTCGGCCTGCACCGCTACTATGGACAGGCTGCAGATCAAACTAAGGAGCATAGCGACAGAGATCACTAGCGGCACGATTGAGCGAAGGCTCAGGTAATTCTTGAGGATTTGGGTCATGCGATGATTTACTCCAGCCAGGTGTTTTCTGAAGACCGGTCAATGGACATTTATATTACGTGATTTTTTTTGCCTGGCTGACGCCGAGCGCGTCTGGCCGGAGAAGTTACATCGCTTTTTCAAGCAGATTGCAAGCGCCTTCGTCACTGACGCCCCGGCAGCGAGCTTTCGCTCTGTACATCGCCTGATCTGCCTCTCGTAGTAAGCCGGTCAGCGTACTCGCATTATCCGGATATAAAGCAAGACCGATGCTGGCAGCACAGCGCAGTTTCTGCGTGCCTATCAGGTATGGCTCCTCCAGGGCACGGGTTAGCCTGGTAGCAAGCTTCTCGGCGACATCGCCGGTCACATCCGGAACCAGTGCGACAAACTCATCACCGCCTGGTCGGCCGATAATATCGCATGAGCGCAAACTCCTGCGGAGTCGTTCAGCGGCTATCGTCAGTAACTGATCACCTACTTCATGGCCGCAATTATCGTTAATTTCCTTGAAGTCATTCAGGTCAATAAACAGCAACGCTCCGGTTGCATTATCTGCGCTGTTGGACAGCCGCTGGGCTGCATCGCGCTCAAAGCCGCGACGATTGAGAACGCCCGTCAATGGATCCGACCTCGCAATCGACTCCATGTGTCTTTCTTTCGCCTTACCGTCCGTTATGTCGACGAAAGTCGCTGCGAAGTCCTCACCGACGGGCTCACAGATCAGTCGCAACCATCTACCAGCACCTGTCTTGCGAAGTCGCACTTCCGCTTCGAAGCTCCTGCCCAGCTCCGCCGCCCTGTGGAACTGCTGCATGATATTTTCAGCCTCCAATTCCTCCATGCCGCTGGTGGCGAGCTCAACGATGCGGCCGCTTTTGCATGCCATGAGCACTTCGGGCGTGGCATCCAGAAATCGGCCGGCCGCAGCGTTGGCGAAAATCACGGAGAGCGCCTTCTTGCCGCTCTCATCGTCCTCAACCCAGCGCAGTCGAATAATTCCGTTGACGGAGTGATTGATCAGTGTTCGTAACAGCTTTTCACTGCTGCGCACCTCTGCCTGTGCCTTTTCGACATCACTCACATCACGGAACATCAGTACCTTGCCGCTTTTGGCCGAGGCTCTGCCCGAAGTCAGCGGCGAAACCTGCACGTGTAAGAACCTGCCAGTATTCGTTAGCATTTTCTGTGGCAGGCCAGTATCCAGCGCCTCGAAAACCTCGGGCGAGTCGTCGCCAAGAATCAGGCTTAGCGGCTCACGCAGAGCGCTGGTTTCGTTAATTTCCAACAAAGTCTCGGCGCGGCGATTCAAACCGATGATTCGACCTTCGTCGTCGATTACAACCACCGGGTCCTGCATGTTGTGAAAAACGGTTTCGTAAGTCAAAGGCGTGAATTCGACAATTTTCCCACCGATAATCAACCATGCGTAGATTGGCAACATTGCAGTCAGCACAATCGGCACAAAGGATATGGTGCTCGGCCCAATGCCGAAATCGTATGCCGCGGTTGCGACCATGGGACCGAAACAGGCGGCGACGAGCAAGAACAAGCCACGTCGGTGTGCCCGCGCGACCGGTGAGCTATGCGTGATCAGGCACAGTATTGCAGCGCCAATAACAGCATAGCTATAGGGAGCATGTACGTACAGAAACCACGGCCCCCAGGCGACCGGACGGGTCAGATATTCCCCGGCTTCGTTGGCAATAGGCAGGAACCAAACGAACTCGTGAAAGTAGTTCGTGGCGGCAAGCGAAACCGAAACGACCGGCACAATCATCAATGTACATATTCGGTGCACGGATGTTTTGACACCCGCGTACTCACGAAAGCAGACATACGCCGCAATGGGCAAGAACGCGGTACCCACAAAATGGCCGGCCCTGCCAATTGAAAACCAGTAGAACGAGGTGGACATCAGTTCGACCGCACCGCCCATCGTCCAGCAACTGATGATGACGAAGACCATGCCAATAGGTCGTGTCCCAACCGCACGCCGACCGGCGACGAGGCGCACTCCCAGCAACAGGTAGCTGGCAGCACCTAGGCTCAGGAGAACGGAAAGGACGACGACCAGATTCATTTGCGCGCAGTTCGATGTAACGGAAGTCAACAATGTTAAATCGCTAAGGCATTGATTTCCCGGAACTACTCCACAGCTTTGAGCCGGTGGGACCGCCACTGGTGGTCGAAATTTTGCAGCCTGAAAAGAATACGCTCGATCAGCCTCGTTAATGCGTTTTTTAAGCGCATGTTTCTATTAGGGTTTATAGGCCAATTGTGGCGAGGTTCACGCAACATTCTGCTGCAACAAAAACTTTCAGCAGTGCTACGAAAACTGCGATTCCACCGAAGCGATCAGGCGCCGCATGCACGCTCGATTGCTTCCACAAAGCGTACTCGGCGGAGTGCACTCAGACGCAGCAGAAATTTCTCGGCATCGCGTTCGCTGGCAAGCGCTTCCTGCGAGTAAGCGTCATTCTCGCCACGCTCTGCCAAGCGCCAGCGAAGCAGCACAACCGTTGTAATCAGTCGCGTACGAACGAGGTCATACAGCAGCTGCTTTTCGACTTCTTGCAACGGAGTGACCTGATTGTAAGCGGCTATGAATGGCGCGATGAACAGCAGCGGATCTGCGTAAGACCGTAAGTAGGACGCCGCGATTGCAACGTTAACGATCAGCGGTACCCGCACCATGTCACCGAAGTCGATGACCCCGGTGACCCGGCTATGGTCGCTGCAAGAAACCAGGACATTGCCTGGATTCAAATCGTTGTGAGCGACTTGCGAACGCAGCTGGCTGAATAGCGGCAGAGCATTGGCCTCGAACTCGTCAAGGCATTGCGTGACTGCCGTCCGAAGGTCCGGCTCTGCCACGTGCGTAATCAAACTTCGCATCTGGCTGGCCCGCTGCATATCCCACAACAAGACTTGTCGATCTCCCGGATGCTCAAAGTCGCAGAGTGCGAGGTCCAGTTTGGCAAGGCAGTCACCCAGGTTTCGGGCAAGCTCGGCCGATGAAGACACATCGGCGACCGGAGTACCCGGCAAATAGGTTACGAGGCGAACGACGTGTGTGGCCTCCCCGTCACTGATTTTTGTAGCAACAGCTCCGGCCAATGTCGTGACGATCTCTGGCACGCGCACGTCGCAGTTCGCGGATTGGATATGCAATAGTGCTTCGATCTGAAAATCAGTGACGACCGGCTCCTCCGTCGCGTTCGCAATTTTCAGTACGAAACTTTCACCTGATGGGGTACGAACCCGAACATTCTGGTCGCGTTCACTAACCAGATCACGCAGCTCGCCCTCAAGACCGTAATGGTCAAGCAATAACTCACGGATCTCCGTCGTCGCGAAACACGGCGCCCGTGTCGATATCGAGGCTAGTGGATCTGACGATTCATTCAAAGTGAGCCGATTAGTCATTCTGTGCACTGTACGATCGATCTGCATTTCGACCAAGTTCGAATGCATGACGCGTAGCAGGGATTTGCCCAAACCGTCGCAGCCGGTGTTCACAATACCGGTCGGCCACTCGAGTAAATAGCGTTTCTCCAATACTAATCAACAAGTTCTACCAAAGCTTGCGCTCGTCGCAGCGTCGTCCTGGAGGTAAGAGTCGCTCTGAAGGCTAAGCGTGGAGTGGATTCTATTCGCTGGCAGCATACAGAAATGCCGCTTGGTTCCGACCTTGTTGAACATAGTCGTTCAAAATTTGGGGACCTATGAACCGTCTCGCGAGAATTGTCCGTTCTACCACGCCGTCGTCCGGTGCGTTGTTTCGCCGCCAGCCTTACGGCCGGGCGGGC
>CAZGVL010000020.1:0-40665 GCA_964528965.1 uncultured Woeseiaceae bacterium
GCTGTCGTCTCGTGTCGGGGCGCTCACGCAAAGTGATGCCAAATTCCAGCATGATCCTCGGTGGTCTATGCTTGACGCGTTTTTACACCGCCTCGGCCGAAAGCAGCCTCTCAGAATCTCCTCCAATCTGCGTTTGAGCGGCTGGTTTCGGAAAAAGCAGACACTCAACCTGAGCGGCGATTATGGGTCAGAACTTGCCATTCGTAACTTTATTCGACGCGGCGTTAAGAAGCGCTGGATAATCGAAGGTGTATTCGTAACTTTAGGTGGCTACGGATTAGCTAGATTGACTGCCAAGTAATTGATTGTTGGTCTTTCTATTCGTAACTTTATTACGGAGAACCAACTCGCTCCAACAATCGTATGTGGCGCATCCCGCAGCGCCTTGAACTCCGCCGCGTCCATGCTTCGAGCGCCCCTCAGGTTGTAGGCCAGGCGCACTCTGGCGTCGCCGAGGCCCGAAGTTTCCCGGCGACGGAATTCACTTTCAAATACGCCTTCAGTTTCTCCACGAGAAGACGGCAGGCTCAGAAGTATTACCGCGGTTCTTCCGGCCAGGGAAAACGTTCGC
Source organism: uncultured Woeseiaceae bacterium (assembly GCA_964528965.1). Taxonomy (GTDB): domain Bacteria; phylum Pseudomonadota; class Gammaproteobacteria; order Steroidobacterales; family Woeseiaceae; genus UBA1847. Next base: position 572 of record CAZGVL010000020.1, read on the forward strand.
TGATAGGACAACATAAGGTAATCAATATCGGAATCGACACCCGTCAATGGCAAGGACGGATCGGTAACGATGTCACCGATCGTTTTCTGATATGTCACAACAAGCACATTCGTGCCATTTGGCGTCGGCCAATAGGCACGGGGCGCGAGTTCCTGTGCAGAAACTTCGTTGCACAACAAAACAAGTGCAGAGAAGACAACCCGCAGGCCAAGCGCGCGTTTTAGAGATTGGTGTCTGTCCATACGCCAGCAAAGCTCTGCGACCGCGATTTAGTAGCCCTTGAGTTCCTCGCCAGGCTTGATATTTCGATACTCCTGCATGCTACGCGTTTGCTCTGCGAAGATTTTCATCACCGGCCCCATTACCCAGGCGTGGACATAGCCTTCATTGCCCCAGAGTTCATAGCTTTCCTTCGGGTCTTCCTTGATGTCGAAAACCTGCGGGAACGTATACCCCTGCACAACAGAGTGAGTTCCCTCTGAGGCAGCGAAATGTATCTTCATGTTGCGCCACTTGACGGCAAACACCTCGTCACCCACGAACGTCAACACATACTCGCGAATAAACCATTATGGCCCGGCATCAACGTATGCCAACTACAGAGGCCGAATATACGTATGCAGTCGTGCCATGCTTGTCATCATCAGAGTGCTTGCAAAGAGGAGGAGTCCATATACAGCGCGTTAGCGCTCGGTGATCGATCTCACTCTTCGTCAGCTCCCGGCATTAACTCTTTTGGTATGAATATCGGCTTGTCCGATGGCCATACCGTTATGAGTTCGGGTGCGTAGCCTTCCGGGTAGTATTCTTCTGGCGGAATTTCCGCGTCACGAATTGACTGTTGTTGTATGTCCTCGCGGTCGTACTTCGCTGGGGGTACCAGCATTCCACCCATGGCTGCGATATCAAACTTAGGGGGAGATATATTCGGATATTCTGACAATACTCCTTCCCTTACCCACAGCTTGTCTTTGGTCATGTTTACAACAATCATGTCAGGAGCACCAAAGTGAAATGGACCTTTATAGTGTTCCCGAATCTGCGCGAATAACTCGGGATTAGAGTATGCGTCATACGACATGTGGGTTGTCATTGCCAGGCGGGGTTTGAGCTCATTGAACAGATACCCAGCCGCGTATCCGGGATTGTGTGACGTATCGACCGTCATGCGCCCCATAACGGGCAGAACCCCGTTTACACCGGACGATATTGACATCAGTTCGACCTGAACCTCGGTAATGACCAGGTCGCAGCCCTTGGCATATTTTGCGGTCAGGGAGTTAGGCCGCCCATCACCGGTAAATGCTACGCACATTCCATTCCAGTCCAGCCGATAAGCAGTCGCCCCATCCTGAGTATGCGACTGGCGCCAATGAATAATCTTGACTCCATTTTCTTCGTAAACAGTGCCGCCATCATCTTCGAAGTCAAACTCATTGACATTCAAATCCCACGCGTCGCCGGTCGGAAAGATATCGAAACTATCTTTATGCCAGGTCAGCATTTCATCCATCTTTTCCATCATGTAGCCGATTCCGTGCTTTTCTGTGCGTCCCGACGGGCCGTGGATTCGGAAGTCTTCGTGCCAGCGACCAGCCCAACCACCAAATACATAGGTGTAGGGTACCGATGCAACATGATCCCAGTGCAGATGCGTAATAAAGATGTCATTGAGCTGATTGAACGGAACGCCGGCGCCAAGGTAGTTTGCTATCGAACCCGGCCCCATATCAAATATAAAGTTCTTGCCGTTACCAAGCTCTACGTAAACGGACGTTCCCATTTGACCGGGACGCGGTAATGGCGAAGAGCCCATGAATGTAACGCGAATCTCCTCGGGCTGAACATCCTCTTTACCGGGAAACCAGTTCGCAGCACTCGCCAGCCATGGCATGGGCTCGATTCCGTCAAACAAAAGCCCCTCTTTCCAACGGCCCAAAGGTTGGCCGCCGGTAGCGATAGCCTTAAACACTTCCGGGTCGGTCTCATACCCAGCTGCTTCCAGCTTTTTTAGCTGTTCCGGATCGATCTCCGGTGCTTGCTGTGCAAACAAAGCGCCTGACACCAATATTGATGACAGGATGACGAACATTGCAGCGCTGGCAGATATTTTCACAGGTGACTCCTACAGGTGGTTCTTATTTTGATTCGTCGCACAGTCTTCCAAAAACTTTCGCAGACGCGACTCAGCAACGATTGGAGTTTGACCAGGTTCGAAATTGAAGCCGATCAAGCATGGCCGCTTTGGGTCACAAGCCGCCACTTCCGATTTTCTCAATACTAGCATTTGGACGGCTGCATATCGTGTGAAGCAGACCTTCGGCAGTGGCAAGTTGAAGTGTTCGAAAGCGGCAACTGCTGGCGAGATGGTTCCGGACAGGGACTAAGCGATAAAGTCGATCAACATGCACAGCGAACGTCGGCCGCGACTTCGTATACGAACTCAAAAGATGAGCGAAATTGCTCGGCTCACGAGTGCTTTGAGAGCCTTCAGGCGTCGGGAGATTCCTGAGGCTTGGCATAGAGAACTATCGGTTTACCGAATTCAGGGACGTGTAACTGGGTATCGGTATCCCAGGTATCGCGGAAGGACTCCAGCCAGGTCGCCATCTTCACAAAGTTGTCCAGGAACTTCGGCATCAACTCGATCGTGCCGAAGGGTTTCGTGAAGTCGTCAAAGTGAATCGCATAGACGCGTTTGGCGCCTGTTACCGTTACAGTTTCCAGCCAATATTGCTCGGCGTACTTGCGGCCAATGCCTTCCAGTTGACCAAGTCCAAGCATGACAACATCTGCATCTACATCCTTGAGCGCGCCCTCGATGAACCCGGCGCTGCCCTGAACCAGCGTTGTTCCGGATGGGTGTGCAATAACGATGGAGTAGCTATGGCCTTCGCGCCAGGCGGTAATGGGCGCGGGTGTAATCAGTGGCTCGTCGATTTGGCCAGCCAACGGCACCTCGCCGCGCCATGCGAAAGGTGCGTGTGCCGAGTCGATCAGCGTCACGGTGAAATTGCCAAAAATATATTCCGTATCGCTCGATGCAAGTATGACCTGATCCTCAGGCACGCCGGCACCGCGAGCAATCTGACCTGTCGTCGAAGAACCGAGGACAGAGGCAAAGCTCCTGTTCGCAATCGCGCCAATATCCATCGCATGATCAAAGTGCGAGTGAGCCGGGATGATTACCGCGAGCTGCCGCATGTGAAACTGATTCATCACATAATTGATCTTCGCAGCATCACTTTCGACAGGTCTCCTCAACAGTATGTCGAACACAGTCGGTCGCGATATAAACCCGTCAATCAGGATCTGGGTTTCACCATCGTCGAATAACATAGTGGCAACACCTAACCACGTAACGGTTACAGCGCCTTCTACCATCTCGGGTGATGTTTCGATCAGCGCAGCGCCTGGCCACTGCACGTCACTCAGAGCGGGCCGGTTGCTCCACAGGCCAACAATCAACAGGGTGCCGAAAACGACGATCGCTGCGAGCACCAGGGCTGTTCGCTTGCTCCAGTAAATTATCTCGTCTTTGGATATCCTCGGCATTGCGTCACCATATCACCGAGCATCGACCGCGACACTAATTGCTGCAGAAACTGGCTGCGCATTTCGCGCCGCCCGACTAGGCACTGGCAGCTGTTTGCTGGTTGTCGGCTTGCGCCATTGAAAAGTCGATTGCCTTGTTCGTTTCAAGCAGGGTCTTCAAGCCACAAATTACATGCGGCCAGCCGTGGCTTACCATGTCCAGCGTTTTAGAGCCCGTTTCGAACTGGTCGTGGACGACAGTGAGTCGTGTGCCACGGTCGAGCCGTTCCAGCGTGAATGTAACTCGCGAATGAGCTTCGCATTGTGTCTCGTCCGGCGCGGTGAATTGCCAGGAATAGGAGAGTTGCTGCGGGTAGTCGGCGAGAAAGACTTCGCCAGTAACGCCTACCCTGCCATCAGCCAGGACAAACTCGACCGGTGACCCTGGCTTGAAGTCGCTCTGAATTTTCGTCTCGTGCCAGTATTGCTGAGTGAATTCGGCGCTTGTCAGTCCTTGCCAAACGTCTTCCGGTGTAGCGGCGATGATCGCCATATAAACGAACTCGGGTTTATTCATTGTTGGTTTCCTCCAATGCTTGTTTTAGATTAAGGATGGCTGCGGCTCTTGGCCCTGAAAACTTGTCTATCCAGCGGCGACCAATTTCTGCAATCGGTACAGCGTTCAGGTAGTGGCGCTTCTCCCGGCCATGCCATTTGCAGTTGACCAGGCCAGCTGACTCCAGAATCGCCAGATGTCTGGTCGCCGATTGTCGTCGCATCCCAATGCCATCGATCAATTCGGACAAGGTTTGTCCTGGTTGCTCGTTGAGGCGATCGAGTAGCAGGCGACGAGTCGGGTCAGCCAGCGCCTTGAATATCGAATCCATCGTGTTACTCATGTGTCATCTTCATGCAGCCTTTTAGCTGCGTATCATTATGCAGCTAAAAGGCTGCATGTCAAGTCAAGCGTCGTCGATAGCGCCGTTCTGCATTGATTTTGTTACTGGCCGGCGGCCATCCGGGCCAGATGCCCGGTCAGTGGTGCGAGGTAGTTGCCCATCGCGTAGCCGAGTAGTGCCAGCAGAATTGATGCCGGAACCAGGCTCGGGCGATGGTGCGCGGCGACAATAGGCGCCGATGCCACTGCGCCTATATTTGCTGCAGAGGCGATCGCTACGCTGTGAATATCGACGCGAAATAACCAGGCGCCGGCAACACAAAACAGACCATGGATAAAGATCCAGATAAACGCGCCCAGGACAAACATTGGCGCTTCCGCCAGACCCGCTATCGACGCCCGCGCCCCCATACCGGCAACAAAAATGTAGACCAGCGCTGTGCCAATCGGGGTGGTGTTAGGCAAGCGTGAAACCGGCGTAGCAGAAAGCAGCAACGCGATCGTCGTTACCATAAGAATGCGTACCGTCGTAACGGAGAATACGTTCCCCAACCCCGGGTTCGCGGAAGCGATCCAATTCGCGATTGCTGGAGCAGTCGCTGTCGCTATCCACGTGACGCCAACTGCCAGCACGGCGATGTAAAGGTACTCGGACATTGAAGGCGCCGTATCGACTTCTGTATGAACTTCCTCAGCCGCTGCGTCCATCATATGCAGCCTGTCTTCCGGAACACGAGCCCATCGATTGAATTGATCGGCGAAATTTCGTGACATCAACAGGATAGGCAGCCAAACAATGTAAATAACATTGTCGGCAATAATGGCCAAGCCGATTTGCGCCTTTGAAGTTTCAAGAATTTCACTGGCCGCAACCATATTGGCAGTTCCGCCAATCCAGCTGCCAGCAAGCGCCCCATAACCTTTCCATGCATCGTCGGATAGCCACGGGTGAACAATATAGTAGGCGACCACGGCGCCGACCATGACACCGGCCGTACCCATCATCATTACCAGCACACCCTTGCCCAGAACCCTGCCGACAGCAGGGATGTCGACCTTAATCAACATCAGGACAATGAACGCTGGAAGCAAGTACGCACTGAGTCCGGAGTAGATCGGTGATTCACTGGGGATAACATCCAGATTGTTCAAAAAGACAGGCGTTGCGTAGATGAACACCAGTGGGGGCAGGTAAGTGAAGAGCTTCGCCCGTGTGACCTGTGCAAGAGCAAAGAAAAACGCGGCGACGGATATTAATACAGCCAGCACACCCAACGGCGAAGAAACCAGAACATCAGGATTTTCCATATCTTGCGGCCCGTCCAGATAAATGTATCGGGCGAGTATAGAGCAATAGAACATTTGGAGCGCACAGTACCCCGGCGATTGAAACTCGCTCTAGGCGATTTGCGCTTGCAGGTCTCGTCGTGTGGCTTCGTCGGTGAGCGCAGCAGATTTCAGTGTCAGCCAGACGGCATCCCAATCGTCGATCTTGCTGGGGCCGAATACAAATCTCGCAATGTAGCTATCAAGGTCGCGAACATGGATAACGTTTGCTGGTGGCGGCGTTGGAAAATCTACTGAGCCGGTAAATACAACCAGATTGCCAATCGGCGAGTCTGGCACGACATTCTGCATTGCGCGCGTGCGACCCTCATTCTGGATCAATGGATTCAGGAATCTACGCTTGCCCACGCCTTCAACATTTGTCCATTGTGGCTCATCTTCCTCGCCGAAAACGATACCGTGGTAATGCTTGGTTTGAATGCAGAGAATTCCGCCAGCCGTCAAAATAGCGTGGTCGATTTTCTTCAAGCCGCCGTATGCGCCGGGCAATATAAAGTCGTGCATGACGTTCGGGCTGCGTTTGTCCAGCGCGCGGCGGACCCGTATCTCGCCAACTTTACGAGTAATTACGTGTGTCAGGTGACTTGCCGCGGAGCGAAATATCAGGGTGAGCAAGAGGGCGCCTGCAACAGCTAGAACGAAAGCTGCGGGACGTATATTGGTGATTCCAGTGACGACGGCCGACTGCGCCGCAAGCCCCGGCAGGGCGATTAGTGGCAAGCTGGAAAACAATATTCTGACAATCTGATGCATTGTGTGAGACTAAAACCTTTGCGCAGCCCTTGCATCGTAGCAGGTCACGTTTCTGAAAACGGAAGCGGTTTCGGCGCAGATTTCGCTGGCCAAACGCTCATCAATGTTGCCTCAGCCCGGGTACGCGAGGTAGTAACCATCAATTTCACTGACCCGAACGGGCGTTTCGTAGGCCGCGCTCAGGACGTCGCTGGTGAGGACGGACGACTTGGGGCCGTCGGCAACCACCCGCCCGTTTTGCAACAGGACAACCCGCATTACCTCCGGTGGGATTTCATTGAGGTGGTGAGTGACAATAAGAACATTCCGGCCCTCTGCTGCCATGCGCCGGATGCGCCGCAGATAATCAAAGCTCGCGGCCAGGTCCAGCCCGGCGGTCGGCTCATCAAGGATCAGGATATTGGGCGCATGCACCAGCGCTCGCCCGAGCAAACAGCGTCTTTGCTGTCCCGTTGACATGTGTTTTAGCTGCGTACTGCGCAATGATGCAAGACCAAGGTCATCCAGAACCGCCTCGGCCCGGTCGAGTTGCTCCTCGTTGACCTGGCTCGCCAGAAAGCCGTGCACGCCGACACTCGAGAAGAAACCTGATACGACGACTTCGAGGGCAGTGGTGGTTGCCGTATACCGGCTGTGAAGGTCGTGCGAGACAATGCCGATGTGTTTTCTGAGTTCCCACACATTCCATTTATCGCGCCCAAGAATTCGCACCGAGGATTCGTCGCCAACTACCGGATACAGCTCACGGTTGATGGTCTTCAGCAGCGTCGTCTTCCCTGATCCATTGGGTCCGAGAATCGCTACTCGCTCATGCTGCGCTATCTGCAAGTCCAGATTCTTGAATACGCAGGTACTGCCACGCCAGATAGTGGCATTGCGAATATCAATGAGAGGCGGGCTTTCCATACTCAGCCCTCACTACTCATCGTTAGTCAGTCGTTGCGGCTTCCAATTCTTGTACATTTCATTTGCGGGCAACGGCGTGATGTCATGGTATTCCACGAATTTGTCCGAAAGCCATTGAAACCACTCGAAAGCAGAGGGATTGTCGATTTCCAGGCGCAGGTCGGCCACCCACACATCGAGCTTGCGCCACAACACCGTTGTGGTTCCGCCGAGCAGATTGTTGACCAGCAGGAACGGAACAATTCGCTGGAAGGTCATGACCCCAATGTTCTCCATCGTGGTGCATATCAGCATCGCGTATTTATCCTGCTGTGGATAATCGCTCGCGATCTGGGCAGCGGAAAGTCCATCGGGCAATCGCAATATGGATCGATAGGCATCGGTGAACTGCGGACTGCCGAAGGAGCGAAATAATTCGATCGCGGCCAGATCGCGACGCTGCTGGCGAATTTGACGCATCTGCAGAACAGCGAAGAACAGTCCGCCGACAACTATGACCGCGCCGATGATCTCAGCGATGTTGGCAAGTCTCGCCAGGTCTGACATTTTCATTACTCCAGGAAGATCTTCAATAACTAGTCGCGGCCAATCCGCGAGTTCAAATTCAAGCTTGTTTATGCTTCCAGCCGCCACGCCTGAAGACGATGATACTCAAGACTGTAAGCAGAGATTCAGATATTACGATCGATACGAAAACCCCGTTCGGGTTTCCGAATGTCTCAGTAGCCAACCAGTATGCGAGGGGCACCTGCACGATCCAGAAGCAAACGATATTCAGTCCAGTCGGTGTAAACGTGTCGCCGGCACCATTGAGTGCCTGGGTTACGATCATTCCGACCGCGTACATAGGGCAGCCGATGCCCAGAATACGCAAACAATAGACCGTGTATTGCACAACTTCTGGATCATTCGAGAAGAAACCGGCGATCCCTGGTGCAGCGATTAAGGTAATAACACCGATTATCGTCATGAAGACGACGTTGTACCTGGCCGCCAGCCATGCGGACTTCTCCGCGCGCTCTGCATTGGCCGCCCCCAGGTTTTGGCCAACCAGAGTTGCCGCGGCATTGCCGAGACCCCAGGAGGGCAGCCAGACGAACTCGAGCATGCGCAAGCCGATAGTGTACGCCGCTATCGCGCCGCTGCCGTACATTGCCACAATTCTCATGAGTAGAATCCAACTGGATGTCGCGACCAGAAATTGCCCGATACCACCGATTGACACGACGATCATTTGCGCAATGAGGGATGGAACAATGCGTATGTGTCGGAGCTGAAAAGCCAATCGACCGCGGCCGTCGAACAAATACCAGAGTTGATACAGAACACCAACACCGCGGCCGATAGTGGTCGCGATTGCGGCGCCTGTCACGCCGAGTTCGGGAAACGGTCCCAGACCAAAAATCAGGCATGGATCCAGTACGATATTGATGCCGTTTGCCAGCCAAAGCGACCGAAGCGCAACAGTCGCATCTCCCGCGCCACGAAATGCGGCGTTCAGCAGAAATAAATAGACGATGCTGACCGATCCGCCAAGCAGGACCGCGGTGAACCCTTTGCCGGTCTCAACGACGCTGTCGGATGCGCCCATGAGAACCAGCATGTCTTCGGCATAGACGACTCCCCCAATACCGATGACCAATGACAAGGCGGCGCCCAGCCACAGTGCCTGCCCGGTAGCGCTGGCAGCGGCCTCCGGTTGTTTGGCGCCGATGCGGCGGGAGACCATTGCAGTGACCCCCATGCCGAGACCAATTGCGACCGCATACAGTACGGTCACCAATGCTTCAGTTATGCCGACGGCGGCGACCGCGTCGGTGCCAAGTCGGGATACATAGGCGATATCGACAACGGCGAATACCGATTCCATCGACATTTCCAACATCATCGGAATTGCCAGTAAGCCGAGCGCGCGGCTGATGGGCCCGGTCGTAAAGTCGATCTCATTGTCCTGCAACGCTTCGCGCACGAATGCAACGGTGCGGCGCCAGCTGTCGATTTTTCGTGTCAGGTAGTTCATCGTTTCAAATTCTTGATTCGCGCCGTACACATACGGCTTCGTGATCCGGAGTCACGTAGCCGGATTGCAGGTTGATCAGGGTTGCTCGGCTACGAGCGTTGCGCGATGGGCGCGGGGCTATTGTCCAGGTCAGAGCTGACGATAGCCGTTCCGAGCGGCACCGGTGCAGGAGTTGCAGTCATTCTTGCGGTGCTTTTCATAGCTTGCTCTCTCGGAATTCCACAGATATTTCACCGTCATGCTAGCGCAATTGCCTGCATTGTCCAACCACGCGATGCTAGTATGAAACGCTGCATTGTCGTGGAATAAATCAAGTGCCGGATGGGCTACTGCCTATAGTCGTGATGATTGCTCTGGTTGTCATCTATGTTATTGCCAAGGTGGTCGCTTACATGCGTGAGAGTGAGCGGCAGTGGCAACAAGTCGACAAGAGCAAATTGCGCGAATGGGAAGACGACGACTAATCGAATAGCGAGCCTGCTTGCCGATTATTTTCTCAAGTCATCCTTGAGTAGAGATTCGAGTTCCATCGCAGTGTCTTTCGAGGATTGGATAAGATCTTCTTCCGAGTGATAAATAGCATGCTGCTCAGTAAACAATCGTGAATCGCGCTCGCAAAACGCTGTAGCGATACGATCAACATCTTGCTCATCCAGATCCAGGTTAGCCATGACCCGTTTGGACATTGCGATGCTTGAAAGTAATGTCTCACGAAATATGTGTTCAATACCGAGATCCATCAGTGCATGACCGTGACGTCGATTGCGAGCTCTGGCGATGATCTTCAAGTTCGGGAAGTGTTTGATGACAGCGGCGGCGGTTCGGGTCGACGCTTCCACATCATCAATAGCGAGTACGAAGAGTTTTGCGTGCTCCGCACCGGCGGCGCGTAGCAGGTCGAGGCGCGAGGCATCACCGAAGTGAACTACAGAGCCATAACGGCGTACGACGTCCACCTGTGACGAATCGATCTCCAGCGCTGTGAAGGGTCGGTTCGCGACTCTCAGCAAGCGCCCTACGACCTGACCCACGCGACCGAACCCGGCGATAATGACGTCGTGATGTTGGTCTTCCATTTCGTCGTATTCCGGCTCCTTAGCCTGTTCCGCCTTGTTGGACAGGAACTCAACGAACATATAAGCAAACGGCGTCAGGAGCATCGATACGGCGACGGCAAGAATCAGCTCGTCAATCTTGGCGGCTGGCAGCAAGTTTTCGCGCGCAGCAAGGCCGAAAAGCACAAACGCAAACTCGCCGCCCTGTGACATTACAGCGGCAAGTTTTGCGGCCGCTTGCCAGTTTCTGACGCCAAAGGTTTTCGCCAGAGGCAAGATGACCATCGCCTTGGCCAGCATCAGTGCGCTAACGATGAGCAGAATTCGGACCGGCGACTCGAGTAACAAGCCGATATTGACAGACATGCCAACAGCGATGAAGAACAGGCCGAGCAGCAAACCCTTGAACGGTGCGATATCGGCTTCAAGCTGATGTCGATACTCGGAGTCCGCAAGCAACATTCCTGCAATGAAAGCACCCAACACCATGGACATGCCAGCAAACTCCATCAAGAGTGCCGCACCGATCACGACCAAAAGTGCTGTTGCGGTGAATATTTCCGGTATGTTCGAGCCGGCGGCAATTTGCAGGACCGGTCGCAACAAGTATCGCCCGCCAAAAATCAATGCGCCGAGCACGGCGACAGCGAGTCCGGCTTCGGCCAGAGCAAACCCACTATCAGAGCCACTTGATACGCCGAGCATTGGGATTATCGCGATTAGCGGAATGGCTGCGAGATCCTGAAACAGTAAGATAGAGAACGCGGCACGACCGTGACCCGAGCCCAATTGCTTCTTCTCCGCAAGAAGCTGCAGTACGAACGCCGTCGACGACAAAGCAAGAATGAAGCCGGTGGCGATCGCTGCGGTTAGTCCGAGGCCATAGAACCACGCCAGCACTGTCAGCACTATGGCGCTCAACAGAACCTGTGCCGAGCCAAGGCCGAACACCATTTTTCGAAGCACCCACAGACGTGACGGTTGCAGCTCAAGTCCGACGACGAAAAGCAGCAGCACGACACCGAGTTCAGCGAAGTGGAGAATGTGCTCGGGGTCCTTGACGAATGCGAAGCCGAACGGTCCGATAATAATGCCAGCAGCCAAATAGCCGAGCACAGAGCCAAAGCCGAGGCGACGGCTGACTGAAACCGTAATAATCGCGGCAAGCAGGAAGATGACAGATTCTTGCAGCAAGCTCATGGGTCCATCCCGGCAACAGTGAAAAGGAAAGCGGTTGGAGTGTAGTCTGTGACGCCAGCCGCGGCGAGTTTCTCACGATTCGGGCCGATTGCTGAGATCGGCCTGGATGGTAATTCGACCACTCGCTTCACCTTTTCCTCTTCGACCAAGCCCGTTTTTCGATTACACTATCGCCACCCGGCCAGGCGACAGAGCAGGGACAACAGGGCCGGCTATGCACGGTCAGCCAGTTGCAGTTAATTCAGGACAAATTTATGTGGATCAGAGTTGATGTTTTTCGCAGCGCCATTTTGAAGTTGCTTGGGCTAGCCTTGATCTTGGCTGGTTGCGAGTCTGGCGAGCAAGCTCCAACTGCAGAGCAGGAAGCGGCAAGGGCCAATGTTGCGGCGATGGCCAAAGAACATGCGAACGATACGACCGAGGCAAGTGCAGGTGCACAAGTAGAACCTGGCCGTGACGTGGTGTCCGACTCACGAATTGCCTATGCTGAAGTCGATGACGAACTGGTCTATGGACACTTCGTATTTCCCGCCGACATGATCGAGCCGTTGCCGGCGGTCATCATGATTCACGAATGGTGGGGCCTCAACGACAACGTCCGTGCTATGGCGGACCGGCTCGCGGGCGAGGGCTATATTGTGCTGGCGGTTGATCTGTATTCCGGCCAAACGGCAAAGAGTGCGGAAGCGGCAAGACAGCTGATGCTATCGGTTGTCGAACGCCCTGAGTTCGCGTCCGAGAATATTCGTCAGGCCTACGAATTTGTGAGCAAGACAGCAGGCGCACCGCGAATTGCATCACTGGGCTGGTGCTTCGGTGGTGGATGGTCGTTAAATACTGCGCTGCTGTTCCCGGATGAGCTTGATGCAGCGGTCATTTTTTATGGCCAGGTCACTGACGATGTGAACAAGCTTCTACCTTTGGATGTACCGATACTCGGACTGTTTGGTGCGGAAGATACCGGTATTCCCGTGGCATCAGTGCAGTCATTCGAAGCGGCTCTGCAACGGCTTCGCAAAGAATACGACATTCAAATCTATCCGGGGGTTGGCCATGCCTTCGCGAATCCGACGGGTGCTAACTACAATGCTGAAGCGGCCGAGGATGCATGGAAGCGGACGCTTGAGTTTCTAGGTAAGAACCTCGCAGAATAGGCAAGACCAAGCGACGCCTAGGGCGAGTCAGGAGACTCTGTGTCGGGCTGCCTGCAGACCAGTTTGATCTCCAGCGGAAGCCTCGCGTAACTGATCGATTGCGATACATCGCTTGAGCACCGCAATGAAATATTGGCGGCTATCGCGTCTCGAATCAGCAGCGATTGTCCATCCTCCGAGCCCTGTGCTTTATCACCAGTGCAAAACCCTTCGATCATGACCGGTGCAAGCTGCTGTCCGGGGACTTTAAGGATCGTCTCGAGCAGTACCGGGTCCGCGGGTTGCTCGAGCGCCGGGTCATTTTCTGTCGAAACATCGTGCGACGTCACTGTATCTGCAATGCTGATCGAAATAGACGTTGCGAACTCGTCGCCAGCGCAATTCGCATTGATGCGAAATGGGAACTCAAGTTCTGGCAAAGACACTGAGCGGCGATCAGACAGCGGCGCTAATTCGACCGCAGCAGCATCCGCGGCGCTGGTTATCTGGTGTTCGTTCTCGCCGTGAGCGGCGCTCGCCACCAGCAGTGGCACGATGTAAGTCATTGGATATAGTCGTTTCATGCAACAAAGGCTACGTTAAGATGGTCGAAAAACAAATGTACAGCTATGGCAGACAACAATTTGGTGAAGTGCGATGTTCTGACAACATGTTGCTGTCAGTAACTTTCGGCGCGCAGAGGCCGCTTTGCTGGAGGATCAGGTGATTACGAGAACTGTGCAACTGACGTTCAAGGCCGCGCGTCGAATCGTCATAGCGGTCATTGGATTCACCGTGCTTGCCATTGGGGTCGTGATGATTATTACGCCGGGCCCGGCCTTCGTTATGATTCCGGCGGGGCTCGCAATTCTTAGCATTGAGTTTGCCTGGGCAAGAAACTGGCTGAAACGATTGCGCAAGACGATCAGCGATCGTACGTCACGCGGGCGAACCGAAAGGGCGGAGTCGCATCGCGAATGAACTGATATCAGGTTCTTCCGGGCGCAGGCGAAAACGCCGAGGCCGTCGTGACGCACCGCAAGATAATTTAAAAAAAAGAAGGGCGCCGAAGATCTGAATTCGATGATCGAAACAGCGGGCCGTCCGACACGGATCGGTCTCCGGCGCCCAAGGTGTTACGGCAGGGGTGTGCCGCCGGACCTTCCTGGTCCGCAATACCGGTATCCAAACCGGCGGTATCCGGGACGTTGCGAGTCAGGTAATCGGGGGAGAGAAGCCTGACTGGCGGGTCGCCGGAAGGGGGGAAGCGATGGTTCTGTTACTTGTCTGTCGCAGTCAATGAAGTGCGGTCGAGCAGCCGAATATCAAGGTCCAGCTGATTCTCACGGCTCACTGCCACAATGGCATCATCGGTTGCCTGCACTGCTGCATCACTCGCTGACTCGGTAATTATGCGGTTCATATCTTCGACTGCCGCTGCTGTTGCAACGCTTGAGTCTGTGCTGATGTTCTCGTCAGCCAGCGCTGTGTTAGCCGCGGCGCTTACACCGATGATTACCAGGAGTGCGCCGGCCAGTGCCAGCGTGTTTTCAAAATTGGTTTTCTTCATGCCCTTATCCTTGCGAAGCGCGCGTCGCCCTATGCGATGCGATTCCATCTCCGCTGCAAGTACTACTGCACGACCCGTGCCAACTTTGATTGTGCTTTAAAAACAGTAACTTATGAAAATCTGTCGGGTTACGGAAAACCGTGAATAACGAAAAACCGTGACCCAATTTACGAAATTCCGTATAAAGGGCGGCTATGACCAAGCTAGACGACTACCAATGGCTGTTTCGCAAGGCGCCGGCAATGGCGACCTCTATAGGCGAAGACGGTGCGTACGTTGACGTAAACGATGCTTTCCTCGAGCGGCTGGGCTTCGAGCGCAAGGAAGTCGTCGGGCGACGACCGATTGACTTCGTGACGAGTGAGAGCGCACGACGAATTGAGGAAGAGTTCGTGCCGACGTTACGGCGTACCGGGAAACTGGAGAACAAGCCCACCGGCTTTGTATCAAAATCCGGCGAGATCATCGATTGCCTCACCAATTCGCTGGTTGAATATGACCCCGCTGGTGCCTTCGTACGTACCGTTGCGATGCACTCCGAAGTGTCGGATCAGGCGCGCGCGAATTTCAAGTATCGCGAACTGTATCGATTGACGCCGGCGATGCTGCACACAGTTGATAGCGACGGAAACATCATTACCGTCACTGACCATTGGCTACAGAAGCTTGGCTACAAACGCGAGGAAGTTCTGGGGCGCCCGATCAGCGATTTCTACGCGAATACTGAGCGTGAGCGTTATGGCAGCGAACATCTGCGAGACATCATAAGTCAGGGGGACTTCAATAATCTGGAGCGCCAGATGACCACCAAGTCCGGTGAAGTAATCGATTTGGTAATCTCGGCGATTTCGCACCGTAGTGTGGCGGGCAAAGTTGATCGTCTTCTTGTCGCCTCAAAAGATATCACACAGCGGAATCGGGTTGAACGAAAGCTGCGGGTTACGTTGGCAGAAAACGCCCGCTTGCAGGAAGAACTCGAACACGAACGTGACTACTTGCGCGAAGAAGTAAATGTCGCTCTGAATTTCGGACGTATTGTCGGCACGAGCCTGTCACTCCGAGGAATGCTGCGGCGGGTAGAGGCTGTAGCTGAAACTCCAGCGAGCGTATTGATACAAGGCGAGTCCGGTGTTGGCAAAGAATTGGTCGCGCGTGCTTTGCATGCTCGCAGTCCCAGGGCAGATGGGCCGTTGGTCAAAGTGAACTGCGCATCTATTCCTTATGAGTTATTCGAAAGCGAGTTTTTTGGCCATGTCAAAGGCGCGTTCACCGGTGCGCATCGAGATCGCGTCGGACGGTTTCAACTCGCAGACGGCGGTACAATTTTTCTCGACGAGGTCGGGGAGATACCGCTGGAGATGCAGAGCAAGTTGTTGCGTGTATTGCAGGAGAGCGAGTTCGAAAGAGTCGGCGATGACGTCACAAAGTCAGTGGACGTTCGGGTGATTGCTGCGACAAATCGAAACCTGGAAGAACTCATCGTCGAAGGCAAATTCCGCGAAGATCTTTTCTACAGACTGAGCGTATTTCCTGTTGACGTCCCACCGTTGCGAGAACGTGGTGAGGACGTTATACAACTCGCCCAGCACTTTCTCGATCAGACCTGCAAAGACTTCGGGCGGGAGCCGTTGCTGCTTACAAGAAGTCAGGCGAATGAGCTCAGAGCCTATAACTGGCCGGGCAATATCCGCGAACTGAAAAATGTTGTTGAACGGGCCGTGATCCTTTCACCGAAGAAGCAGTTACGTCTGGATCTGTCGATGCCAAACCTCAGCATCAAAACGCAGATAAGCGGGAAAAGTGAAGATACAGTCGCTACCGAAAACGGCATACTGACAGAAATGGAAATGCGTGATTTTCAGAAGGCAAACCTCACTTCCGCGCTGGAAAAGGCAAACTGGCGAGTATCCGGAAGCGGAGGTGCAGCTGAGTTGCTGGGAATTCGCCCAACTACTTTTGCCGACAGGGTTAGAACGTTCGGCATCAAAAAACCAAAAAAATGACCAAGAACTCAATAATATGATCAAGTCTCTAGCTATTACGCTGATGTTGGCAACCGCGCCGGCAGTTTCAGCCGTCCCAAATACGGAACTGCCCGTTGCCGTACAAAATGCCCTGAATGTCCGACAATTGCCGGAAGATTCGCTAAGCATTCTCGTCGAAGATCTGGGTAGCGGCGAAACACTGCTGGAATTGAACGCAGATGTCGCAAGAAACCCGGCATCAACCATCAAGTTACTGACCACACTCGTCGCCCTCGATGTTCTGGGTCCGGCCTACAGGTGGCAAACAGACGTATACGCACTCGGCGAAGTCGCAGATGGTCACCTGCAGGGTGACTTGCTTATCAAGGGCACCGGCGACCCGTTTCTGGTTACGGAAAGGGCCTGGCAGTTGCTGCGCAAAGTACGACAAGCAGGTATCCACGAGATTGATGGTGATCTGTTGCTCGACGACAGTTATTTCGATGTTCCTTACGAGGACCCGGCGTTATTCGATCGACAACCATTGCGGGCTTACAACGTTGCGCCGAACGCGCTGATGATGAATTTTAAAGTTGTCCGTTATTGGTTCGAACCCAATCACGATGCTAACTCCGTCAAAGTCTGGATTGATCCGCCGCTACAGAATCTCGATGTCGATAATCGCCTGTCGCTAAAAGATGGTCGATGCGCGGGATTTCAACGCGGCATAACAATTTCGGCAAACGATGCCATCGACAAGATGACTTTCAGTGGCAAGTTTCCCAATGGCTGCAACCTCTACGCCATGGATAGAACAGCGCTAAGTCATAACGAATTCGCCTTCGGTTTGGTGATGTCGCTGTGGCGCGAATCAGGCGGTGTGTTTTCCGGTACCTGGATGAACGCCATCGCGCCCGAAGACGTTGAACCCTTGGTCGAGTTCAAGTCGTTACCTCTCGCCGATGTGATCACACGTGTGAACAAGTACAGCAACAACGTGATGGCGAGGCATTTGCTGTACACACTGTCTGCAGAGGTGCTTGGAGCGCCAGGGACTGAGGCGGGCGGCCGGGAGGTCGTGCAGGAATGGTTATCGAAGAATCACGTAAGCGCGACGAAGCTGGCGTTTGACAATGGCGCCGGCCTGTCGAGGGATTCTCGTGTTGCCGCTCGTGATCTTGGCTCCATGCTTCGCTTCGCATGGCAGCAGCCGTATATGCCCGAGTTTCTGTCTTCATTGTCAGTATCCGGAATGGATGGCACGCTCTCACGGCGGTTCCGTGATCTGAATCTGTCAGGTAAGGCGCACATGAAAACCGGCTCAATGGACCATGTCACGGCGATCGCTGGCTTTCTGCAAACTCGTTCAGGTCGACGATTGTCGGTCGTGGTGTTGCAGAACCACGAAGATGTGCATCGTGGACCGGGTGAAGAGGTGCAGGAAGCATTACTGAGATGGCTCTACGAGCAGTAAATTTCACCGCTCACGATCAGTTCACAACGTTCTGCGGGTCGGCTGTAGTAAACTGCCGTCGATTTGGTGGCCACGGCCGCTCGCTAATGAATGCCGGGATCGACTGGAGAATGACTATGCGTTTTGTAATTGGGTTCCTGATATTCATGCCGCTGTTGGCAAGCGCCGAAACAGCCTATATCACGGACAACCTGAAACTCGGGCTGCATCAGGCCGAGGACACCAGTGATCGGGCGTTCAGGACACTGGAAAGCGGTCAGCCAATGGAAATTCTCTTCCGCGATCGCAACTACGCGCATGTGCAGCTTCCCGATGGGGTGCAAGGCTACGTAAAAGCGGCCTATCTGGTTTCCGAGAAGCCTGCCAAATTGATCGTTGCGGAAACACAAGCCGAGGTTGATCGGTTGTCGGCTGAGCTGGTGGAGATGCGCCAGGCCTTCGCCGGACCGGCGCAAACGATTGATACCCTGAAAGAACAGGCGGCGCAGCTGCAGTCCCGGCTTGATGACAGCCAGGCAAGCGGTGCCGAACTTGCCGAGGAAAATAACGATTTTCGCAGTCGTCAGGATCTGTTCAAAAACAGCCTGCCATTTAGCTGGGTCGGAGGCGCAATTGGCGTCTGCCTGCTTGGAGGATTCTTTGCGGGTCTGTGGTGGATGGATTATCGCAGTCGTCGCCGACACGGTGGCATTCGCATCTACTAGCGGACCGCCGGCCGCCAGGCCGCTGTTCACGGCATATATTCCACTTTGTTATATGCCGATAAAAACAAAATCGTTCACGATCATCTGACCGCTCAATAGGGTGTTGTCTTCGGCGTAGCTGTTAGTTAGCGCGTCGCGATGACCTTTACGGAGCGCAAAACATGAGCAATCTGGCTGCCGGCAGTATTGAACTGCCGCTGGACGATGGACAGAACACAAGACTGCAGCAGGCAATGGCGGGTCTGTCAGCGAGCCAATTGCAATGGGTGAGTGGCTACGCCGCCGGGCTCGCAGCCACTGGTGCAGCTGCAAATGCGCCAGCGGCTAATGCTGCGAGTCCCGGCAACACGCTCACTATCCTGTACGGTTCGCAGACCGGCAATGGTCAGGCGATCGCAGAAGCTCTATCGCAGCAAGCAAGGGAGAATGGTTTTGCGACGAGTCTGGTCAGCCTTGCCGACTACAAATCCACTAACCTGAAGCGCGAGTCATTGCTGACGCTGGTCATCAGCACACATGGCGAGGGCGATCCCCCAGACGATGCGGAGCTTTTTCACGAATTCCTGCTGTCGGGCAAGGCGCCGAAGTTGCCGAATCTGCGCTACTCCGTGCTCGCGCTTGGCGACAGCAGCTACATCAATTTCTGTGAAACCGGGCGGGAGCTCGATACCCGGTTGGCGGAACTCGGTGCCGAACGAATGCGATCGATCGTCGAATGTGATCTCGACTATGACGCGCAGGCGATCTCCTGGGCCGATGAGATAGTTGCGAAACTTCCAGATTTACTCACCGCAGACTCAGGACTTCCACGCCTGCATGCGGTCAAGACAACCGCGCAGTATGACAAACGTCATCCGTTTCCAGCCGAGGTGCTGGTCAATCAGAAGATCACGGGCGCCGGGTCGTCAAAAGATGTCCGACATGTTGAATTATCCCTGGAAGGTTCGGGGCTTAGCTACGAGCCTGGCGATTCGCTGGCAGTCATTGCAGACAACCCGCCGCAGCTTGTAGAGCAATTCCTGAGCTTGCTTGGCTATGCCGCTGACACTTCTGTGGTCGTCTTCGACGAAGACATGACGATAGCGGAGGCCCTGCGCAGCAAGCTTGAGATCACGGCGCCGAATCTCGGCTTCCTTCGTGCATGGGCAGAATTCTCTGCTGCTGATGAGTTCAGGAACTTGTTGCTTGCCGAGAATCAGGATGCATTGTCCGTCTTCATTGATACGCACCAGATCTTCGACATCATCAGTAAGTTCCCCGCGGATGTATCAGCAGCGGAGTTTGCTGGCAGTTTGCGCAAACTGAGTCCCAGGTCGTATTCCATTGCATCCAGCCAGAGCGCGAATCCTGATGAAGTCCATCTGACAGTGGCAGCAGTCCGGTACACAGCATTCGGCAGCGAGCACTGGGGAGCCGCGTCGACGTATCTTGCGGATCGATTGGAGGTTGGCGATCAGGTGTCGGTATACGTAGAGCCGAACTCGCGATTCCGCCTGCCTGCCGAGCAGAATACTCCGGTGATAATGATCGGTCCGGGCACAGGGGTCGCGCCCTTCAGGGCGTTTGTTGAAGAGCGTACTGAGCAACAAGCAAGCGGCAAGAACTGGCTCATTTTCGGTGAGCGTAATTTTTCCAGCGACTTTCTGTACCAGCTTGAATGGCAGCGCTATCTGAAGCAGGGACACTTACACCGTCTGGACGTCGCCTTTTCCCGCGACCAGCAGGAAAAAATCTATGTGCAGGACCGAATTATTGGCAACGCAGCCGAGATCTACGCATGGATCAACGACGGAGCGGTGATCTATGTATGCGGCGATGCCAAGCACATGGCAAACGACGTCGACGCCGCGCTCATTGACGTGTTGGTATCGCAGAGCGGCTGTAGCCGCGATGACGCAAACTCACGGCTCAAGGAAATGCGGCGCAGCGGAAAATACCAGCGAGATGTCTACTGATGGCCGATGTCATTCTTAGCGATGTTGAGCGCATCAAGTCGGCGAGCCGACACCTGCGTGGAACGCTTGAGGAAAGTCTTGCGAATCCATTGACCGGTGCCATTGCCGACGACGATACGCAGTTGTCCAAATTTCACGGCATCTATCAACAGGACGATCGCGATATTCGCAGCGAGCGCAAGCGCCAGCGGCTGGAACCAGCGTTCAGTTTCATGATTCGCGCGCGCGTGCCGGCCGGCGTGGTGACACCTGAGCAGTGGCTCAATCTTGACAACATTGCCAACACGCATGCTAACGAAACGGTTCGAATCACGACACGCCAGGCAGTACAGTTTCATGGCGTCATCAAAAGCCGATTAAAACCAACCATCGCTGAGATCAATCAATCGATGATGGATACGATCGCCGCTTGCGGTGATGTGAATCGAAATGTGATGGCACCGGCACTGCCGCTTTCGAAGGTCCATCGCGAAGTGCAGCGACATGCTGAGGCCCTTAGCGCGCACCTGACTCCGGCAACTCGTGCGTATCATGAAATCTGGCTCGACGGCGAGAAGGTTGAGTCGTCACAACCGGATGTTGAGCCGATCTATGGCGATACTTATCTGCCGCGAAAGTTCAAAGCGACATTCGTTGTGCCGCCACAAAATGATGTCGACGTCTATTCGCAGGACCTCGGTTTCATAGCAATAGTTGAGGATGGTGAGTTAGCTGGATTCAATGTCACCGTCGGCGGCGGCATGGGCATGTCGCATGGCGAGACGGCAACCTACCCAAGACTGGGAGAGGTCCTGGGATTTTGCGAAACCAGCCAGGTCCTCGCAGTCGCTGAAGCCGTGGTGACAACGCAACGTGATTTTGGTGATCGTACCAATCGCAAGCATGCTCGCCTCAAGTACACAATTGACGATCGCGGCATGGACTGGTTTCGAGGTGAGGTCGAGCAACGCCTGGGCGAAGCTCTCGGCGCACCCAGAAAGTACGCCTTCGCAGGCAACGGTGATGTTTACGGCTGGCTGCAGGATGACCAGCAGGCCTGGCACTATGCGCTCTTTGTTGAAAATGGGCGTATTGCAGATTTCGGCTCGCGCCGTTTGATGAGCGGTTTACGCAAGATCGCGACTGTCCATGACGGCGACTTTCGACTAACGCCGAACCAGAATCTAATTATCAGCAATGTGTCACCAGCACACAAAGATTCGATCGCTGCGCTACTGCGTGAGTTCGGCATAGAAAACAGCGAGCAGGCAACACCGCTGCGGCTGCACTCAATGGCGTGCGTTGCGATGCCAACCTGCGCGTTGGCTATGGCAGAAAGCGAACGCTATTTGCCAGCCTTGATCGACAAACTGGACCAGTTGTTGGCCACCAATAACCTGAGCGATGACGCAATTACGATTCGCATGACAGGATGTCCAAATGGTTGCGCGCGGCCATACATCGCAGAAATTGGTTTAGTCGGCAAAGGCCCCGGGCGTTACAATCTCTATCTTGGTGCTGGTTTTGCCGGCGACCGATTAAACAGCTTGTACCTCGAGAATGTGGACGAGACTGAGATTCTCGACGCTCTGTCACCTTTGTTGTCTCGCTACGCGAGCGAGCGCCTCGATGGAGAGCGATTCGGCGACTTCCTTGTTCGCAACAAGATCGTACGCAATGTAACGGCTGGACGTTACTTCCACGCTGATGCCGAAACGGGTATTGCCGGTGGCGCGTCATGAGCGAACTTTGCGAAAATGG
This sequence comes from uncultured Woeseiaceae bacterium, assembly GCA_964528965.1. GTDB lineage: Bacteria > Pseudomonadota > Gammaproteobacteria > Steroidobacterales > Woeseiaceae > UBA1847. The sequence goes on from CAZGVL010000020.1 coordinate 22,825, forward strand.
CAGTCGCCGTGCGGCAATTCAGGTTTGCCAGAACCGACTTGCAGACATGTCGGCGGAAGAGCGGGTTGTATGGGCGTTAGAGACCCTGCCGGGAAACCACATCGTAAGCTCGAGTTTCGGCGCACAGTCAGCAGTGATGTTGCATCTCCTTAGCGAGCAGTTGCCGGAGATACCCGTCGTCGTCGTCGACACGGGTTACTTGTTCCCGGAGACGTACCGATTCATCGATGAGCTAACAAACAAACTAAAGTTAAATCTCCAGGTATTTCGCTCTGAAGAATCCGCTGCCTGGCAAGAGGCGCGCTACGGCAAACGCTGGGAAAGCGGGATCGACGGTCTCGATGCCTACAATCGCGATAACAAAGTCCGTCCAATGGAAAGGGCGCTCGACACGTTAGGTGTCGGTACCTGGTTCGCCGGCCTGAGGCGTTCCCAGTCATCGGGCAGAGCCCAAACACCGATTATTGAATCATCGGCGGACCGCTGGAAAGTGCATCCAATTGCGGACTGGAGCGATCGCGATGTGTATCAGTACCTATCGAAACACGGTCTGCCGTATCACCCATTGTGGGAGAAAGGTTATGTCTCGATCGGTGATTCGCATACCACACGTTCGCTTGCCGAAGTGAGCTCGCTGGAAGAAGTGCGTTTTAATGGGCTCAAGCGGGAGTGCGGCCTGCACGAAATGGATTTTGGCAAGACGGCCTGATCAGGCCGCTGCGGTAATACTATCGGCGCAGCCACCGCGCACCGGAATTTCGGCATCCTCAAATAGCTTGTCGATCTCTTCCTGTGAACGCAGATACCGAGTCTGCTCCAACTGGTCGGAGGTGATGTGCGGAGCGAATAGTCGTATGAAATCGAGCATGTAGCGCCGCAAGACGGCATCTTTGCGAAAGCCTATCCACGTCGTGCTGCGTGGAAAGAGATCGGCTGCGTCGATGGGTGTCAGGTCTTTGTCGTCATCACAATCCTCGGCCATGCTGGCAACAATGCCAACGCCCAGACCCATGCGTACGTAAGTCTTGATAACGTCCGCATCACGAGCCGTAAAAACAACGTCCGGCTCCAGATCAACCTCTGCAAACGCGCGCTTCAACGAAGACTGTCCGCCAAAGCTGAATACGTAGGTGACCAGCGGGTGCTTGGCGAGATCCTGCAGCGTTAGCTTGCGCTCAATCTTCGCCAACTCATGGTCCTTCGGAACAACGATTCTTCGATGCCAATGGTAGCCAGGCACAAGCAAGAGCTTGCTAAACAAGTCGCGTGCACCGGTCGCGATGGCGAAGTCGATCTCATTGGCGGCGACCATGTCTGCGATTTGCTCTGAAGTACCTTGATGCAGGTTTAGACTCACTCTTGGATAGCGCTTACGAAATTCCTGCACAACTTCGGGAAGCACGTAACGGGCTTGGGTATGTGTTGTCGCGATGGAAAGCTCGCCTTCCTCTTCATGGTAGTAATCGGAAGCGAGGCTCCGGATATTCTCTGCTTCCTGCATGATCACGCGCGCTCGTTCGATGACCTGACTTCCAGCGGGCGTGATGCTGCCAAGACTCTTACCCTTACGAGAAAAAAGTTGTAGCCCAAGTTCTTCTTCGAGCAACTTGAGCTGCTTGCTAACGCCGGGTTGCGACGTGTACAGCTTTTCCGCGGCAGCAGTTATATTCAGACCGTTGTCTGCGATCGCAAGCAAGTACTTTAGTTGTTGTAGTTTCATCTGGGCGTTGCGTTTATGCAGTCTTGTTAATCTGACCACCAACAGGGCGGATCAGTTCAATCGCGGAGCATATTAAGTTGTCGCTCCGACTATTTTCAAAAGTATTCGTTACAGGTGCAATCGATCCACCCCTGTATAGCTGGCCAAAACAGCCGAAACCTGCCTTGCGCGGCGCTATACGGTTACATATAACACATGGTTATACCGGCAGAAACTTTCTGTCTTTTTGGGAGCTTGCGTGCACAGCTATAGTGCTCTCCCCAAATTGATGGACGTGTCGTGGATTACTTTCCCGCTTTTTTGAATCTAAAGGACAAGCCTTGTCTTCTGGTTGGTGCTGGTACGGTGGCGGCTCGCAAAGCGACCTTGTTGCTGGCGGCAGGCGCTGACCTGACAGTGGTTGCGCCGCGCATCGGTGCAAGTCTGGCTGATCTTTCTGCGCGCGGCCGGGTTCGGACCGTTTTACGCGAGTTCCGCAGCTCTGATCTTGAGCAGCAGTGGCTGGTCGTTGCTGCAACGAGTGACGCCGATGTCCAACACGCCGTATTTACCGCTGCTGACGCCGCAGGAATCTTCTGCAACAGCGTGGACGATATCGATAACTGCAGCTATATCACGCCAGCAATCGTTGATCGCAGTCCTTTAATCGTCGCGATCTCGACAGCGGGTGCGGCTCCCGTGCTGGCCAGAAAAATTCGCACCCGCATTGAAACAATGCTGCCTGCCCGTACCGGCGAGCTCGCAAAACTCGCGCACAGTTGGCGGGACCGGGTACGTGAGAGCATCACTTCGCTTCTTGGGCGTCGCCGTTTCTGGGAGCAGGTGTTTGAAGGCCCGATTTCGAGCGCCGTCTATTCCGGCCGTTCAGATCTCGCGGAATCGATGCTGCCGGAACTGCTGCAGAATGACGGCGCACTGACGAAGCGAGGCGGCGAGGCCTGGCTTGTTGGTGCTGGTCCGGGCGATCCGGGACTCCTGACGTTACGCGCCTTGCAGATCATGCAAACCGCCGATGTGATCCTGCACGACCGTCTTGTGTCTGCAGAGATTCTGGATCTCGCGCGTCGCGATGCTGATCGTGTTTCTGTCGGTAAGACGCCCGGTTGTCGCGCCAATACGCAGGACGAGATCAACGCTCTACTGGTAAGTCTTGTCGCATCCGGAAAACGTGTGTGCCGGTTAAAAGGTGGTGATCCCTTCATCTTTGGCAGAGGCGGCGAGGAAGTGGAGGCGCTGGTCGCCGAGGGCTTGCCGTATGAAGTGGTGCCGGGCATAACGGCCGCCGCAGGATGCGCAGCGTACGCCGGGATCCCGCTGACGCATCGTGATGTTGCACAGTCCGTCGTATTGGTCACAGCGCATGGGAAAGACTCTGTGGATCGACTCGACTGGCCATCGCTCGCGCGTGATCGACAAACATTGGCGTTCTATATGGCTGTGCACCGGTTTCCGACCGTCGTAAACGAACTAACTCGCCACGGCCGCTCAGTGGATACGCCGATCGCGATTATCGAACGTGGGACAACCCGGGACCAACGAGTGATTCGAGGATCTCTGGGCCAACTCAATATTCTCGCAGAGGCCAACAAGGTGAAAGCACCAGCAATGCTGATCGTCGGCGAGGTGGCCGCTCTGGGTGAAGCAACGCCATGGTTTGGCCGTGATTTGCAGTACACGGAATCCGCCATGGTGCCCGAAAATTCTGCTATATACTCTGTAGCTAACAACAAATAGAAAGGACATATCGATGATCTACAACAACATCCTCGAGACGATCGGTCGAACGCCCGTTGTGCGACTGAACCGAATGGCGCCAGACAACGTCGAAATGTACGTCAAAGTTGAATCATTCAATCCAATGGCATCGGTCAAAGATCGTCTTGCGTTCGCGATCATCAATGACGCGGAACGAAAGGGATTGCTTAAGCCGGGACAGACAGTTGTCGAAGCCACCTCGGGCAATACCGGGATCGCGCTGGCGATGGTGTGTGCCGCAAAGGGCTATCAGTTTGTTGCACTCATGGCTGACTCGTTTTCTATCGAGCGCCGCAAAATAATGCGTGGCCTTGGTGCCAAAGTTATTTTGACACCGGCAGCGTTGCGCGGGTCAGGCATGGTTCAAAAAGCTGAAGAGCTCGCGGAAAAGCACGGCTGGTTCCTGGCTCGCCAATTCGAGAATCCCGCGAATCCCGAGTATCACCGCCAGACAACCGGTCCGGAGATTCTGAGTGATTTCGCAGGTAAGCGGCTGGATTATTGGGTGACGGGTTGGGGCACCGGAGGGACGATGACTGGCGCAGGTGAGGTAATTAAAGCCGCGCGGCCAGAGGTAACGATTGTTGCGACTGAGCCAGCAGCAGCACCTATGTTGTCCGGGGCGGATTGGGCTCCGCACAAGATTCAGGGTTGGACGCCGGATTTCATTCCTGAAGTTTTGAACGCCGACATATTTGATGAGCTGGTGCCGGTCAGTGATGACAGGTCAATTGAAGTCGCAAGAGAGCTTGCTGCGAAAGAAGGCATCTTCGCAGGCATATCTTCCGGCGCTACGTTGGCTGCAGCTCTGCGCGTTGCAATGACGGCTCCGGACGGTTCGGTGATTCTCGCAATGCTTCCGGACACCGGAGAGCGCTATTTGAGCACGCCATTATTCGAGGGTGTTAACGAAGGATCCGATGACGAATGGCTGGATAGCCTGTAACTAAATTTCAGGTACTGCAATTCTTCGAAGATGCCCAATCACCGTATGGTAGTTGGGTTTTTTTGGTTGTGGGGCGTCCCGTAGAGCAAACAATACGGGGAGTGTTCGTCGTTCAGAGTTAGGCGGTGACAGGGTTGCTGGGGGGAGACTTCGGACCCTTATCTTTCCTCTTCGTTTGAACGTCCGCTTTTCTCTAATCCTGCCGTTCGAGTGTCTGCTTTCGGGAAATCGGAACGGCCGCAATCGCAGCCAAGAGCGGCCGGTCACCAGAGCAAGAACTTGGAGCAACCTTTTCAGAATGTTAAGAATGTTTACACCGGCACCATTCGGGTCCAGAATGTTAAGAATGTTTACACCGGCACCATTCGGGTCTCGGCACCATTCGGGTCTCAATGAACTCTTTTAGCACAACGGCCTGGTTGTGCTGCTTGTCCTTGGCGCCATAGACGAGAGTGATTGGTCCATGTCCCGCCCGACTGGCGAGACGAGCCAATTCCTCACGGTTCGCTTCGAGTTCGGCTGTGTATTGCTGTTTGAATCGAGCCCATTTGGCGGGTTCATGGCTGAACCATTTGCGCAATTCAGTCGAGGGCGCGAGTTCCTTCCACCACTCGTTGATGCAGGCATCTGATTTCTTGACCCCACGTGGCCACAATCGATCAACGAGGACACGATAGCCATCATTCGGATGCGGTGATTCGTATGCTCGTTTGATGCTGACTTTCACGTCACACTCTCCCTAAAGTCGCTGCGTTAGCCGGCTATACGCCCGTATTGCTTTTGCATCCATCTCACCGAACTGGTTCAAAGCGATTACGTAGTCAGTCAATACTTGAATCTCTGTGTCCGACAAAGTGCCGAAGATGGGCATGCTGACTCGTTGCCGTTCGAAAAAGAATTTTGCGATGGTTCCTTCGATCGGGGTCGCAAGCAAGGTCGAATCGATTCCCTGGCTGATCCAGGCGCGTACGGATTCAGCGTTTCCACGTTGCGTTAGTAGTTCAAAGTCATTGCCAAAATATCCTGGAATATATCCTTTGAGTGCTCCCTCATTTCGAAAACCACCCTGACCCAGTTCACCATGGCATTGAAAGCAATTGTATTGACGCGCAAGACGTTCCCCCTGGAGTAATGGGTTTTGACTCGGAGATTTCGCTCGTATTCCAAAAGTTCGTTTTAGTCGAACTACCTCAAAGTAAGCAAGTAGATCACTGCACCTGCCTTCATAGCGAGGGTGAATGTTACTTACCCGCACATCGGCACAGTCCAGGGCGGCATCATCTGGAAAGCTGATATCCGATTGCCCGTGGCATTCAATACAGCCGTGCAAGTTCGCGCTAGTAGTACCACGCGCTACTGGCGTACTCTCCGGAAGTAACCGTAGTCCCTGCGAAACGAGTAACACCGCAGCGGCGATCGCGCAGATGAGCGAGCCATGCCGCACTATCTTCGAGGCTGTTTTCATGACCAGGCAAAACTATTTCGAATTGTCGCCATGGAACACTCCTTGTTAGTTCGTCGCCTTCAATACCGGATAGCCATCCAGATATATCCAGTCGTCGTTGCGTGCCGGGATGTCGCAGCCAAGGCATTCTGTCTTGTAGTCTTGCGTAGTGTGCAGTCCAGCGGCCCCGTGGCCACTAGCCGCGCTGCTGGTTTCAACATCTTCCTCGGCAATCGACCACGTACCGAGGAACGCCCCGTCGCTCCGGAAGTCTTTAGGCAGAGATATATTACCGAATTCATCGACCAGACTTCCGTAGGTCGATAGTAGTGTCTCGTCGGCGTTTGCAGCGGCGCAGAATGAGAGCGTCATTAAGGTGATTAATATCCTCATGTGCACTTTTGTTTCCCTCAATCAGGCAACCCAAATAATCAAGCCAAGGAGCGATGCTGCGCATGCGGCGCCCAGGACGATAATGCTGGTGTCAATCTCATATTGTGGCTGGTCCATCATCATTGCTCCTTTTCTGTCATTTGAGTCGCCTCATGCGCTTGTCTCTACTGCTTGCCACCCACGCCCGCGCCGTCATCGCCGGCATCTTTGGCAGCCTTGAGAATCGGGTAGTATTGCGTGAAGACCATGTCATCGGCTGCGGCTGCTGTGTGACACGCCGCGCAAGCAGCAGTTGGCATAGCTGCCGTTGTGTCAGCATAGGGTTCAGGTTTGTGCCCAAACGAGTAGTAGGCCCATCCATCGGTATCTTTCGAGTACCTCGTGGAGTCCTTGTGGGCGATTTCGAATCCCTGCAAGTCGCCGTTGAAAAAACCGGTTCCGCTGGTCGCGGCGGTGGCACCGACCAAGGTCAACTCTTTGGCAAGCATCGTACCCTCTCGAAATTCGCCGGTTTCTTTCCAGTGTGCCCAGCTGTCCGGGTCGATGTAGACGGAGTGAAATTCAGGAAATGCCGCTGTGCCACCATTCAGAGAGTTGGGGGTCAGTGGACTTCCGACAAATACCCACTCGCGCCAGCCTGATGGTCTTATCAATTCCCCATCTGCGGTGAATTCGGCCTCATACGTCTTGGAATCGTCAGCGACGGCGACAGAAGCACCCATCAGCACGATTACGATTGAACTTACCAGGAACAGGACGATGTCCTGCAGGTCATTCTTTAGTCTTGTGTTCATGTCTTTCTCCTAAATTTGACGTTTTTCTGAAGCTTCGGCCACTTACAAGTCTTCGACCTCGACAATGTCAGGCCGCAGACTACCGATGATGGCCATAAGCTCATCGTGTTCCTTCTTAGGGACTTTGAATTTGTTCAAGGTGTCCACAAGATGCTGCGCGACGATAGCGAACTCGCTCGCCTTGATGCCGAGTCCACCGTGCGTCCGGGCTGCCGTTCGACTGATGATCTTGCAGGGCCCACCAGTCGCAGCACAGACCAGGTTTTTATTTTTCTGACGAAAACCTTCGCGCGAGTCATCACTCATTCCAAAGAATCGTGCCCCGACCACGGGATCAACGAACAGCTTTCCGGCGAAATCGTCCACTACGGCCGAGACGGCGTCGTAGCCGCCGAGGCGCTCGTAAAGCGACTTCTCCTGGGCCAGGCTGGGCAAGGCAAAGAAGAGGGTGAGTAGTGAGATTGACGTGATGAAAGGACGAAGGAGTTTTTTAGAGCGCATGATTTTTTTCCATTTGTAGTAAAAATTCAGAGTGCCCATATTGCCAATCATTGCGCTGATGGAGAATATTCATAAAGCGGAATAAGCTTTTTCACCTTCAGAAATGGAACACAGCACCAAACACTACTTACGACCACAGTTCGCGCCACGCGACGGGGATACCAATACGATTACTTTGTGTGGCTTTGGTGTAAACAACTATTACAACAAGCTCAAATTGATTCTGCTCGAAAAGGAAATCGCGTTTCAGGAGCCGGTGTCTTATCCATGGCAGCGTGAGCTGTTCTGGAAATCATCGCCGCTCGGCAAAACTCCTTTCATCGAAACTGACGAAAGCGACCTATCGGAGTCCCGGGTGACTCTTGAGTATCTGGAAGCTCGTTATCCCAACAAACCGATGTATCCAGTTTGAGCGCGCCGCACCAACAAGGGGGTATAAGACGAATAGTGGGCCATTCCCATCACACCCACCGCCATCGAAGCCTGGCCGGGGTCACCCACACCCGGTGCAAGCTGTTGCGGTATTTCGATATGCCACCGCCGGGTCTTAGGCGAAGCTGGACGAGTAGTTAGCGTGCCAGCTGGTTTCGAAGATCGTATAGAACCACTGTGGTTGAGAGAAACGAGCGTCTTATTGCGTGAAACCAAAATGATACCTTCCTGAGGGGCGGTTCATAACACCGGTGATAACATTGCGATTTACCGCACTACCCAGTGATACAGCGACAAACCGCCCCGAAGGCTTATTCAAATATCAAGCTTGCTTTCATTGCCGGATGAAATCTGCAGAAATAGGAAATCGTCTGATCACTGGAAACCGTGATACTCCGAGATTCATTCTGCTTCAACTCTCCCGTATCAAACGACATATCATCGGCGGTGGCTGTGTGAGGAGCGATGTCTTTGTTTATCCATTTGATCGTATCGCCCGCTTTAACGGATAGAGATTCAGGGATAAATTTAAATCCCGTGATTTCCACCACATGCTCAGTTGGCTCAGCTATCGAATCTCCGGCATGAGCTGCCGTAACGATCCCAATGCTTAGATACGCAACAGCGATAAACGCAATCGACGTGCGAACGAACGCCATCATCGTAGCTTCTCGACCATCATTTCTGCGTGACCTTCGTGGACTATGAATATTTCAAGGCCGGCCTTGAATAGATCCTTTACTTCTCCATTCTCGATATTGGGAATGAATGCGTTTCTCATCAGATCATTAACCGCCTTGTGGTAGGCGAGTTCATTTTCAGCGTATCGCCTGTCAAACGCATCACCCCGGAGAGCTGTTAGCTCGTCAATGATCTTGACAGCGCCTTCTTGCAGCGATTGGCTCAGAAAATTGTCCTGCGGATCGGCGCCCAATTTTTTCAGTAGTGCCAGGGCTTGCTCGTTAACAGCTTGATGATCCCGAATCATAGTGTTGGCAAATTCGCGAACCTCGGGATTTGCGCTGAGCGCAAGTGCAAGATGTGCATACTGAATGTCAATGTTGTCCGCAATATACGCGACGTGTGCGATTTCCAGATCGTTCAAGTCAGCTGGCGAATTTGCGGCGATGGCCTGCCCACCCAGCATAGGAAGTGCGAGTGCAAATACGAGATATTTCAATTTCATGGTTAGCTCCACTGTTTAACGGAATACGTGTGTTTGTAGGGTTTGAGGGAAAATCTAGAGTGCCCATACTGCCAAGCATTGCGATGATGTAGAATGTTCAAAAAATGGAATAGACTTTTTCAACGTCAGAAACGGAAAACGGTACCAGACACCACTTTCGACCATAGTTCGCGCCACGCGGCGGGGGTACTAATATGATCACTTTGTGTGGCTTTGGTGTAAGCAACTATTACAACAAGCTCAAATTGATTCTGCTCGAAAAGGAAATCGCGTTTCAGGAGCGGGTGGTTTATCCATGGCAGCGTGCGCTGTTCCGGAAATCCTCGCCGCTCGGCAAAATTCCTTTCATCGAAACTGACGAAGGCGACCTTTCGGAGTCCCAGGTGATTCTTGAGTATCTGGAAGCTCGTTATCCCGAAAAACCGATGTATCCAGCGGGCGTGTTTGAACGCGCTAAGTGCCGGGAGTTGATTGCGCACGTCGAGCTCAACGCGGAGTGGGTGGCGCGCCGTACGTACAAGGAGTGCTTTTTCGGCGGCAGTGTCTCAGAGGAGACTAAGCAAGAAACCAGAGAAAGGTTGATTCTCGGGCTGGCAGCCATCGCCAGGCTGGTGCGATTTTCACCCTACATCTCTGGGCCAAAGTTCAGTGCAGCAGACTGTGTGGCATATGTTCACTTCTTCATGATTCGACATGCGACGTTGACGATATATGGCGAAGACATGCTTGATCAATTTATGCCGGAGGCAGCAGTGTTCATGCAACTAATGGAATCCCGCCCCCATGTGCAGACCTTGATTGTGGACAGAGCTGCCGCCCTGGCCGCGTTCACTGCACTGAATGTTGAATATTACGGGTAACCGCCATTATTGGATATTTAAGTAAGTGCGGCGTCCGATCGTAAGCGTTCCACCATGAGATCCACAAAGCTGCGAATTTTTGCGCTGGCGTGACGGCCCTCGCTATGCAGGATATGAATTGGTAATGGATTCGATTCGTATTCTCTCAACACGATATTAAGGTGCCCATCGGCAACTACTTGCGCAACTTGATACGAGAGTTGCCGCACTATTCCAAAACCGTTGATCGCTGCGTCTACCGCCGCTTCGTTTGTATTCGTAGTTAAACGCGGTCTAACGCGGACAGATTTGCCTTGTCCAAATTTCCATTCGTCTGTCAGGTTTACTGTTCTGGAACTGACAATAGTGTGTTGCAATAGATCTTCCGGGTGTTGCGGTATGCCCATACGCTCAAGATATTCAGGGGCAGCACACACCACCCGGTGAACCGTGCCCACACGGGTGGCTCGCATGCTCGAGTCGGGCAACTCGCCAATACGCACTCCTACGTCGAAACCTTCTTCCAACAAGTGAACTACCCGATCATGAAAGAGCGTGCTCACTTCCATTTTTGGGTAACGACTCAAATAGTCGATTACTCCTGGCAATACATATAACCGGCCAAACATTCCTGGTGCGGTAATGGCTATCTGGCCACTAGGCTCACCATTAATGCCGATTGCTGATTCGTCCGCGTCGGCAAGTTCGTCCAGAATTCGTTTGCTATCGTCAAGATAGCGTCTACCTGCATCAGTAACGCGCACGTAGCGCGTGGTGCGAGAGAGTAGCTTGACGCCCAGTCTTTTCTCTAGATCAGCTATCGCACGGGTTGCTGCCGGAGGAGAAATATTCAGCCTGCGAGCACCTGAGGCAAAGCCCTCCGTTTCTGCAACAGCCACAAACACCTGCATTTGAACGAACTTATCCACGAATTACCTCGATAATTCCAGAAATGAGAATATTGAATTGCAGATTTTCAGTATTCTCCAGCTTGGAAAATTTTGCCAAAATGCCATCATTGGTTGAGCACGGCACTGACGTTTTACTTTATGCGCTTTATCCGCTTCCATGTTCGCTGCAGTCGGTTGTTATGCTTTCGCGAATACCGTTCAAGAGCTGCCGCTCAGACGTTAGCTATCGGACAGGTCTTGCCGCAAGTTATCGTTCCTAAGCGCCAACCAGGCTAGTGATTATCGCACAAGAGTGGCCTCTGAGCATGGAACTGATCTCTATCAACTTATCCCTGACGAAAACCGTCACCCACCGCGGTAAGACGGTGTCTACGGGAATATTCAAAGAGCCCACTAATGGTCCGACAGAGGTTCGAAAATTGAATTTGCAGGATGATCGGCAGGCCGACCTAAAATCTCATGGCGGAGTCTGCAAGGCAGTCTACGCCTACCCGATTGAGCACTACACGCACTGGGCGCGCGAGCTTGAGCGGGCGGATCTTTCCTTTGGGCAGTTCGGCGAGAACTTTACGGTCGAAGGAATGCTCGAAAGTGAAGTCTATGTCGGCGACGTGCTTCAATTGGGAAACGTTGTCTTCGAAGTAACGCAACCACGCGTACCTTGCTTTAAGTTGGGTATTCGCATGGGCGGGCTGGACGATTTCCCCAATCGATTTCTGAGGAGTGGTTTAGTCGGTTTTTATTTGCGAGTCCTGGAGGAAGGGACGGTAAGTGCCGGCATGAAAATTGGACGGATCACCACTCGGTCAGACGGCATGTCCATCCAAGATATCCACAAGTTTATGCACTTCGACAAGCGTAACCTCGACGCCGCAAAAAAGGCGCTGGAAATCGATGCTTTATCACCAGGGTGGTGCCGGGAATTTGAGCGACGCCTTGCGGCCGCGGGCGTTCCCTTCGAAGCTCGAACGCATCCGCTAGAGAAGGAATGCTGTAGCGGACTGTAACTTGGGGTGGTCACACGGTAGTTACCAATACGCGCGGCCTTACACTAATACTTTAGTTTCAACCAACAAAGGAGGTTCTTCGTGTCGCAGACCAATGATGATCATACTGGCTTGCCCAATCTCTCGCTCCCGATGCGCTCGTTGTTCATCGGCTTCATCCTGGTTGTAGGGATTGGTCTTCTTACATCTGGTGCGCAGGTCTTGCTGACGCACGGCATGGCCGACGGTAAGCTAGGCATTTCAGTCGACGATATTGTGTACAGCTATTACGGCAACCGCAGCAATAGCAAACTGGAAACCAAACTCAAAGGGTCGATGCAAGACAAGGCGCCCGCGGAAGTGAAACGAGAAATAATAATGTGGGCCCAACTAGGAGCGAGCCGAGCGGAATGGGATAATCGTATCGGCGCACATTTCGAACAGAACTGTGTGAAGTGTCACAGCGTGATCCCGGCGATTCCTTCGTTTACGACATACGAAGGCGTATTGCCCTCCGCGGCGGTCGATACCGGAGAAACTGTGGGTGCGCTCGCCAGGGTCTCCCACATCCATCTGTTCGGAATCGCCTTTATTTTCTTTTTTGTAGGTTACATATTTAACCAGGCAGTCGGCGTTTCGCCGCTAATAAAAAGTGTACTAATCTTCACCCCGTTCGCTTTTCTGATTATCGACGTGCTGTCGTGGTGGTTGACAAAATGGTACCCGAACTTCGCGATTCTCACCCTGATCGGTGGCTTCGGCTATACCTTGGCCTCCACTATCATGCTAGTAACGTCTTTGTATCAAATGTCGATTATGCCGCTACGAGCAAAGCGCCCGGACTAGCATAACTAGTGCTGATTCTCTGAACACTACCAAGCCATGGATTTCGCGTTATGAAACGTTTTGAATCGTTGCTCCGAGACGTCCGCGCCTGCAGAATTTGTGAGCCACATCTGCCGGCGGGTCCTCGGCCCGTTATTCAGGTCCACCCAGAAGCTCGCCTGTTGCTAGCCAGCCAGGCTCCGGGACGCAAGGTACACGAATCCGGCACGCCTTTTGACGATGCCAGCGGAAACAGACTGCGGGAGTGGTTGGGTGTGACGCCAGATGTCTTTTACGACCCGACGTTGGTGGCCATCCTGCCGATGGGTTTTTGTTACCCCGGAACCGGCAAGTCGGGAGACCTCCCGCCGCGTGCAGAATGTTCCCCCACGTGGCGGGAGCAGTTGCTCAGTCACCTTCCGAATTTGGAGCTGACCTTGGTTATCGGCGCGTACGCTCTGGCGTATCATTTACCTGAAGCGAAGGGTTCGCTGACGGAGACAGTGCGAGATTGGGGCGAATACTGGCCTGGCGTCGTTCCGTTGCCTCACCCAAGTCCCAGGAACAATATTTGGCTGCGCCGAAATCCGTGGTTCGAGGCGGATATGCTTCCATTGCTTCGGCAGCGAGTCAGTACGGTGCTCTCGAAGTAGGGCGGGCACAGCGATGGAGCTTGCGGCCCATTATTTCAGCACCAACTCGATTAGTAATTCGGTTGTCGGAAAAACTCAATCCCGCAGGAATCACGCAGCACATTTCGCGTTGCAATTTATCGCGTGCAAAACGACCTGGTGACGAGCCAAGTCGGCGAGGCCACACAGAAACTACGCAGCCGCCTGTTAGCAAGCGGTCGGCGCCCTAAATGGATACCTGGTTAGTAACCAGCGGTCTGGCCAGTCTGTATTGCCTCCGACTAAGGTTGACGCCGGCATGTCAGCGGCGCAGTCTAAGGTGGCCCCGCCAGAATTCGATCCACAATAATAGGCGTGCCCCGGGGAACACAGGATTCACGATGCAAAACGCGTATCTCGACTTTGAATCGGACGCCGGTGAAATGGCGATCGGCCTGAAAAAGGACTGGGTGTTCGACAACGTCAGTGCCCTGAGACGGGCGCTCGACGAGGTCGACACCGGCGATGCCAGTCATGTCACGTTTCAGTGCGGCGGGCTCGAAAGCATCGATATTGCCGGTGCATGGGTATTGTTTCGCAAATCCGAGGATCTCAAAGCTATAGGTCGTAAGACAGACTTCAGGGGATTCAAGGCAGCTCATTTCAAGTTTCTCGATAACATCACCGGCGTTTCAGAAACTGCGGCGACCAATGATGCGAATGCCGACGCGGTTGGGGCCAGCAGGCCGCGCAAGTTCCTCGAGTTGGTTGGGCATGGCGCTGCGCGACGATTCGAAGACATTGGCTTCATAGCGCATGCAATTTTCGAGGGTGCAAAAAAACCATCGGTGCTGATGGTCAAGGAGACGATCCGGCAAGTCGACCAGGCCGGCGTACGTGCCATTCCGATCGTATTTCTTATTTCTTTTCTTATGGGGCTGGTGATGGCCTACCAAGGGGCGTTACAGCTCGAGAAATTCGGCGCCACGATTTTCGTCGTGGACCTGGTGGCCATTTCTATCCTGCGAGAAATGGGCGTAGTGCTTGCCGCCATCATGGTGGCGGGCCGGTCCGGTAGCGCTTTTGCCGCGTCGATTGGCGTCATGAACCTCAATGAAGAAACCGATGCGCTGCGGGTGATGGGATTGAATCCCAACCAGGTTCTGGTGCTGCCGAGAGTCCTTGCCTTAGTGATCGCGTTGCCGTTGCTGACCATCGTGTCCGATCTCGCAGGACTCGGCGGTGGTATGCTGTTGTGCACCCTGGTGCTTGACATCAATGCCACTCAGTTTGTCGAACGAGTGATCAGTGGTGCTGATCTGCAGACCTTCATGGTCGGCTTCAGTAAAGCACCGGTGTTCGCGCTACTTATCGGCGCCGTCGCGACGCTTCGCGGCTTACAGGTTAAATCTTCGGCCGAGGAACTGGGCCGACTGACAACCGTTGCTGTTGTACAGTCGATCTTTCTCATCATCTTTGCCGATGGCATATTTACTGTCATCTTCGCTCGGTACGGAATCTGATGGATGCCATTATTTCTGTCCGTAGTCTGGTCAATCAGTTTGGCAAGAACCGCGTGCACGATGGTTTGTCACTGGATGTGCAACATGGCGAAGTGCTCGGTGTTGTGGGTGGTTCGGGAACGGGCAAGTCTGTACTGCTGCGGAGCATACTCGGGCTACACAGACCGACCAGTGGCTCGATTCGAGTAATGGATCAACCAATCCACTATCAACGACCCGGCCCCGAAAAGTACTGGGGAGTTCTTTTCCAGACTGGTGCGTTGCTGTCCGGCCTGACCGTCAGCGAAAACGTTGAATTGCCGATTGCCATTCACTCAGACATGCCCGCCGAGACACGAGCAGAATTGGCGCTGCTAAAGATCCGCATGACAGGATTGCCGGACTCTGCAGCTGTGAAATACCCATCGGAGTTGTCCGGCGGCATGATCAAGCGTGCGGCGCTCGCACGGGCACTGGCGCTGGAACCGAAGATTCTCTTTCTGGATGAGCCGACTGCGGGCCTCGATCCGATCGCCGCAACCGAATTTGATAACCTGGTCAAATACTTGCAATCAAGTCTCGATCTGACCATCGTTATGGTTACGCACGACGTTGATTCTTTGTTCGGTATTTGTGATCGAATTGCCGTTTTAGTTGATGGTCAGGTCGTGGTCGGGGCACCCGACGAGATAACGAAATCAGACCACCCATGGATTCGTCGCTACTTCGGCGATCCGCGTGCGCTTCGGGCGCGCCAGGCGGGAGACTAGTATGAATGGCCGCAACAGCTACCTTATCGTCGGAGCCTTTATCAGCATCGGCCTTGTCGCATTGGTGACGATGATCCTGATGTTTGCCGGCGGGCGATCAACCGAGCCCACGGTGCATTACACCGTGTTATTCGAACGCGATATCAGTGGTTTGACGGTCGGCGCGCCAGCGCGATACCTCGGTGTCGAAGTGGGGCAGGTGACTGCGACGACCCTGATGTTGGAAAACAGCATCGAGGTCCGCGTCGATATCGAAGTGTTGAAATCAACTCCGCTGACAACTGCGTCCTATGCCAGTCTTGCGTTTCAGGGCGTAACCGGCGTTGCCTTTATCAGCCTCGCGTCAGACCATGATATGCACGCGATGCCATTGCTTGCCGGGGACTTTGAATATCCGGTGATTCCGGCGCGCGATACCGGGTTGGCTGCGTTATTGTCCGACGGGCCCGAGATTTCTCATAAGATCAGCGAGTTGCTCGATCGGGCAAACAAGCTGCTCGATCAGGAAAATCAGGACCGACTCGCTCATTCACTTGCGAGTATCGACAAACTGACTGCGGCGCTGGCATCTCAGGAAGACGCCATCGGCGCGCTGCCACAGCAATTGCAGTCCGTTCTTGGGCGAATTGACTCGACAGTCGCGGGGTTGCAGGCAACTCTCGAGCGGGCCGAACCTGACTTGCTGGCAACCATGCAGACGCTTAATCAGACCAGTGAAAGCCTGGCCAATATTGGCGCGCGTTTGGACGATTGGTTGACTGAACATGACAATGACATGCAACAATTTATCGGTGGCGGTCTCGCCAAGACCCCAGCGCTTGTTGCCGACACGCGCAACACGATGCGCGAATTGGAAAAACTGTTGAATGAACTGCGCGAGAATCCGTCTCAGATCGTCTATAAGCCGCAAAGTGAAGCAGTAGTCGTAGAGGATTGACAAGAACCATGATGCCACGAGCAAAGTCGTTATCAATTATCTTCATGTCACTGATTGGTGTAGTCGCGTGTGCAGGCATGTTAGACAGCAAGCAACCCGCCGAACGAACGTATTGGCTCGAACCACTGATTGTGCAGAGCGCCGATACGGACGGTGCCGGACGGCCGAGTCTTGCTGTAGCCGTCAAGGCTGCACCGGGTCTTGATACGGATCGATTACTGATTCTCGAATCCGGGGCCCGTCTCAATCACTATGCGGGCGCCCGTTGGCCCGACAACACACCGGAAGTGCTTGAGTCCCTTCTGCGCAGGACCCTTGAGTCCACTGGCGAGTACGCTCGGGTGTCGGGCAGTCAGGACTCGCGCTCCTCGCAGTGGCAGCTGGACCTCGAGTTGCGCGAGTTCTACACAGTGACGTCATCGGCTGGTGGCGATGTGCGAATGGCGCTAAGCGGCTATGTAACGTGTCCAGACACGGACCACGGGATATCGCTGCAATCGACAGTTGATGTGAGCGAAGAGCGATTGAGCTTGATCGTCGCCGCTTATCAACGGGCATTGCATGAAGTCACTGGTGATTTGATCCACCAGCTGGCCGAACGGTGCGCTATGGATAAATAGAACGCAGAGGGACATGCTGCGCGCGCACTCTGATGCAGAACTTTCAAAAGCTCAAATGGAAGAGCCGGCGGGGCGCATGGCCAGCAAACGTCGCGAACTTGCGGACATGCTCGATACTCTGGATCGTCAATTTGCGGCTTAAGACGATTGTTCATTTGCCGACGCAGCGGAGGCCGGGAGCTTGCAGGAGAGCCACTCACGCGCTAGCGGTACTGCAGATCAGCGCCGTCGGACGATCGCAGAAATTGAAGCTCATTTTTCTGAATGCTGCGCGACTTTTTACCCTAAGTAATCGAAGCACGGCAATCAATTATCAGGGATGAGGCGGCTGCCAGGACATCTAGGTCATCTCTCCACGCAACGATGCAACCGGCACGCCATGCTCAAAGCATCGTAGCCTACTGCCCCATCAACAACTTGTGATACTTCGCCCCCATCTCGGCTTCCAGCTGCTTGTGTTCTAGTTGCAGCGCTTGTTTAGCTTCCGGCGTTTTAGCGGCGCGCAACTGTGCCTGAAAAACCTCATTCATCTCCTGGAGTTTCGTTGTGTACTCAACCAGCACCGCCCGCTGTGCTTGCACACCGGTTGCCCCTGCCTTAGGTACCTGCGCAGGTTGTGGCGCAGGCTGGTTGCGCGGCGCATTACGCTTGGCAATTTCATCGCGAATC
>CAZGVL010000021.1:0-39497 GCA_964528965.1 uncultured Woeseiaceae bacterium
CGGGCCATGCCCGCGAGCGATAGCTGCGGTCGCAAGACCGCAAAGGCCCAGGAAGAAATCGCGGGCATGGCCCGCTCCTACAGGCACGCTCCTACGTCCGGAACGGCAACGCCGTGTCCGCTTTGATCTCCTTCAATACGATATTCGAACGGACTTGTGAGACACCGGGCAGCTTGAAAATGAAGTTGTCCAGAAAATCGTTGTAAGCATCGATATCTTCAACAACAACACGCAAATGGAAATCGGCCTCTCCGCTGGTCGCGAAACATTCGAGCACCTCCGGATGCTGCAGTACCTCGCGAACGAAATTTTCCACGTTCTTCTGTTCGTGACGTGCAAGTGACACGTGCACCATAGACGCGAGTCCAAAGCCCGCCGCCCGTGGATTAACGATCACTGCGTAGCGATCGATCACCCCCGATTCCTCCAGGCTCTTGACGCGGCGCCAGCAGGCTGAGCTCGACGTGCCAAGCTTGTCTGCGAGTTGCTGCATGGTCTGACGGCTGTCGCGCTGCAATTCCGCAAGAATCCGCTGGTCCTTTTTCGCGAGCATCCTGATTCCCGATATCGTCGATTAATTGGCATAGTATCGCGTTATAAGTCATATATTTGGTGCTATTTGCCGATTTATTACAAATAATCGGTATAGATAGGCACCGACGCCCGCCGAATCTCTGCCAAACTGGCCGATAACTCCGCAATCGCGAACCCCCTATGACCCGCTCCGCTCTCACTGCTTCCAGCGCCGCATTTCCATTAGACAACTACGAACTTCTGGACCGTTATCGGCGCGAGTCCGGGCGAGTGTTCCTGACCGGCACGCAGGCGCTGGCGAGAATTCCGCTCATGCAACGCACCATGGATCGAGCGGCCGGACTGAATACTGCCGGCTTCGTCAGCGGTTATCGCGGCTCACCACTCGGCGGGCTCGATCAGGAGCTCTGGCGTGCCAAGGACTTTCTGCTCGAAAACAACATCGAGTTCCTGCCGGCAGTGAATGAAGATCTCGCGGCGACAGCAATACTGGGGTCGCAACAAGTGGAAACAGACCCGCATCGCAATGTCGATGGCGTCTTTGGTATGTGGTACGGCAAAGGTCCCGGTGTCGATCGCTCCGGCGACGCGCTAAAGCACGGCAATGCCTACGGCAGTTCACCGCACGGTGGCGTGCTGGTCGTTGCGGGTGACGATCATGGCTGCGTATCTTCGTCTATGCCGCATCAGTCAGATGTGGCGTTTCTTACTTTTTTCATGCCGCATCTGAATCCCGCCAGTGTTGCGGAGTATCTTGAGTTCGGCCTGTACGGTATCGCATTGTCACGCTTCTCTGGCATGTGGGTCGGCTTCAAGGCCATCTCCGAAACCGTTGAGTCGGCGATGTCAGTGCAGCTGCCTGCCTATCCCGAGTTCAAGATTCCAAATGACTTCGTTATGCCACCGGGTGGCCTGCACTATCGCTGGCCGGATTTGCCAGGGCCGCAGATCGAAGAGCGCCTCGAAGCTAAAAAGGCCGCTACCCTGGCATTCGCCGCATTGAATCCGATCGACCGCAAGATTTTCGATATTCCTGACGCCCGCTTCGGCATCGTTACGACTGGCAAGGCGCACCTGGATCTGATGGAAGCGCTGCGTCTGCTAGGCATCGACGAAAACGAAGCCAGACGAATCGGTATCGACGTATACAAAGTAGGAATGGTCTGGCCACTGGAACACGATGGCGCTCTCGACTTTGTGCAAAAAAAGCACGAGGTACTCGTTATCGAAGAAAAACGCGGCATCATAGAAAGTCAGTTCAAGGAATACTTTTACGATTACCCGGGCCGCAAACCGAAACGCATGGTGGGTAAGGTCGACGAGGAAGGACGCCAGTTGGTGCCATGGGTTGGCGAGCTATCGCCGCTCGAACTCGCAGGCATTGTCGCGCAGCGACTGGATCGTGAATTTCCGGGGCTGGACTTCGCAGCCCGCGCCGACAAACTCAAGAGCAAGGTCGGCCAGAGAATTCGAATCGATGGCGCAACGCGAACGCCGTATTTCTGCTCCGGCTGCCCACACAACACCTCCACTCGTCTGCCCGAAGGGTCGAGTGCCCTCGCCGGAATCGGTTGCCACTTTATGGCCAGCTGGATGGACCGCGATACCGAGGGGTTGATCCAAATGGGCGCCGAAGGCGCTAACTGGATTGCACGCTCAAGGTTCAATGGCAATCGACACATTTTCCAAAACCTCGGCGATGGCACGTTCTACCACTCTGGCTCGCTGGCAATTCGGCAGGCCGTCGCCGCCAATTGCAATATCACGTTCAAGATTCTGTTCAATGACGCAGTAGCGATGACCGGCGGCCAACCCGTGGATGGACCACTGTCAGTACATTCCATCGCGCAGTCAGTTCGGGCTGAGGGAGTTGATCGTATCGCAGTCGTTTCGGATGACCCGCAACAATTTGAGAGCGGCGACTTTCCCGCGGGGACAACGTTTGCACATCGCAGAGACCTCGATACGGTGCAGCGCGAGTTGAGAGATATAACTGGCGTCACTATCCTGATCTATGCGCAGACCTGCGCAACAGAGCTTCGACGACGTCGCAAGCGCGGCACCGAAGCCATGCCGAAGAAACACGTCGTAATCAACGACCTGGTCTGCGAAGGCTGCGGTGATTGTTCGATCGAGTCAAATTGCTTGTCGGTGATCCCGAAGGAGACTCCTTTTGGGCGCAAACGACAGATAGATCAGAACACCTGTAATAAGGATTTTTCCTGCGTCAATGGATTCTGCCCGAGCTTCGTGACCGTTGAAGGCGGTGAACTGCAACGACGTGCAGGAATATCAGCGAACACTGAATTTGAACAACGTCTGCAATTATTGGACGAGCCACCGTCAGCTCCGATCGACGGTTGCTTTGATCTTCTTGTCACTGGTGTCGGCGGCACCGGCGTAGTTACGGTCGGACAGTTGATTACCATGGCAGCACATCTTGAAGGGAAAGGAGCCAGTGTTCTCGACTTCATGGGCTTTGCTCAAAAATTCGGTCCCGTTCTTAGCTATATTCGCATCGCGAATGAGCCCGCCAGCATCAACCAGGTCCGTATTGAGCAAGCTCGGGCCGACGCTTTGATCGGTTGCGACCTGGTCGTGAGCTCGTCGCCGAAAGCTTCGGCCACTTACTCGCCCGGGCACACACGCGCGCTTGTAAACTCGGCTGAAATGTCAACCGCTGACTTTATTCGGCATCGCGATGCAAACCTTCAAGTCGACGCCCGTCTTGCGGCTATCGAGGATATTGTTGGGCAGACGAACCTTTCGACGCTGAACGCAAACACGCTGGCAGAAGAACTGCTGGGAAACTCGATCTTCGCAAACGTCCTGCTGCTCGGCTGCGCGTGGCAGCAAGGGCTGGTTCCCGTGTCACTCGCCGCATTGATGCGCGCCATCGAACTCAATGGTGTCGAGTTGGAGAAGAATCGACAGGCCTTTGGCTGGGGTCGCATTGCCGCTGTTGATCCGGACTTCATTAGCAACTTGACGCAAGGTAGTCAGACCGCGACGAATGACGAAACTCCTGAAGACGTCGTCAAGCGTCGCGCTGATTTCCTGGCCGGTTATCAAAACACGGCGCTTGCGGAACGCTATACCCGGCTCGTTGATCATGTACGTGACATCGAAACCTCGCTAGGGGGCGATGGCCGGTTTGCGGACGCCGTAGCGCGCAGCTACTTCAAGCTATTGAGTTACAAAGACGAATACGAAGTTGCTCGGCTGCACACGCAAAGCGGCTTTCTTGAAACGGTGCGTGATGATTTTGGTGCCAAGGCGAAGTTGAAGTTTCACCTTGCACCGCCATTGTTCAGCCGCGAACTCGATGCTCGTGGCAGGCCGCGCAAGAAAGAATTCGGAGCGTGGATTTTGCCCTTAATGCGTGTGCTGGCATCATTTCGTGGCTTGCGCGGTAGCAAATTCGACCTGTTCGGATTGACGGCCGAACGCCGTATGGAGCGTGCGCTGATTACCGATTTTGAGAATCTGGTCGAAGCATTGCTGTCATCTCTCGATACGAACAACCTCGAGCAGGCTCGCGCGATCGTCTCGCTCAGCATGGACATCCGCGGCTACGGGCCTGTGAAAGCACTCTCCGTCGAGGATTACCGGGCACGTTTGGAGCCACAGCTACAGGACTATATGAACGTTACGGATGTAGCTGCGTAGACAGGCTGTTGCCGTTGCTCCGATCTCAGCCCGTGCTCACAGCTGCGCATTCTTCCAGAAGGCATGCGAACATGCGCGCATGAAGAAAGCGACTCTTAGCTATGAGTTTGACTGGGTACCCGAAGCTGGCCAGGGCGCCGAAGTGGCGGACGGCATTCAGTGGCTGCGCATGCCGCTACCGTTTGTGCTGGGCCACATTAACCTATGGCTGCTTAAAGACAATGCTGGCTGGGCCATTGTCGATACCGGCGTCGGAGCCGACGACTGCAGGGACGTGTGGCAGCAAACCTTTACCGGCCTGATGCAAGGGATACCCGCCAGTCGGGTCATTGTCACGCATCTGCACCCTGATCATGTCGGCTGTGCCGGGTGGTTATGCGAGAAATTTGAGGTTGAGCTCTGGATGCCGCGTGATGAGTATTTGCTGTGCAAGCTTCTGGTGGCCGATACAGGCAGGAAGGCGCCTGAGGCGGGCAAACGCTTTTATACGTCGGCCGGCTTTCCTGAGGAGGCAATGGACAGTTACCAGAAGATGTTCGGCTTCTTCGGCAAGTATGTAGCCGCACTACCGGATTCATACCAGCGGCTGGCTGAAGGTGATGTGCTCAACATCGGCAACGACGAGTGGGAAATCATTGTCGGGCGTGGCCACTCGCCAGAGCATGCCTGCCTGTACAATGCCGACCGAAATTTGCTGATCTCCGGCGATCAGTTATTGCCGACTATTTCTTCAAATGTCAGCGTCTACCCCATGGAGCCAAAGGGTAATCCGCTGCGTGACTGGATAAGCTCGCTGCGCCGACTCAAAGCACGCGTGCCGGAAGACGTGCTGGTGCTGCCAGCACACGGCAAACCGTTTCGCGGTGCCCACGGCCGGCTCGACGAATTGATCGACGAACATATGACGGGCCTAAGTGCGTTGTACGACTACTGCAAAGAGCCCCGTCGGGCAATCGACGCCTTCCCTGCCCTTTTCAAAGCCAGGATAACGTCGAAGAACCTGATACTCGCAACCGGTGAGTCAATCGCACATCTCAATTACTTGTGCGAGCAAGACAAACTCACGGCTGAGACTGATAACGATGGCGTTATCTGGTATCAGCAAAGCTGACCACGCCCGCTAGAACTAGTAAAAGCCTACGGCTTCGCCGATGTGGATCGACAGCACCAGAAACACGATCGCGAGCGCAAAGATCTTTATCAGCAGCGGGCCGATAAACTTGACCCAGGCGGTATACGGCACCTTGCCCAATGCCAGTGCGCCCATCACCAATGCACTGGTCGGCACAATCATATTCGTGAAGCCATCGCCAAACTGATAGGCAAGCACCGCGGTTTGTTGCGGAACACCCGTCAAGGTTGCCAACGGCGACATGATCGGCATCGTTACGAATGCCTGGCCACTGCCGGATGGAATAAACAGATTGGTAAGCGTCTGCACTGCAAGCATGCCAACAGCCGCAACATCCGGTGACGCACCCTCAAGCAAGCCCGCTATCGAATCGACAACCGTATCGATGATCTGACCATCCGAAAGAACGACAGCAATCGTTCGGGCGAAGCCAACGATCAACGCAGGCGCCGTCATCGCGGCTGCGCCTTCCAGAAAAATTCGGCTGGTCTCTCCTGCGGGCATTCGGTAAATGAGTGCCGCTGCCAGACCAATCGCAAGGAAGACAGCATTCAGTTCGGCAATGTACCAGTGGAGTTTTGCGGCCCCATAAACGAAGCCGACCACTCCAAGCATGAAGACTATCAATATCGCAATTCTTGGTTTGGTCAGACGTATGTCTTCGGGAAGCTCAAAACCGGTCGAGTAGTCGATATGCGCAACCAGACTCGCGGATGGATCGCGCCGCACCTTCATCGCGTAACGGTACAAGTGATGAAACCCCACCGCGAGCAGGACAATCATCATAAATAGTCGGAAGCCGATTCCGGAGGCGAGCGGAACATTCGCGATGTCCTGCGCGATCATGACACCAAATGGATTTATTCCTGCACATCCCCAACCGATTCCGTATGGAATCCACACCATACCCATTGCGACGACCGCATCCATGCGCATGGCAAGACTCATCGTCACAATGATCGGAATCAGCGGTACATATTCCTCGCCCATGCCAATCGTGAACGAGCCCGCACCGAACATCAGCAAGCACCCGCCAATTAAGATCCAGGGACTTTTCCCCAGCCGAACAACGGCCCTGTTCAGAGCGGCGTCTATCGCGCCGGTCTTGCGCAGGACGCCGATCACGCCACCCACCAGGAAGATCAGGAAGATGATGCCCTGCGCATCGGCCATCCCCTTGGTGATCGCGATGAGAAAATACCAAGGCACCATCGTGATTTCTTCATCCGCGGTAACCGGCTCATACGTACCGGCAACGACCATCGTACGGTCGGGATCGTCAGGGTAAGGCGTAGTATCGAATGTTCCCTGCGGCACTACATAGGAAAGCAATTGCGCAACAATGATGAAGGAGAAAATCAGTACGAGTGAATCGATGGACCAACTGCGCTTTGTCATTTGCCGTCCGGAGTTGCTATTCGAATTATCCGACGAGACTACCTGAGTGCCTTAGTGCGCGCAAAGAGGTGGGCGATATTTATGGCTCGCCGGCCTTTGCTACTTTGGGCTCTTGCTCAGCGCTTGGATCGGTCGATGCCGACAACCGTTGATTTCTTGCGCATGTTCTGAGTACTCTCGTGTCCGTCACACCAGCGGCGAAACTCGTCTGCTGGCATCGGCTTCGCGATGAAGTAGCCTTGCACCAGATCACAGCCTAAGGTCCGCACGATTTTGTATTCCTTAGCGGTCTCAACACCTTCTGCTACAACCTCAAGGTCCATCGCCTTGCCAAGAGCGATGATGGCTTGCACGACACGACCGTTGGTCGCCGATTCGGTCAGTTTCGAGATAAAGGAGCGGTCAATCTTCAGCGTCTTAACCGGCAATTGAGCAAGATAGCTTAGCGACGAATAGCCGGTACCGAAGTCATCAATATGAATACCGACACCAAATTTGGATAAGTCGTTCAGAACAGGTTCCGCGACCGTCAGATCTTCCAGCAACGCCGTTTCTGTCAGCTCCAGATTGATCAATTTTTGATCAATCTGTTTGCTCCTCAAAATTCCCTTGATCAAGCTGACGAGGTCCGAGTTTCGGAGCTGATGAGCGGAGAGATTGACACTGACAGGAATAGTCCATTCGCCCTGTGTTTTCCACTTGGCCACTTCTGTACAAACGCACTGCATGATGTTCTCGAACAGAATATCGGAGATACCCATCTCCTCACTGAGCGGCACAAAATCGGACGGAGGAACGATGGAGCCATCCGGACGTATCCAGCGCGCCAGCGCTTCAACGCCGACGACCTCACCGGTCTTCGTACTTTGCTGAGGCTGATAGAAAGCCGTTATCTGGCCAGCATCGATTGCGCAACGAAGCTCCGCTTCGAGATCGAACTTGTGTCGCGCGCGATAACGCATCTCGCTGTGGTAGTAAGTGATCGCGCCGTCGAGATTGCGCATTGAACGGTGCAGTGCAGCTTCCGCACAGCGAAAGACCGACTTCGCATCCCGGCCGTGAACAGGATGCCAGGCAACTCCAATGCCAGCCTTCAAATACAGGTCGCGCCCATTAATCAGGAAGGGCTCCTCCACAATTGTGCGGACATGCTCAGCCAGATCTCGAATTTCCATGTCATTTTCGATTTTCGGCACGAGGACAGCAAACTCATCGGCACCAAATCGTCCGACAACCGGGCGCGATGATTTTGGACCGTCACTGAAAGTTCGTTTAAGTCGACTTGCAACTGAGCGCAGCAACTCGGTGCCAGAATCATAGCCCATCGTTTCGTTGATAAAACTGAAACGTTCAATATCCAGAAGCACCACTGCCGTGTCCCCTTCGGACTCTTCAGCTTTCTCAATCATTTTCTGCAGTACATCGAGTAGCAAAAGTTGATTCGGCAATCGTGTTGCAGAGTCGTAGTATGCAATTTTCTGCAGGGCCGCAGTACGTTCATCCACCCGGCGCTCCAAATCCTCATTGGCTTGTCGTAATGCCGCATCCGCATGCCACTTGCCACAAAGTGCTGCTGCGAGTTGCCGACATTCGGCGGCGTGAAACGGTTTTGCGAAAAAGAAAATTTTATCGGCCGGCGGAATTATTCGACCGAGGCTTTCAGGCTCCGAAATCGTCGATCCTGTGACGAGAACAATATTGATTCTTGAATCAAGCGCACGAATTTTCCCCGCCGCCTCGATACCGTCGATGCCTGGCGGCATGCGGATGTCAAGAAACACGATCGCAAACGGTTTTCCGTTCTCCACAGCCAAGCGCACTGCCTCGACCGCGGCTTCGCCCTGACTTTGCGTTTCCACCGAAAACTTTGCTGCACCGCGCTCATCTGTTTCATCGCCGAATAAGACCTTCTCGAGTTCGGTAAGTGTCGCTGTCGCACTCTCGGGTTCGTAATCTTCCCCAAGACATCGCAAGTACTCGTCAATGAGCATTGGCTCATCGTCGACAACGAGAACCCGGTTGGTCGTGATTTCGCTCAATTGATTCATGCCAGTCCCATCGCAGATGATCTAACCATTGATGCTACGTCCAGTGCCAACTGAGAAAATGACAGTGGTTTGTTGAGGTAGTGAAGTTTGGGTGACGGTGGTACACGTTTACGCAACTCTTCTATCGGCACATCGGAATAGCCCGTAACAAACACGATTTCCACTTCGGAATCGAGCTTTCGTATCGCGCTGCCGGCCTCTACACCATCGATACCCGGTGGCATCCGGACGTCCAGAATAACAACGTCAAACGGTTCGCCATCATTGGCCGCCTCGGATGCGAGCGCGACCGCGTCGGCACCCTGATTGCACGATACAAAGTCGAATTTCGGCTCGTTGACGACGTCTGTTTCCGGATCGAATAATTCTTCTGTCAGTGCATCAAGGACCCGCATATGGCTGGTAAGCTCTGTCTCGGAGAATGCCTCGCGGTAGCAGGCCAGTACCTGCTGGTCGTCGTCTGCAACCAATACCCGTATAAGTTCTTCGTTGTCTTGCGTCGTCATCGCTATGCCCCTTGTGCTGCTGGCAGCAACACATGAAATTCGGCGCCCTCGCCCGCGCCCCGACTCTCGGCGAATATTCGGCCGCCCATGCTTGAGACCGCATTCGCGCACCAGTGCAAACCGAGGCCGTTGGTCTTTCCATTCGCTTTGGAAGTGAAGCCGCGTTCGAAAAGTCTTGGCTCCACCTCACTGTCGAATCCAGCACCGTTATCGCGAATGGTCACGCGAATCATCGGTTTGTCGTCGAGCATATCCTCGCTGGCGGAGAACGTAATTTCTCCCTCTGTTTCATTGCGACGCTGAATCGATTCGTATGCGTTTAGCACCAGATTGCCCATCACCTGCAACAAACCTGTTCGATGCGCATGGATCTTGAAGCGATTCAGATCACTTGCGACCTCCACTTCAATGGCAGGTCCGTCTCCTTTCGGGATAACATGCGTAGCTTCACCCAGCACTTCGTTAACGGGTATGTCTTCCGCAACCGGCGATACATTCGCGAATCTTTCCTGATCTGAGACAATCGCTGCAATCTGCCGTGCCTGGGATGTCACCAACTGCAGGTCATCTCCCGCACCGGCCATCACCTCTGACAGTCGCTGAAATGACGCATCGACATATTGCAACAGTTTGGTAGCCCGTTCAGGCGGACAATTCGGATCGGCAAGTTCCTTTGTTACCTCGGCTACCCGTAGCGTTTCACCGACCGAACATGACCTGGTCAGGCGTTGTATGCCATTGATCATTGGGGTCATCGCATTGCGAATATTGTGCAATACCTCAGCAGCCGTATCGG
This sequence comes from uncultured Woeseiaceae bacterium, assembly GCA_964528965.1. GTDB lineage: Bacteria > Pseudomonadota > Gammaproteobacteria > Steroidobacterales > Woeseiaceae > UBA1847. The sequence goes on from CAZGVL010000021.1 coordinate 10,084, forward strand.
CCTTGCCCGCTTTGAATGATTGCTCGAGCAGGGCTTTTCTGGCGTCATGAACCTCGCTGGTGAGCTTGTCGAACTGATTCGCCAGCGCGCCAATTTCATCTTCGCGCCGCATGCCCAGGTTGTCAGTAAGATCACCGCTCTTGCGCAGCTTGCCAAGGTGCTTCGCAAGTTTTTGGATTGGACGTAAGATCGCGACGCGCAGCAAAATCCAGATCATGGCCGTTAGAATTAACGCGGCAATTCCGAAGTACAGCAGACCCACGTTGATAGTATGCGTACCGAGTGCTGAAATGTCCCGCGGGGTCTCCGAGCTCAATACCAGCAAGTCATTGCCAAAAATGTCGTGCATCAGCTTGAAGCTGGAAATGTCTTTTTCGTTGCTTACGTGAGCGACGGCGCCGCCGAGAACCAATTGCAAGTCAACCACCGCATGAAACGCACCAAATTCTTCGAGGTCATGCCAATGCATCAACACTTCTGTCCGCTCGTGCATACGCTTGATGCGTGCCTCATTTAGGAACTGGCCCATGATCAAGGTACCGGCTGACGGTCCGGAGCTATCGGATCGAAATATGGGCCGCGAACTAATCAGCATCGGTCCAAGTGATGTCGAGACCAGGCCGACCAGGCCGTCAAATGCATTGGCGGGAGATGTCAGGTCGCGAAACGCGGGGCTCGATGCGTCCAGGATCCCGAGTTCATCAAGATCGCGGTTCTCGCCGTCCACAATGACTTCGCCCCAGTTTCGTTCTCGATCAACCGTGTACAAGGCCAACATGTCGAGGCCGAGATTGGTTAGCGTCGGTCGCTCCAGGTTGGAGTCGCGAAATGCGCGGTCGCGACCCAGCATGTATTCATAAATATCGTCCCATAGTGCCCAGTCGGCAGATATCGCCGCAAGGTTTTCTACGTCACTCAGAATCACCTGCTCGGCGCGAATCAAATCAGTCCTGGCAGCCGACAGCTCCAGTTCGTCGAAAGCCGGAGCGACCACCGTATTTAGAATAACGACACTCACCAGAACAAATGCAGCAATGCCGGCGCAAAGCGTCGCGGACACCTTTTTCTGCAGCGATGTTGTCAATTTAGTTTTTGACATAATCCAAGTCTGTACAGGACATAATTTTGTGGGCTTGGAGTCGAGTGTACGAATCGCGCACAGGCGCGAGCGTGAACCAGTCCACTATCCGGTGAACACGCTGATTTTATTGAGATTAGGAGACTTGCAGCGAACGCGGAAAATGCTGCCGATCAAGACACCGCTAGTCGCTGACGGACAAGGCCGCAGCCATGGAATAGGCAAGCAAGACATTGCCGGGCATCTGGCCGAACATGCCGTAACCGGACTGCACGAACAGACGGTCCCCGGTCACTGTCACGCCGCTCAGGTCAATGGCTCCGCCGTGCCCCGCAACGCCGTTATCTGCATCATAGGGGCGTTTCGTATCGATGACGCGCAGCAGATTTCCGTCTGCCGCATTGAATATTCGCAACTTGCCATCCAGAGCTCCGGCATAGACTACGCCGTTGGCGAATAGCGGCGCAGCCGAGTGGCCGTAGTAAAACGAGCATTCTGGCCATGGGCTTTTCGGCGCGGCGTCCTGCATCGCCGTTAGTCCGATGCCGGGAGCATCAGCTGGATCAAACTCACAGCCGCGTTCTACCGGGTGCGACCAGATTTTCTCACCGCTTGAAAGATCGAGCGCATAGACACCTGGATTTGGCACATATCCTTCGCGTCGTCGCGGTGGATCAGCGATTGTCGCCCATATCGTGTTATTTGCTGTTGCAACGCCCCAATGAATACCGCCGTTTGACGTTCCCATGCTCAGACGCTCGGTCCAGATCGTCGCGCCCTCGTTGTCCGGGTCCAGCACGTACAACTGACCGGACTTCTGGCCCGCGACAATCACGTCCTTACCATCGGGTCGCGTGGTTAGCGTTATCGCACCACCAAAATCGAAATCCGGACCTGAGTTCTGCGGGCAATTCGCTCCGCCCATGAAACAGGCAACATTCCACACATCACCGGCGAGTGCCTGAAACACCCATTGCTCGGTACCCGACTCAATATCCAGCGCCACCACAGAATCGCTGTTGTGGGTGGCGGGCGCCGACATATTCTGCGCCGTGCCGATGTAAATCAGGCCACGTTCGACATCGACCGCAGGCGTTGTCCAAACGGATACCCCGGACGGCCCCCAGCTATCGGTGCCCGCAGAGGTCACACCGGTTTTGCTGGCGTGCGGCGTCGTATGATATTCCCAGACGGTTGCGCCGCTGTTGCCGTCCAAAGCAACGACTCCACCGTGTGACCGACAACAGGGATAATGATCCAGACCGGCAACGGCCGTCTCGAACGACGATATGGGAACAAACAACACGTCATCATGAAACGCAAAAGATCCGCTGATGACGGAAACCGGGAACCAGCGCAAGGAACGTTTCCAGCGAAGGCTGCCGTCGTTTGCCGCGATGCCATACACCGTTCCAAGGTCATCCGCAAAATACAACGTCGCCTGACCATCGGATGTTGCATCGAGATTCAGTGATGATCGAATCGTGCTGTCGGCTTTGAAACTCCATTGCACACAACCGTTGTCCTGATCAATAGCGAGGACATTGCCGTTCGACGTGCCGACAAACAACGAACCGTCCGCGGCGACCGGCTGGGAGCGCATATCGGTCGCGCCAGGAATCGCAAGCGACCAAAGCAATGTGAGGTCGGCAACGGATTCGGGCGTTATAGAGACGCCGGAATCGAGCGCACGACTATTGCCCGAACCGAAGCCCCAATTGTCCTCGTCGCCAGGATGCACATTGATCGTCGTCCCGGATGTGCAGGTGTTCTGTGCGATCCATTCATCGCGTTCTGCGCTGCTGTTCACACTCAGGTACTTCGAAATGGCCAGGCGATTTTCAGGGCCGATTGCTGCCGCTTGTGGCTGCATCTTGCCGAACTCAAGCGACTTGATAATGCGCTCAAACGGCATCTGTTGCAGCGTTGCGAGGCTGGGCGCTTTTATCTCGGGCTGACTGTGGCAGGTATCGCAATGTTGCTCATACAGCGCCATGCCCGGATCAACGGGCGTACCGGGATCAATATGTATCAATGTCGGTTGTGCATCTTCAATCATCCAGCTGGGAAAGTGTGAATTGCTGGTATAGATGCCACCGTGATCGTCGATTTCGATATCGCGCGTGAACGTGCGTCGCTGCGACATCGGAAATACTCGCCAGTGCTCTGACTTAATGTTGAACGACATAATCGTGTCGGATTGATTGCCGTTGATCCAGACAACGCCTCGCTCACGATCTACGTTGAGAGCGTACGGAGTCTCACTCACCACCGGCAAGTCATACAATGTGAATTCGCCGGCGACCGGATCGTACTTCGCGAGCTTGCCGTCAGAGAACGATACGATCCATAACATGCCGTCTGCATCGATACGCAGGCGCCGTGGCGCATTGAACGGCGTTTCGATCATGGTGACCTCGCCGCTGTCTGCATCTATTTTGGCGATGTCATTCGCATATAAGCGTGCAACCCAGACAGAGTCGTCGAGCGGCGATACATCGATACCGTAGGGCATTGGAAAACCAGTCGACTCCCAATCAAGGTCCGGCGGGCTACCGACGAAACCGTGTTCAAGACGCCAGTCAATCACAGCAAGAGATACCCATTCTATGAAGCCGCGCGATGCAAGATCGTAGTAAGTAAACGAGGCCGACTGCCTATCAAACATTGCAACCTGCGATGACAGTGCAAGCGTAAACCACACGCGGTCCTTGCTATCAGTACGTATCGTGTGGGGATAGAAGCCTTCGTCCATTTCGTGACGCTGAAACTGCTTCGTCTCCGGATCAAACTCAAGCAACGCCTGCTGCATTGAAGGCGTAATGAAGATATGTCCATCGCGCGACGCAATCGCCAGTGAATGCACGCCGGTGTAGTTGTCGGTTTTTGGATAGGTTTTCAGCCGGTCGCCCAGTACGCCGCCCGGTTCATCCTCTTCCCTGCGCGGTACTTTGTAGACCTGATACTCACCTGTTGCGGGATCAACTTCGTAAATTCGGTCCATCAGATTATCGCCAACATAGACCAGGCCATTCGGATGCAGCACGAAGTCGTGCATTTGTGAAAAGCTGTCGCCAATTGGCCATTCCGTTATCGTTACCGACTCGAGGCTCTGATCCCATTGCTCGAAGTCCGGCAGCTCCGCGATGCTGTTGTTCAACTCGGCATAGGACTCAGCCAGCCCCGCAGCCGCATCATCCAGAAAGTCTTCGCTGGCCATTGCGCCGTAGAGAGTCATGCGTTGCAAGATCGCATCCCACTGTTGCTCCGTGCGGGACAATCTCATGAACGGTGAGCCCTGTTGATGGCAGAAACCGCAATGCAACAGGAAGTGCTCGCGAGCCTGTTCCGGGTCATCCGTCCATTCAAAGTGCATCGCTGCCAGCCACAGGTTGGCGGGTTTGGTTTCGGCAAGTTCTTTGACGTCTGTGATCTTGCTTAAGGTAACCAAAATATCCGCAGCTACATCCTGAATCGAAACGGTGACATCGGCGTAGCCTTGTTTGCGTACCCGAATTTTCTGCTCGCCCACGGCGTCCAGCGGCTCAAACCGTAGCGTGCCGTTGCTATCTGTAAAACGCGTTACTCGCGGCACAACGGAGTTGACAAACCCGGCCTGCGGATAGCCGTTGTCTGAAGTATCGATGACATCAGCAGCGCTGACTGTTCGAGTCACCATCGCTGCGCCGAGTGGCTGTTGTTCGGTATCCGTAACAATGACGGTTTGGGCCAGACAAGCAGGGCCGAAGCCGCTAATCAGCCAAAATTGAAGCAGAACCTTTGTTGCTGTTCTCACGCAGATCTCCCCATGATTGCGCCGCATATTCTTGCGGCGTCTGATCCTAGTCGATTGGACAGGCAATGAACTCCGGCCGTAATTCGGCTTGTGCGCTGAAGGCTACCAGTGCCGGCCGTGATTCCGCCGCCGCCATTTGCGGTGCGGCATTCACCACAAAGCGCCACACGACGGCAGCCGTAATTTCGACCTGGCTCAGGGCGTCACCCAGCAGCCAGCTTTCGCCATTATTCTTCGCTGCAGATTCTTCAAGCTGATCGAGCGCCGACACCAATTGCTCGTTGATGCGGTCAAGCCAGGGTTCGTATTGATACTCTTCGGGCCTGACATTCAGCTCGTATATTCGCTGCGCAACCTTTTCGGCGGCGATTAACGCAACACCGATCAACTGTAATGCCTGGCGACGGTCATCGATATTTGCGGGCAGCAATGATCTACCTGCCAGCGATTCAAGGTAGTCAATTATCAAGGTCGATTCGACCAGCATCTCACCATCGTCGCAGATCAATGTGGGCACTTTCACCAAGGGGTTTACGCTGCGAAATTCATCGTAGGTCTTGAAAATCGAAAGCGGGCGATGATCGTATTCAATGCCGAGACATTGCATCGTAATAGCCACGCGCCTTACGAAGGGAGAGTCGAGCATTCCTACGAGCTGCATGCGGATTCCTTATGAATGCCAGCCGTCATTCGGGAAATGGGCTGGCATTGGTCGATTTGCCTGTTGTAAAGTCAGCAATTGAGAACAGAATATCGCAATCGACTGCGATATTGAAAACCGTTCACCAATCTTCTACCGCATAAGTGAGATTGACGATGGCCGATCCGGACGAAACCGACCTCAATACGATGCCGTTTGTTGCTCCGTGCCGCAAATTATCACCGTTTGCACCGCTGCGCTGGATCAAGATGGGAGTCTCCGACTTAATGCAGGCGCCGCGGCAAAGCCTGACCTACGGTCTGGCTGTTGCGCTCATGATAGCGATCGTCTGTATGCTTGCATGGTTTCGTGGCAGCCAGTGGTTCATGTTCGCCATGCTGGGTGGATTCGTTTTCCTTGCGCCTTTGACGTGCATCGGTCTGTATGCAATCAGCGCACAGTTAGAGCGAGGCCAGCCGCCATTGCTCGCACGCAGCCTCAGGGCAGCGTTCAAGCGCCACCTGGGCAACGAAATGATATTCGCGCTCGCCTTGCTCGTCATCTTTATGGTCTGGGCACGAGCGGCGGTGATGGTGAGCGTATTTTTTCCGACCGACGGCGACGTAACCCTGGTAGATCTTCTGCCCTACCTCGCGTTTGGCAGCCTGGTTGGCTCGGTATTCGCGGCTGTTACGTTCTCCGCAAGCGCATTCTCGCTGCCGATGATCATGCACCGTAACGTCGACGGCATTACGGCGATTGTCACCTCGGTCAATGCCGTATTAAGAAACAAGCGCGCGATGATCGTCTGGTTGACGCTAATCGTGCTTGGACTATTGCTCGGCGTTGCAACCGCGTTCGTAGGACTGATTGTCATTGTACCCGTTATTGGCTATGGCGCCTGGCACGGTTATCTTGAGACGATCGATGCGAGCGAGTTTCCGCGTCACGAAGTAGGCATAACGTCAGTGCCCAGAGTCGAAACCAAAATTGAGCCCACCCTGTAGATCGCGCCTTTAGATCACGACCAACGGTTCAGTCAGTACGATTTAGAGACAACGCACAGCAGCTGGCGCCCAAAAGTCCGGGATGCGGATGCATGATCAGCTGCGTCGGAATGCTCTCCATCAGTGAGCGGTAGCGGCCCTTACTTTCGAAGCCACTGCGGAATCTGCTGTTTTCGATAAGCTCTGGATAACGCTGTACGATGCCGCCGGCGATGAACATGCCATTCTGCGCACCCAGCGCCAGTGCATAATCACCAACCACCTGACCCAGAATCTCGAAGAACATTTGCACAGCTTCAGCCGCCCGGGAATCGCCGTTGTCCGCGCTCCTTGCAAAGATTTCGGCCGCCGTCAGATGCTGACGTTGTTCGTTGTGAAGTCGAGTCAAAGCCCAATAGATATTCTCAAGACCCGGACCAGACACCATCCGCTCAGCGGAGACGCGATCAAAGCGCTCACGCATCACCGTCAGCATGTCCATCTGCACCTGACTTTCGGGCGCGAATCCACTGTGGCTTGCTTCGCTGGCAATCGGAAAACTTTCGCCGTTACGACGGCATAGCCCAACTGCCCCCAACCCGGTTCCCGGACCCATTACCCCAACGGTGTAATCTGAGTCACCTAGTGGACGTGCCCCAGGCAGTCCGATCGGCATACAATCGCTGTCCGCAATAAGCGGCAACGCATGCGCAATCGCCTCAAAATCATTCAGTAATCTCACCGCAGTGGTTGAAAAGTCGGTAGCGAGGTCTGCGGCCGTTATTACCCAGTCGTTGTTCGTGAAACGAACGCGTTGTTCCACGATCGCGCCGGCAGCAGCCAGGCAAATTGCATCGGGTGATGGCGCATCCACCGAATCCAGAAAGTGCTTTATCGCATCATTAGCTGATTCGTAATCTGCGCACTTGAGTACTAACTCACTCGAGTAGCCCGGCGCATCACTATCACTATCGGCAAGTGCGAATCGCGCATTGGTACCGCCGATATCACCTACCAGTAAACACGTACTCGTCATTTTAGAATCCCGTTGTCGAGAAGCCACAGGATGTCCTCGCTGCAGACATCTGCGAGTACTTTAATCATTCCGTGTCGAAAATGCTCGCGCCGGATTCTGCGGTGCCAACCTGCGCCCTGAATGCGCTGAACAGTTCGCGCCCCATGCCAGTATGGTTGTTGGCCAAATCGACCGATACAGCGGGTCGAGACGCTGGATCAGCGTCTGCAGACTCGACCGATAATACGCCGCTGTTTGCATCGACGGTGAGAATGTCGCCATTGCGAATTTTGCCGATAGTCCCACCGAAGAGCGCTTCAGGTGATACTTGAATCGCCGAAAGTACTTTTCCGGACGCGCCTGACATCCGACCATCGGTAACCAAGGCGACTTTGAATCCGCGATTCTGCAAAACACCGAGATACGGTGTGAGCTTGTGCAATTCCGGCATGCCATTCGCGCTGGGCCCCTGGTAAGGGAGTACGGCAACAAAGTCTTTTTCAAGCTCTTCATTGTTGAATGCTTCGGTAAACGCCAGCTGCGACGCAAACACAATCGCCGGTGCCGTGACTGCGTAATGTTCCTTCTCAACCGCCGATACCTTCACGATCGCCCGCCCGACATTGCCGGTCATTACGCGTAGACCACCCTCCGCATCGAACGGATTACTCGCTGGCCGAAGGATATCTTCGTCCAACGATGAATGCTGCGCTGGTCGCCAGGCGAATTTTTCTTTCTCAATCGCAGGCTCTACGCAAAAGCGGCGCATGCCAGGTCCAAGAATTGTTTGCACGTCCTCGTGCAACAGACCCGCGTCGAGCAATTGGCCAATCACATAACCAAGACCACCCGCTGCATGAAAGTGATTCACGTCGGCCATTCCGTTCGGATAGACGCGTGCCAGCAGCGGTATCGCCGAAGACAATTCAGAGAAATCGTCCCAATCAATCTTTATTCCTGCAGCCGCCGCAATCGCAACCAGGTGCAGTGTGTGGTTGGTCGATCCACCGGTTGCGAGCAAGCCGATGATGGCGTTGACGATCGCTTTCTCGTCAACAACTTCGGCAATCGGAATGTATTGGCTGCCAAGATTAGTGTTACGTAACACCGTCGCAACGACTTCTTCGGTTAAATGATCGCGCATTGCGGTGCCGGGATTAACGAACGATCCGCCGGGCAACTGCAGCCCCATGAACTCCATCAGCATTTGGTTGCTGTTCGCGGTGCCATAGAAGGTGCAGGTTCCAGCTGAGTGGTAAGACGCCGATTCTGCCGCGAGCAATTCATCACGTCCTATCTTGCCTGCGGCATATTCTTCGCGGATACGCGCCTTCTCTTTGTTCGGCAAGCCCGACACCATCGGGCCCGCAGGAACGAAGGCGACCGGCAAATGCCCAAACGACAAGGCGCCGATTAACAAGCCCGGAATGATCTTGTCGCAGACGCCAAGACAAAGCGCCGCATCAAACATGTCATGCGATAGTGCGACGGCTGTCGACAGCGCAATGACATCACGACTGAATAACGACAGATCCATGCCATCCTGACCTTGCGTAACGCCGTCACACATCGCCGGCACTCCACCTGCGAACTGAGCGACCGCGCCGTTGTTGACGGCCGCCTGTTTTATCAGGGCCGGGTAAGACTCAAATGGCTGATGCGCGCTAAGCATGTCGTTGTACGCCGAGACGATGCCGATATTCGGGGTCTTTGCACCGGCGAGCGCCTGCTTCTCCGCGGCTCCGGAAGCGGCCATGCCGTGCGCCAGATTGCTGCACGATAGTGAGCTTCGGTTCGGGGATTGCTGAGCAGCCGCATGAATGCGTGCCAGGTAGGCGCCTCGTGAATCTTCGCTGCGTTGCTTAATTCTCTCGGTAACGAGATTGACGACTTTATTCATCTGAAGTGCCTCCGGGGCTAATCAAGGAGCCCAGAATACGTGCACGGGCGCGCGTTTCTGCAGCAGTAATCGGGAAACGGGATAGCCGTTCTTTGACTTTTTCGCTTCTTCATAGACTTCCCGTTTGGCGTCACCAAAGAACAACAGCACGATCTCGTCGCTGTGCGAGAGTGCCGCCAGGGTGAGGCTCCAACGAGGGTGCGGACTGGCTTTGGTGCTGATAGCCATACAAATCTTGCTGCCGTCGACATCGAGTCCTGCAGCAAGATTGTCCGCATCTGGAAACAGCGACGCAAAATGCCCGTCTTCTCCCATACCCACCATCGAACACGCGAACGGGAATGCGAGAAATGGAATAATATCCTGCAGTGAATCACAGCGGTCTTCGATCGAAGCGAGCGGATCGTAAATGGGCAACAATCGAGCCGCAGCCGCTTCCGCCTGAATAAGAGTCTCACGCACGAGTTTCGTATTGCTGGAATCATCCTGCTCGGAGACCCATCGTTCGTCGCTCAGGACAACGTGAACCCGCTCCCAGTCCAGCGGCGTATTCGACAATTCGGTAAAGCATCGACCCGGTGATGTTCCGCCACCAACGACCAGGGCGGCCTCAGGCTGCGAAGCAAGTCGATTTGTCAGTGCATTCGCGATGAATTTGGCGGCAGCAACGGAAGCCTGCTCGCGACTATCAAAGAAATTTTCCATTAGTTATCCGATTGCCAGCCGCGTCCATCGCGATCCAGCATAAGTGATGCGGCCGTTGGCCCCCATGAACCGGCCACATACGGCTCGACCTTTTGTTTTGACTGTTCCCAACCGGCAATAATGCCGTCAATCCAGACCCAGGCCGCTTCAACTTCGTCGCGACGCATAAACAAGGCCGGGTTACCTCGCAGCACTTCCATCAACAAACGCTCGTACGCGTCGGGATAGCGAATGCCAAACGTCTCTTCAAAGCTCAAGTCCAGCGAAACTGGCCGAAGATTAAATCCGCCTGGGCCCGGCTCCTTTGCCATCAGGGACAATTGCACTCCCTCGTCCGGCTGCAAGAGAATCTTGAGGCGATTCGGCGATACGTCGTAGGACTGCTCGGGAAAAATCGAATGCGGCACGTCCTGAAACTGCACAATAATTTCAGATTGTTTGTTCTTGAGACGTTTGCCTGTACGTAAGTAGAACGGCACGTTTGACCAACGCCAGTTATCAATTTCCACAGCAAGAGCAACGAATGTTTCCGTGCTGCTTGTCTTACCGTCGAGTTCCTCACTATATCCGGGTACAGCCTCGCCCTGCACACTCCCTGCTGTGTACTGGCCGCGAACCGTTTTGGCCTTGGCTGATTCTGCTGTGATCGGTCTTAGAGCACGCAGCACTTTGATCTTCTCATCGCGAACCGCGTCATGATGCAAGCTACTAGGGGCTTCCATAGCTACCAGGCACACCAGTTGCAATATGTGGTTCTGCACCATATCGCGCAGCGCGCCCGTGCCATCGTAGAAATCAATTCGCCCGCCGACGCCAAGATCCTCGGCGACAGTAATCTGCACATGATCAATCGAACCACGTCGCCATAACGGCTCAAACAACGAATTGCCGAAGCGAAGTGCCAGCAAGTTCTGCACCGTCTCTTTGCCGAGATAATGGTCAATACGGTAGATCTGGTTCTCAGTGAAACATGAGCCGACTTCATCGTTTATTGCCCGCGCCGATTCGAAATCACGTCCAAGGGGTTTCTCAAGAACAATGCGGCTATCAGAAGTTATAAGACCGTTCGCCTTCAACCCATTTGATATTGAGCCAAAAAGACTCGGAGCCGTCGCCAGATACACGACCCGAACTCTGTCCGCACCAGCACTGAGAACTTCGCAGAGTTCCTGCCACTGGTCATGCGCCAGAGCATCGGCGTGAACATATTGAACCCGCTCTTTAAATGTCTGCCAGTGATCATCGTCGAAATCACCATCGCGAAGATTTGATCGCAGCGACTCTTCGACAAGCTGCAGATATTCGTCCCGACCAAATTCACTGCGCCCGGTCGCTACAATTCGACTGTCACTGGTAAATTGCCCATCGCGATCACGGTGGTATAGCGCCGGCAACAGCTTGCGCATTGCCAGGTCACCCGTGCCGCCAAAGATAATCAGGTCGAAAGCATCGACCGGAAGTAGTTGTGCCATTGAGATTCCCTCAAGATTTGTGAAATTTTACTACGTACCAACCAAGAATTGCTAGTTTTGCTAGATATTCTTCGTCTTTTCTTGTAGTTTTACTACATGCTAAAACGCATTGAAGAACTAATGCCCGACCTGAGCCCCACGCAGCAGCGGGTGGCCCAATGGCTTCTGGCGCATCCCAAACAGGCCGCCAGCGCGACGCTCGCCGAGGTTTCCCGGCAAACCGGCGCCAGCGAGCCGACCGTCATCCGATTTTGCCGGCACATAGGACTGAGCGGATTCCGCGAGCTGGCGATACGCCTGACCGAAGCACTTAGCCAGCCGGTCACCTACGTGCATCGCGCTGTGAGCGCCGATGATGCCACCTCAGACGCTGTGACAAAAGTCATGGACTCTTCGATCCAGTCACTCATAGAGCTGCGGTCACAGATGTCGTCAATGCCGACGGATACTGCAGTCGATGTAATGAAAAATGCGCGCCAACTGGCGTTCGCCGGGCTCGGCGCCTCCGGACACGTCGCCGATGATGCCTGCCATAAGTTTTTTCGCCTTGGCATTCCCTGCTCTACACTGACCAACGTTCCAAAAATATTGCAGTTCGCAGCGATCGCACAAGCGGGCGATGTCATGATTATTACGTCGCACACCGGCCGATGGAGCGAACTGGCTCGTGCGGCCCGCCTCGCCCGCGACTGCGGCGCGGTCGTAATAGCGGTGACTGACCCGGCGTCATCCCTCGCGAATGAGGCCGATATTTTGTTCCCGTACGTGGCCTTTGAGGACACCAGCGTCTACACCCCGATGAGCTCAAGGCTGGCACAACTCGCCCTGCTCGATGCGCTGCACGTAGCGCTGGCACTCGCCCTCGGAGACGCCGCAGTCGGCATGCTGCGACGTAGCAAGACGGCGATTCAGGCGGCTTAGCCGTCGAACAGCTTTAGCCTGAGTCAGACTTCCAGGCGAAAGATCGATTAACTCAATGGCTTAGTCGCCTGATGACAATAACAGGGGAAGCCGAGACGGCACCCACAAGAAAAGCGAGTTATGACTGATAAGAATAAAACTGAGCTTATGCGAGCCGGCAAGCAAGCTGGTGTGGGCCTGCATATTACTTCTCTTGCCGGGCCCTATGGCATTGGCGAGATCGGCCGCAAGGCACGGCGCTTTATCGACACGATGCAGCAAATGCGGCTCGGTGTCTGGCAGTTTTTACCAACCGGGCCAACGGCTTATGGCGATTCGCCGTATCAACCGCTATCAACCTTTGCCGGCAATGAACTACTGATTGATATTGGCAGCCTGATTGAAATGGGCCTGCTTTCAGACGAGGAAGTGCAGGATCTCAAGTCGCTGCCCGAGGGCTTTGTGGATTACGGAGCGTTGATTCCCATCAAGAGTCGCTTGCTCTCGCTGGCCGCAAGTCGATTTTTGGGTCTTGCGGACGAAACTCTGCAATCAGCCTATGAACAATTCGGCAAGCAGCATGATGCAAAATGGCTGCACGACTACGCACTGTTTCGAATCCTCAAGACTCAGCACAACGAGCAACCCTGGCCCACCTGGGCGCCCAGGTATGTGCATCGGGACAAGGACGCTATACGTGAACTGGAAACAACGGCCGCGGCGCAAATCGAGTCGATTAAAATCATCCAGTTCCTGTTTGACCGCCAGTGGCAGCAACTCAAAGACTACGCGCATCAGCACGGCGTAACGTTGTTTGGAGATATGCCGATCTATATCGCCCTCGACAGTTCCGATGCATGGGCGAATCCAGGAATTCTGTTGATTGATCGTGATGGACGACCGGAGTACGTGGCTGGCGTGCCGCCAGATTACTTCAGCGAAGATGGACAGCTTTGGGGCAACCCCCTGTATGCGTGGGACGTGCATGCCGCCGATGGTTACCGTTGGTGGATTGACCGCCTGCGGGCGTCGACCAATCTGGTGGACATTGTCCGAATCGATCATTTCCGGGGGTTTGAGGCTTACTGGTCTGTCCCGGCTGATTCTGCCACTGCGCGCATTGGCTCATGGGAGCCGGGTCCCGGTGCCGCAATTTTTGAGGCCATGCAAAATGCGTTTGGATACTTGCCTATCGTTGCGGAAGATTTGGGCGTCATCACTCCTGAAGTTGATGCCCTGCGTCATCGCTACCAAATGCCCGGCATGCGCGTGTTGCAATTCGATGTTTGCGACGAGGGATTCGACATAACTGGCATCGACGAAAACAGCGTCTGTTACACAGGCACACATGACAATGACACGACCCTTGGCTGGTTTCTCGGTAGCCCGGATGATCTGCGCAGCGAAGAAACGATCCGCTCAACCCAGGAAACTGCATTGCGAATTACAAAGGGCACGCCTGAAACCATTCACAATGACTTGATCCGGACCGCGTTTTCAACGAACGCCAGGCTCGCAATCGCTCCGATGCAGGATTATTTAGGGCTCGGATCCGAAGCACGATTTAACATACCGGGCACATCCAGCGACAACTGGCGTTGGCGAATTCGCGAATCACAGTTGACGGACGAACTGAATACGCAGGTCGCCGCAATGGTGGCCAGCTCGGGTCGCAGCAGCGACGCCTAAGTCGGTCGCACAGACAAGGAAATTCGCGCGCCATTGACCGAATGAGCGCGATATACTCAGCCCATCCAAAACTATCATGTGAGTTGACCAATGCCAGACGCCAGTAAGAAGGAAGATGCACGATTTATCAGTCGCCTGACCCGCGACACGTTGGCCTTGATTCTCGCTGGTGGTCAGGGCTCGCGCCTGTTCGAGCTGACCTCCTGGCGCGCCAAACCCGGCCTGCATTTTGGCGGTAAGTTCCGCATTATCGATTTCCCGCTTTCCAATTGCCTTAATTCCGGCATTCGTCGGATGGGCGTGTTAACCCAGTACAAGGCCCACTCGTTGATACGCCACCTTGTGAACGGCTGGTCATGGTTCCAGGCTGGCAATCGCGAATTTGTTGAAATACTGCCGGCATCCCAGCGTATCGGTGGTGAGTGGTATCGCGGTACAGCTGACGCAGTTTATCAAAATCTCGATATCGTTCGGACACACAACCCGCGTTTTGTGCTGGTCCTTGCGGGTGATCACGTCTACAAAATGGATTACGGTACGTTCCTCGCGGCACACGTCGAGAAGAATGCCGATATGTCGGTTTGTTGTATTGAAATGCCTATAGAGGAAGCGGCTGGAGAATTCGGCGTAATTAGCGTCGACGAAACCGGGCGCGTTATCGGTTTTTCTGAGAAACCCGAAAACCCGCGGCCGATTCCGGGCAAACCAGGAGTTTGCCTCGCATCGATGGGCAACTACCTCTTCAATACGGAATTTCTTTACGAGCAGGTCATCAAGGACGCGGACACGCCTGGAACTCAACACGACTTTGGGCGGAATGTGATTCCCGCGATCATCGACGACTACCAGATCTACGCGTTTCCATTTCGCGACGAGAAAACGGGGGAACAGGCCTATTGGCGCGACGTCGGTACTCTTGACGCATTCTGGGAAGCCAACATGGAATTAATATCCGTGACGCCGCAACTCAATATTTATGATGACGTCTGGCCGATCTTCACGCACCAGGCGCAGTCACCGCCAGCAAAATTTGTGTTTGACGAGCCAGACCGTCGTGGCGAGGCAATCCAATCTATGGTTTCGGGCGGCTGCGTCATTTCAGGAGCGCACGTTAATAAGTCCGTAGTGTTCTCTAATGTTGCCATTCACTCCTATAGCAAAATAACTGATTCTGTTGTATTGCCGAACGTTGTAATTGGCGAGCGCTGTAGAATTCACCGTGCAATTATCGATAAGGGCTGCATTATCGAATCCGATACGGTCATTGGCGAGGACGCAAAAGCGGATCGTGCGCGCGGCTTTCGTGTCACCGACAGCGGACTGACTCTCGTAACTCCTGATATGCTCGGTCAGCAATTGCACTTCACGCGTTAATTCGAGCCTATTCTCATCGACAACAAACGAGTCATATTCGTTGCCGCGGAGAACGGTGCGCTGCCTGCCGGCAAAGTCGGCGGCGTTGGCGATATTATCCGTGACTTGCCAGTTGCCCTCTCCAGTACAGGCTGGCAAGCAACCGTAGTCACTCCATCCTACGGAATGTTTAGTCGGCTGGATGACGCTACGCACATTGATACGTTGAACGTTGAGTTCGGCGGCAACACGCTGGCGGTCGACGTGTTTGAAATTCCCGGCGCCAACGGTCATGTTAAATGCATCGTGTTCGAGCACCCTCTGTTTTCACCGCAGGGATCGGGGAAAATCTACTGCAGCGATGACGCATCGCAGCCGTTTGCAACCGACGCCAGCAAATTCGCTTTGTTTTGCGCGGCCGCGGCAACCTGGATCAATCAACTGGACGAACTGCCCGTCGCAGTGCATCTGCACGATTGGCACGCCGCATTTTATTTTTTCTTACGTCAGTACTCGGCTCGCTTTGAGCGCCTGCGCACAGTGCGCACCGTATTCACGATTCACAATCTCGCCTACCAGGGGATTAGACCGCTGACGGGCCACGAATCGTCGCTCGCAGCCTGGTATCCGAATCTGAACTATGATTATGAGACGGTTCGCGATGCGCGTTATACGGATTGCGTCAATCCCATGGCTGCGGCGATTCGCCTTGCCGACGGCATCAGTACTGTGTCGCCAACCTATGCAGGCGAGATTCAACTGCCGAGTGATCCGAGCTGTGGCTTTATCGGTGGCGAAGGTCTCGAAGACGATCTGCGTGCAGCGGATTCTGAGGGGCGCCTGGTCGGTATCCTCAATGGCTGCGAATATCCGCGAGCGAAAGGCCGACGGCCCGGATGGCAGCGATTGGTCACACTGGCAAAAGTTCAGGCAATCAAGTGGCAGCATCGCGACGACGATAGCAGCTTTGCAGAACTCGCCGCCCGGCGACTCGATGCTCTACCAAAGCGCCGGCCTGATCACGTTGTTATCAGTATTGGCCGACTTGTCGCACAGAAAGTCAGCCTTTACCTCGAGAATCTGTCCGATGGCAGGACTGCACTTGAACATGTACTCGATGCTATAGGCGCACAGGGCGTACTTATCATTGTAGGCAGCGGAGAAAGCCAGTACGAGGAGCAGATTCGCGAACTATCGAGCCGCGCCAGCAATTTCATCTTCTTGCGCGGCTACTCTGATCCTCTGTCTGACGCGCTGTATCGTTCTGGAGATCTATTCCTCATGCCTTCAAGTTTTGAGCCGTGTGGCATCAGTCAGATGCTGGCGATGCGTGCTGGCCAACTCTGTGTCGTGCATGGCGTTGGTGGACTGAAGGATACCGTGCATAACGGCAGCAACGGTTTTGTATTCGGTGGGGATTCTTCAGCGGAACAAGCCGAGAATTTTGTTGCGACCGTAAGCCGTGCCTTGCAGGTCAAAACCAACTACGAAGAACTTTGGCGCGAGATCGGCAAGAATGCCGCTGCTGCACGATTCGACTGGCCGACGTCAGCGCAACAAACGATTGGGAAACTATATGACCTTGCCGACTGACGACAAGAAGCGCCACAAGAACGCGTTCAGTGCATTGGCGAAAGGCCAACACAGTGATCCGTACGCTGTCCTTGGCCTACATCAAGCCGGTGGAGCGCGAATCGTGCGAACGATGCAACCGCAAGCGCAAAGCGTTGAGCTTATCGGTGCAAATGATGAAGTGTTGTCACAAATGGAGCGCGTACATGCGGCCGGCATTTTTAGCGCCGAGATGCCGCCGCGCAAGCGCAGTTATCGTCTACGAGTAACGACCAGCGACGGAGCGCAGCAGGAATTCGAAGATTGCTACCGGTTTCCGCCTACGCTCGGTGACCTCGATCTCTATCTGCTGGGAGAAGGGTCCGACAAGAACATCTACAGCAAGCTCGGCTCGCACCCAATGACGGTCGCAGGCGTGACTGGCACTCGTTTTGCCGTCTGGGCACCGAATGCATCGCGACTGAGCGTGATTGGCGACTTCAATGACTGGGACGGTCGGCGCCACGTCATGCGCCTGCACCCGGCCAATGGCATTTGGGAAATCTTTATTCCCGATGTCGCGGCCGGCGCGAAATACAAATACGAAATGCTGGATCAGAACGGAAATCTACTGCCGTTCAAGACGGACCCATTCAGCAATTTTCACGAACCACCGCCGGGCAACGCGTCAATCGTTTATGACAGTGGCTACGAGTGGCAGGATGACGAGTGGATGCAGCAACGGAGCGTGGTTCCGAGGCTCGATCAACCCATTAGCATCTATGAGGTCCATCTGGGCTCTTGGAAACGCAAGGTCGAAGACGGAAGTCGCTATCTAAGCTATCGTGAACTCGCAGTGGAGCTGGTCGAGTACGTCACCGACATGGGTTTCACGCACATTGAGTTGTTGCCGATAACAGAGCACCCGTTTGACGGTTCCTGGGGCTATCAGCCAATAGGAATGTACGCGCCTACCCAGCGCTTCGGCGATCCAGACGATTTCCGCTTCTTCGTCGACTGCTGTCACAAGGCGGGTCTGAACGTGATAATCGATTGGGTTCCAGCACATTTCCCGCGCGATGAGCATGGCCTGCGTCAGTTTGACGGCACGGCATTGTACGAACATGCAGACCCGCGCAAGGGAGAGCATGCTGATTGGGGCACGCTGATATTTAACCTGGGGCGTAGAGAAGTCGTTAACTATCTTGTCGGCAACGCGCTGTACTGGATAGACGAATTTCATATTGATGGGATGCGCGTCGATGCAGTCGCATCAATGCTGTATCTCAATTATTCGCGTGAAGATGGCGAGTGGCTAGCGAACGAGCACGGCGGAAATGAGAACCTTGAAGCCGTTGAATTTCTTCGCAATCTGAACAAAGAAATTCATGCGCACGGTGCTACCTCGTATGCCGAGGAATCGACTGCGTGGCCAGGCGTCTCACGCCCGGTTGAGCATGGCGGTCTGGGTTTCACTTATAAGTGGAATATGGGTTGGATGAATGACTCTCTGGCCTACATGTCAGAGGATTCAGTTAATCGTAAATATCACCACGATAAAATGTCCTTTGGATTGGTCTACGCGTTCGATGAAAACTTCATCCTGCCGTTGTCGCACGATGAAGTTGTCCACGGAAAGCACTCACTTCTCGGCCGCATGCCCGGTGATGACTGGAACAAGTTCGCGAACTTGCGCGCGTACTTCGCCAACATGTATGCACACCCGGGCAAGAAATTACTGTTCATGGGAGCCGAGATTGCTCAGCACCAGGAGTGGAATCACGACCAGTCGCTGGACTGGAATTTGCTGGACTACCCGAATCATAGTGGCGTGCAGAGCCTGGTCCGGGACTTGAATCATCTTTATCGCAATACGCCGGCTTTGTACGAGATCGATTTTGCAGCCGATGGCTTCGAGTGGATTGACTGGGGCGACAGCGCCAATAGCGTACTGTCATGGATTCGCCGCGATAGCGCTGGCAACTCGATCGTCTGTATCAGCAATTTTACACCTGTTGTCCGACACGACTATCGTATCGGAATCAA
The DNA here is from genome assembly GCA_964528965.1 of uncultured Woeseiaceae bacterium. GTDB lineage: Bacteria > Pseudomonadota > Gammaproteobacteria > Steroidobacterales > Woeseiaceae > UBA1847. The sequence continues at coordinate 29,215 of CAZGVL010000021.1, forward strand.
CGACCACAACACTTACCATGAAGTACTCAATACCGATGACAAGAAATACAGTGGCAGCGGCATTAGCAACACCAGTATCCGCAATGATGACGTAGCCAGCCATGGCAAGCCACGTTCGCTGTGTTTGACCCTACCCCCACTCGCTACTGTATTGCTAAAACCAGATTAATGATGAAACACCCGATGGAGACTGCTCGATGACAGCCAGGTTCGACAAACCCGCCAGCGCCGGTGATATGGAGATACTGCAGGCGCCGGAATTGCCCATGACCGCAGACGCGATCTTGCGCGACTTCACGCACTACTTCGGCCGCATGCTCGGACGGCGGACGATTCGCACCCAATCGCCGTTCCTGTATCAAGCCGTTGTTTATGCGGCGCGCGATCGACTGATGGAGCGTTGGGGTAAGACTCGTATGGCGGTCGAACGATCCGACCATCGTCGGGTTGCGTATATGTCGCTCGAGTTCCTGATGGGGCGCCTGCTGCGCAACGCGCTGCTGAATCTGGATATTGAATCGGAAACAGAAATAGCGCTGAGCCGCCTGGGGCTGGAACTGGAAGACGTCTGCGAGCGAGAGCATGATGCCGGCCTTGGTAACGGTGGACTTGGTCGCCTTGCCGCCTGCTTTCTGGACAGCTGTGCAACTCTGGGGTTGCCGGTCATGGGCTATGGCATTCGCTATCAATACGGCATGTTCCATCAGCACATTGAGAACGGTTTTCAGATTGAGGAGCCCGATGCGTGGCTGCGAGAAGGTTTCCCGTGGGAGATCGAACGCATCGAGTACTCACAAACTGTCAAGTTTGGCGGGCGCAGCTACTTGGTTAACGATCCCAATGGCGAAACGCACTATGAATGGGTCGACACGAACGATGTGTTTGCCATTCCGTACGACGTTCCTGTTCCAGGATATCGAAACGGCATTGTGAACACATTGCGTCTCTGGTCGGCCGCGGCGACGGACGCGTTCGATCTCGAAGAGTTTAATGCAGGCAGTTATGTCGATGCGGTGGCATCCAAGAATGCGGCAGAGAACATCACGATGGTGCTGTATCCAAACGCCGCAACAGAAAATGGTCAGGAGCTTCGCTTGCGGCAGCAGTACTTTCTCGCATCAGCCAGCCTGCAAGATACCTTTCGTGACTGGTGCGAACATCATGGCAACGATTTCAGTCAGTTCGCAGAGAAGAATTGCTTTCAGCTAAACGACACACACCCCGCCATTGCGGTCGCTGAGGTGATGCGATTGCTGATCGATGAATATCAGCTGAGCTGGGACGAGGCCTGGGAAATCACCCAGAGCACGATGGCTTACACAAATCACACCCTGCTACCTGAAGCGCTGGAAATGTGGCCGGTCACAATGTTCCGCAACCTTCTGCCGCGCCTGCTGGACATTATTTACGAGATAAACGCTCGATTCATCGTTGAAATAGGCCAGCGCTGGCCTGGCGATAGCGATCGTATTCGACGCATGTCATTGATTCAGGAAGGCAGCCAACCAATGATTCGCATGGCCTACCTGGCTATTGTGGGCAGCTTCTCAGTGAACGGTGTCGCCGAATTACATTCGAAATTGCTGGTAGAGGGTCTTTTCCGTGATTTTGCGGACCTCTGGCCAGACAAGTTCAACAACAAGACCAATGGCGTGACGCAACGTCGATGGCTTGCCGCTTGCAACCCTGAGCTAGCGAAGCTGATTACGGCACACCTCGGTTCGACCTGGGTAACCAATTTGGATGAGCTGTCCGGATTGAGCCAATATGTTGATGACAAATCATTTCGAACTAACTGGCGTGAAATCAAGGCTGCTAACAAGCACCGGCTTGCGAAAGCGATCGAAACCGCGACAGGAATACAAGTCGGGACGGAAATGCTGTTTGACGTACAGGTCAAGCGAATACACGAATACAAACGACAATTGCTGAATGCTTTGCATGCGATTCACCTTTATGACCGAATTCGTCGCGGCGACGGCGGTGACCTGCCGCCTCGTGCCATCATTCTGGGCGGCAAGGCGGCGCCGGGATATGTCATGGCCAAAGGCATTATCAAATTCATTAATAACGTGGCACGAGTAATCAACTCGGATCCCGCCATGGAAAACCGACTGAGTCTTGTCTTCTATCCCGATTACAACGTGTCAGCGATGGAGTTGATTTGCCCGGCTGCAGATCTATCTGAGCAAATATCTACAGCGGGAAAGGAAGCATCAGGAACGGGCAACATGAAGTTCATGATGAATGGGGCGATTACGATCGGTACGCTTGACGGGGCCAATGTTGAAATTCGCGAGGCTGTCGGCGACGAGAACTTCTTCCTGTTCGGCCTGAACGTCGACGAGATCAGTGAATTACAGGGACGCTATGATCCGCAAGCAATCATTGAGGCCGATGACGATTTTAGCCGCGTAATGGACTTGCTCGACAGCGGCCATTTTAACCGCTTCGAACCCAGCGTTTTCGATGCTGTCATACAGTCTATTCGTGAACCTGCTGATCCCTGGATGACTGCAGCGGACTTTCGCAGCTTTGTCGATACGCAAGAGCTTGTCGGTGAGGCGTACAAAGACCATGAGCGTTGGACGACCTTGAGTATTCTGAATACCGCTGCATCTGGCCGTTTTTCCACCGATCGTACGATGCGGGATTACAACGATGACATCTGGAAGCTGGACCCGATAAGTCTGCCTGAAAGATGATGCAAGCTGGCAGTCCTACCCCGCTCGGCGCAACGGTCGACGCCGGCGGAACCAACTTTGCGGTCTTCTCGTCAGTGGCAACACGCGTCGAGCTGTGCCTGTTTGATTCTGCGGGTCATTCGACGACGAAGGTTTTTCTGCCCGAGTGCAGCGATGGAATCTGGCACGGCTATCTGCCGAAGTGCGAGTCTGGGCAGCGGTACGGCTACCGAGTTCATGGCCCGTATGCGCCACAGGAAGGTCTTCGCTGCAACCCGGCAAAGTTGCTGATTGATCCATATGCACGCGCTATCGATGGTGACTTTATCTGGACCAGCGCCGTCTTCGATTATGTGCAGGACGGCAACCTGCATACACTCGAGATGAGTACTGAAGATAGTGCCGCTTACATCCCGAAGGGAGTTGTTTGCGGCCCGCTCGATGCGCTGCCACAGGGCCCTCGTATACCTTGGTCCGAAACGATCTTCTACGAAACAAACGTACGCGGTTACACCATGCAGCACCCCGCCGTCTCAACAGCGGAACGAGGCACGTTTAGTGGTATGCGCAACAAGGACGTTCTGTCGCACATAAAATCCCTGGGCATTACGTCAGTTGAGCTGATGCCTGTGCACGCGTTTATCGATGAACAACATCTGGCAGAAAAGAAACTACGCAATTACTGGGGCTACAACTCAATCGCGTTTTTCGCGCCAGCACCGCGATACTCGCAGGTTGATGCGATTGGCGAATTCAGGGATATGGTTCGCGCGATTCACGACCAGGGCCTTGAGGTTATTCTCGACGTAGTCTACAACCACACCGGGGAAGGCGGCCAGCTCGGACCGAGCATCAGCCTTCGCGGTCTCGACAATCTTTCCTACTACAGAACGCAAGCGGATGACCCGGCGAGCCTGATCAACGATACAGGTTGCGGCAACACACTTGATGCTGATAGCCCGCAGGTTCAACAGCTTGTTATCGACAGTCTGCGTTATTGGCATAGGCAAATGGGCGTTGATGGTTTTCGCTTCGACCTGACCACCATTCTGGGCCGCCATGCACATGGATTTAGCAAAGACCATCCGCTAATTCGCCAAATCGGTGGTCATGCGGAGCTATGCAGTGCCAAACTTATTGCAGAACCCTGGGATCCGGGCCCCGGCGGATATCAGTTGGGCCAATTCCCGATTCAATGGACGGAATGGAACGACCGGTATCGCGACTCGGTACGGCGATTTTGGCGCGGCGACCACGGCACCAGTGGCGAGTTCGCAAACAGAATCCGTGGCTCCGCCGATATTTTCGACCAGAACGGGCGTTCGCCGACTGCAAGCGTCAACTTCATTACCAGCCACGACGGATACACCCTGGCCGACGCTGTCAGTTATGAACTTCGTCACAATGAGGCAAATGGGGAAGAAAACCGGGACGGGCATGCGCATAACTTCAGCTACAATCACGGAGTGGAAGGAAAGACTGACGACGCCGCGGTCAATGCATTGCGCCGCCGACAACGCCTCAACATGCTAGCGACATTGCTGCTGTCTCAGGGAACGCCATTGATTCTCAGTGGCGACGAATTTGGCAATTCGCAGGGTGGCAACAACAACGCCTATGCGCAGGATAATCCGACCGGCTGGCTGGATTGGAAAGATCTCGAGTCCGATCCAGCATTCACCGACCAGGTTCGGGAGCTCATGTGGCTGCGCCGCGAAACGCCATTGATACATCTTGCAGAGTATCTTCACGGCACGCTTGAGGTGGGCCGCAATATTATTGAAATCAACTGGTTCAATGCCGATGGTCGCCCAATTCAGGATCACAAATGGGCTTCAACCAAAGCGATAGGCATGATCGTTTACGAAGGCAGGGCTGGGGCGGCAACCAACGCAGTTGCAAAACTCATAAACCGCACTGAGGAGCCGATTAACTTTCGGATTCCGACGGTCGACGCGATCGGTGCCTGGCGAGTTGCATTCTCGACCTGCGATGGAGCGATGTTGGGGCCCAAAAAAGTGTCCTTACCCGCACTGTCTGTCGTGCTGCTCGTGGCTGACTGACCTCCGAAATCTGCGGCCCCATCGTGGAAGCGACCACTCCTCAGCGCAGGAGCGCGACATGCGCGCGATATCCACAATCGCAAAACCTCCTCGCGGGCATGGCCCACTCCTACAAGGAACTGCGATATTTATCGGAACAGATGGTCGCTTTCTGCCGCCCACGCGACGATTGGATACATTGCCAGAGTACTGTCTGGGGTTGGCAAATAGCGAAGATCGAAGTCCCTGAGGCCGTGCTTGCCGGCTTCGTGTGGCGATGGTAGACGAGCGGCCATTTTGTTATAATCTTTGCCAACCAGATGAGTCCGAAATTCGAAACGCTTTCGCGAATTTTTTGTTTGAAGCAAACAGTGTTATTCGAACCACATGAGGACTCAGTGACTGCGCAATTATTAGCGAACGATCAATGATTGGTTTGTCTATTGCTTTCAAGTCAATCCCGATGTGTAATTTGTTGTACTACTAAAATCAATAAATGGAAACTCCCTGCCTGACGGTGCCCCTGCTTTTTTGTAGAGACACAGCTTGGTACTATTTTCCGCAACTTTTCCAGAGAGGAGTTATTATGAGCATTGCAAGAACCACAGAAATATCCGCATCCTCAAGCAAAGGCTTTGAGGACGCGGTTCGCAAAGGCATTAAGCGCTTCAGCAAAACGATCAAAAACGTCGAAGGCGCATGGGTAAAGGAACAAAAAGTCGTTGTTAAGGACGGCGATGTTACCGAGTATCGAGTCACCATGAAGGTGACCTTTATATTGAACGACTAGTAAGAAACTGCCAACAAGAGGATATATCGATGGCTGGAAAATTTGAGTGTTATAAAGATAAAGCGGGTGAATTTCGTTTCCGACTGAAAGCTGGCAATGGTGAGGCCATCCTCGCCAGCGAGGGCTACAGCTCCAAGGCAGGTTGCACCAACGGCATTGAGTCCGTGAAAAAGAACTGCACCGACGAAAAGTGTTTTGAGAAGAAAACGACTAACAGCGGCAAGTTCCGTTTCAACCTGAAGTCAACCAATGGGCAGGTTATCGGCACAAGCGAAAGCTACGAGTCCGAGTCCGGGCGCGACAACGGTATTGGTAGCGTAGGACGATCTGCTCCAGATGCTGCGATTGACGACCAGACCTAGGTCTGATTCCGAAGGCATATCAAGGCGGTGTGACCGCGACTCTCACCACAGTTATGAACCAAGGAGTACCTGATGGGACTATTTGATTTCGCAAAGGATGTCGGTAGACAATTGTTCGATACTGACGATGAGGCTGCTGACAACATCAAACAGCACCTGGACGTAAAGCTCTCGGGAATAAAAAACCTGGATGTTAAGTTCGACGATGGTGTGGCAACGATCTGTGGTGACTGTTCGAATGAGGCAACTCGCACGTCGGCCCTGTTAATCGTCGGTGATGTAAAAGGTGTTGAAAAAATTGTTGCGGACGACCTGAATTTTCCCGAACCTGCGGAAGAGGAAAAGGAAAAAGTGGAGTTTTATGAGATCGTTAGCGGCGATACGCTGGGAGCAATTGCCAAGAAATTCTATGGCAATGCTTCTTTGTATACGCGAATTCATGCCGCAAACAAAGAGTTGATCCCTGATCCGAACAAGATATACCCGGGTCAAAAAATAAAGATTCCGCTCGACTAGCTACTAACGCTGCACCTGAAAAGAAAAAGGCCGGTCTGAACGCAGACCGGCTTTTTTTTTGAAAGTGCAGTTGCGGTTATTTAACGCGCAATGCGTCCCTTATTTCAGTGAGCAAGGCTTCTTCTTTGCTCGGCGCTGGCGGTGCGGCAGGTGCTGCTTCCTCTTTCTTCTGCATGCTGTTCATCGCTTTGACGACCATAAAAATTGCGAAGGCGATAATAATGAAATCAACAACCGTTTGAATAAACAAGCCGTATTTGATCAGCACCGCTTCTCCGCCTTCGCTCGCCGCCTGTAGAGTAACCGCGAGATCGGAAAAATCGACATTACCCAACATCAGCCCTATCGGCGGCATCAGAACGTCAGCGACAAACGACGAAACGATCTTGCCGAAAGCACCGCCAATCACTATACCGACGGCCATATCTACAACATTGCCCTTCATTGCAAAGGCTTTGAACTCTGACATCATGGACATACTCTGTTCCCCATATATTTTTTTGTTTTAGACCAGACTCGGTCTCTCACGCGCAAACGACCCATTCATTCTTTGCCCACTATCTCAGGTGTCTGGTTCGTGGGTCAAGCTACTGTTTCTGAGTGAGTGGCTTTGTCCGTTCTGACGTCAAGCCAGATTTTCACGATCATCCAGGAAAGCAGCAGCAGAGTGAGTATCTGAATTGGTGCCCAAAGTGACTGCCAGATCGTTGGCTCGCCGGATTCGCAGATTGCGGCCGAGCGCAGATTGACGGTTTGAAATATCGTCCAAACACTGCGCAATGCGAAAGGCAACAACAAGAGCAACGGCACGCCAAGCCACCGGAGTATGCTGTGAATATCGGGGAAATGGCGGGTCAATTGAAGCGCAAACGAGAAACCGCAGACAAACGGAGCAAGACCCAGCAATAAGCGATGCATTTCATCACCGTCGGCGCCGCACGCGACAACATAGACCGCAGCCAGCCAAAGAAAATAGGCATACATCATCATCCACGCAACCAGCGCAGATCCCAAACGAAGAAATACCTCAGCGAATCTCATGGGAGTATTGTAACAGCGAAAAGAATCCCGCGGTGACGAGCGTCAGGGGCTCCGGTGCATGTCGGACTTCGATGCATCCCGTGTGTCGTCTGTGAGGTGCAATGCGGAAGTTCGATTCTGCATATTCCGTCGAAACCATCATTCATGCGATTTAAGAAAGAGAAAACGGACAGTCAGTCAAGTCTGGACAAGCTGCTTGTGGCTGACAATTATTCCATTGAGGTCGGCATATACGTAGGTGCCTGGCGAAAAAGTGACACCGGCAAATCTGACGGGAATGTTGCTGTCTCCCACTCCTCGTTTCTCGGTCTTGAGAGGAATGGAATTGAGCGCTTTCACGCCAATATCGATCTCAGCGATCACTTCAATATCACGGACAGCGCCATGAATAATAATTCCTGACCATCCGTTTTCGGCGGCTTTGGCAGCCAGTTGGTCACCGAGTAATGAGCGTTGCAATGATCCACCACCGTCAACGACGAGCACCTTGTCATTGCCCGGCGTGGCCACCAAGTCCTTGACGATGGAGTTGTCCTCAAAACACCCGACAGTCACGACCTCGCCGCCGAAAACAGTTCTTCCACCATAGTTTTGAAAAATGGATTCGGCGACCTGAATATCAGGCTCATGAAGGTCGCACAAATCACAAACTGAAAACGTCAAGAACACCTCCACCGAACACGTTGACTACCCATGATGACTATCCATGGCTACCCAAATTGATTCATCGTATTCGCTTCGCCTGACGCCTTGAGGGCCGCATCGCCGGAGAAATACTCCTTGTGATCATCTCCGATATCGGAGCCAGACATATTCTGGTGTTTAACGCACGCAACGCCCTGACGAATCTCTTCACGCTGGACACCTTCAACGTAGCCCAACATGCCCTTCTCGCCGAAGTAGTCCTTCGCCAGATTATCTGTTGACAGAGCGGCAGTGTGGTAGGTCGGCAAGGTAATCAGGTGGTGAAAAATACCGGCTTCACGCGCAGCGTCTGACTGGAATGAACGAATCAGTTCGTCCGCGTCAGTGGCAAGGTCAGTGCCGTCGTACTCGACGCCCATCAGCTTATCGCGATCGTACGCCGTTACATCCTTACCTTCTTCCGACCAGGCATCGAACACCTGCTGGCGGAAATTGAGAGTCCAGTTGAATGAAGGGCTGTTGTTGTAAACCAGTTTCGCGTTTGGAATGACTTCCCGAATTCGCCTGACCATTCCGCCGATTTGGCCGATATGCGGCTTTGCTGTTTCGATCCACAATAAATCAGCGCCATGCTGCAGCGACGCAATACTATCCATCACACAGCGATCTTCACCCGTTCCCTTGCGGAATTCAAACAGGTTGCTTGGCAGTCTTTTTGGTCGGACTATTTTGTCGCCCTGCTTTATCAATACATCGCCGTTGTTCATGTCTTCCGGCAATACTTCCTCCACAGCAAGAAAGGAGTTGTACTGATCGCCGAGGTCGCCCGGTTCATTGCTGACCGCAATCTGCTTCGTCAGACCGGCACCCAGGGAGTCGGTACGAGCGACGATTACGCCGTTATCCACACCCAATTCCAGAAACGCATATCGCACGGCGCGGATCTTGGCCAGAAAATCCTCATGTGGGACGGTGACTTTGCCGTCCTGATGCCCACACTGTTTCTCGTCCGATACCTGATTTTCGATCTGAATACAGCAAGCACCCGCCTCGATCATTTTCTTTGCGAGCAAGTAGGTCGCCTCTGCATTACCAAAACCCGCATCAATGTCGGCGATAATCGGCACGACGTGCGTCTGAAAGTCTTCTATTTTTTGTTTCGCACCCTGCTCTGCCACTGAGTCACCCGTCGAACGCGCCGCGTCCAGTTGACGAAACAGACCACCTAACTCACGTGCATCGGCCTGACGAAGAAATGTGTACAACTCCTCAACCAACGCTGCCACGGTCGTTTTCTCATGCATCGACTGGTCCGGCAGCGGCCCAAACTCGGAGCGAAGCGCAGCGACCATCCACCCGGAAAGATACAGGTAGCGACCTTTCGTATCGCCGAAGTGTTTCTTGATGGAGATCATCTTTTGCTGGCCGATGAAACCGTGCCAGCAGCCGAGAGACTGAGTGTACTGAGCGGGATCTGCGTCGTATCGCGCCATATCGTCACGCATGATATTCGCGGTGTACCTGGCGATATCCAAGCCTGTCTTGAAGCGATTCTGCGCCTTCATACGAGCAACGGATTCGGGGCTAATGGCATCCCAGGCACTGCCATAGGCCGCTACCAGGTCTGCTGTCGAATTTATGTCCCGCAAATAGTTTGACACTGTATTCTCCTCGATCAGATTCAGAATGTAGTCTATCGATAGAATCCATCAAATTTCACAGCAAAAATTTCACATTGTAAATTTCACAATAGTTTTTGGCATTTACGCTTCGCGAAAGCATCAAGATCTCATCGCGGGCATGGCCCGCTCCTACGGGTGGTTAGTCCAACCCGTACCATTCGCATCCCGAGTAACGGTTCTTCGTTGAGGGTGGTGATGGGTGCAATGGACTCGCCGCTACGCGGTTCACCCTGCGGGCGCACTGCGTGCGTCTGTCGCACGACCACGACCTGTAGGAGCGCGCCATGCGCGCGATATCCACAATCGCAAGAGCGCATAGAGACCTTAGACATTGCGGCAATCGCGGGCATGGCCCGCTTCTACAGGTGGTAATGCCGATGCATACCGCTCCGGGCCGAGTTACGGTTGTCTCCTGTCGATGGTGATGGGTCCAATGGACTCGCCGCTAAGCGACTCAGCCTGTGGGCGCACTGCGTGCGTCTGTCGCACGACCACGACCTGTAGGAGCGCGCCATGCGCGC
>CAZGVL010000022.1:0-39479 GCA_964528965.1 uncultured Woeseiaceae bacterium
CAACACTACGCCGAGGACTTGGCCCGTGTGGCAATCGCGGGCATGGCCCGCTCCTACAGGTGGTATCGACAGGCGCGCGAAATGTCCGCCCTAACCCGCTTTGGCTATTTCAGACCGCATTGCGGCAATAGTCGCCGCGTAATCGTCGCTACCAAATATCGCCGATCCCGCGACAAACGTATCCGCACCGGCCGCCGCAATCTCGCCGATATTGTCTACCCTTACCCCGCCATCGATCTCAAGACGAATATCCAGACCGCTGGCATCGATAATCTGTCGTGCCTGGCGCAATTTGGTCAACGATGAAGGGATAAATGCCTGACCACCAAAGCCCGGGTTTACCGACATGATCAGAATCATGTCGATCTTGTCGAGGACGTATTGCAGGCAGTCCAGCGGCGTCGCCGGATTAAATACCAAACCGGACTTGCAGCCCTGTTCTTTGATTAACCCCAGGGAACGATCAATGTGGCGACTCGCCTCGGGGTGAAACGTGATGTAGCTCGCCCCGGCTTTAGCAAAATCGGGAATGATGCGATCGACCGGCTCAACCATGAGGTGCACGTCTATCGGCGCCTCAACTCCGTCGCTTCGCAAGGCGTCACAAATCATTGGCCCAATAGTCAGGTTGGGTACAAAGTGGTTGTCCATGACATCAAAATGCACGACATCGGCACCGGCATCGAGAACCGCCTTGACGTCATCACCAAGGTGCGCGAAATCAGCGGATAATATTGAAGGAGCGATCAGTGCCGTCACAGTGTTTCCTTTGCAGTTTTTTTGAATACTTCGGACGCAGTTGGCTGCACCGCAGGTGTTTTGGCCAGTCAGTCAATTCTAGCGCATCGAACGCCGGGCTTTTAGCATCTCGTAGGCACTGCGTATTTCGCGCGTACGCCTTTCAGCCTCTGCAACGACTTCTGCCCCGGGCTTGGACGATGCAATTTTGTCCGGGTGATTCTTGTTCATCAGGCGGCGATACGCGGTCTTTACCTCATCGTTGGTCGCCGCGGCGTCAACGCCCAGCGCCTGATAGGCCGCTTTAACACGCTTTGCGTCGGCATCGCCTGCTGGTGACCTGCGGAATCCCTTCTGCGCGCGAATCATGGCCTCAAGTTGCGCCAGCTCGACACGCCCGATGTCGAATTCCTTGCAGATGGTCCAGATCAGACCCCGCTCATTTGCATGCAGACGCTCTTTGGCGAGCGTCACCTCGAGCAGCAGCCGTACGAACAGCAGCCGAAGGTCGGCACGGCGCGCACCGACACGGCGCAGCTCGCGCATTTTCTGCTGCAGTGGATATCCGGCTTGCTTGCCAGCATCAAAGTTGCCTATCGCCTGTCGCACCTGTGCCGGTCCCAGACCAATACGGTGCATGACGGACCGCGCGGCGCGAATTTCGTCTTCGCTGACACGTCCATCGACTTTCGACAAATGACCCATCGCCTGAAATAGCGCAGCAACGAATTCATCAGGTAAGCGCCCGAAACTCTCTCCTTGTTGTTCGAAGGTCTGGTAACGCCGGGCAAAGCCACGATCAAACTGGTGACCAAGAAACAGGCCGAGAATCGCGAGCGCGGGCTTCAATGTCGCAAGCCCGGCCAATGTGCCGATGATTTTTCCCCAGTACAATGCGGACTCTCATGGTGTGCCGAGGACTAATCCTAACGTTTGCGACAGCGCTTTCCTATCGCGAACGCTTGCCTCGTCGATTGTGAACAGGGATCATCGGCCGCTGACACGCAAGACAAGTGGTTTTCAATCGCATGAGCGGCGCCGACACGATGTTCGAGTCATCAATTCCAGAACTGCAGCTGGTCGCGCGGGGCAAAGTCCGCGATATCTATGGCGTCGATGACGATCATCTGCTGCTGGTGACGTCCGACAGACTGTCCGCCTACGACGTAACCCTGCCTGACCCGATCCCGAAAAAGGGCCAGGTACTGACCGAGATCTCATTGTTCTGGTTCGACATGATGAGCGATCTCATCGAGAACCAGCTAACCGAATTGACAGTTGATGATGTCATAACTGACAAGACTGTTGCCGAGCAGATGCGAGGCCGTGCATTGGTTGTAAAAAGGCTTAAGCCTCTACCTGTCGAAGCCGTAGTCCGCGGTTACCTGATAGGGTCCGGCTGGCGCGACTACTGCGACACTGCTGCAGTTTGCGGCATCGGCCTGCCAGCAGGATTGCAGCAAGCCGACAAGTTGCCACAAACCATGTTCACGCCAGCGAGCAAAGCCGAAGCAGGCGAGCATGATGAGAACATCAGTTTCGAGGATGTCATCGGTTTGCTCGGTGAGCCACTGGCGAGTCGAGTGCGCAATATATCAATCGCGATTTACGAACGCGCAGCCGCCTACGCACTTGAGCGCGGTATTATTATCGCCGATACAAAATTCGAGTTCGGCCTGGATGGCGATGGCAAGCTGTATCTGATCGACGAAGTACTCACGCCGGATTCATCGCGCTTCTGGCCGGTAGAGGGTTACCGGACCGGTATCAGTCCGCCAAGTTTTGATAAACAGTTTGTACGCGACTATCTCGATACGCTGGACTGGGATAAGACCGCTCCGGGACCGGCATTACCCGACGAGATAACCGCGAAAACCAGTGCAATGTATCAGGCGGCGCTGGCGCGACTGACCTGACATTCGGAGCTGCACGGTGACGCAGGTCCCGACCAGGTCGAATTGGCCATGTACAATGACTGACCGACAGAATCCGGGTTAACAGGCAAGGGCTGCAGACGTACGACGATGTTTGAAGAACTACAACAAAAATTTGATGACCTCGTCTGGGGAGACATTCTCCAGAAGCACGGCCTGCCCGGTCGAATTCTGGCCAACACCCTGAGATTCGGTTATGCGTTGGCTCGCGACATCATTACCGGCCAGCTGACATTGCGCGCAATGAGCCTTGTCTACACCACGTTATTATCCATCGTGCCGCTGATTGCTTTCAGCTTCTCTGTGCTCAAGGGCTTTGGAATCCACAACAAGCTGGAGCCAATACTGTTTGGTTTTCTGGAGCCCCTCGGCGACCAGGGAGCGGAGATTACTCAGAAGGTCATTGACCTCGTTGACAATGTACAAGGTGGCGTCCTCGGTGGAGTCAGCCTCGCTTTGTTCATCTATACCGCCATCTCAATGGTGCAGAAAATCGAGGAAAGTTTTAATTACGTATGGAACGTGTCGAAAGCCCGCGGGCTCGCGCGTCGGGTAATGGAATACCTTGTCGTACTTCTGATCGGTTCAATCGTTGCTGTTGTAGCAATCAGTATGCTCGCGACCCTTAGCAGCACGGCCGTTGTCCAATACGTCACCAATCTGAATGTCCTTGGGCCGGTACTGATCGCTTCCAGCAAGCTGACCCCCTACCTACTGGTATCCGGTGTGTTCACTTTTCTCTACATGTTCATGCCCAACACTAATGTGCGAGTCGTTCCCGCACTAATTGGCGGCCTGGCCGGCGGTTTCATGTGGGCCAGCATGGGCATGATATTCACGACCTTTGTCGTTGCCTCGTCACGTACTGCGCTCATTTACTCTGGTTTCGCGATCGCAATCACAACATTGATGTGGCTGTATATGAACTGGCTGGTCCTGCTGATCGGCGCCCAACTCGCTTACTACGTACAGAATCCTGAGTACCTGCGCATAGGCCGGCGCGAACCGCAGCTGTCGAATTCGATGCGGGAACGACTTGCGTTAAACATCATGTACTACGTCGGCGACGCGTTTCGAAGAGCAGAACAGAGCGTTACCGCATCGACCCTCAGCAGTTTCCTGAAAATTCCGTCGATAACACTGGCACCCATCGTTGCCGCGCTGCAGAAAAACGCTGTTCTGACCGCCACTGAGAATGATGTTCTTATTCCAGCTCGAGAAATGTCGCGCATCAAGTTGCTTGATATTCTCGCGGTCGTCCGACTGGACGGCGAGACAGGCTCATACCGTGACCCCAAGTGGGCAACCGAAATCGATGGGCTGGGTGGCCAACTCGATCAGGCGATCGCAGCGACTGTGGGTGACCGTACTTTATCGGACTTGCTGGACGAATCAGAGTCCGAAGCAAACGGCGCAGCTAACTAGCTACCCGCGATCGTCATTTCTTCGACGAGCAACGAACCACATTGAATGCCACCGCGTAAGTCCTGATCGTTGCCTATGGCAGCGATTCTGCCGTACAGGTCACGCAAGTTTCCGGCAATGGTCACCTCATGCACCGGGTACTGAATTTCGCCGCCTTCAACCCAGTGCCCGACGACACCGCGAGAATAATCGCCAGTGACCGCATTGACGCCCTGCCCGATCAGCTCTTCAACGAGCAGACCCGTGCCCATTTCCTTAATCAATGAGTCGAGGTCGCCTGCATTGCCCGGCACCAGCAGGTTCTGCGCGCCGCCTGCATTGGCCGTCGTCTGCAAACCCAGTCGCCGCGCTGAGTAACTGCCGAGGATATACCCCTGCAACACGCCATCGGCGACGATATCGCGATCATACGTTGCAACACCTTCTGCATCGTAGGGCGTGCTCGCCATGCCTTTGAGCAAGTGCGGACGCTCCTCGATGCGCACAAATTCCGGAAAGATCTTCTCTCCGACGGCATCCAGCAAAAATGTGGCATGCCGATATTGAGCGCCCCCCGAAATTGCTCCCATCGCATGACCAATGAATCCGCGGGCAAGCTCCGGCGTGTACAGGACCGGCGCTCGAGTTGTCTTGATCTTGCGCGCACCTTTGCGGGCGACGGTTTTCCTGGCGGCTTTTTCGCCAATAGACCTGACGTCTTCTAAATCGGCCGCATCACGCACAGCACTGTAGTAGTAGTCACGTTGCATATCGCCATCTGCTGTGCCGATTACTACGCAGCTGATGCTATGGCTCGTTTTGGAGAAGCTGCCGCTGAAGCCGTGTGTGTTGCCATAGGCACGCGTACCGCGATTGCTGGAAATCGTCGCGCCTTCGGAGTTGTCAATATACGAATCGTATTGCAGCGCAGCTGCTTCGCAGTCAATGCCGAGCTCGATTGCAGCAGCGGCATCGACGGACCACGGGTGATCAAGGTTCAGATCTGGTACGTCTGTTGCCATTAGCGCCGCGTCAGCGAGGCCAGCATGCTCGTCCTGCTCCGTGTAGGTAGCAAACGTACACGCCTTTGCGACCGCTTCGCGAATTGCCGCTGCCGAAACATCCGACGTACTCGCACTGCCCTTACGCGAGTCGCGATACACCGTGATGCCGAGCCCACGGTCGTTCGTGTACTCCAGATTCTCAACATCACCCAGGCGCGCTGTCACCGATAAGCCACTGTCATGGCTTGCCGCGACTTCCGCCTGATTCGCGCCGAGCTTGAGCGCCTCATCCAGCGCCATCTGCACCAAAGTCTCCAGCTGCTGCTGCCCCAGTGACCCATTGTCTACAAGTTCGCCCATCGATGCTCTTGCCTTTGTTGGTGTAAAACCTGACCGCCGGTACACCGTGCTAGAATCCGGTCGCTTCGCCAGGTCGATTTAGTTCAGCCTGACTTTTTTCTTGATATTAGTTCTGATCCAGCTCGGGGAGTAGCTTAGCCGGTGGCCGAATCAAAGCCCAGTAAAAGTGCGAGAAAACGCGAGCATCTGGCCCTGCAGGTGCTGGGCGAGCAATTGATCGGGCTAAAGGAGAGCGAGCTCAGCACCGTGCCGATGGATGAAAACCTGCGCGATGCGATTCTCGAAGCGCAGCGAATCAGTGCGCATGGTGCATCGCGCCGTCAACGGCAATTGATTGGTAAGCTAATGGGCCATGTGGACCCGGAGCCAATTCGCAGTGCGCTAGCGGCACTGGGCACCGATGGCCGTCGGGACAAACTATTATTTGCGCAGGCAGAGCGCTGGCGCGACCGCATCGGCAGTGAAGGAAGCGCGGCCGTAGATGAGTTTCAGGCGACCACCCAGTGCGATGTGTCTGAGTTGAAAAGACTGGCCGTTGAGCTGTCATCAGCACCCAATCAGGCCATTGAGCGACGCCTGCGCAAGCAGATATTTCGCCTGCTTCACGGCCTTCTGGCTGCGCAGCCACAGGATGTATAGAATTCACCGATGAACAATAAAGTTGGCATCATCATGGGCTCCCGGTCTGACTGGGAAACAATGCGTCATACCACGGAGACGCTGCAGCAACTCGGCATTGGTTACGAGGTTCAGGTTGTCTCCGCGCATCGCACGCCGGACCTGTTGTTCGAATACGCGGAGTCCGCCGTAGAACGTGGCCTTTGCGTACTCATCGCCGGCGCCGGTGGCGCCGCGCACCTGCCAGGCATGCTCGCGGCAAAGACGCGTCTGCCGGTGCTGGGTGTCCCGGTGCAGTCCAAAGCCTTAAACGGTCTGGATTCCATGTTATCGATCGTACAAATGCCAGCCGGTATTCCGGTCGGGACAATGGCGATCGGCAATGCCGGCGCAACCAATGCTGCTTTGCTTGCGGCCGCGATACTTGCGACCACCGATGCCGCCGTAGCAACATCTCTTGACGCTTACCGGCAGAGCCAGACCGATAAGGTTCTGGCAGACACCGACCCCACTATCTGACTGACCCAATCATGCGAATCGGCATAATTGGCGCCGGGCAACTCGGCCAGATGCTCGGCATTGCAGCCCGTGAGCTTGGTGTCAGCTGCACTTTCCTGGACCCTTCTGACAATCCGCCGGCCGCATCAACCGGACCCGTCATCAAGAAAGCATTCGACGATATCGATGCGATCGCCGCACTTGCCGCTGACTGCGATGTCATCACCTACGAATTCGAAAATGTAGCTGTCGATGCTCTGCGTCAGATAAGCATCAACACCTCTGTGTATCCACCAATAGAGGCACTTCGCCAGGCACAGGATCGACTGGTTGAAAAGCGCTTGTTCGAGTCGCTTGCCATACCACTGCCGAAATATCATGCGGTCAGCAGCGCAGCGGATATTGAAGATGCGGTAGCAACGATCGGTTTGCCACTCGTTCTCAAGACACGACGGATGGGCTACGACGGCAAAGGCCAGTTCTTGCTCGAACGTCGCGATCAAATCGAGCAGGCGTGGCAGGAGCTCGGTAACGCAAGCCTGATCGCCGAGCAATGGATTGCGTTTGACTACGAGGTATCAGCAATCGGGGTGCGCAACGTAGACGGCGAGATCGCAGTATATCCGTTGTCACACAATGAGCACTCGGCCGGCATTCTGCGCCAGTCGCGCTCACCGGTTGACGAGCCTCTACTGATCGAAAAAGCCAGCCGGTACATGCACGATTTACTTGAGCATCTGGACTATGTCGGTGTGCTGGCCCTCGAGCTGTTTGTCGTCGGCGAGGACTTGCTGGCCAACGAGTTCGCCCCACGCGTGCACAATTCCGGTCACTGGACGATTGAGGGCTCAGCAACCAGCCAGTTTACGAATCATCTGCGGGCGGTACTGAACCTGTCGCCGGGCTCAACATCGAGTTGCGGTCACGCGGGAATGCTAAACCTGATCAGCGAAATTCCTGACGCTGCGCGGCAAATCGCTCACCCGAATTGCTACCTGCACGACTACGGCAAGGCACCCAGGCCGGGCAGAAAACTCGGTCATATCACGGTTGTTGCCGATTCTGCGGAATCCCGCAACGACCTGTTGGCTGATTTGCGAGGTTCTGTGACCCAGTAGGCCACCGCAACCGGGCCTGCAACATGGAATGTAGCAGCCAAAACCGGGTAAACTGACAGCAGAATCGCCATAGCAGTGGCCACAGGTCCGACTAACTTCGGCCGAGCCAGCAACCAAGGCGGCAAAGAAACTGAAATGTCATATCTCGAACACTTCAAACTGACAGAGCAGCCGTTTCGACTGACGCCAGATCCGGACTTCGTGTATTGGAGCAAGCAGCATGCGCGCGCCAAGTCCTACATGGAGTCCACCATCTGGCTGGCCGATGGCTTTGTTATAATTACGGGCGAAATCGGCTCTGGAAAGACAACCCTTTTGCAGACATTTCTGGCTGAACTCAGTGACGACATCGTGTACGCGGTCGTATCGCAAACCCAGTTGACGCCGACACAATTTCTGCAAGCCGTATTGACCGAGTTCGGCTTCAAACCATTCAACAAGCACAAAGTCGAATTACTCGACATGCTCAACATGTTCCTGATCGAGCAATACTCGAATGGCAAGAAGGTCGTTCTGATCGTCGACGAGGCACAGAATCTTTCGACCAAAGTGCTCGAAGAAATTCGTATGCTGTCGGGCATTGAGACACATAAAGAAAAAGTGCTGCGCATTATTCTCGCCGGCCAGCCAGAACTAAAAGACACCCTGGACTCCGCCAACCTCAAGCAGCTTCTGCAACGCGTGCGTTTGCGCTTCCACCTTGGCCCGCTCGATCGCAATGAAATGCGCGAATACATTGAACACAGGCTCGCTGTAGGCGGGCGAGAGACCGCGGATTTATTTGAAGATTCCGGTTTCGAGGTCATTCATCGATACACCGGCGGCGTGCCGAGGCTGATCAACACACTTTGCGATACCGCGCTTTTGTGTGCATTTGCTGACGAAAAACACTCCATCGGAGCCGACGACATTATTACTGCGGTTCAGGAATTGAATTGGGAGGAGCACGAAAGCAACACGGGCCTGTTTGAGAAGTTGCAGCAAGTTGCAAGACGACATGGCGGCGAGTCTCACGTTAGCGAGATTGAAGTCCGGACAGACGGCGAAACGGTATCTGTGCAAACCTACGCACCGGGCCGCATTATTGTCGGCCGTTCACCAGACAATGAAATTTACATCAAGAGCAAGTTCGTTAGTCGCCACCACGCACAACTGGTCAGCGATGACGATGGTTGTGTTATCGAAGACTTGAACAGTACCAACGGTGTATTCATCGGTGAGAAGCAGGTCAAGAAATATCGGCTGAGAGATGGAGACATTGTCTCGCTCGGCATACACGAACTTGTCTATCGGGACATACGTGACCGGAATGAGGTCGCAAATGACGATATTTCCGACGACTACTCTGACGAGAATGCTGACGAAGACGAGAACATATCCGTTATTGGCGAGTAGTTAGCCTGTTGAGCCGCTAGTGACCGGTACGCCGATCTGTAACTCGATAGTCGCGGCGCTTTAACAAAACCACCAGTCCGGCGACCAGACAGCCCAAGCCCACGACGAAACAAATAGTCGGCCAGTACCAATGGTTGATATACATCGATGCACCCAGCGAGATCGCCCCGGCGAGCAAATAGAAGTACGGCATGCTTTCGTAGATTGGCTTCGAGACCCACATGGTGCTTGATCCTCCATCCCGGGCCGGTCAATTGTCCATAGCTGAGTAGCTCGCGTCCAGTCCTGTTCCGGGCAATGTGCCGAAAATTGCCCTTCCAGAACGCCAAAACCCGGCTAATTGCCGGGCTTCAACGTGCTGAAATCATTTTTTGCGGGCATCGCCCGCTACTCGCTGTGCTCAGGAACGGCCTTTGCCGAATAGCCCCAGCAGACGCGATAAGATCGACTCAGACAGTCCATCTACAGACAGATCCGGCTCTATATCATGACTGTCGTTGCGAAAACCCTGCACGAAATGCTGTGATTTGGCGTCCATGTCCTGCTCGGTAATTGTGTTCTCAAAAGCCATCGTGCTAATCCTCCTTGATATGCACTGAAGAATACCGGAACGATATGTTGAATAAAGTGAGGTAACTCACAGTGTGATATGTGAACCTGATCTGACCGCTTTATGTCAACTGAATGAAGGCCTTGGGCGCAACTTATCCTGTGCCGCCGACAGTGAGTTCGTCGATTTTGAGCGTCGGCTGGCCGACGCCGACCGGCACGGATTGGCCTTCTTTGCCGCAAGTACCGACTCCCGTATCGAGAGCCAGGTTGTCGCCAACCATAGATATCTTTGTGAGCGCCTCCGGACCATCTCCGATTAACATCGCGCCCTTGACCGGCGCCGTCACTTTGCCGTCTTCGATCAGATATGCCTCGCTTGCTGAGAACACGAATTTTCCGGAGGTGATATCCACCTGACCACCACCAAAGTTGGGGGCGTACAGCCCTTTCTTGACCGAGGCAATAATTTCCTCGTGCTCATGCGGCCCGGCCAGCATGTAGGTGTTTGTCATACGTGGCATCGGCATGTGCGCGAATGATTCGCGGCGACCGTTGCCGGTAGGAGCAACGCCCATGAGGCGAGCATTCAACTTATCCTGCATGTAGCCACGCAGTACTCCGTCTTCGACCAGCACGTTGTAGCTGCCGGGCGTTCCCTCATCATCAATCGACAGCGAGCCGCGTCGATTGGGCAAGGTTCCATCATCAACGATGGTACATAGCTCTGAGGCAACGCTTTGCCCGACTTTTCCGCTAAAAGCCGAGGTTCCCTTGCGATTGAAATCGCCCTCAAGGCCATGGCCTACGGCCTCGTGCAACAGAATTCCCGGCCAGCCTGGTCCGAGGACTACCGGCATTAGTCCGGCCGGTGCTGGCACCGCGTCAAACTGCACAACGGCTTGCCGCACCGCATCTCTGGCGTATTCCATTGGCAGATCGCCGCTCAGGAAGTAATCCAGATCAGCACGAGCGCCACCGCCCGCGTAACCCTGCTCGCGACGTCCATCTTGCTGCAAAATTACGCTCACGTTGAGGCGCACCAAGGGCCGAACATCCGCCGCGAGTGTGCCGTCAGAGGCGGCGATCAGAATCAGGTCCTGACCGCTGGAAAGACTGATGATGACCTGCTCAACACGCGGATCAAGTTCGCGGGTCGCACGATCGACTTCGGTAAGCAAGGCGGTCTTTTGCTCGTCAGAAATACTACGTATCGGATCAGTACTGGAGTACAAGCTTGGCGCGTCGCCGCGACTCCACGCCTGCAACTGCTGCGAGCCTCCCTGCCGAGCGATCGCCCTGGCGGCGCCAGCTGCGTGCTGTAGCGCCGGCAGGAACAGTTCGTCCGAATAGGCCAGGCCGGTCTTTTCACCACTAATTGCGCGCACTCCGACGCCCTGCTCCAGGCTAAAGCTGCCTTCGCGAATGATACCGTCCTCGACAGTCCAGCTTTCCTGACGATTGACCTGAAAATACAGGTCAGCGAAATCCACACCACCGTGCAGCATCGAATCCAGCGTCTTGTTGAGATGCTGTTCTTCCAATCCTGCAGGCTCAAGCATGCGGGACATAACTGTATCTATCGTGTTGTTGTTTGCGTCGCTCAAGTCTTACATCCGTTTGTTAGGGATCAGTTAGAGGGTTTGTTGAACACATTATCATGGACTAAAGGCGCCGGTTAGCAAGCGCCGGAAATTCACTGCGCAGCTTCGCAGGCAAGTCCGGGTCGATATCAGCAGCAACGAATCCGTTGCCATGTGCCTGTTCGGCAAGGACTATTCCCCAAGGGTCACAAATCAGCGAATGACCGTACGTCGAGCGACCGTCCGGGTGCACACCAAATTGTCCGGCAGCAATCACATAGGCCAGATTCTCTATTGCGCGTGCGCGCAACAGCGTGTGCCAGTGCGCTTCTCCGGTAGTCGTCGTGAATGCTGCCGGCACGGTGAATACCGTCGCACCGTCGTCCACATGACCTCGAAACAGTTCCGGAAACCGCACGTCGTAACAAATCGTCAGGCCGATCTTTCCTATGGGTGTATCGACAGCGACCAGCTCGTGGCCCGGGTACATGGAATACGATTCCTGGTAGGCCTCATCAGCGTCCGGAAGTTTAACGTCAAACAGGTGTATTTTCCGGTAGCAGCCCAGCAGAACACCGTCTGCATCGAACACCGGACAGGCACCGAAAACTCTCTCCGCTTCCGGCGACTCCAGCGGCATGCTGCCCGCAACAATCCAAAGCTTGAGTCGCTTCGCCGCGGTCGCGAGAAAGTCCTGAATGGGTCCCTCACCGGGTCGCTCGGCAATCGCCGCCTTGTCGCGTGCTTTGGCAGGCATGAGTGCGAAATTTTCGGGTAGCACAGCCAACTGACAGCCATCTGCCGCCGCCCCGGACAGCAGCTCATCGACGAGCTTCAAATTGGCGCTAACGTCAGCGCCACTGTTCATCTGAATTGCGGCAACGCGCATGGATCGGTCTCCGGAAATGCTGGCTACAGTTTACATGCTTTCTGCGCATTGCAATTGGCACGGACCACTGCGTATCGGGTCGTTATTTGCATGCTGCTACTTGGCGATGCAACCTGCATCCCTGCCACGCTCAGCAAAATTCTGCGCATTTGAGGATTCGACCGTCGGCTCATCCCAGGAACCATCGATACTGTAGTAAACCTGCCCCATGTCCTGCAGAGGCTTCTTGAAGATTTGCGAGAAAATCAGCAACGCTGCTGCGACTTGCGGGCCAGCAATTACCGCACCTACGATAGGCAATGTGTTGCCGACATTCGCACTTACGACGGCAGTTTGACCGTACTCACGATCGACCAGACTCGCATACCCGACAATACCAATGTCGGCTGCAGGTCCGGCAAGCGACAAATTGCAGGTGTAAGCGTCACCACTCTCAAGGCGAAAATCGCCCTTGATTTCGTCAAAGCCAAAGCCCTTTGTGAAAACGTCACTGAAATCCAGCGACAGACGCCTTGGCAGCGCACCGACACTCATCAATCCGAATACTCGTCCTGCGCCCGGCTCGACTTCGACCAACTGACCTGCGCCAAATGCGACCTTGACGTCGCCATCGAGCGAATCCATAAAGTCCTCTCGTGGTCCGCCTGACCAGCTAAGTCCAAAATCAATAGTGAGTTGATCGCCCTCAATTCCGGGCTCATAGGCCAGCCGCTGCATCGTCGCCTCGATGTCGGTGCTGATCAGCGCGGCGGAAATAGTACTTCGATAGCCGCTTGGATCCGCTGCATCGGCAAGCCAGCTAGCTTCACCCGATAGCGTAAAAGAGTCGTCCGTAGCCAGCAGGTTCGTCGTTACCAGTCCGGCCTCAGTGCGCTGAAACGTCGCCTCGACAGCGCCAAGATAGCGATCACCCAATGCGAACTCGTTCGCTTTGAACGATATGGATGGCAAGGAACGCGGGTCTACTTCGTCCGCGACCTCGTCGCCCGTCGCGGTATCGTCACCAGGAAGTAACAAGCGCTCCATATCGAGCGTCAACACTCGCTCCGGTGTGAATTCATAGGGAATTACCGCTGCGCCGGAAAAGCTATCCCCGTCAATCTGCACCGACCAGTCCTCGCCACTGCGGTCAACGCGAACGCTGTGATCAACAACGTGCTGCCCAAGCAGATAAAAACTATCGATGTCGAGTTGTATCGAGCGAATGCGGTCGACCACACCGATCTGAGCGTTTTCGCTGTTGGATAAATCCAACCATTCACGCAGACGAATGTACTCCGTATTGCCACGAATATGCAGGCCCCTGGTATCTGCCGGGACGACAGCATCGCCACCGATGGTCATGGCGCCACGGTCAAAGTCCCAGTGATCGTCAAGCTTGACGAAGGTCGACTGCCAGGCAAGCAATTCCCCTGCTGTGCCCGACGTCGCAATACTGTCGACTTCAGCCATCAGCACAATCGAACTGGCAAGCGGCAGCGCCTCGTCTGCCGCCTTGCCAAGCGGTGCCGGCAGATCTACTGCAAGACCTGTCAAGTCGCTTTCAATTTCAATCCTGAACGGCACAGGTTCATCCTGGCCGGCGCGCGGAAAATACAAATCCGCGGTGTACGGAGTTTCGCCAATCAAGTATCCGTCGAGTGGCAAGTCGAAGCCTTCGCTCAGTCCTGTTGCAGTGACAACACCGGTCGCGTTTGCCATCAGTCGATAGCCGGCCATTGAGTCGGGGGCCTGTAGCAATTCAATCGCAATCGGCCGGCCGAGGAACTGGCCACTGAGTGCCTCGCTGGTAATCGACTCTCGATCAATCGTTACAAATCCGTTCAGTTCACTCACCGGCGGCTGAAACCCTTCTACCTGCACAAAGCCGTTGTTGCTCTGAACTTGTGTAGAGAAGTCGAAGTTTTCCCAGTCATGTAACGGCATCGTCAGATTCAAACTAAATGAGGCATCGCCACCGACTGTCACTCTTTCAAGCTGTCCACCAAAAACCTTACCAATGGGACTCTGCATCGCAAACTGCCGGATAGTTTCCAGTTGGCCTGTAGCAAAACCTTCGACAGTCAACACTGGTTTTCGAAAATCTCCAATTTCGACTTTGGCATCGAGCACCTCATTGCCAGCATTAACAGTACGGCTGCGCTTCGAATACAAACGCAGATTCTCGAGTCCTACTTCAAGGTTGATCAACTCTGCAACCGGCCATTGCGGGTGGTAGAGCAACGTGGCATCGCGGATGTTTGCTTCTATCAGCAAACGTCCCTCGTCATTGTCGAACGGAAACTTGTCGAGCGGCCCATACAGGCGTGTTTTTCCGCGCGGAATTCGACCACCAATCAGCGCCTGATTCAACCAGGCATAGAGCTTCGGCTTCATGACTTTTTGCGGTAAATACCGCCGAGCAGCAGAAATATCCGAAACACTCCAGGTGCTGTCGAGATCTATGACCGGCGCACCACCATCATCCATGAAAGTGAGCTCGACATTCGTATCGCTTTCAATAATTGAATTACTGATTTCTATGTGATCAGACAGGAAAGTTGTCCGATTACCGCTACGGCGCCAGATAACCGTTCCGGCCGCACTTTCGAGCGCAATATTCTGGGCGAGGTAGTCGGGAAGACTGACCGACATATCTTCAGAACTAATCGCAAGCAAGCCACCCGCACGATCCGCGCGCAGACTGCCGGAGAAACCGCGCACGCCCGGAAATTTCTCGTGTGCGGAGATGCCGACCTTGTCGAGATCGACGGCCACATCGTAGCGCGGCGCATCTGTATCAACATCACTAAACGTCGCGTTGAGATCGCGAATTACTCCGCTCACATCGAGCTGCGATCGTAGCGTGTTCTGCTCTTCTGTTAGCCAAGGTTCGAGCAGCGCGCCGTCACTCAGGTTGACATGCGAGGCACGCACATTGAGCATTATGATCTGGCCGTCGCGACCAACGCCTGTTTCAACATGAAAGGACGACTCCGGCCATGTGCCGGATGGTGTCGTGAGCCTGAAATCGTCGGCGGCCAACAACCAACCTGCGCTATCCTGGCTAAACTCCAGTCGGCCGCCAACGTCGAACGGCTCGCCTTCCTCGTGCAGGATCTCTTCAAAGGCAAAGTCCGCGGTGGCGCTTTTTATTCCGCCACCGACGTATTCCAGTGACAGGTTGATGCTGCCACTGCCAGAGACAAACTGTGCGGCTCTGGCTTCATGCAGCTGCGACAATCCGGCCAGGCGAAGTTCGCCAGCCTCTATGTCGACGTCCCAGCTGCGTTCTTCGACCGGTGGAGCGAGCAGCTGTGTCGCTGCCAGCGTTACCCTGCCACCGAGTTCTCGGGGCAAACTTAATGATGCGTCGACAGCAAGCCGTACGCTATCGCTGCGCACCTGCAACCTGCCAATATCGATTCGTTTCGGTCGCTCATCACCAGGCTGCAGGAACAGCAACTCCAAATCCAGCCCAAGAAACTCAATTTCACCGAACTCTCTGCCGGTGCCTTGCTGCATTTCCCTCAGATCATCGACAAGACTGCCTTGAAGCATAAACTGCCCATTCTCGAGCTGACGGAGCTCAATGCTGGTTTCACGGACCACGACACGGTCAACCTGCAATGCGCCATCCGAAATCAGGCGCATTAAGCTCACGCCAATACTGACTTCTTCAGCGGCGACCAGCCGTACCATCGTGTCCTGACGTAATAACTCGGCGTTGTAAAACTTTAGTTCCGGACCACTCAGCCCCCACCGGGCGTCCATTCCCGTGAACTCGACATTCACACCAATCTCGTTGCTCGCCCAGGTCTTGATCTCTTCCTGATACTCGGGGAGGCGCGGTAGAAACAGTCGAAACAAACCAACGACGATAGCGAGCAGTATCACGATGCCTGCCGCGAAATAAGCAAAGAACTTAACTGCACGACGAAGCAGATTCATCATGGTCGTATGCAGCTACAGGTAAGCTGCGTCACATCAACACCACATCGAACTGATCCTGCAGGTACAGGCTTTCAGGCTGCAAGCGAATCGTTTTGCTGGTTTGTTCCTCGAGGTCGGCAAGACCCTGCGCCTGCTCATCCAGCAACAAGTCGATGACCCCCTGATGTGCAAGGACAAGCACTGTGTCGAATTCGAACTGCCTCGATTGGCGAATGATCTCTCTGAAAATCTCAAAACAGACTGACTCAGCCGTAATGACAAAGCCACGGCCGCTACAGCCTGGACAATCCTCTGCCAGGATATGCTGCAAGCTCTCGCGCGTGCGCTTGCGCGTCATCTCTACCAAACCCAGCGAGGACAAGGGCATCACCTGATGCCTTGCATGGTCTTTCTGCAGCGAACCTTGCAACACTTGCAACACGTTTTCGCGGTGGTCAGCTTCTTCCATATCAATGAAATCAATAATTATGATGCCGCCCAGATTGCGCAGCCTGAGTTGCCTTGCGATCGTTACTGCGGCTTCAAGATTGGTGCGGTAGATAGTCTCCTCGAGGTTACGATAGCCGACATAGCCACCCGTATTAACATCGACGGTGGTCATCGCTTCGGTTTGATCAAAAATTACATAACCACCCGATTTTAATGAGATTTTTCGATCAAGAGCCTTGCTGATTTCGTCCTCAATGCCGTGTAGATCAAAGATTGGCCGACGCCGGCTATACAGCTCAAGCATTGGCGCCACTTCGGGCAGGAAGGTATCGGCAAACTCATGCATTGCGTCGAAATCCTCCTTTGAGTCCACCCGTATACGTTCAACATCGCTGCTCACAAGATCCCGCAGAACCCGCAGCGGCAGCGAAAGGTCGCCATTGACCAATGTTTTTACGCGATTCTTGCTGCACCGTTGCTGAACAACCTCCCAGAGCTTGAGCAGGTAACTCAGATCAGCACGCAGCGGTTCCGTCTCGGCGCCCTCCGCGACCGTTCTGACAATCACACCGCACTTCAAATCGTGCTCTGCGAGCAGCGCCTCAACCATTTGCCGCAGGCGCTCGCGCTCGCCCTCATCCTCAATGCGCGCCGATACGCCAACACCATCACCGTCTGGCAGCAACACCAGATGTCGTGACGGCAGAGTTATGAATGTTGTTAGTCGGGCGCCCTTGTTGCCAAGAGGTTCTTTGACGACCTGCACGGCCAACCCGTCACCTTCTTTGACAAGATCCTGAATGCGCGGCGAATCCGTTCGCGTTTCGCCATTGCCGGGCCGCGGAGCGATATCTGACACGTGCAAAAACCCGGTCCGCTCGAGACCGACATCGATAAATGCCGCCTGCATACCCGGCAGCACGCGTGAAACTCGTCCTTTGTAGATATTGCTGATCAGACCACGCCGTGCAGCGCGCTCGATATGCACTTCCTGCAACACGCCGTTCTCGAGCAATGCCGCCCGAACTTCGCTGGGCGTTACATTGATCAGGATTTCTTCTTTTGTTGACTCATCTGTCATGCAAGAAAACCGATCCCTCAGGACTCCACAAGTGGTCGCAATACATCAAAACCGGCAGTTGCCAGCAACTCAGTTGTTTCAAAAACAGGCAAGCCAACAACGCCTGAGTAGCTGCCCGACATCGTAGCGACAAAAATACCGCCACGGCCTTGAATAGCATACGCCCCTGCCTTGTCGCAGGGCTCCCCACTTTGCCAGTAAGCGAGCGCTTCGTCAGGATGTATTTCCCGAAATTGCACGTCAGTTCTGGACATCGTCGTGCGAATTCCGTGTGGCGAGCGTAGCGCAACCCCGGTCAGTACCTGATGCGTGCGATTGGATAGTGCTGCCAACATTTGCAACGCGTCCTTCTGGTCCCGCGGCTTGCCATACGGCTGCCCATCAGCCACGACCATCGTATCGGCGCCGAGAACCAGTTGACTCTCGCCTGCAATCGCCATGGCTGCCTTCGACGCGGCCAAACGCAACACCATTTCGTCAGCGGCCTCATCCGGCAGGCGTGACTCGTCAACGTCAACGCCAGCCGCACTGAACTCAATTCCCAGCATTGTCAGGATTTCATGTCGTCGTGGCGACGACGAGGCTAAATGGACGGAGGGAAGACTCATGCTTACTCGCGATGGTAGGGGTGGCCCATTTGCAGTGACCAGGCACGATACATTTGTTCAGCGAACAGTACCCGTGCGAGGCCATGCGGCAGCGTCAGCCCTGATAATGACCAGGTGAAATTAGCGCGCTTCTTACAGTGGTCCGACACACCATCCGGCCCACCAATCACGAAAGCGAGATCGCGACCGTCTGCTTGCCAGACTGAGAGGTTATCGGTCAATGATTGACTGGTCAGCTGCTTGCCGCGTTCATCGAGCAACACAAGTTGTTCATCGCGATGCAGCTTTGCCAGGATCTGCTCGCCCTCGGCTGCCATTGCCTGACTGGACTTGTCGCTCTTTGAGCGCCGCGCAGTCGCGATGCTATCGAAGCGAAATTTCCATTCACGTGGAAAGCGTGCTGTATAGAGTCCGAACGCATCATCCACCCATGCCGGCTGGCGATCACCCACCGCTATGAGTCGAATGTGCATGGATCAGGATTCAGTAGCAGCGAGCTCGCCTGAGGAGCCGAATGACCAGAGTTTCTCCAGATTATAGAACTGGCGCACCTTGGGAAGCATGACGTGCACCAGCACATCCGACAGGTCCAGCAGAACCCATTCTCCCCCTTCCTCGCCCTCGACACCGATCGGCCGATGGTCGGCCTCTTTCGCTCGTTGTGATACGTCCTCAATGAGCGCCTGAACGTGCCGACTGGAGGTGCCACTGGCCACTACCATGAAATCGGTCACGCTCGTCATTCTTCGAACATCGAGCTTTATTATGTTCTGCCCTTTGCCATCATCAAGAGCTGCAACGACAAAGTCGCCAAGTTGTTCGCTATTCATTCGTACCTTTCTCTGGTTGTCTGCAATTCAATCTCCCCTGACTCATTCTGGCCGTGCCAAGCGAAGATCCATAAATCTGTTCTGTCGGCGCTATTGTCCGCCAAATTTTCCGTAGCAGCCACTAGCTTCGATAACGTCACGCACCGCATCGGGCATCAGAAAGCGGGGATCACGTCCGGCGCTGACCAGCTCGCGGATTTCCGTGGATGAAATCTCCAGCTGCGTTACGGCATGAATGTGAATTCTGCCGTGCGTGCTCTGGTGCAGATCCTCAACACGGTGGGTGCCAAATTCGGACAGTATTTCGCCGAGCGGCCCAATGTCAGGGGCCCGCCAGCCGGGACGATGCGCAACAATGATGTGCGCCAGTCCTAGCATCTCATCCCATCGATGCCAGCTCGTCAGTCCCAAAAAAGCGTCCATACCGACAATCAGACCCAATGACCGTCCCGGTAATTCCGCCCGCAACTCCGTCAAGGTATCAATAGTGAACGAAGGGCCAGCACGTGAGAGTTCGCGATCATCGATACTGAAACCGGCCTGCTGCCGAATCGCGACGCGAACCATTTCGGCGCGCGCTGTCGCATCGGCATAGGTTCTGCCACGGTGCGGCGGATCACCACTGGGGAAGAAGCGGATTTCCTCAAATCGCAACGCCTGCAGCATTTCGAAAGCCGTACGGAGGTGGCCGTAGTGAATGGGGTCGAAAGTGCCACCAAAAATGCCAACAGGGCTTGATTCTGCAGCGCTCATCTGGAAACGACCCGTCGGCATATTGCGGCTGCCCAGGCTTTTGTCATGCTGCCCTGCTGCCCGGCAGCGACAAGCCAAGCACGATGTCGGTTGTCAATTGCCATGGATCGAAACGAGATTGGCCCTTCGCCGCCTGATCTGCCGCACTGGCAGCTTTTAGCAAACGATGGAATGTGCCGGGTCGGTGCCGGCTGAAACAGCTACGCACCAGCGCCTGGCGGTTATTCCATACGCCGGCCTTCTGCATGCCGTTGCTCAGATCCATGCCCTGTTTGATCACATCACTCAGGTTCGCCAACGTACGCAACTCTCGCGTCAACGCCCATACAACGATTACCGGCTCCACACCTTCCGCCTGTAATCCGGTCAGAATTTTCATCGACCGCTTCGAATCGCCGGCCAGCGCAGCATCCGCAAGCTTGTAGACGTCATAGCGACTGCTGTTAGCGACAGCATTGCTGACATCCTCGGCGGTCACCGCACCAGCACCCAATAACAACCGCAATTTCTCGATTTCCTGTCCGGCCGCGAGCAAGTTGCCCTCGATACGATCAGCAATTAGCGCTATCGCGCCGCGATCTGGTTGCAGATCAGCGGCACGCATTCTGGCAGCAATCCAACCGGGCAAGTCGCGTATGCCGATCGGCCAGATAACCGTATTGACGCCTGTCGATTCGAGCGTCTTGGCCCACTTCGATGCAGCTGATGATCGATCGAGTTTTGGCGCACTGACAATGAACAGCAATTCATCATCGAGCTGCTCGGCCATGTCGATAATGGCTTTACCACCTGCCTTGCCCGGCTTGCCGGTCGGCAGACGTAACTCGATGATGCGTTTATCAGCAAACAACGAGAGATTCGCACCGGCGTTATGCAGCTGTGCCCAATCAAATCCTGTCGTCGCCGCATACGAGTCACGTGATGCAAAGCCCCTGTCTCGAGCTGCACTTCGGATTGCATCCAGCGCCTCATCGACCAACAGGTGCTCATCGCCAGTCACCAGGTAGCAACGGGCCAGATTCTTTTTCAGATGCGACGCAAGCTGATTGGCCTGAATTTTCACAAAGTGGGGGTCGACTGCGTGGCAAGCAAGAGATTTCCAGTCACAGGCAGATCAACCAGCTTGTCAGGGATGCCGCACGCAATCCGGTAGCTACTCAAGCCAGCGACTCTACATCGATAGACTCACCTTCCAGCAAGACCGGAATTCCATCGGCGATCGGGTACAGGATCTTGCCGTCATCCGTTATCAAGGCAGCCTCCAAATGCTCTGACAACGATCTTCCGTCACGGCAGCTCACCGTGCCCGAATCGATCGCAACATTGAGCTTCTGCAGTGTTTCGCTTCGCGCCTGCGCCAGTCCCTTGTGCGTTACAGGGCAGCGTAAAAATGACAGCATTCGTTTGTCCATGCGGTTTTTGCCTCTTTCAGGCCGTACAAGTGTTTGTTTTTCAAACGCTTGATAGCCAAATTGTTATATTATATCCTTTCGGGCCCGGCACGTGACGGGCGATACGAAAGTCTCCTGAAACGCAGCATAACGGCTACGCCCAATGGATCAAAATTCTAACAAGTCGACAGATTGGCTCGACAGCGCTGCCGTCCTGCTGTCCGGCCTGTGCCTTGTTCATTGCCTGGCCTTGCCACTCATCGTGGCAGGCCTGCCTTTCCTGGCTGAATTTTCGGAAGGTCATCTGCATGCGCAGATGCTGGTCATCGTTCTGCCGCTCAGCATTTTTGCCCTTGCCGTTGGATACCGCCGCCATCGTGACCGACGCGTGATTGCGGCGGGCACTGTCGGCATGTTGCTACTGATAATTGGCGGCACCGTTGCTCACAGTCAATACGGCATCATGGCGGATCGATTGCTGACGGTTGTCGGCGCGTTGACACTGGCGACGGCTCACTACTACAACAGTGCGCTCTCGCGGCGCTGTCGAATCGCAGCAAGCGCCGCAGCCTCAGACTGATGCGGCCTCGTTCAGCGCAGTATTTTCACCAGCTCATCGTTGTGACACTGTGTGGCCGCAGCGAGGGCCTGTTCCCTGTCTTCAGGTAGCGGACGAAAGGCCTCGTTAGCAAGTCGACAACGCATCATCAGTTTGACGGCTTTGACCGCTTCAGCACGATACAGCAAGCGCTTCAGATACTGCTGTCCATACTCTGTAACAGCATCTTTGACCTCCCACCGTAGCGTTTGCTGAAAGAACCAATCCCACGCCGTGTCGGGGTTCGGGTCGTCAGCGATGCAGAGGTAGATGTCATTCAATCCGCCGGCCCGATTGCCACGGCTGATAAAACCATAGGCATGGTCCAGCACTGACTTCCTGTTCTTGATGGTTTCCTTGCTGTCCGGCGGCACAACGAACTCCACGGTACTCGCCTCCGCCGCAATGCCTGCATCTTCTTCGTCAGCGTCACGAGGAACCGGGTCGTAACCAGATGCACCCCATGGGTGGCAGCGAACAATGCGTTTGATCGTTAACCAGGTACCGCGAAATGCGCCATGTTCGCGCAAAGCCTCAACAGCGTAGGCGGAACAACTCGGATCAAATCGACAGTTATTTCCCAGCCATGGTGAGATGAGCAAGCGGTACAAACCAACCAGCGCCAGCAACGGCCACGCAAGCAGCCGACTCAGCGCATTGAACATCAGGTCGCCCGCGACGCCGCTGCGGCGAATTCACGTATAGCTTTGAGCATTGAGGCCAGACCATTGCTGCGCGTTGCGCTCAGATGCTGCTCAAGCTCCAGCGCCGTAATAAAATCAGGCGGGGTATCCAGAATATCCTGTGGCAATCGATCGCTGTAAACGCGCAGCAGCAATGCGATCAGTCCCGAGACAATAGCCGCATCACTGGTCGCGCGGAATTCCAGTCGACCGTCTTTTTCGACTGCAACGAACCACACCTGCGACTGACAGCCCCTGATCTTGTTGGCATCGACTTTTTCAGAATCATCCAATGCCGGCAAGCGACGACCAAGATCGATCAGATACTGATAGCGATCCATCCAGTTGTCGAAGAACTGAAACTCCTCAATCAGTTCATCCTGCGCGGCCCTTACCTCATTGCTCATGCGTCAACTCTCATTCGGCATACTTCAACTAATGCGTTTCCATGCGGTGCCGCCGGCACCGTCTTCTATCTGAATGCCAGCTTCTACAAGCTGATCACGAATCCCATCCGCGGCCGCGAAATCACGCGCAGCACGAGCCGTTTTTCGATCCTCGATCAGCTTCTCGATAGCGGCAGCCGAAAGCTTGCCTTCGACATTACCCGCGAACCACTCTTCAGGATCAATTTGCAAAATACCCATCAGGTCACCCGATGCATACATTGCTGCTGCCAATCGCTGCTGTTGCGTTGGGTCACCAGCCTTATTAAGCTCCCGCGCCAGACCAAACAATTCTGCCAACGCTTTTGGCGTGTTTATATCGTCCTCCAGCGCCGCAATCAGTGCGGCTGGAGGCTCGGCCGCGGCGCGCATCTCATCTGTGATCTCAATGCCACGCACTGCCCCGTACAGACGATCCAGCATGCGACGCGCCGAATGAATGGTCTCATCTGACCAGTCAAGCGGTTGTCGATAGTGGGCACCCAACAATGCGAGCCGAATGACCTCACCGGGAATCGTTTTGACCATGTCATGCACCAGCAATACGTTGCCAATGGATTTCGACATTTTGGTGCTATCGATGCTAAGGAAACCGTTGTGCAACCAGTAGCGCGCGAAGGGTGCACCGTCGTGGGCACAGTTACTCTGTGCCGCCTCGTTCTCGTGATGCGGGAATACCAGGTCCTGACCGCCGGCGTGAATATCGATCGTCTCGCCGAGGTGTTTTTCAGCCATCGCTGAGCACTCGATATGCCAGCCAGGGCGTCCACGACCCCAGGGAGAATCCCAACCCGGCAACTCGGGCGTGGATGGTTTCCACAACACGAAATCCTGTGCCGATTTCTTGTACGGTGCGACTTCTACACGTGAGCCGGCGATCATTTCCCGGAGATCGCGTTTTGACAGTTCTCCATAGCCGGCATAACTCGTCACATCGAACAGGACATGACCATCGGCTTCGTACGCGAAGCCTTTCTCGATCAGCGCTTGTATCATCGTGATCATTTCGTCGATATGTTGCGTAGCACGCGGCTCGACATCAGGGCGCCGCACACCCAAAGCGCCCATGTCGTCGTTGTACGCTTTGATATAGCGTGCCGTGATTTCGTCGATCGGCTTGCCGAATTCGATTGAGGCCGCGTTAATTTTGTCGTCGACGTCTGTAATATTGCGAGCGAAAGTCAGCTTGTAGCTGCGGCGCAGCAAGCGCGCGAGTAAGTCAAAGACCACCGCAGGACGTGCGTTGCCAATATGCGCGTAGTTGTAGACCGTCGGCCCACAGAGATACATCGTTACCTCGCCCTCGACCAGCGGTGTAAACTCGACCTTGCGGCCTTGTAGTGTGTCGTGCAATCGTATCGTCATGAACTCAGGAACTCGCGGGGCCAAAGGCCGCAATGATAGCAATATTGCCGCTGAGCGTTACGCCCTGTATTCTGCCGCCCCGCTCAAAAGAACCCAGAGGACGTACTATGTCGGTCGCCACGGTCAAGTTCCAAGCCAGGCAATCCATCGAGCAAGTCGAGGAAGGCAACGACCTTGCGCCAAAATTCGACGAACGTGGATTGATTACTGTTGTGACCACCGACGCGAGCTCTGGCGAACTGCTGATGCAGGGCTACATGAATGCTGAGGCCCTGCGACTGACCATTGCGACTGGCGAAGCACATTATTTTAGCCGCAGCCGTCAGGTGCTGTGGCACAAGGGCGCTACCAGCGGCTTCGTACAGCAGGTCGCAGAGCTACTGGTGGATGACGATCAGGATTGCATCTGGTTGCGCGTCAATGTCAGCGGTGGGGCCAGCTGCCACGTTGGTTACCGCAGTTGCTTCTATCGACGAGTTCCTGTCGGCGGGGCATTCACAGAACAGCAAACGGAAGGCACCGTCGCACTGGAATGGACCGACACGGAGAAAGTATTCGATCCACTGGAAGTCTACGGCGACGCGCCGAATCCGACCAAGCTCTAATAGCGCCCCTGGCTATCCGGACGGCGACGCTGTCGCCGCCTCTTTACCGCAGCTTGTGGCTCACGCCTGGCAATTGCTCGCGCCTGGTAGGTGTACTCGATGGTGCCGATTAACCACAACATATAGCCGCTCAGCTCGATGAACTCTTCGACCGCGAGTTTTGCGACACGTCGATAGTGATCATCCAAAATCGACATCCACAACGGTTCATGACCGACCAACTGCACAAACACGAACAGGATCAACGCACCTGCGAATAGCAGTGTCAATCCGGGCGATGGCCAGATACGGCCCCAGGCGATCCGGAACCGCCGCGTATGTCGATAGGAGTAGGCGATGATCAACGCCGCAACGATCGCCATCAGAACCTGCCAGAGATTATCGACCAAAAATCGATCCAGAAAATAGTCGAGTTCACGAATCAGAAAAATCAATGCGAGGCCACCGAATGGAATTGCTATTGGCCGTTGTGATGGGCAGTTGACCGCAACCCATGCCATCAACAAGCCGCAAATACCAAGAATCAGTGGTTGAATTATTTCGACAGGCGAAAACTCGCTGGTACCGAACTTATCGCTTTCGCTAACAAACACATGCAGCTTCAGACTGCCGGGAAAAGCAATCTCCAGCTGCGTCAGCATCCCGGTCAGGAGCGCAACACCGAGGACGTATGAAATGTAGCGAATCAAGGCCATGCCGAACTATACACTGCGCCAATCTATGGTCGACAGGCGAATCCTGATTGGTCCCGGTCTAAGCTCGCAGCGTGAATGTTGGCAGGCCATCCTTGCTGAGTAAGGCCTGTTGCAGCAACCAGTCGATAGCGTCTTCGGCATCCTCCTCGAACCACCGCCGCGTACTGCCCAGCCGAAAACTGTAGCCCCAACTGTCCATATCGCGCATTAATTCGTCGCTGCCTACAGCCTCTATCTGGTCCGCAAGAAGGACCTGCAGATAGCACACTGCAGCCTCTTCAAGATCACTGCCACCCGCATCGCGGTCCAGACAATCTCGTCGCTCCTTTGTCATGCAAATCACGTGGCAGGTTTCGTGCAACAGAGAATGAATGGGTGTATCGGACCGAACGAAAACCCGGCGGCCGACAATTCCAGCTTCGGAATCACCCCAAAAACTACCCACAATGGCGGCACCGTCGTCTTGCACACAAAGGGTAAGGCCGTATCGGTCTAACAGAGAAGTCAGAGATTGTAGCGGCAGATCGCGAACCAGGCGCACGCTGTCGCTCATGGCTACAGCGCAGATATCTGCTTCAGAACCACTCGCACAAGATCATCAACAATGGCACCGCGCAATACTTCCGCTTCATGTGCCTTGCCGAGCACCAATGTGTCGTCGTACGTGTAGTCACGCGTCTGGTTCAAAAACTGCGGGGCCAGTAAAATATCGGCACCGCTTTGCAATGTATAGCGCACCGAATAGAAGACTTCATATTCTGTCGGCACATTGCGCGCCGATACCGACAAGACACGCTGGTCAGTTTTGTCGAGGAGGATCGAAAATGTTGCCGTCGCATCCACCGGTGAATCCACAAGCTGAATACCGGCAGCTGCGAACTGCGAACGCAACTCGCGGTAGAACAGGCTGTGGTCGTCGACCGCATCGATGTAAGTGCTCTTCATCTCTGCCGGCGCCGTCATCGCTCCTTGCAAGTGATATCCGCAAGCCGAGAAAAACAACGTGCATACAAGCAGACCGAACACCGCTACGCTGCGTCTGCGCCCGGAACACACTATTTCTGACGGTTTAGACAACGATACTCACCAGTCGGCCAGGCACTACAATCGTCTTGCGGACTTCTTTGCCTTCGATAAATCGCTGCACGTTCGGATCTGCAAGCGCTTGTGCCGCAATACTGTCTTTGTCGGCATCCGCAGCCACCGACAGACGTCCGCGTAATTTACCATTGACCTGCACAACAATCTCGACAAGATCGACGGCCAGTGCTTGCCGGTCAAGTTCGGGCCAGGCTTCGTCGATCAGCGCCGTGTCGTGCCCTAATTGCTCCCAGAGGGCGTGGCATATATGCGGCACCATTGGTGACAACATAAGGACAACAGATTCCAGCGCTTCGCGAACTACCGCCCGGCCTGCCGCAGAATCATCAGCAAACTTATTGATCGCATTCAGCAATTCCATTGCTGCCGCTACTGCTGTATTGAAGGCGTGGCGTCGACCAAGATCGTCGCTAATTTTCTCAATCGTCTGGTGCGTCTTGCGTCGCAGGTCTTTCTGCGCGTCGTTAAGCGATGCAATATCAAGATCACCTGCCTGGCCACCATCGATATGCGTCTGCACTGCTTGCCAGAATCGCTTCAGGAATCGAAAGCTGCCCTGTACGCCGTCATCGGACCATTCCAGTGATTGCTCTGGTGGAGCGGCAAACATCATGAATAAACGAACCGTATCAGCGCCGTATTTTTTGATGAGTTCCTGCGGGTCAACCGTGTTGCCTTTTGCCTTCGACATCTTGGCGCCGTCCTTCAATACCATGCCCTGCGTGAGCAGGTTCGTAAAAGGCTCGTCCGTGTCAGTGAGCCCTTCGTCACGCATGAGTTTATGAAAGAACCGCGCGTACAAGAGATGCAATATTGCGTGCTCAATGCCACCCGTATACTGGTCAACCGGAACCCAGTAGCCCGCTCGCTCGTCGAGCATGACCTCATCGTTGTCCGGACAGGCATAGCGTGCGTAGTACCAGGACGACTCAACAAAAGTATCGAACGTGTCTGTTTCGCGACGGGCAGGTTTGCCGCAATCAGGGCAATCAGTTTCGACGAACTCCGGCATGTCGCATAGCGGTGAACCGACGCCTGTAACTTTCACATCCTCCGGCAGGACGACCGGCAATTGATCTTCTGCAACAGCAACGGCACCGCAATCATCGCAATAAATAATTGGAATCGGTGTTCCCCAGTACCGCTGTCTGGAAACGCCCCAGTCACGCAAGCGGTAGTTAACCGTTCGACGACCACGATTATTCGTCTCAAAGAAGTCGGCAATGGCATCGAACGCAGCCTGATACTCCAGACCGTCATATTCGCCGGAATTTACCAGCACGCCCTTTTCCAGATACTCCGCTTCGTTGATGTCGATCTCGGTACCATCAACAGGTGCAATGACCTGTTTGATCGGCAAACCATGTTTCTTCGCAAACTCCCAATCGCGCGCATCGTGACCGGGGACTGCCATCACCGCTCCCGTGCCGTAACTCATCAGCACGAAGTTGGCGACCCACAGCGGCACGTCTTCGCCGGTGATCGGATGGATAGCGGAAATACCCAGCGGCAACCCCTTTTTCTGCATCGTTTCCAGCGTCGCTTCGGCGGCGTCGGTGGTCTTGCATGCTTCGATGAATGCGGTGATCTCGGGATTCCCGGCTGCTGCTTTGGTGGCGAGCGGATGCTCCGCCGCAACCGCCATGTAGGTCACGCCAAGCAAGGTATCCGGTCGTGTAGTGAATACCGTGAGTGGCTCGGATTCACCCGCAACAT
Organism: uncultured Woeseiaceae bacterium; assembly: GCA_964528965.1. Taxonomy (GTDB): domain Bacteria; phylum Pseudomonadota; class Gammaproteobacteria; order Steroidobacterales; family Woeseiaceae; genus UBA1847. Next base: position 28,325 of record CAZGVL010000022.1, read on the forward strand.
CAAACGACAACTCAAGGCCTTCCGAGCGACCGATCCAGTTGCGCTGCATGGTTTTCACAGAGTCTGGCCAGCCCGGCAGCTTGTCGAGATGCTCCAGCAACTCATCTGCATAGGCGGTAATTTTCATGAACCACTGCGGAATTTCACGCCGCTCGACCAGCGCATCAGATCGCCAGCCGCGGCCGTCGATCACCTGCTCATTCGCCAATACCGTCTGGTCAACTGGATCCCAGTTTACGATCGAATTTTTTCGATACACCAGGCCCTTCTTGAACAGCCGGGTGAACAGCCATTGCTCCCAACGATAGTATTCGGGCTTGCAGGTCGTTACCTCACGCGTCCAGTCGTAGGCGTAGCCAAGACGCTTGAGCTGACCGCGCATGTAGTCGATATTCTTGTAGGTCCACTCGGCCGGAGGCACGCCGCGCTTGATCGCAGCATTTTCAGCCGGCATACCGAATGCGTCCCAACCCATCGGCTGCAGGACGTGGCGGCCTTGCATGCGCTGATAGCGGGCGATGACATCATTGATAGTGAATACGCGCACATGACCCATGTGCAGATTCCCGCTTGGGTACGGAAACATGGTCAGGCAATAGAATTTCTCTTTGTCGGCATCCTCACCGACCTCGAAACAATGGGAGTCTTCCCAGTATTGTTGCGCTGCCTGCTCAATTGCCTCGGGGTTGTAGCTGGTACTCATTGGTCAATTCTGTTTTTTTGTCGCGAAAGGCCGCAAGCGTACAGGATCAGAGCGTGATTCGCAGCAGGGTTGGGCCCCTCAGAGGCTTACACGACTGCGAATCCAGAATACACCCAACACCAGCAGGCAAAATCCGATTACCGGTCTGTTGGCCCACCCGATATATGGCGTCGTGCCCTTGCGTGGCTCGATACCCATGGTCATCGATACCGGCTCAAACTGCGGGCCTGCATCAAGAATCTCGCCGTCGGGCCCAATGAATGCACTAATGCCGGTGTTCGTCACACGGACCGCGAATCTACCGACTTCGAGAGCTCGCATTCGCGCAATTTCAAGATGCTGATGCGGTGCTATTGAGTCGCCGAACCAGGCATCGTTGCTGACATTCACCAGCATCGCTGCGTCTTCCATCGAATACAGCTGCTCGGAACCGTAGGCATCCTCGTAGCATATGGCGACAGATATCGCGGTACCGTTCGCGGCCACCAGCAAGGGCTGAACGGCCGCCCCCGGAGTCAGGTCGTTGTGCGGCAAGCTCATCATGCGCATCCATTCGCGTACCGTCGCCGGCACCGGAAAATACTCGCCAAACGGAACCAGGTGGCGTTTGCGATAGACCGAGCGACCGCCACCCTCACTACCCAGCATGACAACACTGTTGTATACCTTGGGCTCGTCGCTGCGCTCATGCACACGCTCGAGTATGCCGAACATGATGGTCTGTCCAGCGATACGAGCGTCCGACTCCAGCAAGATCGTGTAGTCCTCGACCAGATCCGTAACCGAAGGAACTGCGACTTCAGGCCAGATAACAAGCTCACTGCTCTGCGCGAGTTGTGTCTCGCGCCGATAGTAATCGAGCGTTGGCTGAAACTGCTCCGGTAGCCATTTGCGATCCTGCGGAACGCCGCCTTGTACCATAGTCGTCAGTACAGGACTGCCGGCCGATTCGGTCCACTCGACCTCGCGCAGACCAGCACCAATAATCCATGGCAGCAATATGATGACAATGGCCAGCAATTGTTGTCGACCACGAGTCAGGAAAGCAACCACCATTGCCGCTGAACTAAACATCAGCATTAAGGAAACGCCGTAGACACCAAATACCGGCGCCCACCCTGCAAGCGGCGAATCAATCTGGCTGTAACCAAGCGCCAGCCACGGGAACCCGGTCAGCACCCAGCCGCGCAGCCACTCGATCAAGACCCATACTGCAGGCGCGACGATTAGCAACAGCCATGGCTCACCGATAGACAGGCGACTCGTCAACCAGGCGGCCAACCACAAATAAAACGACATGATCAGCGTAAGACCAATCATCAACAGCAGTGCTATCCACAACGGTGCTTTGCCGAAAATATGCACTGAAATATAAATCCAGTAGGTCCCACACAGAAACAGTCCGAAACCAAACCAGAAGGCCTTCTTCGCTGCATCTCGCGGTGACACGGTCAGGCAGACATAGAGAAACGGCAACATCAGCAGCGGCGCCAGCAAGTCCAGGCCCATTGGTGCAAACGCCAAAGTCGTGACGCAACCGAGCACAAAGAATATCAGCCGGCTCAGGCGAGGTTGGTCCGCAAAGAATAGCGATATCGAGCGAGTACTTGGCACTTGTGTCAGCCCGTCGTCATTAAGAGATATTGAGGATTACGCTACGTTTCGTGACGTTGCACATGCAGCGCATCGATACGACGATCATCGGCTTTTACGACGGCAAACCTGAAACCGCCGATCTGCACATCCTCGCCGAGACGCGGTAGCCGGCCCAGTTCGTGCATAACCAAACCGCCGATAGTGTCGTACTCTTCGTCGCTAAGTTCACACTCGAAGTACTCGTTAAAGTCTTCGACCCTCGTCAACGCGCGCACTGCGAAACTCGGCAGGCCATTCTCTTCACCATTCGGCTGAATGAATTCAGCTTCTTCGTGATCATGTTCATCGTCGATCTCGCCGACGATCTCTTCAAGTACGTCTTCGATAGTCAGCAATCCTGCAACACCACCATACTCATCGACCACAATAGCCATGTGGTTGTGGCTATCGCGGAACTCCTTGAGCAAAGTGTTCAAGCGCTTCGACTCCGGAATCACGGCCGCTGGCCGCAGCAATTTTTTCAGGACCAGACCCTGGCCGGTGTCATTACCAAAGAGTCGTAACAGGTCTTTGGCCAACAATACGCCAAGCACTTCGTCGCGGTCTTCGCCGATCACTGGAAACCTGGAATGGCCAGACTCGAGAATAACAGCAAGTATTTCATCGAAGTCCTGCTCAATGTCAATAACGACCATTTGCGATCGCGGCACCATGACCTCACGCACCTGCGTCTCGGATACCTCGAGCACGCCAGAGAGCATGCTCTTCTCTTCGGCATCGAGTTCGACTTCGGTTTGTTGAATAATGTCGTGGATTTCTTCGCGGCTCCAGGGATCACCGCTGATCGCACGTTTTAAGCGTGCAAACAATCCGGTGGCGCCTGTGCCGCTGGTACTTGGCGGTTTGTCGTTCATCTAACTCAGTGTGTTCCGTGTAATCCCGTTGCAGGACAGCCTATTGTATCAGGTCACCTGATACGGGTCTGTAATGCCTTTCACAGCCAGAAGTGAGACTTCCAGAGCCTCCATTTCGGCCGCCTCGGCATCCGTTTCATGGTCATAGCCCATGAGGTGCAACGCTCCATGCACCAGCATATGACCCCAGTGATCGGCCAGCAGCTTGCCCTGGGCCGTTGCCTCATCATTCACAATTGTCGCGCAAACGACAATATCACCCAGCATTAATGGCTCATCCGGGGGCATTCCTGCTACATCGCCGGCAGGAAAAGACAGCACATTGGTCGGCTTATCCTGCTGTCGGTACAGACCGTTCAGTGTCTGGACTTCTTCTTCGTCCACAACCCGTACGGCGACCTCAACGTCACGCTGCGGCGATGTGTTGCGGCTGGACAACGCAAGCAGCACCCAGCTTTCAATGACAGTGACTGCAGGAATGCCAGTAGCCTCGCAGGCGATTTGCACGTCCACGGACGATGTGAAGTTGGCGCTCACAGTTGGTCTTTACTGTTGACTGCTATTGCCATCGGCTTCATAGGCCTCAACAATTCGCTGCACGAGAGGGTGTCGCACAACGTCTTTCGGCGTGAAATGTGTAAACGCAATGCCGTCGACGCCTTGCAGAATGACGGCGGCGTTCTTCAAGCCACTTTCCTGTCCCGTCGGCAAGTCCATCTGCGTGATGTCGCCCGTGACGACGGCACGTGAGCCAAAACCAATACGCGTCAAGAACATTTTCATCTGCGGAACCGTCGTATTTTGTGCTTCGTCCAGAATGACAAATGACTCGTTCAACGACCGCCCACGCATGAATGCCAGCGGTGCGATTTCGATAACGTTGCGTTCAATCAGTCGCAATACCTGTTCGGCACCCATCATTTCATACAAAGCGTCGTACATCGGCCGCAGATAAGGATCGATCTTCTGTGACATATCGCCCGGCAGGAAGCCAAGCCGCTCACCCGCCTCGACCGCCGGTCGCACCAGCACAATGCGTCGCACCTGCTCGCTCTCAAGCGAATCAATTGCAGCTGCCACCGCCAGATACGTCTTGCCAGTGCCGGCGGGACCAATACCAAACGCGAGATCGTGCTGGTCAATCTTGTTAATGTAATCCGTCTGATTCGCACCACGAGGACGAATCAATTTTCGCGGTGTCTGAATCGTAACCTGATCGCCGTCGTCCATATTTCCATCCGTAGATACCGTCGCGAGCTTTCCATCATTCATAACAGACTCCTGCAAGAGTAAATGCACACGTTGCGGATCAAGCCGCCCTTTGACAGTCATCGTAAACAATGCACGCAAGACGTCACTGCCTGCCTGAGCTGCATGCTCGGATCCGGTGACACGAAAACGATTGCCACGACTGGCGATCTCAACATCGAGACGGCTTTCAATTTGTCGCAGGTGCTCGTCAAACTGGCCGCACAAGTTGGCCAGGCGTTTGTTGTCGACGGGCTCAAGAATTATGTCCCGCGAAATAAGGGCAGCATTCAAGGTGTGTGCTTGTAACCTCTGCGTAAGAAACTGCCTGCAGGGATTGCAGGTCTTGTGGGCGGTACCGCGTCGGTACCGAATCTATTTGAGCAATAGATCATCGTCTCACAGGGTACCGCGATGCACATGAATTGGGAAGAGCTTCGACGGCCGTGGTGTTCAGGCTGCCTCTTGCTTGCTGACCAGCCTGCCGCGCAGGGAATTCGGCAATGCCTCTGTGATTATGACATCCGCAAACTCGCCGATAAACGATACATCTGCATCAAAATTCACCCAGCGCATATTTTCCGTACGGCCCGCGACCTGACGGTCACTTTTCTTGGATAATTTTTCGACCAGTACGCGTTGTGTGGTGCCGACCATTGAACGGCTTATTTCCATCGCCTGCTGATTGATGCGTGCCTGCAAGAGTTTGAGTCGCTGCTTCTTGACCTCCATTGGCGTGTCGTCAGCCAGGCTGGCAGCGGGTGTCCCTGGACGCGCGCTGTAAATGAAGCTGAACGACTGATCGAAACCAATCTCTGCGATCAGGTTCATCAACGCTTCAAAGTCGGCATCGGTCTCGCCGGGGAAACCGACAATAAAGTCAGACGACAATGAAATGTCCGGTCGCGCCGCGCGCAACTTGCGAATCTTTTGCTTGTATTCAATCGCCGTATGGCCACGCTTCATCGCCGCCAAAATCCGATCCGAACCATGCTGCACTGGTAAGTGCAAATAGTTCGCCAGCTTCGGAATTTCTGCATACGCCTGAATCAGGCTGTCACTGAACTCAACCGGGTGCGAGGTCGTAAACCGAATTCGTTCGATGTTCTCGATCGCAGCAACGTAGTAAATGAGCGTCGCGAGATCGGCAATCTGTCCGTCGTGCATCGGGCCTCGATACGAGTTCACATTCTGCCCTAGCAAATTGACTTCACGAACACCTTGCTCCGCGAGACTCGCAACTTCTGCGATGACATCATCAAGCGGCCGACTGACTTCTTCGCCGCGCGTGTATGGCACGACACAGAAACTGCAGTACTTGCTGCAACCCTCAATGATTGAGACAAACGCGGTCGGCCCCTCTGCCCTTGGCTCTGGCAGACGATCAAACTTTTCGATTTCCGGGAACGAGATATCAACGACTGATACCGCATTATCGCGTGCACTATTTAGCATCTCGGGAAGTCGATGCAGGGTTTGCGGTCCAAACACCATATCGACAAAGGGCGCGCGCCTGGTAATGCCCTCGCCCTCCTGACTTGCCACACATCCGCCGACGCCAATCATGACGCCAGGTTTATTCTCTTTCAGAGTGCGCCATCGACCGAGCTCGGAAAACACCTTTTCCTGAGCCTTCTCACGTATTGAGCAGGTATTAACGAGCAACAGATCAGCCTCTTCGGGCCGATCCGTTACTTCATAACCATGCGACTCACGCAATACATCTGCCATCTTGTCCGAGTCATACTCGTTCATCTGGCAGCCCATGGTCTTGATGTAAAGCTTGTTGGCCATCGTTCGAAGCGTCAATCCCTAAAAGGGAATGTCGTCGTCAAAGTCATCGCCTGATGAAGGTGGTGGAGGTGCACTAGCCGGACCCGGGTCACGGCCCATCGGTGCAGAACCGCCGCCTCCGCCGCTGCGTCCGCCCAGCATTTGCATCTCATCGGCAATGATCTCGGTCGTGTAGCGATCGTTGCCGGTCTTGTCCTGCCACTTGCGCGTACGCAATTTGCCTTCGATATAGACCTGCGAGCCTTTGCGCAGATATTCGGCAGAAATTTCGGCCAATCGATTGAAGGTGGCTACGTTGTGCCACTCCGTACGATCTTTCTGCTCGCCGGTCGCCTTGTCCTTCCAGCTTTCGTTGGTAGCAACGGTGAAATTGGTGACGGCTGAGCCACTCGGCATATACCGGGTATCTGGATCTTTGCCGAGATTGCCGACGATGATGACTTTGTTTATTCCGCGGGCCATGCTGGTCCCCTGTCTGAAGTAGTAGTTATTGTCGCCCTGTTCGCTGCCAGGAGCCTGTCCGGGGGCGGCGAGGGGGGACTATTGTAGAGCCTGCCGAGGCAAATACCAGCCCGATTTATGCAGCAATGTGGGCAATTATCAGGCTTTGGCGCTGATGCGGCCAAATCCCTGCAGTGCCAGCCAGATTGCGGCCAGCAACGCGCACACGAAGAACACGTCCGATGGTCGCCCCGAGGCCAGAAATCGCCCGCCAATCAAGCCACCTGCAAAAGCACCCAGAAACTGCGAGCTGGAAAATACGCCTAGCGATGCGCCGCGTGTCTCGCCATCTGCAAGCAGCGACAAACGGGCAGGCAAGCCAGCCTCAAGGAAGTTGAAGCCAGCAAAGAACAGCACCAGCGCAAAAAATACCGGGGCGACAGCGAAGCTGCCAAAGGTGAGTACCAGCTCACCGCCGAGAATCAGGGCGACAGCGATGCTGATTGTCGCTGCCTTTCCTTTGCGTTCATCATTGATGATCAACGGAATAGTGCCGAGCAACGAGACGAGCAATGCCCCGATGTACACCTTCCAATGGCTGGTGACAGCCAGCTCCAGCCTGTCCTTGAACAGAAATGGCAATGCCACAAAACTGGCAGTCAATATCGTGTGCAGCAGGAATACATAGAAATCCAGGCGCAACAGATCGGGCCTAATTGCCGTGCGCAGGTTCCATTTTCGAATCGCGGTCGGGCGCTCGATGCCGGCCGGCAGTAGCTTCAGCATGGCAGCGGCGACCAGCGCCAGCCCTGCGCCGATCCAGAATAAGGCTGGCACGCCGAATTGAGCGGCAAGCAGGGGCCCGACGATCAACGCAATCATGAACGACAGGCCAATGCCGATTCCAAAGAACGCCATCGAGCGAGTACGAACCTCTTCTCTGGTCGCATCTGCAATCAACGCGGCCAACGTCGCAGATATCGCGCCTGCACCCTGTAGCAAGCGACCGCCAATCACTGTCCAGATTGAATCACCGGTCGCGGCGACGACGCTGCCGAGCGCAAAAATCACCAGGCCACCGACAATCACCGGTATGCGGCCGATACGATCCGACAAGGCACCCATCGGGATCTGCAAGCCTGCCTGAGTAAGGCCATAAGCGCCGACCGCCAGGCCGATAAGTAGCGGTGTTGCGTCGGTCAGAGTGGCCGCATACAACGATAAGACGGGCAGCAATGCGAACAGGCCAAACATGCGCAACATCGCAATCAGCGCAATGACACCAACAGCGCGCTTCTCGTTCGCTTCCATGGCGACGGCTACGCCGTCCTCTGCAGTATTCATCCTTGCCCTTCCTGCCTGTCGGAACTGTGTGTAATCAGCAACTTGTCTCTTGTCATTGCACTGGATCGCTAATTGTCGCCGACCACCCTCTCTGTTTAATCTGAGCGAGGCTTTGCACGGCTGTTGACGGGCCGCGTATATTAGCAGGTTGGTTGACGATTACTGAATCACACTTTATGAAGTTCATCGATATTCGCGGCGCCAGGACTCACAACCTGCGCAACATAGATATAAAGCTGCCACGCGACCAGTTGATCGTGTTCACGGGCCTGTCTGGCTCGGGCAAGTCCTCGCTCGCATTCGACACCATCTATGCGGAAGGCCAGCGACGCTATGTTGAATCATTGTCGGCCTATGCGCGCCAATTCCTGTCGATGATGGAAAAGCCCGACGTCGATCATATTGACGGCCTTTCTCCGGCAATTTCGATCGAACAGAAATCGACCTCACACAATCCGCGCTCAACCGTTGGTACGGTAACGGAAATCTACGATTACCTGCGCTTGCTGTACGCGCGTGCGGGAATTCCACGTTGCCCTGACCATGACGTGACACTCGAAGCACAGACTGTCAGTCAGATGGTCGATCAGGTGCTGACATTACCCGAAGGCACGCGCCTGATGTTGCTCGCACCGGTCGTTGCGGATCGCAAGGGCGAACACGTACAACTGATGCAGGATCTTCGGGCACAGGGCTTTATTCGCGCACGCATTGACGGCGAGGTGTATGAACTGGATCAACCACCTGCTCTTGATCTGCGCAAGAAGCACCGCATCGATGCGATCATCGACCGCTTCAAGGTCAAGGAAGATCTTCGTCAACGCCTCGCCGAGTCGTTTGAAACGGCCTTGCGGCTGGCAGACGGCGTCGCCCGCATTGCGTGGATGGATGAAGACGGTCACGAAGAGCTGCTGTTTTCAGATCGCTTTGCCTGCAATATTTGTGGCTACAGCCTGACGGAGCTCGAACCGCGACTGTTTTCATTCAATAACCCGAGCGGTGCCTGCCCTGGCTGTGACGGCCTCGGCGTCAAACAGTTTTTCGATCCGACGCGCGTCGTTGTGAACCCGGAGCTGTCGCTTGCAGGCGGCGCGATTCGTGGCTGGGATCGTAAGACAACCTATTACTACCAGATGATTCAAAGTCTGGCGACACACTTTAAATTCGATATCGAGACGCCGTTCGACAAGCTCGGCAAGAAGCTGACCGACGTGGTGCTGTACGGCAGCGGCAGCGAGAAAGTCGAGTTTCATTACGCCAATTCGCGTGGCATGCAAGTCAAGAAACTGCATAAATTTGAAGGTGTTATACCTAATCTTGAGCGCCGCTACCATGAGACCGAGTCAAATGCGGTGCGTGAGGAGCTGGCCAGGTTCCTCACCAGCGCGGCCTGTCCGGACTGTGGCGGAACGCGCCTTAATCGGGCGGCGCGACACGTGTTTGTCGATGGTAAATCATTGCCGGAAATTTCGGCGTTGTCGGTCGGTCACACGCGGGAGTTTTTTGCACAACTGGCGATAGAGGGCTGGCGTGCGACGGTTGCGGAGAAGATCGTCAAGGAAATTGGCGACCGTTTGAGCTTCCTCAGTGACGTCGGTCTCGACTATTTGTCACTCAATCGAAGTGCAGATACGCTTTCGGGTGGAGAGGCACAACGTATTCGACTCGCAAGTCAGATCGGGTCCGGTCTGGTCGGCGTCATGTACATTCTGGATGAGCCATCGATTGGCTTGCACCAGCGCGACAATCAAAGACTATTGGCGACGCTCGTGCACCTGCGTGACATCGGCAATACTGTCATTGTCGTCGAACATGACGAAGAAGCGATCCTCGCCGCCGACCACGTCGTTGATCTCGGCCCCGGAGCAGGCGTGCATGGCGGTCAGATCGTGTGCGCCGGCACACCGGAAGAGCTCATGAACGACCCGCTTTCGTTGACGGGGCAGTACCTGTCGGGAAAACGATCGATTCCGTTCCCCGAAACACGAACTCAGCCGGACAAGAAACGCCAGATCGCTATCATCGGTGCGCGCGGCAACAACCTGCAAAACGTTACTGCGTCTATTCCAATCGGACTGATGACCTGCGTCACCGGCGTTTCGGGATCAGGCAAGTCAACGCTGGTTAACGACACTCTGTACAAGGCTGTAGCTGACCTTCTCAATCGCAGCAATCGCAACCCTGCCCCGCACGATGAAATTCTCGGGCTTGAACAAATTGATCGCGTTATCGACATCAGTCAAAGCCCTATCGGCCGCACGCCGCGTTCCAATCCTGCAACCTACAGTGGTCTGTTTACACCCATACGTGAACTGTTCGCGGGTACGCAGGAAGCGCGTTCACGCGGCTACATGCCGGGGCGCTTTAGCTTCAATGTCAAAGGCGGTCGTTGCGAATCCTGTCAGGGTGATGGCGTCATCAAGGTCGAGATGCACTTTCTGCCCGACGTCTATGTGCCCTGCGATGTCTGCAAGGGGATGCGCTACAACCGCGAAACGCTGGAGATTCGCTACAAGGGCAAGAACATCCACGAAATACTCGAGATGACGATCGAAGATGCCGCCGAGTTCTTCAAGAACGTACCAGTGGTCTCGAAGAAGCTACAGACACTCATGGATGTCGGACTTACCTATGTTCGCCTGGGTCAGAACGCGACCACTTTGTCGGGCGGCGAAGCGCAGCGCATCAAACTCGCGAAGGAACTGTCGAAACGCGATACAGGAAATACGCTGTACATACTCGACGAGCCGACCACTGGCTTGCACTTTCATGACATCGAGCAGCTGCTTGGCGTGTTGCATCGGCTTCGCGACCGTGGCAATACAGTCGTCGTCATCGAACACAATCTCGACGTCATCAAGACCGCTGATTGGGTCATCGATCTGGGCCCGGAAGGTGGCGATGGCGGTGGCCAGATTATTGCGACCGGCACACCCGAAGATGTGGCCGCGAACGAGCAGTCGTTTACAGGCCAGTTCCTGAAGCCGCTGATTGGCATGGCACCGACAAAACGACGCGCCTGAGGCAAAGAAAATAATCGCGGGCATGGCCCGCTCCTACAGTAGGAGCGGGCCATGCCCGCGATCAAATCTACAAACGTTCGATCGAAATGATG
>CAZGVL010000023.1:0-39016 GCA_964528965.1 uncultured Woeseiaceae bacterium
ACCTGTCGGTAAAATCGTGCGCAGGGCACGCTCCTACCAATCAGGTCGGAGCCACTTGTCGGTGAAATTGAGCGCATGGCGCGCTCCTACCAATCAGGTCGGAGCCACCTGTCGGTGAAATCGTGCGCAGGGCACGCTCTTACCAATCAGGTCGGAGCCACTTGTCGGTAAAATCGCGCGCAGGGCACGCTCCTACCAATCAGGTCGGAGCCACTTGTCGGTAAAATCGTGCACAGGGCATGCTCCTACCAATCAGGTCGGAGCTACGTGTCGGTAAAATCGTGCGCAGGGCACGCTCCCACAAGTCAGATCGAAGCCACCTGTAGGAGCGCGCCATGCGCGCGAGCAATCGCTGCGGTCGACAGACCGCGATACGCCGCTAGTTCAGACCGCGGTTTTCCAGCAGCGGTCCAATAACCGGATCACGACCGCGGAAGTTTCGATATAGCTCGGCACTCGGAGCCGTACCCCCCTTGCTGAGTATCTCTTCACGGTAACGCGCCGCCGTTTCCGGATCGAACAGGCTGGTTTCCTTGAACGCCTGAAATGCGTCCGCATCCAGTACTTCTGACCACAGGTAACCGTAGTAGCCGGATGCGTAACCGCCGTCGAAAATATGTGCGTAATAGCCGCTCTTGTAACGTGGAATGATCTCTTCGATCAATTCGATATCAGCCATCGCCGCCTTTTCGAAACCACGCGGTTCAACCGCTTCAGTTGAATCAAGCACGTGGTATGCCATGTCGAGATACGCGGCCGCCATGAACTCCACGGTGATAAAGCCCTGGTCAAACTTCGCGGTCGCCTGGACCTTGTCGACAATATCCTGTGGAATCGGTTCGCCCGTCTGATAGTGCCTCGCAAACAGATTCAGGACCTCTGGCTCACGCATCCAGTTCTCCATCACCTGCGACGGAAACTCCACGAAATCGCGCGGCGTATTGGTGCCGGCGAGCGACGCGTAGTTCACGTTCGAGAACATCCCGTGCAGTGCGTGTCCGAATTCGTGGAATACTGTTTCGGCATCAATCAAGCCGATGAGCGATGGCGAAGAATCTGTAGGTGCCGGGAAGTTGAAGTCGTTGGTGACAATTGCCGTTACGTTGCCATCAACCTTTGATTGCGAACGCAGCTCGTTCATCCACGCACCGCCGCGTTTGGAATCACGTGCATAAAAGTCCATGTAGAGAATCGCGAGATGAGAGCCATCTGCTTCTTTGACTTCAAATACCTGCTGATCTTCGTGCCAGCGGGGAAGATCGTCCCGTTGTTCGAACTGCAATCCAAACAGTTTCGTTGATAAAGCGAATACACCGTCACGAACGGCGTTGGTTTCGAAGTAGGGCAGCAACGAGTCCTCGTCGAAATCGTAGTCGGCCTTTCTGACTTTCTCTGTGTAGTAACGCCAGTCCCACCCGCGCAGGCGATCATCAATGCCGTCTGCATGCATCATTTCTTCACGAGCGGCACGTTCTTCTTTCGCGACACGCAGCGCGGGCTTCCAGACTTCGTCCAGCAATGCGTACACATTTTCCGGCGTTTCGGCCATGTTGTCGGCCAGTACGAACTCCGCATGACTCTTGTAACCCAGCAACGCTGAGCGCTCCGCACGCAATTGCACGGCCCGGGCGATTCCAGCCTTGTTGTCGTTCTCGTTGTCGTTGTCGCCACGCGCCGCATAAGCGTCAAATATTTCCATGCGCATCTCACGATTCGGCGAATACTGCAGGAACGGATTGATGCTCGGTCGCTGCAGCGTGAACGCCCAGCACTCGCATTCGTGACCACGTTGCCTGGCTTCTGCTGCCGCAAGGGAAACCAGGTTCTCAGGTAGATTGCCGAGATCGGCCCGATCCGTTACCAGCAACTCGAAACCATTTGTCTCATTCAACAGGTTCTCGCCAAACTGCTGCGCCAGAGACGCCAGCTCGGCATTGATATCGCGGAGTCTTGCCTGAGATGCATCGTCGAGAGCGGCACCCGCACGGATGAACTGTTTGTGTGTCTCTTCGAGGAGACGCGTTTGCTCGGTGGTCAGGCCCTGATCGTCTCTGGCTTCGTAGACCGCGTTCACACGCTCGAACAGCGCCATATTCAGCACAATGTCGTCATTGTGTGCGGCAAGCTCAGGCGCTATGACCTTTGCAGTATCGGTGAGAATGTCGTCTGTGTTGGAGCCGTCAACGCCGTTAAAGGCCCAGAACACCTTTCGAAACGTTGCGCCGCTGCGCTCCTTGGCTTCGATCGTATTGGCAAATGTAGCCGGTTCCGGATTCGCGGTGATTATGTCGATCTCTGCCTGTTGCTCCGCGATTCCGGCGCGTATCGCTGGCAGGTAATCTTCCGATTTGATGCGGTCAAACGGGGGCACGCCGAACGGCGTGTCCCACTCTTCGAGTAACGGATTTGCTCTGTTCACCGGCTCATCCATTGCTTGTGTCTCTGCTTCAATGCTCGTACCGGTTTCAGGGGAGGGTTCGTTGCTGCAGGCCGCGAGGGCCAGGCTCAAAAAAGTGAGCAGGAAAACTTGCCGTTTCATGGTTTTGTCCTGTATTTGGCGTTTTGTTGGATAAATTCGACAATTTGCGCCGCAATAGTTGCAGTTCTTTGCGGTGAAAGTATGCGTCCGGAAAGCACGTGATTGCTGGGGTCGCCAGATTGTTCCACTTCGATCAGCAGTTCGCGGGATGCGTCAATCAAACCGAGGGCCTTTCGTGTTGCCTCGGGAGATACAACGGTATCGGCGTCGGACAAAAAGGTCAGCATGGATTGATCCATCTTCAAGGGCAGTTTGGATTGGGTGTAGTCGACCAGCCGCATGACCTCGATCACAGTGGCCATTGGATAGCTGGTCGACCAATACAGCCCTTGCTCTTCGTTCTTCGGCGTCCAGGAGCGGGTCTCGCCGATGAATATTCGCGCCAGCAACGGGCCAAGCGGCCTGGTTAGCCACCTCGCACCCGGCTCCTGTGGTGCGAAATTCGGTGAGACCATGACGATGGCCTCGACGTTGTCCATCGCAGCGTGTCCGACCATTGCCATCGCGAGAGTAGCGCCGGTAGAGGTGCCGACCAGTATCGTTCGGTCACCAATCTTCGCGCCAATCGCCAGCGCCTCCGCCGCATCGGCCAGCCAATCCTCCGCCACGACACCCTGCATTGCGTTCGTCGTTCTCCCGTGCCCGGCAAGTCGGGTTTCGAACAGGTTCGCGCCCAACGCATCGGCAACCAGTTCAGCCGTCGGGGCAATTTCCTGGCGCGTTGCGGAAAATCCGGGCAGGTACACAATGGCGTAGTGCGTCTTGACGCCTTCTTGCTGCCAGTAAATGCGTTTTTCTGTCTCTGGGATTATCTCGAAGTCGGCTGCAGCCGCCAGTTCCTGTGCCGCTACATAGCCACCGATATCTTCGGGCAACTCAGGTACTGTCGTGTGATTGCTCAGCGCTGCAGGCGTCGACCACCACAATAGCAGCGCGATGCAGGTGAGCCCGGCAACAATAGATAGTGTTCGAAAGTGCTGTTGCAAGAACTGCTACTCGAGTGTAAGAACCAGATCCCAGTGCTCGTCGCTTACTGGCATTATCGACAGACGGTTGCCCTTGCGTGTGAGTGTGAATCCGTCCAGCCCGGCTTGAGCTTTGAGTTCGGCCAGCGTGATGGTTCGCTTGAGCTTGCGGACAAAACCAACGTCGACAAGGCACCAGCGAGGATTCTCGTCGCTGCTTTTCGGATCAAAATAATTAGACTTCGGATCAAATTGAGTCGGGTCGGGATAGGCAGCGCTGGTTACCCGTGCAGTACCTACAATACCGATTTCTTTGCAATTCGAATGGTAGAAAAAAACCCGGTCGCCCATTTGCATGTCATCACGCATCATATTGCGTGCCTGATAATTGCGGATCCCATCCCACGGTTCGCTGCCGTCACGAGCCAAATCGTCGATGCTGTAAACGTCGGGTTCCGATTTCATTAACCAGTTGGCCAAGCGATTCTTCCGGTTGTCACGAGGGCGCGTAGTGTAACACGGCGCCGTTGAGCGAGCGGCCTCACAGCGCTGCGGTAATGACCGTGGGCTATCAGCATTCACCACTATCTGAACGACTGATCTGCTGTGTTACCATCCCCACGATCCGGCGCGCGAAGTTCAAAATTAGCGTCGCTAAACACCGCAATTCAGGGAGTTTGCATGGCCAATATGCTGGCAAATATATTCGGCTCATCGCCGGTCGATCCACTTGTGAAACACATCGGTATCGCTTACGACTGCGCAAAGCAATTGCGCGGATTTTTCACCGCCGCGATTGCCGGTGACTGGGTCGAAGCATCGAAAGTTCGCGACGAGATTGAGAGGCTTGAGCACAAGGCAGATGATCTCAAAAAGAAGATTCGCTTGCAGTTGCCAAAAAGCCTGTTCATGCCGGTGCCTCGCGAGGACCTGCTGGAGCTGCTTTTGGTGCAGGACAAGATTGCAAATCGCACGAAGGACGTTTCCGGGCTGGTGCTTGGCCGGAAAATGGAGTTTCCCGAGCAGATTACCGCTGAATTATTGGATTTCGTGATTCGGAATATCGATGCGGCCAAACAGGCCAGAAAAAGCGTGCGGGAACTCGACGAGTTGTTCACGGCAGGTTTCAAAGGGGCAGAAGCCGCGCTGGTGGAGGCATTGATCGAAGAGCTGGACCAAATCGAGACGGAAACTGACAACCAGCAAGCTAAGTTGCGGGCATCGCTGTTTGAGATCGAAAAGACTCTGGACCCAATCGATGCCATGTTTATGTACAAGGTCATCGAATTGACCGGCGAAATCGCCGATATGGCCGAGCGCGTGGGTCGTCGACTTGAGCTGTTGCTGTCGCACTAGACTGCTGCGACATAAAAATAATAATTAGAACGAACTAACCATTCCCTGAGGATCGATCGATGGAAGCACAGCTAATCTATATTGGTCTTGCCGCCGTATTCGGGTTGTTTATGGCATGGGGAATCGGCGCAAATGATGTTGCCAATGCCATGGCGACATCGGTGGGATCAAAAGCGCTGACGATTAAGCAGGCTATCCTGGTAGCCGCTGTTTTCGAATTCCTGGGCGCAGTATTAGCAGGTGGCGCAGTCACATCCACCATCCGCAAGGGAATAGTCGATTCTGATCTGCTTGCCGGATCACCAGACCTGATGATTTACGGCATGCTTGCCGCACTGCTGGCGGCCGGAACCTGGTTGCTGATCGCGTCGCGCAATGGCTGGCCGGTATCTACAACCCATTCGATTGTAGGTGCGATCGTAGGTTTTGCAGCGGTCGGTATCGGGCTCGACGCTGTGCAATGGGGAAAAGTTGGCACGATCGTTATGAGTTGGGTTGTTTCGCCATTGACGGCTGGATTCATTGCCTACCTGATCTACATGAGCGTCCAAAAACTGATCCTGCATCATGAAGACCCATTAAGTCGCGCCAAACGTTACGTCCCCATCTATATTTTCTTTGCTGCATTCACGATGACCCTGGTGACTATTCTCAAAGGCCTGAAGCACGTAGGACTTCATCTGAGCCTGACCGAATCCTATGTGCTCGCGACAGGGGTTGCAGTGGCTATATCGTTGCTCGGTGCGGTGCTGATTCAGCGAATCAAGCCCGACAAAGCCGCCGAGAAGAAAGAACATTTCTACACGGTTGAGCGGGTCTTCGGTGTATTGATGGTGGTGACTGCCTGTTCCATGGCATTCGCGCATGGCTCGAATGACGTGGCAAATGCAATCGGCCCATTGGCGGCGGTCGTGAGCATCGCTCAAACCGGCGAGATTGCTTCCAAATCCGCGCTGCCGCTGTGGGTATTGGTTCTGGGCGGTGCAGGCATCGTAGTCGGACTTGCAACCTATGGCCGACACGTCATCGCAACGGTAGGCAAGAAGATAACGCAACTTACACCGAGTCGAGGCTTTGCCGCCGAGTTGGCTGCTGCGACGACGATTGTTATCGCATCAGGAACCGGTATACCAGTATCGACGACGCATACGCTGGTCGGCGCGGTTCTGGGCGTCGGCATGGCACGCGGTATCGACGCCATCGATCTGCGTGTTGTGGCCCGAATAATGGTCTCGTGGGTTGTGACGATTCCGGCGGGCGCGTTTCTCGCGATTATATTCTTCTTCATATTCAAAACCGTATTGCCATTGGTTGGTGCCTAGCCCGCTGGTAGGATAAGCACTTCACTTCCGACGGACGGTCATCGTGCGCAAATTCATTATTCTCACTGCATGGGTCTTGTTGCCTTACGCGGGCGCTTTTGCGCAGGCAAGCAACGAATCGATTGTTCGCTATGAGGACCTCCGGCACCCGGTTCTGGGCGCGTCGGGTATGGTCGCCGCACAGAACGCGCTGGCAGCGAAAGCGGGTTCGGACGTGCTTGCCGATGGTGGCAATGCGGTTGACGCCGCGGTCGCGGTCGGCTTTGCACTCGCAGTCACGTTGCCAAGGGCGGGGAATTTAGGCGGCGGCGGATTCATGCTTGTGCACGACGCTGCTGCTGATGAAACGATCGCTATTGACTATCGAGAGATGGCGCCGCCAAAAGCGACACGCGATATGTTTCTGGACAGCGATGGCAATGCGGACCCAGCGAAATCACAGTTCAGTCATATGGCTGCGGGTGTTCCAGGAACTGTAGCTGGGATGCATCTGGCGCACCAAAAATACGGTCGCTTGCCCTGGAAGCGATTGCTGCAGCCGGCTATCGATCTTGCTCGCGACGGCATAGTCGTCACCTATGATCTGGCCGAGCTATTAAAGGCGCGGCAAGCGAGAATGTGCCGCGATGCAACAACCTGCGGCTATTTTTATAAGGCGGGTGGCGTGCCGTATGAGCCGGGCGAGACACTGCTGCAGGCAGATCTGGCTGATTCGCTGCAGGCCATTGCCGACGATGGCCCGGATGCCTTTTACAGCGGTGTCATCGCGGACAAGATTACGGCGGAAATGCAATCGGCGGGCGGACTGATTGACGCTGCGGCGCTGGCCGCCTACAAGCCAGTTGTCAGGGAGCCGTTGCGCGGAACGTATCGTGGCTATGAAATAGTAACAATGCCGCCAACCAGTTCTGGCGGTGTGCACGTTTTGCAGATGTTGAATATCCTCGAGCATTTTCCAGTGACCGATATGGGAGCCGGCAGCGCGGATGCGGTGCACCTGCTCGCTGAAGTGATGCGACTGGCGTATGCCGATCGCAGCAAACACCTCGGCGATCCTGATTTTTATGCAGTGCCGACGCAATGGCTGACCAGCAAAGATTATGCAATCGAGCTTGTCGCGACGATCGATATGGACAAGGCCAGGTCATCGTCAGACGTTGCGGCCGGAGTTGAACCTGCGCATGAAAGCGAGGATACGACACACTTTTCGATCATTGATAATGACGGCAACGTCGTATCAAACACCTATACGTTGAATTTTTCTTTTGGGTCCGGGATTTCCGTTGCTGGTGCCGGGTTCTTGCTGAACAATGAAATGGATGACTTCGTATCCAAGCCGGGAGTGCCAAATGCCTACGGCTTGTTGGGCGGTGCGGCAAACGCCGTTGCAAGTGGCAAGCGCCCGCTAAGTTCTATGACACCAACGATTGTCTTTGCGAATGGTGAGCCGTGGTTCTCTACCGGCAGCCCGGGCGGCAGCAGAATAATTTCGACTGTTTTGCAGATGTTGGTTAATGTTATCGACCACGGCATGAATATCGCCGAGGCTGCGGCGGAGCCGCGAATGCATCATCAGTGGTATCCGGATGTATTGCTGCTGGAAACGGGCTACAGCCCCGATACGATTGAACTCTTGCGAGCGCGTGGTCATGAGCTGAGAACGCGAGTGAATTCTATGGGCAGCCTGCAAACAGTCGAATTGAAAGACGGCGTATTTCGCGGCGCGTCGGACCCACGACGTCCGAATGCTGGCAGTGTCGGACCGGCTTATCTAATTGATGGAGACTAAGCATGCTGCAGGATCTGACATCACGAATAACTGCCCTCGTATCCGATATGGACGCGGTAGGGTTCAATCTTAAATTCGATTTATCCAACGACGGCGTGATTCATGTTGCGGCAAAAGAAGGGCCGGTTGTCGTTAGCAACACAGATAGTGATGCCGAGACGACACTTCGCATGAGCGCATCCGACTTGCAGCAATTACTGGAGGGCAAGTTGAATCCAACGACGGCGGTGATGTTTGGCAAGATCAAAATTGACGGCGATATGTCGAATGCGATGACTTTGACGTCTATGTTCAGCTAAGTGTTCAGCTAATCCCGCCTAGATGGCACGCAAATACCAGTCAAAGTCCAGTTGGCTAACTGTGTTGTGAAAGGCCCGACTTTCAGCACGCCGGTTTTTCACGAATAGTTTGCAATACTCCTCGCCCAGGTACTCGGCGAGGATCTTGCTTCTCGAAAACTTGTTGATCGCCGCGTCCCAGCGGTCAGGGATGCGGGTCTGCAAGCTGAGCTCTTCGCCTTCCTCAACCATTCGTCCCGGGTCACACTTGTTCTTCAAGCCGTAGTGAACGCCCGCTGCAATCGCGGCAGTAACCAGGTATGGATTGGCATCGGCCCCTGCAACGCGATGCTCGAATCTCAGGTTCTTTGCGTCCGCTTGTGGAATGCGAATCGCTACCGCGCGATGATTAACGCCCCAATTGGGATCGACCGGCGCAAAGTTCTCGGGGCGAAGCCTGCGATACGAATTGGCATTCGGCGCGAATATGGCCGTTGCGTCAGGCATGGTTTTCATGAGTCCACCGACTGCGTGTCGCAGTCGAGCCGAAAAAGGCGGAACTGCCATATTGTCCCGGCCATGTGAAAAGTAGTTCT
Organism: uncultured Woeseiaceae bacterium; assembly: GCA_964528965.1. Classification (GTDB taxonomy): domain Bacteria; phylum Pseudomonadota; class Gammaproteobacteria; order Steroidobacterales; family Woeseiaceae; genus UBA1847. The sequence continues at coordinate 8,846 of CAZGVL010000023.1, forward strand.
TCCCATTGCGATCAACCAGACTCATATGAATATGTAAGCCGTTGCCAGAATCGTCCTCAAATGGCTTGGCCATGAAGCAGGCAACGAAACCGTGTTTTCTGGCTGCCGCTTTTACCGCTCGCTTCAGTAGCACGGCGTGATCGCAGGCAAGCACGGGATCGTCGACGTGTTGCAAATTAATTTCGTATTGACCAGCGGCGTATTCAGAGGTCGTCGTATCTGCCGGAATACCCTGTGCGTCGCAGAAGTCGAAAACATCATCGAGAAAAGGCTGCACCGCCCATAGATCATCGGGATGATAGACCTGTGCTCCCGGTTGGGCGCGGTCGGTCCCGGGTACCCGTGGCGCGAGGGCTGTGGGATTATCCGTGTCGGCATCGAGCAGGTAAAACTCGAGCTCCGTTGCCATCACGATGCTAAGACCCATTTTCCTGAGCGGCTTGAGTGCTCGTTCAAGGATGGCTCTTGGGTCGGCGAAAAAATCGGTGTCGTCCATATCGTGCAGCCTGAACAGCGCTTGCGCCATCGGTTTGCCGGACCATGGCACCGGGGCAATGCTTCCCGGGACAAGGCTCGCTGGAACGTCGGGGTCGCCATCACTGGTACCATAGGGAATACCTTCGAAAACCTCGCCGAGTGCGCTAATTAACACGGTGCCACCACAAAAAAAGAATCCGTCATCACAGACTTTCTCGAAATCCTTGGCCCTGATTCGCTTGCTGCGAAGAATGCCGTGCATATCCGGAAGCAGCAATTCCATGCTGTAGGTCTCCGGGTGTTTGCGAAGAAAGCGGCGCAACTCAGTCTTGAGGGACGCGGGTCTGCTGTGGGCCATATAAATACCTTTCGGTTGTCGTCAGCGTGAGCTTCGTTGATCTTCGCGAAAGTCGCAAGACTCCTGTGGCAGGGCTGACAGGTGTCTGTCCCGACGAGTGTATGCAGTCGTAGCAGCGCTGCGCAGCATGAGCTATCATAATATGAAATCTGATCCCACAATATGGTATCCAAAATGTTGCATGCTTCCCCGCCCCAGGGCGCTCAGGCCGCGTTACGCGCTATCCGGCTTCTTAAATTATTTACGCCAGAGCGTCGCGAAATGTCACTGGGAGACGTGAGCCAGATTGCTGGTCTGAACAAGACCACGACACACCGCTTGCTGCGCGCGCTGCAAAGCGAGGCCATGATTGATCAAAACTCTGCTACTGGTCTGTACCGTCTTGGTCCAGGGCTGATGGCCCTGGGCGTGCAGGCTTTGTCGGGCAGCGACTTGCGGCTGCGTGTCCGACCGATGCTGAAGCGTCTGGCGAAGGACAGCGGTGAAACCGTAACGCTTGAGGTTCCTATCGACGACAGCATGCTGATTCTCGATGAAGTGACCGGCGATCACGTGATTGGTGCTGGTGGCAATGTGGGCACGCGCTGGCCGTTGCATGCGACTTCGACGGGGAAGGTTGTTATCGCGTTTGATGATTCGGGGATACTTCGCCTTGGTGAGGATTTACAGTCGTTGACGAAAAATACTATCGTCGACCATGGTGTGCTTGAGAGACAGCTTGGCAATATTCGTCGACGAGGTTTTGCAGAATCAGTTGATGAGCTTGAAGATGGCTTTTCCGGCGTCGCTACTGTTATTCGTGGGGGGTTGGGCGAGGTGCTTGGCGCGCTCTCAATTTGTGGTCCGACGCAGCGCCTGACCAGCGCACGCCGGGCGCGACTCGGGGCATCGCTGCGTGTCGCATCCGACGGACTGCAGCTCTGATTCGCATTCTCGGGCCGGACTTTTCAGAGCGACCAAATGTCATGTTAATATGCCGCAAACAGAAGCCGCTGGAATAATAAAATTAATACTCGCCGCCTGTACGTCCCACTGAAAACAATACTTCAAGCCGCTACCTGGACCGCGATTCTTTGCTGGCCGTTTGCGGCCACTGCCGTTGAGATTGAGACGCCGACAGTTGGTCTTGTATCGGTTCCGATGCAGATCGCAGTCAGCGACGCCGAAGCCGGTAGCGCGATTATTCTGACGGTGAACGATGTAGTTCATCGTGGCGTGGCGGACGACCAAGGCACGGCTGAGTTTGACGATATCGTCATTGCATCGCGTGGAACGATATCGCTTACGGCGGTTGCCTCCGGAGAGGAAGCGACCAGCGAGTTGCGCATATTGCCAGGTTGGGTTTCGATACTGCCACCACTGATCGCAATCGCAATTGCGCTGACTTTGCGCAATGTCATTCCTGCACTGTTGGTCGGTATTTGGCTGGGAGCAACGGCACTACATTCGTTTTCTCCGATAGGTGCCGTCAAAGGACTACTGGACAGTTTTCAGGTTTTCGTTACCGGGGCGCTGGCGAACTCAGACCATGCGGCGATCATCCTGTTCTCGATGATGATAGGTGGCATGGTTGGCATCATTACGCGCAATGGCGGTATGGCGAGTATCGTCAGGATGATCGTCAGTCGAGCCAAGTCCGCCGTTGGCGGTCAAGTTGCTGTCTGGCTCATGGGACTGATGATCTTCTTCGATGACTACAGCAATACCCTGGTCGTTGGGAACACAGCGCGGCCGATTACAGATCACCTGAAAATTTCGCGCGAAAAGCTGGCTTACATCGTCGATTCGACGGCGGCACCCGTTGTTTGCCTGGCGCTGATCACTACCTGGATCGGCTACGAAGTCGGGTTGATCGGCGACGCGATGAAGAATATTCCGGGCTTGGCTGACCAACAGGCCTACACCGTTTTCCTGCACTCTATCCCGTACAGTTTCTACCCGATTCTTGCCGTCGTATTCGTGTTGGCCGTTGCATCATCAGGTCTGGATATGGGGCCGATGTACAAGGCTGAGGTGCGCGCGCGCAAAGGTCAGGTTGCGCCGTCCTCGGGCGAGGAATTGCCGGCCATGGAGGGCGAAAACCTGGAGCCCAAAGCAAACATACCGCTGCGGGCCATAAATGCATTTGTACCACTGCTGGTTTTGATCTTTTCATTGTTGGCCGGTCTCTACTATACCGGTGAAGGCGACACGATTACGGATATTGCCGGATCAGCCGACGCCTACAAAGCGATGATGTGGGCGTCATTTGCGGGAGCGATAACTGCCGCTTTGATGACGATGGGGCAAAGAATACTGTCGGCTCATGAAGTGGTCGATGCGTGGTACGGCGGAGTGCGAGCGATGTTATTCGCCATGATTGTGCTGGTGCTGGCATGGTCTTTGTCAGACGTTACAGCGGCCCTGAACACTGCGGGATATCTGGTCACAATTCTGGCCGACAATTTGCCGGTCGCTCTGGTGCCGGCAGTCGTATTTATCTTGTCCGCTATCACCGCATTCACGACCGGTACCAGTTGGGGAACGATGGGAATACTCATGCCACTCGTTATTCCGTTGACCTGGGCAGTAATGACCGTCAACGGCATGACCGGCGTTGCAGATATGCACGTACTCTATTCGGCAGTCGCCTGTAATTTGGCGGGAGCCGTCTGGGGCGATCATTGTTCACCGATCTCCGACACGACAGTCTTGTCGTCCATGGCAAGTGGCTGCGATCACATCGAGCACGTTCGGACACAATTGCCGTATGCGATGCTGGTTGGTGTTGTTGGATTGTTCGTTGGCACAATACCGGGTGGATTTGGATTGCCCGCGTGGATTTCAATAGTCGTCGGCATTGTGATTCTCATCGCGGTCCTGCGCGTCTTCGGCAAAAATGCGGATAAGGCGGTCGAGGCCTGATGAATGCCGTCTGTTTGCCTCTATTCACAAGCAGAAAATCGGCTGTTCATAATGTGCATCGGTCATGTACATGCGGCATTGGGCTGACGTATCCTTCCGCACAGTAGCAATACAGGAGAAATGGGGTTTGTCCCCATATGTGCCCGAAACCCTTAATTGGCGTGCCGGCTGACCGGCGAATCCTCGATCCTCACCCGTTTCACATGGTTGGTGAGAAATACCTCAAAGCACTGATTGATGGCGCAGATGCGCTGCCGTTGATGATCCCTGTATTTGCGGATGACCTTGATGTGGACGACATTCTCGACCGGGTCGATGGTGTCTTGTTGACGGGGAGTCCCTCGAATATCGAGCCACATCACTACGGTGACGATTCAAGTGGCGAAGGTACGCTGCAGGATCCTCATCGTGATGCAGTGACATTGCCGCTGGCGCAACGTGTACTGGAGCGTGGCATTCCGTTGCTCGGCGTCTGCAGGGGCTTCCAGGAACTGAATATTGTGCTGGGTGGCACGTTGCACCAAAACGTGAGAGATGTTCCCGGGTATCACAATCATAAAGAAGACCCGGACGATTCTCTGGAGGATCAGTACGGACCTTCGCATACGGTAACCCTTATCGAAGGCGGACTATTACGATCGATGGCAACTGCTGACAACGTGATGGTTAACTCGTTGCATGCACAAGGCGTTGCAAAACTCGCAGGCGGCGTTACCGTTGAGGCGATAGCCGATGACGGCCTGGTTGAAGCGTTCAGGGTCGACGATGTACCGGGGTTCGCGCTTGCAGTGCAATGGCATCCCGAATGGCAAGTAACTCAGGACAGTTTTTCTATGGCAATTTTTAAGGCGTTCGGTGACGCGTGCAGGGTGCACGCGAGCCAACGGCAGGTGTAGTGTGAGCAAAGATGATGTTTTTCAATCCTGGTTGAAAGAAAGAAAAATCGAAGACGTTGAAGCGTTCGTTCCCGATATGGCGGGTACAGCACGCGGCAAGGTAGTGCCTGCGGACAAGTTCGGTTCTGGCGTAATGAAAATGCCTGAAGCGATCTTTGGACAAACAGTCTCCGGCGACTACATAACGAACAAATTCAATGTCGAAGACCGCGACATGGTGCTGCGGCCGGATCCCACTACGTTGCGGCCAGTGCCTTGGGCGACTGATCCGACTGCATCCGTATTTCTGGACTGCTATCACAGCGATGGTTCGCCTGTGGAAGCATCGCCACGCGGCGTTTTGCGCAATATCCTTGGGAAGTTCGAATCACAGGGTTGGGTGCCGGTCGTCGCACCAGAAGTCGAGTTCTACTTGCTAAGCCCACAGACCGACTCGAGCGCAGAAGCCGAGCCCCCTGAGGGTCGACTTGGCTGGACGGATGTTTCGCGGCAGCCCTATAGCATCGACACGATGAATGATTTTGATCCGTTCATTACAGACTTGTACAAGAACTGCGAAGCTCAGGGGATCCGGTGCGATACGTTGTCGCAGGAAATGGGACCGGCTCAGTTTGAAATAAATTTTCTGCACGGCAATGCGATCGATCTCGCCGATCAGGTCTTCCTCTTTAAGCGCACCGTTCGAGAAGTTGCAATTGAGCATGAGATGCACGCGACTTTTCTTGCCAAGCCGATGTCACAGGATGCCGGCAGCGCGTTGCACGTTCACCAGAGCATCGTGGACAAGCAAGGCAACAACATATTTTCGAAGGCTGATGGTGAGCCCAGTGAGTTGTTCTACCACTACCTTGGGGGCTTGCAAAAATACATGCCGGAAGCCATGTTGATCTTCGCACCGTATGTGAATTCATATAGACGCTTCAGCGACCCCTGGTCGTCACCAGTCAATCTCGCGTGGGCATTTGACAACAGAACCGTCGGACTACGCGTTCCGGACGCACCGCCCGAAGCTCGTCGCATTGAGAATCGTCTGGCGGGATCAGATGTAAATCCTTACCTGGTCCTGGCTGCGACGCTCGCCTGTGGTTACCTGGGTATGTTGGAAGGTGTAAAACCGACCGAACGAACTGAGGGCAGCGCTTACGGTGGCAAGTTCGAATTGCATCGGCATATTTATTCGGCCATCGAATCAATGCAGGACAGTGCTGCAATGCGCAGCATGCTGGGTGACAGTTTCGTATCGCTGTACTGCGGCCTGAAAGAGGCAGAGTACAAGGAGTTTCAGGAAATCATTACGCCGTGGGAGCGAGAAATTCTGATGCTGAATGTCTAGAGCCCTGAATCAAGCGCAGGACACTGGCTGCGTGCGAAACGTCTTGACGATCACCAATAGGCCTTGAAAACTAGTGAGGGTCCGGTGAAATCGACCTTCACGCTTCCGCGCCAAATGTCATTCTTATGGTCGGCGTCAAGGCGAAACTCCTGATAGGCCAGGCCCATGCCGAAGTGGTCGTTAAAGCTGTAATCCGCGCTGAGTCGAATGTCCGTCAAACTGCCAGAAATATCATCGATACTTACCGACAACCAGTCAACTCTGGCACCCAGTAGCCATTTTTTTGAAGGAGAGTAGCGGTACCAGACACCGAGATTGGGGAGAGGGGCCGACATGTTCGCTGACTCATCCCGAAACTCAGTTGACTCATCGTCAAGTCTGGCAGCACCCTGGATCTGAAGTTTTACATTAATAGCATGGACGCCAAAACCGACGCCGAGATCGTGCTTTGGATCCTGCAGGAAGTGCCGCGCAACGAATAATCGGGTGACGTCAAATCCAGTTTCAAGGCGCACATCAGCTCCGACTTCGTAGATGATGTCCTCCCACTCTATCTCTTCTTCAAGGCTTCTGTTGGTGGTTTGTCCCGCTGAAAAGTGCTGTATTCCGAGCGACCACTTTTCCTTGAATTGCCAGCTAAAGATTCCTGTTAGCAAAGGGTCCTTGTCGTCGGTGCCCAAAGCGGCATCGAAATCGATTGGATCAGTTATTTCCCCGAGGCTACCGTCAACCGACAGTACATACTCTCGTTTCGGGTAGTAGATACCCACTGCTAAATCGAATTTGCTGGTCAGTTCCGGATGCACGTCGCTACCTTGCTGGGCAACTACAGGTGCGGCAATGCACCCAAGTGCCAAACAGGTAAGCGTCTGCATTAATGCAAGTGTTCTCATCGTAGGTAGGTCCGAAGCAATGGATTGGCGTCAATGCGAGACGCAGGGCGATATTATATGGCAATCACTCGGTCGTGCACACAAGAATAGCGCAGCACGAGATAGCCTGACCGACGCCGTGGCGGTGGCTGTTCGTTACCTTACAACCGGTCCCTGATCTTGTAGTACATCATCCCAAGCGCCACCAGGGGCGTGCTAAGCGTGTGGGCTCCCGGCACGATAGTCGGTTTGACGTTGGCGAACAGATCGAATCTCTCGACGGTACCTGCGACGGCGTCTGCCATGATCTGCCCAGTCAGGTGAGTGACGTTCACTCCGTGGCCCGAGTAACCCTGGCAGTAGAAAACAGACGGCGAGAGTCTGCCGAGCAACGGCACTCTTTTCACCGGCACGCCAATCGTGCCTCCCCATGCGAAATCTATGCCGATGCCTCTGAGCTGCGGGTAGATCTTCTGCATTCTCGGCCTTAGGTGTTTTTTGATGACCTCCGGATCGTTGCCGAAATAGTTGCACCGCCCTCCGAACAGCAACCGCTTGTCGGCGCTGAGCCTGAAATATTCAAGTATGTAGTTGGGGTCGCATACTGCGACGTCTCTGGGATTTACTGAAGCAACCTGTTCGTTACTTAGCGGTTCGGTTGCGATGATGAAACTGTTCACGGGAAACATTATGCCGCGCAGTTTCTTCTCTAACAGGTGGTAGGCGTTGCCAGCAATAACAACGGCATCAGCGGTCACGGATCCATGCTCTGTGACTACTCTTTGTCTGTTGCCTTTCTCGATACTGGTTACCGTCGAATTTTCATAAATTGTTGCCCCAAGTGAGACTGCCGCCTTTGCTTCTCCAACGCATAATTTCAGAGGATGAAGATGACCATTCCCCATATTCAGAAGTGCACCAATGTACGCATTCGTTCCAATCGTATCGCGCGTTTCTTCGGCAGAGAGTATTGCGACTTCGTGTGGGAAACCGGATTTCCTGAGTCGCTCGTAGTCTGCCTCTATATCGCGCATATGCCTTGGCTTAATCGCAACGTCGACATAGCCGTACTTCAAGTCGCACTCGATGGTGTATTGCTGCACGCGCTGGCGAATAATGTCGTGGCCAGCCCAACGCAGTTCGCCAAATACATCCTCTACCTCTTCGCCGAGATTTTCTGCCATCGCTGCTTCGCCGGAAATGCCGCCGATCATCTGACCCCCATTTCGACCAGAGGCGCCCCAGCCAACTTTGTTGGCTTCAACGACGTGCACGTTGTAACCGCGCTCGGCCAAATGCAGCGCGGTTGAAATTCCTGTGAAGCCGGCTCCAATTACGCAGACATCCGCGCGTTGTTCCCCGAGCAGTGGTGCGAAGCGGGTCGGGTCGTTGACGGTGGCGGCATAGTAAGAACTGGTATGTGCCTGAGCTTGCATCGTGGCTTGCCTTTGGTCAGCGTAGGTTGCGACGTACTTGCAAGTACATTGGCCTGTTTCAGAACCTGCCAGGCCACCCTTGCGAGCGTCGATCATAACCAAAATTGCGGCGCTTGAGCTATCGGGATCTGGAGCATTGCTGGAGCGGAATTGACATTCAGGGTTTCGTCGCTGCAGATTACGCCTATACGGATAAATCGCAGGGGTCGTAGTGAACGAAATAATCGCAATAGTCGCGTCAGTACATGTTGGATCGGGCGATGGTCTCAGCAAGGAAGAGCAGTCGAGTATTCAGGTCGAGTTAGACGGCATTGTCGGGGATCGTCATCGCAGCTATGAACGGTCAACATTCGCTGGCGATAAGCAACCGCAGGGAACGGTGCGGCGAAATGAGCGCCAGTGGTCGGCTGTCTCAAGCGAAGAGTTGCTCGACATTCAAAATGTAATGGGGCTTCTCGAGCCACTCACCGCAACCAGCCTTGGCGCCAATATTTGTCTGCGTGGTCTGCAGCAACTCTCGCGGCTGCCCAAAGGCACTACCCTGACATTTCCTTCCGGCGCGGAGTTGCTGGTTGAAGAATACAATCCGCCTTGCCATGACATGGGGAAGAAGCTGGCCGCTATGCATTCGACGGGTTCGGGCGAGCCACTTTCGTCGACCGCGTTCTCCAGGGCAGCAGTGCATACGCGCGGGGTCGTGGGGTCAGTGGAAGTGGCCGGCCTGATTAATGCAGGCGACGAAGTTATCATCAAGCCCTATAAGACTCCGTCCTGGCTGATTCGAACCGAAAATTGAAGCCGTTATATCGTTCGAGCGCCGGTGGTTTAGTGTGGCAGCACGAAGAGCGGTATTGCGACAATAGTTCTACGAGGATGACATCATGCAGTCCATAACAAAATTGACCAGGAAAGTTTTCGAATGAGATTGCTTAGTGCTGCGATAGAGGGCCGTGAACAGGTGGCGGTTCGAACAGGAGACACCGTTATTCCTGTTTCCAGTCTTGCTCCCAATCTGCCGCGGAGCATCAAGCAATTACTCGCCGACGATTGCCTGGCAGAGCTGGCAGCTTTGCTCGACAACTCTGCTGCCGGCGGCATTGCTATCGATGAGGTCGAGTATCTGCCGCTGATTTCCCGGCCGGGTAAAATCATCTGCATAGGTCGAAACTACGCTGCCCACGCAGCCGAAGGTGGCGCCGACACGCCGACCTTCCCGGAAATATTTTGTCGAAATGCGACCTCTCTGGTCGCTCACAATGATGCGATTATTCGACCGCTTTGTTCTGACAAGCTGGACTTCGAAGGCGAGGTTGCTTTTGTCATTGGCAAATCGTGTCGTCACGCAACGGAGAACAACGCGCTCGATTGCATTGCTGGCTACTCGTTGTTCAATGACGCGACGTTGCGCGATTATCAGCGCTTTTCTTCGCAATGGACGATTGGCAAGAACTTCGATCGGACCGGCGCATTTGGACCGGAGCTGGTTACGTCCGACGAGTTGCCTACGGGTATGGCTGGCCTCACGCTGACGACAACCTTGAACGATCAGGTCATGCAGGTCGGACAGATCGATGACATGGTCTTCCCGATTCGAAGGATCATTGAGATCATCAGCGAATGTATGACTCTTGAACCTGGCGACGTCGTTGTTACAGGTACGCCATCAGGCGTGGGAGCGGCCAGAAAACCGCCGATCTGGATGCAAGCAGGCGACACAGTAACGGTCGAAGTCGATGGTCTCGGCAAGCTGGTCAATACTGTCGCAGATGAGTTGCTATAGCAGCGATCCCGCTATCGACTCCAGTATCTGCTACGGGGCTTGGCCACAGCAGCAGTCGTACTGTAGAATCGCGCACCACGGTCGGGCTGTGGCGCAGCCTGGTAGCGCATCTGTCTCGGGGTCAGAGGGTCGCAAGTTCAAATCTTGCCAGCCCGACCAACTCTCTCAATTTCCTTTCAGGAAGACTCTGAGCGGCAACGCAGCGTCAGGACCGACGTTGCACAGAGAAATCAGCAATCGCGATCAGTGCTTGCTTGTAGTCAGAATCAGGAACCCCGGAAAGTGCCTCAATCGCCATGTCAGCGGCGTCCTGCGCGCGCGCCGCCGTGTATTGAAGTGCGCCGGTTTTTTCGATAACTGATTGAATTTCAGCTAAATGTTCCAGCCCGCCCTCGAGAATCGCATTGCGAATCATCTGGTTATCCGCGGCCGATCCTTTTTGCATTGCGTATATCAACGGCAAGGTTGCTTTGCCTTCTGCCAGATCGTCGCCCAGATTCTTGCCCAGTTCGTCGGCAGATGCGTTGAAGTCCAGAGCGTCATCGACCAATTGAAATGCGGTGCCGAGATTCTGGCCATAGCAGACCATCGCGGGTTCGTCCTGCGCATCACGATTGGCGAGAAGTGCTGCAATCTGCGCTCCGGCCTCAAACAGCCGCGCTGTCTTGCGGTAAATGACCTGTTGGTAGGCCTCTTCAGTGGTGTCGGGGTCATGCACGTTCATTAGCTGCATGACTTCACCGGCGGCGATGGTATTGGTCGCGTCGGCCAGGATTCGCATCACCCGCATGTCGTTGATATCAACCATCATTTGAAACGCTCGGGAATACAGAAAATCCCCAACAAGCACGCTGGCCTGATTGCCGAACACCGTGTTCGCCGTATCCTTGCCACGTCGCCGTGCCGACGAATCGACTACGTCATCGTGTAGCAAGGTCGCTGTATGAATGAACTCAATAATCGCCGCAGCACGAATGTGCTGCTCTCCGGAGTAGCCCAGTGCGCGTGACGCAAGCAGGACCAGCAAGGGCCGCAAGCGCTTGCCACCACTCATCACGATGTATTGCGAGACCTGCGATACCAAAGCGACATCACTGTTCAAGCTGTCGCCGATCATTTTGTCGACCGCACGCATGTCATCGCTCGCAAGCGCCACGACGTCTGCGAAAGCGAGAAAATTCTGAGGATTATTAGCCGTCTGCATAAGAAACGGGATAATGCCTGAAATGCTCGGAATAGGCGACCAGTGGCCAATGAGGGGCGAAATAATTGGGCGAATGCAAGCTATTGAATTAAGGTTGGATTTGCGGCTGTTCAACGTTGACCCGGAGCAGGGGAATCTATAGAATTCCCGCTCTTTTGTGGAAGTAGCCGCAGCGGAGTTTGAGTTCCGATCAGGCGGGCACAAAAATCACTTAATTATCAGTGGGTTGCGAATGTAGCGCGACTCGCACATTGGAGTAAACAACGATGTATGCGGTTTTTCGCAGCGGCGGCAAGCAGTACCGTGCGGTAAAAGGTGACGTTCTGCGTCTTGAGAAGATCGAGGCAGACGAAGGTGCCAGTATTGAATTTGATGAAGTGCTCCTGATTGGCGAAGGCAGCGACGTTAAAGTCGGCAAGCCATTGCTATCCGGCAGCACCGTCAGTGGCAAGGTTGTACGCCAGGGCAAGAGCCGCAAAGTCCCGGTCGTCAAGTTCCGTCGTCGGCAAAATTATCTTCGGCAGGGGTCGCACCGTCAGTTCTTCACCGAGGTTGAGATCACCGCAATAGGCGGGGCAGCAGCCAAGAAGGCAGCACCTAAAGCTGAGGCTGCAGAGAAACCAGCTGAGAAGAAGCCGGCCGCGAAAAAGGCTGCACCAAAGAAGGCGGCTACCAAGAAAGCGGCCCCTAAGAAGGCAGAGGCTGAAAAGCCCGCTGCCAAGAAGACGGCAGCAAAGAAAACAGCTAAGAAAAAAGTAGCCAAGAAGAGTGACTAAGGGCTAATTGAATATTCACGAAGCCGGACGGTTGTTGTTGGGCTGAAGCTAATACAGGGTTAAGACAGTGGCACATAAGAAAGCAGGCGGCAGTACTAAGAACGGTCGCGATTCGGAGTCGAAGCGACTTGGAGTCAAGATCTACGGTGGTCAGGAAGTAATTCCAGGCAATATCATCATTCGCCAGCGAGGCACGCGAGTGCACGCAGGTACGAATGTTGGAATCGGTCGAGATCACACCTTATTCGCGAAGAAAGCCGGGCACGTCAAGTTCCAGAAGAAAGGCCCGCAGAATCGCCAGTTTGTCAGCGTGGTCGAAGCACAGTAAGCACTGTTGGTGCCAAGTACGACTCCTTGAGGCCCCGCAATTGCGGGGTTTCTTGTATGCGAGCCCAAAAGCCCGAAGTTTCAAGCGGCGTGGTTCATGCAGGCTGCTGCAGCAACTAAAGTAGATTACGACCATGAAGTTTGTCGACGAAGCCACAATCAGAGTACAGGCCGGTAACGGCGGCAACGGCTGCCTTAGTTTTCGACGAGAGAAGTACATCGAAAGAGGCGGTCCGGACGGCGGCGACGGTGGTGATGGCGGCAGTGTCTATCTGGTCGCAAGCACTGCGCTGAATACGCTAGCCGACTTTCGCGTAGCACGGACATTTCGTGCGGAAAGCGGCCAGACGGGCGCAGGGCAAAACAAGACAGGCCGATCCGGAGCAGATCTTGACGTCATGGTACCTATCGGCACGGCCGTACATGATGTGGATACCGGCGAACTGATATGCGACCTGACCGAACCGGACCAACGACAGCGCGTCACTGACGGTGGTATCCATGGTCAGGGAAATACGCGCTTCAAGAGCAGCGTAAATCGCGCGCCCCGCAAAACCACAAACGGATCGGAGGGCGAATCGCGCAATCTGAGTCTCGAGCTAAAGGTCCTGGCAGACGTCGGATTGCTCGGCATGCCGAATGCCGGCAAATCAACGTTGATAACAGCAATGTCATCGGCGAAGCCACGCATTGCTGATTATCCATTCACGACACTTCACCCCAATCTGGGCGTGGTTCGAGTCGGTCGTTTACAGAGTTTCGTGATGGCAGACATTCCGGGATTGATCGAAGGAGCTGCCGAAGGTGCGGGTCTCGGTATTCAGTTCTTGAGACACCTGCAACGTACAGGGCTCTTACTGCACATGGTTGATATTGCGCCGCTGGACAGCAATATCGAGCCCGCCGACGAAGTGCTCGCGATTCAGAATGAACTGCACAAGTTTTCGGCTGACCTTACCGATAAGCTGCGCTGGTTGATCATTAACAAAATCGATTTGCTGGACGAGGAAGATCGCGCGGAGGCAAAGCGTGCATTGCTTGAGAAGACCGAATGGACCGGTCCTGTATTTGAAGTCAGTGCGGCGACCGGAGAGGGCACCGAAGCACTCGGTCAGGCCATCATGCGGCAACTTGAACTGCAGCTCGATGACTAGGCTATTGCAAGTCACGTGACGAATTGAAGAAAAAAAAACCGCCTGTCGGCGGTTTCTTTATATCTGGTGCAAGCAGCGACTACGCAGCTAAAGCCTTCACTCGCTTGTTCAAGCGGCTCTTGTGTCGCGCGGCTTTGTTCTTGTTGACAATGCCTTTGTTAATCATACCGTCGATCACGGGTCCAGCAGCCTTGTAAGCGGCTTCCGCGGCTTCTTTGTTGCCTTCATCGCATGCCTTGACGACATCTTTGATCATGGTGCGCAATTTGGAGCGCATGCCCATATTCGCCTGGCGAGTCTTCTCTGACTGGCGGGCGCGCTTACGTGCTGATTTAATATTTGCCACTGGTTTTCCGTGTCCTGCTCTCGAAGAGCCGCGTATTATTCGTGCCCGGAGGTCGATTGTCAATGGCATTCCCGAGAACTTGTGAAACTATCCCGGGCGATTCGCTAAATGACTGATTTCATATGTTTTCTAGGCTAAACTGAGGCCGTATATGACGACTGAAAACAGCTCCGAAAAGGCTCTTAAGGACAAATCAGCGGGCGTGGGGCAGGGGATCTCCGGGCTACGTCTGATGCTGTCGACGTCTATCGTTAGCGGCATGACGCTGCTCTCACGCATTCTTGGCCTGGTTCGTGACATCGTTTTTGCCCGATATTTTGGTGCATCCCTGATCATGGATGCATTTCTCGTCGCCAATCGAATTCCCAATATGCTCCGACGCTTCTTCGCAGAAGGGGCTTTTTCGCAGGGTTTCGTGCCTGTCATGGCCCGCTACCGCGAGCAGCAAAGTCATGCTGAAGCGCGCGAGTTCGTCGATGCAGTCGCCGGGACTTTTGGCTGGATTCTCTTTGGCGTTACTCTGGTTGGTGTCGTTGCGGCGCCATTACTCGTCGCCATCGTCGCACCGGGCTTCATCGGCGAGGATGGTCGCTTCGACATTGCGACGATGATGCTGCGATTCACGTTTCCGTACTTGTTCTTCGTGTCATTGACGGCATTTGCCGGTGGCATATTGAATACTTATGGTCGATTTGCTGTGCCGGCATTTACGCCGGTTATTCTCAATGTCGTATTGATCGCTGCCGCTATATGGCTCGCACCGCTGCTTGATGAACCCGGTATGGCCCTTGCGTACGGAGTCTTCGTGGCAGGGCTTCTGCAACTTGCATTCCAAATTCCATTTCTGGCAAGAATACACGCTCTGCCTCGTCCAAAATGGGCCGCAGGTCATGCGGGTGTTCGGCGCGTGATGAGCTTGATGTTACCCGCTATATTTGGCTCATCCGTTGCACAAATCAATGTTCTGGTGGGCGGCATCATTGCCTCGATGCTTGGCGTTGGAAAAATCAGTTTGCTGTATTACTCGGATCGACTGATGGAATTTCCCCTCGGACTATTCGGCATTGCGCTTGCTACGGTCACTCTGCCATTTCTTTCGCGTCAGTATGCGAACAAGGAATACGAAAACTTTTCTGCGACGATCGACTGGTCGATGAAGCTGGTCTTGTTGATTGCAGTTCCTGCAGCCGTGGGTTTGATAGTGCTTGCTGAGCCGCTGGTAGCCACTTTATTTTACGGCGGCGTATTTTCTGCTGAAGACGTTCGTATGACAGCGCTCGCGCTGCAGGCATTCGCAATCGGTCTGGTTGGTTTTTCCTTCGTCAAAATTCTGGCGCCTGCCTACTTCGCGCGGGAGGACACGAAGACACCGGTGCGCATTGGCCTGATCGCTTTATCGGTCAACTTTCTCCTGAGCGTTGGACTTGCCTGGTATCTGACCAGCATCGGGTACGCGGGGACACATGCGGCACTGGCATTGGCAATCTCCATCGCTGCCATACTGAACGCCTATCTGTTGTACCGTGGTCTGCGACACGATTCAGTCCTGCAGCACTCAAGCGGTTGGGGTGCGTTGCTGCTGCAAGTAGCAGCATCGAATCTTGTCATGTGGGCAGTACTTGAGAGTCTGCACCGCCCGCTGGCCTGGTGGCTCGATGCTACGGTGGTCGGGCGATCCTATTGGCTCGGTCTTACGGTCATAGCCGGCGCGGCGATTTATTTCGTTTGCCTGCTCGCGTTAGGCCTGCGTAAGTCGAAACTTGCACTGCGGCGGAATTGAGATGCGGCTAGTACGTCATTTGTCAGATATGCCATTCGAGCAATTGCGCTTGGGCAGCGTTGTGACCATTGGCGCCTATGACGGCCTGCACCTGGGGCATGAGCAGTTGCTTGAGCAGGTGCTGGCGGTAGCGAAGGAACGTGGTTTGCCATCGGTGGTAATGAGCTTCGAGCCGATGCCCAGAGAGTTTTTCTCCGCCGAGCATCCACCGGCACGCCTCATGCGATTTCGTGAAAAGTTCGCCGCCCTTGCGGATCATGGTATCGACATATTTTATTGCCCGCGGTTTGGCAAACAGATGCGCGACATTGCGGTGGGCGAGTTCATCCGCCGAATTTTAGTGCATGGCCTGAATGTCCGGCATTTAGTCGTCGGCGACGATTTTCGGTTTGCAAAAAAACGGGAAGGCAGTGTTGCGCAATTGATGCGCGTTGGCGACGTGCTGGACTTCACCGTGGCGCAGATACCCAGTGTTCTCGTCGACGATATTCGAGTTAGTAGCTCAGCTATCCGTGACTCACTGTGGGGTGACGATACAGGCCGGGCAACTCGTCTGCTGGGGCGACCCTACCAGATGTCCGGAAAAGTCGTCATGGGTGAGAAGCTGGGCAGGACTTTGGGTTTTCCAACGGCAAATGTGGATATCCGCCGGCGGCAAAGCGCCGTTATGGGCGTCTTTGCCGTACGCGTGAAGGGATTAGGGGGAGGCATCAGGAACGCCGTTGCCAACGTTGGTACCCGGCCAACGTTCAACGGCACAATGCCGAAACTTGAGGTGCACATTTTCGACTTCGATGAGTCCATCTATGGCGAGTACATCGATGTTGAGTTCGTCGCCCGGCTGCGTGGCGAGAAGAAGTTCGAGTCGATTGACGATTTGGTTGCGCAGATGCGTCTTGACGCCGACAATGCGAGATCGATATTGTCCGAACAATCAGAATGAAGGATCTTAGGTGAACGAACTGTCAAGCCCATTGCCCCGACGCTCGAGCTTTGTCGGCTGGATCGCACTGACGATCGCAGTTATTGCTGCAGACCAGCTCACCAAGTGGGCCATCGTAGAGTGGGTCTCTTTGTATGACAAAGTGCCGATCAATTCATTTCTGAACCTGACGCATCAACGAAACACCGGCGCGGCCTTTAGTTTTCTGGCTGGGGCGGGAGGGTGGCAGCGCTGGTTCTTCGTGGTACTCGCGACTGCTGTCAGCGGCGTGATCACCGTATGGCTCTGGCAAGTGCGTCGTGACGGCATGGTAATGCTGTCCGCTGGGCTATCGCTGGTGCTGGGAGGAGCGATCGGGAACTTAATCGACCGCGTGCGACTGGGTTACGTGACAGATTTCATCCAGGTGTGGTTTGGCAACTGGGCATTTCCGTCGTTCAATGTCGCCGATTCTGCGATTACGGTTGGTGCGGCTTGCTTGATAATTGATGCGTTGTTCTTGTCGGGAAGGACCAAAAAGACCATTGTTGATGCCGAATCAGCAACGGAGCCGGCGGCCGAGTCAGTCGAGACACAGGACGTTGAAGAAGAATCAGAATCTGAACAAAAATCGTAGGAGCGCTCGCCGAGCACTCCTGCAATTTCGTTGTTAGCGGCCTGTCGTCCAGCAATTATTGGCTGTTCCGGTGTAGGTCTTATCGCCGGCGCCATCGATCTGAAACTCGCCACACTTATCTGCTTCCCGGCCACCAAGACGATAAGTTGCGACCGCCGTGTAGTCAGAGGGGTCCGCTGCCGTAACCTGGATCGAATACGAATCCGAGTCGCTGATGAATGGATCAGCATCGAAGCCGAGAAGAAGTATGTTTGTTGTGTACGTATTGTTCTGCAGGTAAAAGCGTTCCTGGTTCGTTGCAATTTTCAACAGTGCCGCCTTTGCTTCCACGCGTTTAGCTTTTGCTGCAAAATCACGATAGTTCGGATACGCAATCGCGGTGAGGATACCGATGATCACTACAACGATCATCAGCTCCAAGAGCGTAACGCCTTTCATGTTTTGTCGATTTGGCATAGTCACTTCCTGATTTCGGCTGGCTATTCCACGCCGTCCTGAGTCCATAATGTTCTAACGGGCCGGTTCGTGAAATCCGGATCAAAACACTCTACACCAACACAAGCCAGCGGTCGCGGAACACATTCCGAGCCCTTGCAGTCCCTGTCCCAGGAGCTTGGGAAGAGGAATACGGCAACCGGCGCGATACCGCCTTGTTCCAGAGTTAATATTCGGGCCTCGTCAATTTCTTCAGGTTCCGACTCATCGGAGATTTCCTCTCTAAAGGTCGGGTCACCATTCGATACGTCCAGACGGTACACGCGATTGACGCTCAAACCAGCCTGACAAGGGTCAAGTGAATTTACCTGCGGTTCAAACGTTACAAAATAGACGGAGTCATCGAACGTGCGAGCGTCCGACAAGACTTTCTCGCGCGGAGGCAGAGTAAATCTCCACCCGTTGCTGCTCTTCGGAATCACCGTATCGAGTTTCCCTGCAACATCCACAAGGTCGTCATACCTGATGATCGAATAGTTGTCGTACTCAGATTGCGTCAGTTGTTTGATGATATCCGGGTCGCGCAAAGAATAGAGGCTGTCGGCCGCACTATTATCCAGAGGGTGTGCTCTGTAGCCGCTACCAATATTGATCGCAAGGTAACGCCTTTGTTGTACGTGATCCGTGAACATGGCGACATCAGGTGCCGTGTAAAAGCGTCTCGTATCGGCCGCTGTGGGCGATTGCAAGCCTTCTGCGCCAAGCTGAGCAATTACGCCGCCAGTTACCAGATTTGCGGGGGTGGCTCCACTTGTAATGTCGAATCGCCAGATCTGTCCGCCGAGGTCAGACGAGTACATGCGATCGGCGTAGCCGTCGCCGTCGATATCGATCACCGTTGTCTTTGTCGGAATCGATCGAGTCATTCTTTCAAGCGTCAAATCGGCGAAGGAGTCTCGGCCTGCGCGCCAGATCTGTTCGCCAGTCTCGACATCCAGCATGAAGATTCCGGCACCCTGGACATCGTTGCTATCCGGGTGCGCCGCCGAATCGTGGGTAGTGTCGTATCCAGCGCCGAAAATGAGCACAGCATCCTGATCGCTGCTGGCGTCGTCACTATTGACTTTAACTTTTGCGACAACCGGCGCTGACCACGTTTGGCCGAATTCAGGGTAAGTCTTGATCCATTTCAGGATTGGGCGGTCTTGATTCGTTACGTCGAGCAAGTAGTATTTATCGCCGCCGCGCCGCATGCCAAAAGTCAGATAGACGAAGTCGGTGTCTTGCTGAATTTCGCCGTCACCGTTCTCGTCGTACACAATGGGAATAACGTCGCCATCGAGTCCATAGTTCTTGAAGTCGATGTTCTCGTTGATGTACAAATCACCTAAATTGGCCAGCAGTTCCCGCGGAATGAATGACCACATTTCCTTGCCGGATGTAGCATTGATCGCGTGCAAATAGCCGTCGTTTGTTGCGGTGAACAAGACAATGTCAAGATTATCTTCATCCCCGCCGTAAATAACCGTTGCAGGCTGAGAGTGCAGCGTGTCACCCATTGAGTTCCGCGTCTTCGTCGAGTCGATACCGTCGCTGTTCTTAACGTCGACACCTCTCGCCCAGTCGATCAGTTGCTCGAGTTCCGGCTCACCTGATGCGCCAGTTAATCCGAAGTCAGAACCCTGGAATGCCGCAATATTTGCGCTGGAGAGCGAGTTCCCGGCATCCGTCAGATCGCCAAGATTATTATTCGTATAGAGATTGCGTACGCTGGGATCGGGTAATACGTTGGCAACACCACCGCGGAATACGTCCGATCCATCCGGCTTCGATTCCGTCGACCAGAAGTTCTTGGCTGAGTCTGCAAAGAAACCAGTGTCAGGGTCGATCGCGTTTACGTTATTCGAGTCCTGAACCTCACTGTCCCTGATTGTGTATTTCTTGACGTTACCTGGCCAGTGCATCTCATCGGTAGCTCGAAACACAGGAACATACAGATCATTCAAATGCTGAGTTCGATTGAATGCATTGACTGCGACGGCTGGCGCGGTGAACGAAATATCTCGGTCAAAAATATTCGTCACAATATCCGTTAGTGCCGTGGTCAGGGTCTTCACGTCCGATGCAAGGTAATACTCTCCGCCGGACAGCTCGGCAGTTTTCTTGAGAATCGGAAGGTCGACTGAAAAGCCAATCGTGTAGGTTGTGACGGACTGAGTGCCGGGCACGTTGGGGTTTATATCCGCTTTTGACAGGTACTCGGCGATATCGTCCAGACAAGCGCCGTTCTCATTGGCGCCTGTGCAATCTCCGCGTCCCATAACAGAATTGTATTCCGGCAGGGTCGGCACTTTGTAGTACGCGCCTTTGTCTTCGGTTGGTTCACCATCAGTCAGTAGCACGACGAAATTCTTGGCGCAGGCGTAGTCGGCTGGCTGGTCATAGATGAACGGGTCAGATGACAGCAGAGCATCGTCGTCGGTGCTTGATGTGCCGCCATAATCGCCAGGCATCCCGCGCCAGTACAAGGCAGCTTCGTATAAAGTCTCGGACAACGGCGTCCAGCCGCTGGCTGGAATTCCGTCAACTACCGCATTGGCCTCGGCACGGTTTTCTTCCAGATCTTTAATGGCGTGAATGACGGGCCCGCCCTGGCTGTGATGAAATCGCATGAACCCAACATTTACATCTTTGACCGAGCCCAAAACGTTTTTGGTAACAGCTTTGACAATATCTGTACGACGCATGCTCGTTCCGGGAGGATTGTAGTACCAGTTCAAATAATTGCTGTCGTAAACAGTGATTTTCTGATGCGTGGGTCGGTCACCCCAGGACACTTCGCGTGACTGGTCCGTTGTGTACTCATCCTTATTGTTGCCTCTGCGCACATAAGTTGCGGTCAGCGGGCTCGAGTTGGAGCCGTGGCTTCCCGAGTCATCCTCACAATCAACGACGTAGCCAGTCGAATTCCGATTCAGGGTTCGCCATTTCCACTTGCCATTGGATGGTCGATACATTGCCATTGTGTCGGTGAAGGAACCCGCAGCACGTGCTTGTGCAACACCTTGCTGGCAATAGAAAACGTTCTTGTTGAACTTATACTGATTGCCGCATTGCGGGATGTTTGAGTTGGTCGCCCAGTAGTACTTGCCGGAGTCACAAGGACCGCCATAGGATTCATCAGAATCATAGGGTTCCTGACTATTCTCTACTGTCGTCATACTGCCCGACGAGTCGATGATGAAGAGAATGTTCGGCTTTGCAGCGTTGCTAGCCGCCGGCGTAGACAACAACAGCTCGACGTCGTCTGCCCAAACAGGCGAGCCGGCCAAGAGTGAAATTAGTAGTCCTGCACCGAACCAACCGGTGTGCTTCCTAGACGTGTTCATTCGTTTTCGTTCCTTCGTTGTCAATCCGTGACCGCGCGATCTTGCTAGTCACATAACCGGACTATTTATCCCGAAATGTTGATGCTAGTGACTATTTTTGATTTTGTGTCGTAACTAACCAACGCGTAACTGCCATTGCTGTGTTTAATCTGCGCGAACTTAATCCTGAAGTCCGCAAACTTCACAGCCCTGCCGTCAATGAAGTACTGGGTTGCGTTATTCAACGCCACCCGTGTGTACTCAGAGTTGCATTCCTCGGAACAGGGTTTGAATGACACTGTTCCGTTTTCGGAAGCAGGAAAACTGATGTTTGACGGCGCGGTCTCGACGGCGTTGACCAGCGTTTCCAGCTGGCCAAGCGCCCCCTGCGAGACGAGCAATACCGCCGCCATCAAAATGCTTCGAAATTTCATTGTCGTTGCTCCTAAAATCCGTTTCAGTAAGCAGCCGATTTCGGGTGCTTGCTAAGCGATTATCATATCGCTCATTTTGACTGATCCTTGTCCATAAAGCCCGGAACCATCACTCAATTCCGTCTTGTGTCCAGAGCGTCCGAACTGGATAGTTCTTGAATCCTGGGGGAGCACATTCGACACCAACACAGCGAATCGGTTCTGGTGAGCATTCCTCGCCTTCACAATCCGCATCGTCAGGACTTGGGAACAGAATTGTCGGTGACGGTGCGATGCCACCCTGCTTCAACGTGGTGCTGCGCGCGGCGTCGGCATCTGTATCGGCAAGAGTTTCGAGGTCCGGCACTATCGGGTCGCCATTTATAACTTTCATGTGATACAGATAATTCGTACCTTTGCCGGCCGAACAGGTGGCTTCGGCATCCGAGTCCGGAGAAAATGCGACAAACATGATGTCATCATTAAAGGTCAGCGAATTGGCCAATACCTTTTGATTGTCGGGCAAAGTGAACTTCCAGCCGCTGTCCGCGGAGCTAACAATGGCCTGTGATGATCCACTGACTTCAACCAAATCGCTGTCGACCATAATGGAATAGTTATTGTACGTATCCTGATCCAGCTTGTTCAAAACGTCCGGATCTCGGATCGAGTAGAAACGATCGGTTGCCGTCAAATCGAACGGATGCGCACGATAACCAGAACCAATGCTAACGGCGATAAATCGTCGTTGTTGACGCGTATCGGTGAACAGAGAGATGTCCGGCGCATTATAAAAGCGTCGCGTCTCATCGGCTGAAGGCGTAGCAATAGTCTCAGCGCCGAGTCGGGCGATCACGCCGCCGGTGATGAGCTCTGCCGGAGTCTTATCCATAAATACATCGAAGCGCCAGATCTGGCCACCCAGGTCAGAGGCATACAATCTATCGACAAAGCCGTTGCCATTGAAGTCAATTGCCCGTACGCGAGTTGGCATGCCTCGAGTCATGGTATCGAGCGTCAAAGTAGCAGGATCATCTGGTCCTGCGCGCCAAAGCTCAGCGCCAGACACAAGGTCAAGGACATGGATGCCGGCACCGGCACCGTCTGCTACGGCCGGGTGGACGGTGGTATCGTGTACGGTATCGTATCCGCCACCAAGTATTACGACAGCTTTGTCGTCGTTCAAGCCAGCGTCATCGATGTCCATGCGAGCGATTGTCGGTGTTGCCCAGCTTTCGCCAGCATTGGTGAGGGTGACATTCCATAGCAGCTTTGGTGAACTCTTGTTTGTTACATCAAGAGCGTAATAGGTATTGCCACCGCGTCGCATGCCAAAGATGATATAGACGAAATCATCGTCGTCGACAATACCGTTCTTGTTCTCGTCTTTGATAACCGGCACAACATTGCCGTCAATACCGTATTGCTTGTACTTGGAGCCCGGATCGAAATAGAGGCGGGTCAGATTCGACAACAGTTCTTTAGGAATGAACGACCAAAGCTCCGCGCCAGTATCTGCATCAATGGCGTGCAAGTAACCATCATTGGTCGCTGTGTATACGACCATGTCCGGATCATCGGCCGTTCCACCATAAACTACAGCGGCGGGTTGTGAGTGCAGCGGGTCGCCCATCGTCGATCGTGTAGTCGTATCGGTGTTGTTGTCTTCATTGAGCAGATCTGCACCTCGCGCCCAATTGATAATGTTACTCATTGACGGTTCACCGTCCGCACCAGACAGTCCGAAATCAGCGTCGATGAACGCATCCAGATTCCCGGTTGATACGTGATTGGTTCCTGCGGTGAGATCGCCAACTCCATTATTTGTGAACAACTTACGCCCTATCGGATCTGGCAATTGATGTGCGGCACCGCCGAGGCGAACATCATTGCCGTCAGTTCCGACAGTCCAGAAGCTTTGCGCATTATCATCGAAGAATCCAGAATCGGGGTCTACGGCGAGATCGCCGTTCGCGTCGGTGATGTTGCCACCAACAATACGATACTTCTTGAGGTTGCCCGGCCAGTGTGTCTTCGCTTTGGCACCGAACATCGTGATGTACAGATCATTCAAATTCTGAGTACGGTTAAATGTATTGACAGAAACAGCCGGTGCTGAGAAAGACAACGAACGATCATTAATATTCGCGATAATATCCAGCAAGGTCTTCGTCAATGTTTCAACATCGTCCGCAAGGAAGTACTCACCTCCTGAGGCAGAGGCTGCAAGTTTCATGTTGTCGAAACTAACGTCGTCACCGAAACCAATAGTGTGAGTGACGACGTGTTGATCGCCATCCGCAATAGGGTCTATGTCAACTTTCGACAGGTATTCGGTAATGTCATCAAGGCAGTCACCCTGATCTGTTCCTGTACACTCGGTACGACCGTCCAGCGTGTCGCTGAATAGCGGCAAAGAGGGCGCCAACCCGGGTGTGTCGTAGTCTTCGTTCGGCGCACCGTCAGTTAAAAGTACGTTGTAATTCTTTGAACAAACATCCCATTCGGGCTGTTCGTAGACGTTAGTAGGGTCTGTCGATTTGAAGGCAGCGGGATCGGTTGGGATGATCGTGAATTCGTGAGTTGCACCATCGATGTTTCCGTAATGCGCCTCCATGCCGCGCCAGTACAGTGCTGCCTCATACATAGTTTCGGACAAAGGTGTTCGTCCACTTGCCGGCAAAGTGGCAACCGCATCCAGAACGTCCTGACGATTTTCATCAAGGTCAGTTATATCCTGAATGATCGGGCCACCATCACGATCATGAAAACGCATCAGCCCGACGTTCAAGTTGTCGACGGAGCTAAGTACTTTCGTGGTGACCGCCTTTAGAATATCAATACGCTCTAAGTCGACTGTCTCTGGTGTGTTCTTCCAGTTCAGGTAATTGCCATCATAGATGGTATAGCTCAGATTTCTCGGTGCGCTACCCCAGGAAAGCTCATATTCTTCGTCATCGGTGAAGGCATCGGCAAGATCGCTGCCGCTGGTGGCCCACAAGTGCGTGGCGCGACCGTCGCCGTGCACGCCCGAGTCTGCCTGACATTCAACTGGCTCTGTGTTGTAACCAGCAGCGAGGTACTGCCACATTGCGATTGGACTGGGCCCCATGCCGTTCTTTCCGCCAGCGCGGTATTGCACCATCGTATTGGTGAAGCTGCCGATTCCATCCATCTGTCGTATTGCATATTCGCAGTGAAAACTGTCCTTCTCAATGAAGGCGGTGTTGCCAGCGGCACATGACGGAGTAACGTCAATGTCGGTCCAGTAAACGGCGTCAGGGTCGCAAGAATTCCCTACCGGACCCAGATAAGTTGTGGTGCTCTCATAGGGTTTGCCGGTTTGTTCGATCGTATCCATACTACCCGACGTATCGAGGATGAACAGCACGTTCGGCTTAGGACTATTGCGTGGATCCGGATTGATCAGGAGCAGTTCCGTATCATCCGCAATAGCAGGCATACCCACAAAAAGTGATAACACCAAACCCAAACTAATCCATGTAAATTTTTGCTCTGAGATCTTCATGATCTTTGCCTCTAATCTATTTTCTGGGTAATTAGGTAGTTAGTGAAACAGACACAATCGTGTCAGATTCCAGATGCCGCTGAACGATAATCGTTACCGCCTCGCGATTATTAATTAGCGCCGCCGCCTGCCGAAACTTATCCAGTGGCAGTGCCTTGCCATCCACTCGATACTGAGTGTCGGGGGTTACGTGCGAAGATATGGTTTCGCACTCGGCACATTCTTTGAATGACGTTCCGCCGTTTACACTGGCTGGCGCCCGGAAGTCCATCAGGGAAACTTCATAAGCTCTGGAAATCGTCGTGAATTCTGCAGCAGCAGGCAATGCCAGACTGAGTATCAATGTGCTAAAAAATAATTTCGTTTTCATTGGAATGCTCCGTTCCAGTAACTGCTCAGAGTGTCGACGCTTCAGGGCCGACAACATAAAAAGCTTGTGTGTGAATTGCTGTGGCGTCGCGATCTGTGGCCCCGTCCGGGTCACGTAACGATGACGCTGTTGATGTGGCATTGAAATGCAACGCGGAAATTCCGCTGCCGGTTCCCAGGCTAAATGCCTTGTCCGGTACCAAGGTCGAGTCCTCATAGAGGATCTCAGCGGTTACTGAGTCATGGCCATTGTCATCGACGTCGTAAATTGGCATTGTCGTACCTTGCAAGGTATTGAATGCCCCCTGCGACAGCGCGCGCTCCAGCCCTGTCTCAGCGGCCTGGAAGGCGCTCTCGTAGTTTTGATCGTTACGTGCGATCGCAAGTTCGGTTGTTGCTGTGTTCATGCCTGAGATAGCCAGAATAGTGATTACCATCAACAAGATCAGGCCGACTACGAGTGCGGCACCGTTTTGGCGTTTGCGTTGTATCAGTGAATTCATTTCATTCTCTCAATCAGGTTCTTGCGTTACGCAAAAGAATTGTCTTGGATACCATCATGCGACGGTAGTCGTCGGAGTGCGTGCCGAGATCAACACCGCCCGGTGAATAGTTGGTTTCATCGACGATGCCGCCCTCACGAGTGACACCGCGAATGACCAGCCAAACACGCGCTGTAATTACGCGGGCACCCGGGATGTAGGTGCCCGATGTAGGGTCATAGATATCGTCACCCGGGTTGACGTAACGGTCGACTGTGTTGTCTTCATTTACATCAATGCCGAACTGTACCTGCATGTTCTCAATGCCCGGTGCAACTTCCTGATCCACGATCGTCATAGCACCGGCTACCAAGCGAAGAGATTTTCGACGCAGGGTAGGCACGCCTGGAATCAGATCGGAACTGGCGGCCACGTAGTAACTATTGACCAGCAAATTATGCGTAGTGCAATTGGGCGGGGCCGGTGGCGCAACCGGAACGCACAATGTCGGATTGCCGTCGATGAACAGCTGGCCTGCGACCCGGGTGGTTTGAATCTGTAGCTGTCCGGCTGTGTCAGCCACGGGTTGTACTGTAGCGCGCCGCACGGTGAGGACATCGGATTGTGCCTGCGCACCGCCAGTTCCTTGCGCATCACAGCCCAGCGCGTAGGTGTCATTATCACCATCAACGGTCATAGCAAGGTTGGTTGCCCAATCGTCGCCGCATACCAGCATGTCGTCCGGTAGTGCCAAACTAGTTGGATTCGCATCAGCAGCAATCGCGCGGCCTTCAACAGCCAGTGGACGACTGTTGCGTCCCCAGTTGCTGGCCATTCGCAAATCGGATTCAACAGAATCCATCGCAAACTGCGCGGTTTCCTGTACGCGTGCGATGGACTCATTGATGATAAATGCCTGCCGACTCTGGTTGAAGATCTGCACTGCGCCGATCATCAGGAATGACCCAACGGCAAGCGCAACCATCAGTTCGACCATCGTCAGGCCGGTCTGAGTTCGATGTGCTCGTATTGACTGCTGATTAATATGCATTGTTCTTATATTCCAAATACGGGGATGGTGATCGTGTAGTCCATCACTTCGCCAGGCTCATCCCAGCTCACCTCAATTGTGTAATTAGGTGGTGATACGTCGTCGTCAAAGGTGATCGTCACTAAGCCATTTGGCATAGTTGTTTCTGCCTGGGCCTTCCACAAGAAAATATCCTGCCCGGCCATTTCTGCTTCATTACAGTCGGCATTGCCGTTTACACAGGCATTGTCAGCGCCGTCGGCGTCTGTATAGGCATTACCCGCACGCGGATTGGAGCGGATACGGTCGGCAACATCACCCGCCAGCGTTACAGCGTTGTGACGCAGCATCGAGGTTCTGCCAGCCTGCATGCTTTGTACATACAGTCCCGCGATACCTAACATGCCAACCGACATGATGATCAGGGCAATGAGTACTTCAATGAGTGAGAAGCCTCGTTGAGCCGGACCGATTCTGTTATTTGCTAGTTTCAGTAGCATTAAATCTATTCCTATATACAGGGTTAGTGAGCCTGCGGTTAAGGGCAGGTTTTACCCATGTTTGTCAGAGCGGTATCGATCATGTCGATATCTCGAATAATCGTTGCGCGTCCAAGTGGGGTTGCCACAAAGAGCCTTGCAGCCGAATTGCCACCAGCGGCTATTGTGTTTCCTCGTTGGTCGCAAATCACGATTTGTGTCACGGAGTCTCCGCCGCCGACGTCACCGCGGCCCAAACCGGTAGAGGCGAAACTGAAGAAGGTAGCGTCGTTCGCGACACGAATCATTACGCCAGTATCTGCAGCCGGGTGTGCTCGCAATACAGGCTCTGACGCTTCGGTTCGGGACACCGCTGCAGGGTCTTCCGAGTCTTGAAAGACAATAAAGCCCTGGTCGAAGGTGCCATCACAGGCGGCATCATCAGCCAATGGGTCCGCGCTGCCGCAGATCGTGATGTTGGTTTTCGCCCGCGCTGCTTCGCTACGCGCAAGTTGAAAGGTTGCGTGTATGTCATTGGCGGCGCTGGTCATGCGACCGTTCTGCGTGAATTCAGTGAGATTCGGGATGCCAAGAGTCATGACGATGCCGACGATCAGCATGGTTACCAGAAGTTCATACAGCGTGAAGCCGTTTTGTGTTTGCTTTTTCATGGACGCAATATACTGCGTGGGTTTGAGGGTCAAATGAGTATCCGACAAGCGGGCAGTTCGGGCCGATAAGCGGTCTAAAATATGGATTTAGAGTTAACTTAATCCGCACAACCTCGCAGGTCGCTCGCTGGAGGCTATCTAACTTGATCCGAGCAGTCCCGGTTCAAGCGGCCCTGGCCTGAGCAGTTTCCTAGTCTGAGCAGTCATAGGGTCGCCCCCTTGTGTCCTTGAGAGTTACCCGAGGTCTGCCGGTGTAACTGACTACTAGTGCCTTTGGCGTTGCTCTGTCCGCCAGGTCGCAAACAACGATTGTCCCGTTCGTCGCTCGTCGCTGGGTCGCTCGCAGCGTGAATCCGAGTCGGTTGGCCGTGATCCTCACGTTTTCGGTGACTTGGTGGACCTGCATGACCGTTTCGTTCGGGTCGACCTGAGGAGGCTGATCACGGTCGTGGTTGGTGAACATGATCCAGCCATTCGACCAGTCCCGGCCGGGCTCACAATCGACGCCGCTACTGCTCGGGCATATCGAGACGACCTGTCGTCGCATGATTGATTCCTTGCGAGCGACATGCATGGCGTGGAACAAAGCGTTGATTTCGACACTGATTCGGTTGCGCGCAATGGTGCCGGAGAAAGAGGGGATGCCCAGTACCAACACCAGCGCCGTCAAGGTGAGTGTCATTAACAATTCGTACAGTGAGTAGCCTCGTTGCGGACGTCCGAGTCGCGATTGCATGGCAGACCTCCTTGTCTGAATGACAGCCTATGCTCTGGCGACATTCGCAACACCCGCCAAAAACGGAGTTTTCTGCCGATTTCTGCACAAAAAACTTTCTCAACCGGTAAACTTTTGTCTGGAACTAGTCTATACTCCGGCATCAATTAGGTCTTGAGGTCTGGTTTCATGCTGCGCCCGGAAGTTCTGTCATTGTTTGATCAACACGGCATATTGCCGACCGCTCAACGCGTCGAAGTTGCGGGGGTCCTGCTGGAGCGTCCGCAGCATCTGTCAGCGGAGCAGATTCTCGAGCGCTTGCGCAGCGCAGGCAGCCGAGTATCGAAAGCGACCGTTTACAACACTCTGAAGTTGTTCGGCGAACGCGGGCTGGTGCGGGAGATCATGGTTGATCCGGAGCGCAAATTTTACGACTCGACCACCCACACCCATTACCACTTCTACAATGTTGATACCGGTGAGCTTGGCGACATTGCGTGCGACGATGTTCAGTTCAGTGAGCTACCTGCGCTGCCTGAAGGCACCGAGCAAGACAGCATTGACGTGATTGTCAGAGTACGCAACCGGCGCGATTAATCGCGAATAGTCGCTTAAACCTCTTTCCGACCGGGCCCTCTGCGGCTATACTTCGCGCCGCAATCTGCTGACCGGAATCCTTTCCGGCCCGCCCAAAATGCCGATATAGCTCAGTTGGTAGAGCACATCATTCGTAATGATGGGGTCAGAAGTTCGAATCTTCTTATCGGCACCAATACTAGCCCTGGAATGGAAACGCTTCGGGGCTTTTTATTTGAGTGTCAACGTCTGCTTTTCCCAATACCAGCCGCTCGGCAAAGGTGTCGCGAGGGGCTGGATTCGGACACTAGCAGTCATTCGGCTAACCTAGTTTTCGAGCAGCATGGTCGAGCAATTCATAAACACGACGGCCTTCCGCTTTCTTTCGCTCGGCAGCGCGACTCAATGCAGAGTTACCCATCCAACCCGGAATACGAGGGTCGGCACCTGCTTCTATCAAAGTCTTAGCGATCTCAGACGAACAGTTAGCTGCAACGAGGCCCAGCGGCGTTTCGCCAATTTCATCTTCATTGTGCGCATTCACGTTCGCGCCTGCTTCAATGAGTAGTTGCGCGATCTCTACTTGCTCTCCCTTCGCAGCGTAGTGCAAAGGCGTCCATGACAGTGGCCAATCAAAATGATCCAGATTGCAGCCTGCCTCTATTAGTTCGACCACCTTCTCAATGCTGCCGTCTTCGACGGCATAGTGAAGTGCTTCTGTCTTTAGCTGGTCTTCTTTCATTGGGTCGAACCGTTGTCAATTTCGCGGTAATTGTTACGTGAGGTGACCGGCTGCTATGGGTCAGTAGCAGCCTCTCGGCAGTTTATCACCTGGGCGGCTAGTGTCGGCCGAGGCTGTGTGAAAAGATCAGTATCTGTTCGTAAATTGGCGTTACCTGGAA
>CAZGVL010000024.1:0-38462 GCA_964528965.1 uncultured Woeseiaceae bacterium
GTGTAAACATTCTTAACATTCCGGCGGAATGTTAAGAATGTTTACACCGGCACCATCTTCCGTGACTGGCTGTGTCCTACCGACAACGATTAACCGTCGCCGATTAACTTCTGATAGTCAAATAGCTGAACGTCTTCATCGCCGCCTTGCATTGAGCGGGCAGTCTTGAGTGTTACGAGTGATTCCGCATTGTTCTTCAAATAGGCAGAGAAAAACAGCAACTCCCAGTTGTTACGATCCTCCCAGGAACCCGGCTCAAAAATGTGCGGTTGATCCACCAATTCCACGACGTAGGTTGGACCGGATAGTTGCCTGGCGGCTGGCAGTATAAACGAAGCCAACGCGTCCTCGTCCTTCGTGCCGAATAGGCAAATCATCGGGGCAGTTACCCGCTTCAGATCGCTGTTGTTGTGGCCAAACGCAAACATATCGTCGCCATCTTGCTTGCCGCCAACCCAGGGTGCTGCGATAACTCCTGCTTTGATGCGGTCGTCGCTAACCGCTGCTGTGTTGCCCTGATACGGGCCTCCCGCCATCGCGAGTGCAGTGAAGCCGCCCAAACTATGACCGGTGATGCCGATATTGTCGGTATCGATATGAGCACCAAATGTCGCGCTCTCCAGGAGCGAGTCCAGGACGGCTTTCGTGAGTAAGGATCTTAGAAACAAGATCTGATGATTCGGGCTATCCGCAACCAGTGTGCGCTCGTCCCCATAATTAATGACCGCAACGATATAGCCGTGGCTCGCAAGAGAATGTGCGTGATCCAAGTCGTAAATGCCGTGCGCCGCGTAACCGTGCGCAATAATCACCAGCGGATAGCGTTCGTTGGACCCGGCAAAGTCCGGTACCTCCCCGGCATCCAACATGTCTTCAAAAACACCGTGTTCGGCGTCGTGATAGGGGAACGTATAACTCTTCTGCTCCTGATTCACAGCTGATGGAAATGTCAGGAACGTCACGACAGGCATGCTCTGTCCGCTGGCCGGGCCATACAAGGCAGGTTCATCCGGGACCGGCACATCGATTACCCACGCAGATTCAGGGTGTTTCAGGATGTCCGCCACATAGCGGGGATGATCCGACTCACTCGCACGACCTAGCAAGTATTCGTGCATTGCGTCATCGCCGATGTCGGCAAAATCGGATGCCACATCCATGTTTGTCGATCCGACTGAATACGGGCCTCTATCCATAGGTTTTACCTCTGTTGAGTTTTGGGCCGCCACGGCCGCCACCTTTCAGGCCCTGGCTGCACGCGGTCAATTGCCGGCAAAGTTTACCCGTCACCAAGCGACAAGCCGCCAGGCGTCAGAGATTCGTCGAGACACCTCCCGCAAACTAATCGTATCGAAGTCACAGCCACCTGATTCTCGCGCATGGACTGTCAGCGACCAGCGGGACACCGGGTCAGGGACCATCCATTAATCGTTCATGCTTTTCGCTGCCCACTTCGCAATGCTGGAGTTGTCATCGACGAGCTGGCGCAGCAGATCTGCCGGAGCCCAGTGCTCCGCTCCAAATTGATCCGCAAACTGAAGGATCCGCGCGAGTACTTTCTCAAGGCCCAAGTGGTCAGCGTAGTGCATTGGCCCACCGCGATAGGCTGGAAACCCGTAGCCGTAGGCGTACACAACATCGACATCGCCCGGGCGTTGCGCGATACCCTCTGCAACGATTTTCAGCCCTTCGTTCACCAGCGCAAGAATCAGGCGATCGACGATTTCTTCTTTGCCTATTTCTCTGCGACTCACGCCCAGCGCCCTGGCTTCGCGTTCGATAACGTCGAGCAATTCCGGATCGCTACTTTTGGCTCTCGTTTCAGGATCATACGTATAGAATCCTGCTCCGCTTTTTTGGCCCAGCCGACCCATCTCGACTAGTGCGTCGGGAATCCGATAGGCTCTTGGGTCTCCTTTTTCATCCTCGCTCAGTGATTGACGCGCCTTGTAACTGATATCCAGACCGGCCAGATCCGCAACACTAATGGGGCCCATTGCCATGCCCCACTCCTGCATCGCTGCATCAATAGCTTCGGGTGATGCACCTTCGATCAAGCATAACTGCGCCTCGCGCATATACGGGTGCAGCATTCGATTGCCGATGAAGCCGTAGCAAACACCTGACATCACCGGAATCTTCCGGATCGTTTTTGCCAGCGCCATACAGGTTGCGAGCACATCATCGGCAGTCTGATCGCCGCGGACAACCTCGAGTAGTTTCATTATGTGAGCAGGACTGAAGAAATGCAGTCCAATGACGTCACTTGCCCGACCACTGGCGTTCGCAATCGCATTAACGTCCTGATAGGAGGTATTCGTCGCGAGTATTGCGCCGGGCTTACAAACCACTCCCAGTTTTGTAAATATTTCCTTTTTCAGATCCGGATTCTCGAATACAGCCTCGATGACAAGGTCAGCATCGGCGAGCGCCGAATAGTCGGTCGCGCCGCTGATATTTGCGCGGCAAGCGACCGCTTTTGACTCGCTCAGTTTGCCTCGCCTGACACTGCCCGAGTAGCTGCGGTCAATAATCGCTAGGCCGCGTTCGAGAGCTTCGTCACTGATCTCAATCAGCGTAACGTCGAAGTCCGCGTTGGCGAAATTCATCGCGATTCCGCCACCCATGGTGCCACCACCTATGATGCCGACCTTCTTCAGCGGCCGCAGAGGAATGTCGCGAGCTAGCCCGCGAACTTTTGCCGATTGGCGCTCAGCAAAGAACAAATGCTGCAACGCGCTCGATTGAGGATCCTGCATGCACTCGAGAAACAGTTCTCGTTCTCTGACCAGACCCGCTGCGAAGGGCATGGTCGTCGCAGCCTGGATACAATCGAGAATTCGCAATGGTGCAGTCTGGCCCCGTGCACGCTTGGCAATCTGCACTCTGGCAGATTCGAACCATGCATCGGGCAGAGGTTTTACTGCTTGTTCACTACTGCGGCGAACAGGCGTTTTGTTGGCCACTAATTTGCGTGCATACGCCAGAGCCTCCACCGACAAATCGCCGCTGATTATTTCATCAATCAGTCCAAGCTCCTGCGCCTTCGCCGCTGCAAGCGGAGTGCCGGTCGAGATCATCTCCAATGCGGCTTCAACGCCCGCCAACCTGGGTAGTCGCTGCGTGCCGCCGGCCCCTGGAAGCAGCCCTAACTTGACCTCAGGGAGACCAACTTTCGCGCTTTCAAGCGCGCAACGGTAGTGGCTGGCCAGCGCCAGTTCGAAGCCGCCGCCCAGGGCCGTGCCGTGCAATGCTGCGACCACCAACTTCGTCGAGGCTTCAATTTCGTTCAGAAGATCTGGCAGCCAGGGCTGCTTTGGAGGCTTTCCAAATTCCGTAATGTCGGCACCCGCCACAAACGTGCGACCGCTACAAATGATGAGAATCGCCTCTGAGCTGTCAGTTTGGGCGGTACGGATCAGATCAAGCAATCCCTGTCGCAGCGCATGCGACAGCGCATTTACCGGGGGATTGTCGATGGTGATAACGCCGATTTGCTCGACTATTTCGTAACTCACTGGTGACTTCATGGTTTTGTCTGTCGGCCTCTTGGCTGTTTACGTTGCGATAATTGGCAATTGTAGCCGCAAGCTGTAAAGTTGGCCCAGCTTTAGGAACTCACGACAGATTATGTACCGACATCTGACAGAGCAAGCGGATCGATATCTTAAATCCCTGTACGAGCGGGATAATGTCGCCGTGCAGCTCAAATGCATGCTTACCGAGCTACTCGAATTCGGCGAGGCAAACGCCGACGCCGCCTGCCGGGCGCTCAAGCTCAGCCGCCGTACTCTGCAGCGCCGCTTAAAAGCTGAAAAAACCAGCTTCCAGAAAGTCCTGCACGAAGTCAGGGCGGAGCTAGCCGTTAGCTACCTTCGCGATACGCGGCTCAAAGCTCTCGAGGTCGCAATGCTACTCGGCTACTCCGACATCACCGCATTCACCACAGCATTCAAGTCCTGGTATGACATGCCTCCGGTTCAGTACCGCCAAAAGTTCCTGGGCGGTATTTCCTAGAAGGATCTGGCTCCCTGCTAGCCTGCCTTGCGCACTTCGCCGCTTAGTCCGCGAATCACATCACCAATTATCGTGAGCGCCTCGCCCAGCAAACTCTCTCCAATGGTGAGTGGCGACAGAAAACGTATGACATTGCCTCGAGTGCCACAGGTCAGCATCAACACACCCCGTTCGAGTGCCTCAGTCGCAATTGCTTTGGTCAATTCCGGATCCGGGTGATCCGCGACACCGTTTTTCACAAGTTCGATCGCGCACATAGCACCAGTTGTTCTGATGTCGCCAATGCAATCAGTTTCTGCTTGCAGCGCTTCTGCCCAGGCGCGGATCTGAGCACCGATAGCCATCGCCTTTTCGCACAGTTGTTCCTTCTCAACGATGTCCAGCACGGCCAAACCGGCGGCACAGCCAATTGGCGAGCCGCCATAGGTGCTGCCGAGCCCGCCAGGGTCCGCCGAGTCCATAATGTCAGCCTTGCCGACCACTGCAGACAATGGGAAGCCGCCACCGATGCCTTTGGCCAGCGTGACCACGTCAGCCTCAACACCCGCACGTTCCATAGCGAAGAGCTTGCCGGTTCGGGCAAACCCTGTTTGCACCTCATCAGCAATCAAGACGATTCCGTGCGTATCACAGATGCGTCTCAGCGCCTGCAAGAACTCAGCGGGCGCTGCATAAAAGCCGCCCTCGCCTTGCACTGGCTCAATAATCATCGCCGCAATTCGCGACGGCTCGACGTCAGACTTAAACAAGGTCTCAATGGCCGCGAGTGAATCTTCGACCGTCACGCCGTGATACGCGATTGGAAACGGGACGTGGAAGACCTCAGCCGGGAACGGCCCGAACCCTGCTTTGTAAGGCACGACCTTTCCCGTCAGCGCCATGCCCATCATCGTACGGCCGTGAAACCCGCCGGAAAATGCGATAACGCCACTTCTCCCGGTGTGCTTGCGGGCGATTTTGACTGCATTCTCAACAGCCTCAACACCCGTATTCAGGAACATGGTCTTTTTTGGTGTCGCGCCTGGCGCCGCCTGGTTCAGGCGCTCAGCAAGCTGGACGTATACGTCATAGGGAGTGACCTGAAAGCAGGTGTGGCTAAATCGCTCTAACTGCGCTTTGACCGCGGCAATGACATGCGGATGATTATGTCCCGTATTCAACACGGCGATTCCGGCTGCCAGATCAATGAAGCGGTTGCCTTCAACATCCCAGATTTCAGCATTGCGTGCCCGGTCCGCGAATATCGTCGTCTGAGTGCCGATTCCTCGCGGTGTCGCCAGCTCTCTTCTGGCCAGCAGTTCATTGTTCGTCGCCAACACAATCTCCAATATATTCAAAATGTTACTTGCAATTCGACGTCGACGGTCAACGGCGAAGACCGGCATTATCTCACCGCGGCCCGGGGTGGCGTCAACCGAATCTGGATGCCCCACTTTGGGCACCGTAAAAGCGCACAGCATGGTCTAATTTACGTTATTATTCGCGGCTAATTTGAGCGGGGCCAATCATGCGAGAAATGTTGCAGTTTTATATCGATGGTGAGTGGGTCGACCCATTGGTGGCCAACCCTCTGGAGGTAGTCAATCCGGCTACGGAAGAAGCGTGCGGGCGGATCAGCCTTGGATCTGCCGCAGACGTCGATCTGGCCGTCGCCGCAGCGAAGCGGGCTGAGTCAGGTTACGCACAAACATCGCGTGATCAACGCATCGAGTTGCTGCAATCAATTCTCGATCAGTTCGCGAAGCGTCATGACGAGATCGCTGAGGCGATTATGGACGAAATGGGGGCGCCATGGGGACTCGCGAAACACGCCCAGGCAGCCAGCGGTCCGCAACACATAGCCGCAGCAATAGAAGCACTGCGGAATTTTAAATTTGAAGAGCGCCATGGGCAGACGCTGGTGGTCAAAGAACCTATTGGCGTATGTGGGCTGATTACACCGTGGAACTGGCCAATCAATCAGATTGCAGTGAAAGTCGCCCCGGCGTTGGCGGCCGGCTGCACAATGGTACTTAAGCCCAGTGAGATAGCTCCTTTCGATGCCATGCTGTTTGCAGAAGTGCTGCACGACGCGGGTGTACCGGCGGGAGTATTCAATCTGGTTAATGGTGACGGACCCGAAGTCGGCGCCGCACTTAGCAAACATCCTGACGTCATGATGGTTTCATTTACCGGTTCAACCCGAGCCGGTGTTGCTGTGGCACAGAACGCGGCGCCAACCGTTAAACGAGTCGCTCAGGAATTGGGCGGTAAGTCGGCCAACATATTGCTGGACGATGACACTTTTGCAGACGCTGTTAAGTACGGTGCACAGAATTGTTTCGAAAACACCGGCCAGTCCTGTGATGCACCGACACGCATGCTCGTGCCAAAAGTTCGCATGAATGAGGCCGCCGAAATTGCAGCGTCTGTTGCTTCGGAGACACGCGTAGGAAACCCGCGTGAAAAAGGCGTGCGTGTTGGCCCGCTGGTTTCAGAACTGCAGTGGAATAAAGTGCAGGAGCTAATTCAGAAAGGCGTTGATGAAGGTGCCACGCTCGCGGCGGGTGGAACGGGGAAGCCTGCTGGCCTGGACAAAGGGTATTTTGCAAAGCCAACCGTATTTTCGAACGTCAATAACGACATGACAGTTGCACGAGAAGAGATATTCGGACCAGTATTGTCGATCATGCCTTACGAGGATGAAGATGATGCCGTCAGAATTGCGAATGATACGCCGTACGGATTATCAGGCTACGTCACATCGTCCGATTTGAACAAAGCTCGTAGTATTGCTGCACGATTGCGCACTGGCATGGTCCATATCAACAACGCCGATCTCGATTCCATGTCGCCGTTTGGCGGCTACAAGCAGTCGGGCAATGGCCGGGAATGGGGTACGCATGGGTTGGAAGAATTCCTGGAAGTAAAATCCATATTCGGCTATGAAGCGGAAGAAAGCTAAGCACTAAACACATCAGTTTGAGTCTATTGATTCAGCGACCGGCCAAATGGCCACTTATTATCAGGTACTTTAGTATGAGACGTTTTTTATTGTTGATCGGAAGCATCGTGGCACTCAGCCTGGCCGCGTGCAGTAGCGAAACTTCGTTGCCAACCGCAACCGGCAAAGGCAGTGTGCGTGCGATCAACGCCATTCCGGGCTCTCCACCGATTACTTTCATGATTGAAGAGCGCGTGCTCAGCCTTGTACCGTACAAGGATTCCGGGAATGCCGTCCGTTATGACGATCTCGACTATATCTTCAATATCGAAGTTCAGTTCCCTGCAGAGACTGGTAGAACCCGCGTTGCAAGTGAGCCGTTAAAGATAGTGCCCGATCAGGAATACACGTTCGTCGTCAGCGGCTTACTTGCGGCTCCGGCAGTTACTATCTGGGAAAAGGAATTGCGTAGCTGGTCACCGGGCGAAACAGTTTTCTCGGTTCAGTTCGGCCACACGGCGGAGTCGTTGGGCGACGTTGATGTTTACTTCGCTCCGCCGGGCGTTGACCCGATTATAGGCGAGGAGAGAGGCACACTTTCTTTCACTCAGGTACTCCCGGCTATTGAACTGGAGTCCGGAGAATATGTATTAACCATCGCATCCGACGCAGGTTCAGCGACAGTTTTCGATCCCGCGACAATTATCTACCAGAGCGTCACGCTCACGGCGCCTGAGATTACGTCGCTGTTGTATTCGATATTTGATGGCGACGCAAATGATACAGGCACCTGGGTGGTCAAAACGATTGATGTATCAGGTGCCACACTGACAACGCGAGCCGCCAACGATGCTCCGACCACACAATTCGTCCACGCCTCAACGGCAATCGCGGCTACCGATATTTACGACAATGAAACATTGACGGATCCGATTGTCACTAATCACGATTACGGCGACGTTACAGAGGACATCGTAATGGAAGCAGGCGTTGCCGCACTAACCTACACCGCCGTGGACAATGTAGGGGCGATCCTGTTCGAAGATGATGCGGGCGTAGTAATTGGCGGTCACGCCAGGTTTGTTGTCATTGGCGACGACGTCGATGCTCTCAGTGCTGTAAATTTTGTATTGGATCGCAGGTCAGTCGATACATTTGGCAAATTCGCTATTCTGAATGCATCATCCAATTTCCCCGCCGTCGATACCTACATCGTCGAAGGGGATCCCGGAATTACCGATCTTGTCCCGCGGCTGCTCGGCATTACTATTGGCTTTGGACAAACCACGGTCACTCTGGACCCAGCCAGTTACAGTTTGTACATCACGCCAATCGGTGAGAAGACCATTCTCGCCGGACCCATAGCCCTGGACGTTGTCCTGGGAGATGTCATTGATGTCACAATTCTCGATGTGGTTGGTGACCCAACGATCGTCGAGGCACTGTTTATTCCGGTTCCTTAAGATAATGCCGCGGGTGCTGAACATCTGGCCTGGCTGCCCGAATATTTAGCTGCCTGAGACTCAGGCGACAGGCTCGATTCAGGAACAACTACAACGCGGTCGCTGCATCAACATATGCAGCGCGATCGTTCGCCGCGTCGCTGTCTTTGGATATCGCCTTGGCGTCGTACATAGCCTGATCGGCAACACTGACTAGATGCCAGAGTTCATCTCCGTGTTTTGGCATCAACGCTATGCCAACACTGGCGGCGCAGGTAATTTCCTGACCTTGAATAATGTACGCCTCAGAGGCGGTCTGAACCAGTCGCGCCGCAACGTGTTTCGCGTCATCGACAGAAACTCCGGGCAAGACAATAGCGAACTCATCACCGCCTAAACGGCCCAGTTGATCCTCGGGCCGCAGACAATACTCAAGCCGATGTCCAAACGCTTTTAGCAAGGCATCGCCTGCCTGATGACCGAAGCGATCGTTGATTGATTTGAACTGATTAAGATCGAGATACAACACCGCACCGACTGAGTGAGCACGAATACTTTCAACGCCCTCTTTTTCAAATCCGCGGCGGTTTAATACGCCAGTCAATGGGTCACGTAATGCGTCAGCAAGCATCTTATCTTCATTGCGTTTGCGCTGCGTAATATCGATTAAGGTCACTGAAAAATCTTCGCCAACCGGTTCTGCAACAATTCGCAGCCAGCTTTGCTGTGCCGATGACTCCGCGGCGGTTTCAAAACTTGTCGCGGCGACGGTGTCCGCGGCTTTGGAAAAATGCTCATAAAGCCGGTCTGGTTCAAGTTGCTCGAGCTTATCCAGCGGCATGCCAACCAAGGTCCCGGAGCCACTATCCAGATATGACTCCGCCGCGCGATTTGCGAACACGCAGCGATAACGTTTGCGCGCATCCTTAAGGTCACGAGAAAACCGCAGAATTCCGTTGGACGATGTTTCTATCAGTGTACGGATCAAGTGTTCGCTTTCTGCGAGCTTTGTCAGCGCATTGCGTCTTTCTGTTACGTCCCGGCATACGACGACCATGCCCATGGTATGCCCTTTTGGACTCGTCAAAGGCCCGACACTCAGTTCATAAATTTGTTTAACGTTCATACGCAGCGTTTGCGTGAGATCAAGTTCGTTTGCTTGTTTGAGAATTGCACGAGCCTCTGGAAAATCTTTCCAAAGAAGGTGACCAATCAGGTCCTTCTCAATTTTACCAAGCAACTCTTCCGCGCTCTTGTTCGCGCAAATGATGCGCTGTTCGTTGTCCAGGACGATAATCGGATCGCGTACATGATCGAACAAGGTCGGGTAGGCCAACGGACTGAAATCATAAAACCGCATGCTAATCGACAGGTAGTAGTACAGAGGAAACAACACAACGATGGTCGATGCAAGGAACGGAAATTTCGGAGGACCAATCCCGAATACAGTGTTGGACATACTCACAGCGTATGGCAACGCCGCACAGACCAGAAGCAATGCGACGGTCTTTCGATGCGCCGCAGCGATTGATGGCAATCGTCCAGCCAGTGCCAGCAACGAGTAGCCGAATAAGCCGAATGTGAATGGCATGAATACTTGAGTAAACCAGCTGTGGTCGGTCAACTCTGAAAACCCGATGCCCGAGTCAGTTTCGACAACCGCCCAAATTAAGTCGTGCATCGAATTAGTCATCGCCAACCCCGTCGTCGCGATCGGAACAACGGATAGTACGGCTATGATCATCGCGTTCGGCGCACCAACTGTGTACTCGCGATAAATCACGTAGAACGCGACCGGCATGAATCCGGTAGCGCAGAGACCCAGGACCCTGCCGAGCCCGTATACATTCGGATCGGACGTCCCGCTAATGAACGCCGTTCCGGTCATGAATATGCCAATGAGAAACAAAAAGAAACTTATGACGCTGGTGCCATGTTGCATGGAGGTACGAGCCACGCGAACTGCCAATCCAAGATACAGAATCGCGGCGACAGCAAAAGTCGGTCGTAACAGGAATTCAAACGAATCCGGCATTAGGCTGTACCGGACACAATTTGATGAGAGTTTATGTGCATCCCGCCATGCTAGCTGGGACACCGCTTGCAAGATGCGACCTATACCGCATTTGCGTCCTCAATCTGGCACAAGGAAGTGCTCAGGTCACATTATTTACCATTTTGGACCAGAACATGAATGGTATCAGAGGCCGATCGTCGTATCGTCAATCAGCCGGTCGACGACCGCCCGCAGCGCTTCATCAACACTCGCTCCACTGGCTCGTTCAAGCTCAAACGTTTTCAACTGACGATGCGCGCTGGTGCCACGCTGGAGAATGTTTCTCACATTTCCCAGCTCTTTGGTGCACCCAAGTGCTTCCGCATCTTCAGCAATGAGCCCCAGCAATTCCTCCAGCAGATCCTCAAAGGGCACAATCTTGCCGCGCGCCAAATCGACCAGGCCCTCATCGAAGCTATAGCGCATGGCGCGCCAACGGTTTTCTCGAATCAACATCGGTGTGTATATGCGCCAGCGCTGGTTATGTGTTCTAAGGCGGTACAACATGCGCATTGTGCATACCAACAAGGCGGCAAGAGCAACGGCGTCATCAACGCGTGTACAGACATCCATGATCCGGGTTTCGATCGTGGGAAATTTCGCGCTCGGCCGAAGATCCCACCAAATTCGAGTCGAGTCTTCGATCAGCCCGGCGTCCATAAGAATACGGACATGACGTTGATACTCGGAGTAGCTCGCAAATCTCTCCGGCAGACCGGTACGCGGCAAGGCATCGAAGACTGTCAGGCGATAACTCTTCAATCCCGTGTCGATGCCTTCCCAAAACGGAGATGAACACGAGAGTGCAAGCAAATGCGGCAGAAAATACGACATCTGATTCATGAGGTCGATACGCACTTCATCGTCATCGATACCGACATGCACATGCATGCCGCAAATAAGCAGGCGCCGCGCAGCGCCCTGCATCTCAAGTGTCAATGCCGAGTAGCGATCTTTCTCAGTTTGTTTTTGTTCCAGCCACGAACTGAAAGGATGGGTCGAGGCGGCAATTGGAGCAAGCCCGTGATTGTTCGCTACTTTGACAATGATGCCGCGCAACCGAACCAGATCATCATGGGCCTCCTGAACATTGTTGCAGACCTTCGTGCCTATTTCGATCTGCGAGCGCAGTAACTCTGAGGTCACCTGGGTACCGCACAATGCTTCACACTCACTCATCAAGCTCTGCGGAGGGTCGACAATAAGCGCGCGCGTTTCCTTATCAACCAACAGGTATTCTTCTTCAACCCCCATAGTGAATTTCGGCGCAGATTTATCCATCGCGGTGCCCCTTTCTATTTCTTGATTATCAGCTCACGCCGAAATTTTCGACTGCCGAAGCCCAACTCGATCTGGAATCGAAGCAATTATATCGTGCATCACCGCCGCGACCTCTGCGACGCCCTCTTCGTCATCAATCAAGTCCTGCCGAATCTCAATACCGACGTGTGGCAACCCGATTTCCTCAGCATGATGATCGATCGTAAAATCCTGCGGGGCTTTGCCAGAGTAAGGCTCGTTGTCGCCAGTGTGATAACCAGCCGCACGAAATCCCTCGAGGAATATCTCGGCGAGTCGCTTATCCGTATCCCACAAGACGCCCATCTTCCACGGCCGGGACACGCCGCTCATTACCGGCGTAAAACTGTGAATTGCGATAAAGGCCGGCGGCGGACCCACAGCCTTCAAGCGCTTAATTTGCTCATCGATCGCCTCATGATAAGGCCAGTAAATCGAGCCGGCGCGCATGTCTTTCTTCTTTTGTGACAGGTTTCTGTTGCCCGGCACAAGGATGCCATCACCGTATTCGAGAAACGCGCCAGGGTCCATTAACTGTCGATTGCAATCGACGACCAAGCGGGAGTATTGCGCCATCACGGTGCTTACGCCGAGACTCTTCGCCAGACTTTCAGTCACTGCGCCTGCACCTATATCCACCGCCAGATGACATCTCCTGGCGAATGGGTCCAGCCCCATATCGCCCAGCGACTTGGGAAAGCGGCAACTCGCATGGTCGCAGATCAGCAGTATTGGTGCTTCGTCGAGAGGGTTGAGAACGTAGTACGGGGACGGCTCATCAGCGGCCAGCAGGAGCGGCTCACTCGAAATATTTGCAGATTTTTGGTTATTGCCGTCTGTCATTCGCATCATAATCGTCGAAAATCAGGGCAAAGTGTACCGCATAGCCTGTACAACAACACACGTATTAGGACCAAGTGGAGATCACTGTCCGCGCTACAGGAGCTGAGACAGAGTTTTTGTGTCAGGCCAGCAGCTTCTCAGGCTGTTCAATATCGAGAGGTTGGAACAACTGGACTGAAGCCGGTCTGGCGATGTAATAACCCTGTGCAAACTCAACCCCCAGTGATCCCAGCTTTTCGAGAACCTGTTTGGTTTCAACGCGCTCAGCGATTGTTTCTATCCCCATAGCGTGCCCCACTTCGTGGATGGCCTTCACCATGCTTTCGTCAACGCTATCTTCCGCAACGTTGCTAATAAACTGCCCATCAATCTTGAGATAATCGACGGGTAAATTCTTGAGGTAGGTGAAAGATGACAACCCGCTGCCAAAGTCATCCAGCGAGAACTTGCAACCGAGTGCCTTCAGCACCTGCATGAAATGAATCACGCGCCCCAGATTGGAAATCGCCGCCGTTTCGGTTATTTCAAAACAGATCGCGCCCTCCGGCAGTTTTCTCTTCTTGAGCTCGTCAATAACGAAATCCAGAAAGCGGTCTTCGCTCAGTGATGTCCCTGACAAATTGATCGCCAGCGTATAGCGAGCCTTGTCATTTGCGGACTGATCAGCAAGCTTAGACAGTGCCTCTCGAACGACCCAACGATCGAGCGTGGACATGAGATTGTATCGTTCCGCCGCAGGGATAAACTGGTCCGGACCGACGATCTCTCCGCTCTCATCACGCATTCTGAGCAGCAACTCGTAGTGTGAGCAAGATTCGCCTCGCGCGCTGCCAATGCCGATAATTGGCTGGAAAAATAGTTCGAAGCGGTCTTCGTCTACCGCGTTGCTAATGCGAGACACCCACTTCATCTCCTCGTGGCGCATCGACGCATCGCTATCCTCATACAGATGCACCTGATTCCGGCCCATATCTTTCGCCGAATAACAGGCAACATCGGCGGAACTCATGAGGCCCGCGACGTCAGAATTCTCACTCGTGACGACGACAACACCAATCGAACAACGCACGGAAGTGAACGAATCTTTCCATTCAAACCGATATCCCTCAACGGCATCGCGTATCGACTCAGCGACCTCAACCGCCCGCGCCTCGCTACATCGTTCAAGCAGGATTCCAAACTCGTCGCCGCCCAGCCGCGCAAGAGTATCTGTTGCCCGGATTCTTGCGTGCACCAATTCCGTCAACTGGCACAACAGGGCATCGCCGGCAGTATGACCAAAGGTGTCGTTAACGACTTTGAACTGATCCAGATCGAGATACAGAAGTGCATGCGTCGTCTCGGGATTCGCTCTGACGTCATCCAGCGAAGCGATCAAGCGGTTCTCGAACTCCCGGCGATTAATCAGATCGGTAAGTGCGTCATGCGATGCCTGATAGCCAAGCTGACGAAACAGGCGTGTCTCCTTACTGACATCGTGAAACACCATAACCGAACCGACTATGTTACCGATTCGGTCGCGAATTGGCGCCGCAGAGTCCTGTACTGGAATTTCATTGCCATCTTTGGTGATCAGAATCGAGTTGACGTCAAGCGTGACTGTTATACCGTCGCTAAGGCAGCGCACAACCGGGTTTTCAACGGTTGCCCTGGTCTGCTCATTGATTATGGTCATGATTTCAGTAACCGGTTT
Organism: uncultured Woeseiaceae bacterium; assembly: GCA_964528965.1. Classification (GTDB taxonomy): domain Bacteria; phylum Pseudomonadota; class Gammaproteobacteria; order Steroidobacterales; family Woeseiaceae; genus UBA1847. Next base: position 14,274 of record CAZGVL010000024.1, read on the forward strand.
ACCGCGGGCACTGCGCACATCCCATCCCGTCAGGTCCTGAGCGACCGGGTTGATGTAGTCAACATTGCCGCCAGCGTCTGTCGTGATCACGCCATCCCCAATCGATTGCAAGGTGACCTGGGCACGTTCCTTTTCTTCAAATATTCTGGTTTCTGCAAGTTTGCGGTCGGTTATTTCGGTGATAGTACCTTCGTGGGCGATAATGACTCCGTTCTCGTCCAGCACTGCGCGCGAATTTTCCAGGACCACTATTTCACGGCCATCTTTTCGCCGCAGACGATATTCAAAATTCTTGACGTAGCCCTGTGCTTCCAAACGTGCGAACACGCGCTCTCGGTCAATCGGATTTACGTACAGTTCCGTCGTTGGGCCAGCTGACTTAAGCTCATCAGCATTGTCGAAGCCGAGCATTTCAACCAACGCCGGATTCGCGGCAATTAACATGCCGTCACGGGATGCAATGTAGACGCCATCTACGACATTTTCGAACAAACCACGATATCGTGCTTCACTGCTGCGCAGTTTGTTTTCGTCCAACTGGCGCTTGATAGCGATTCCCGCCAGGCGCGCGACTCGGCCAAGCTTGTCCAGTTCATCTGTAGTTGGCGCACGGGAACTATTAAGATAAACATCGAGCGTACCGATTACACGACCCGCTGACCCGTGCAACAAGAACGACCAGACTGCCGCCACACTATGTGCCGTCGCGACGTTGAGATGATTTGCCCATCCCGCATCCCTGGCCACGCTAGTGGTGATTCGATCCCGGTTGCTAGCGACCGCTGCACCGCAAGTAATGCTATGTGCGTCTACGCTTACGCAATCCAGACACTTTCTCATAGGCTCTTGCAGGCTCGGCGCCTGATCGACGCTTAGTGTGTGGGTGCTGACATCAAGACGCATAACTGCTGCACGATATTCAACGCTCATTTTCTCGACACAACGGCAAACCGCTCGCAGGGTTCGATCACTGGGCGTGCTGGATGCAATCATTTCCAATATTTTGTTTTGCGCGAATGACAGCGATTCATTGTGTTTGCGTTCTGCGATATCGGTGATAGATACGCGAATGACTTTCCGCTCGCCGGATGGCAGCCTACTGAAGCGAACCTCACAGGGCAATTCCTTACCTGTGGAATCCATGTGCATCCACTCAAATGTCGGGTGCTCGCCATCCAGAGCGCTCTCAAGATGACCGCGACGTATGCCAAATGATGGCGTGCCATCAGGCTGCATTTTTGGGCTGATCGCTTCCGGTCCGACCGTCAATAATCTGGCTCGTGAAAGATTGAACAGCAGACACGCCTTTTCGTTCGCATCACTGAAGCGATTCTCATCGACATCGAAAACAACTATGGCCTCTGGAGCATTTTCTACCAGCGCTCGGTAGCGTTCTTCATTCACCCTGAGTGCAGCTTCAGCTTCTTTGCGCCCCGTCACATCGCGCAGGCTGATTACGAATACGTTGCCACCGGGCACAGACAACAGGCTCGCTTTTACTTCCGCGACAAATTGTTCACCGTTCGATCTGACAACGCTCGTTTCACCGCCGACAAAATCGATCTGCGTATCATCAATGTCGCAAGTAAAAGGTTCAAGGAAATCAGATAAGGTCTGATGCTGCGCATTCGGCAGCAAGTGCTCCAATCGCGATCCAACAAGTTGGTCGCGCGTTAGTCCGAAGTAGCGGCTGCAGATCTTGTTGCAGTTTCGAACCACACCATTTTCGCTAACCGAAAGCAGGGCTTCAGTTACGCTATCAAATATGTCTTGTACCGGGGTTGTTTGAGTAAGCAACTGAGGGATTGTCGCTTCCATTTTGTCCGCTTCTGTCTGGTCCGCTTCTGTCTTGTCATAGTGCTGATCGATCAGTTGCAACAACTCGACAAAGTCCGGCTTTTCATTTCCGGATGCTTCCGTTGCTAGCCTGATCTTTTGGCGAAGGTCCTGATCCATCAGTAGACGTTCTCATTCCGTTGCATTATCCAAAAGCCCGGCTCCCCTGAAATCGTTGCGCTGATTAGAAATGGAAAAGGGAACTTCGGGATACTGCATCTACTGTAGGTACCGCTCGCGATCGCGTCTGTGATGCAAATTCAGTTCTGAGAAAAATAATGGGAAATTTTTCCCGACAGATCCCAGCGTATTATGCAAAATCACAGGCAGGGCATGGCTCTTGCGAGCGCCGGTCCGGTGGCTCTTGAGTGTTCCGCGCAAAAACCTTTAGCGAAAACTCAGGGCTTGCAGCTCTGTGCTGCGAAATAGCCCGGGTTCAGTCTTCTTTCGCGGGCAGCGAAATCACAGCTTCGCCGTTCTCGTCAACACCTGGCTCACCATTTGACTGAACTTCACGTAGTGCTCCGCCGACTTGGATTGGCACTGCGGTAACGCTCGACATCCAACCACTCTCAGTCTCGATATTCGCCGAAACATTCAGGTACAGACGTCCTTCACGCAACGGAATAATGGTCACCTGCTGCGATCCACGCTCATCATCATCAAATGGCGCCATTGCCACCGACTGCACCTGCGATTCAGGAAACTGCAGCGCCGTTGAATCATTTACACGATATGAAACCGTCATGGGCTGTGGTCCGACTGTTGATGCGAATTCGAGCTCTATAGCGACTGGCTGGCCCACGATTGGATTGCCGATGATGCGATACGCAATCGTCACCGGACCGCCAGGCTTAACCGTCGACGGATTGCTGCTGCCAGGCTTAAAACCAGCCTCGGGTACCTTCACCGCAATCTCAACGGTCTCGTTCGACCCGGTGTCATCGCCACAGGCAGCCAGCCCAAGCAATGCCAGCACTGCAAAAATCGATGTTCGGTTCATACTGATTACCTGCCTGACTTTAATAAAAAGACCCATTCTCTATGGGGTCGGACTCATGGGGTCGGACTCAACGATACATCAAAACAGATCGTGGTTGGATAGTTGACCGAAGCCTTATCATCGTCGAAACGCCACTCCTCCAGAAAGGCGATATACGTCTCGCCCTGCTGCAAAACAGGTGTGGTCAGCTCCTCAAAGTTGTCGCTACCACTTCTGCCCAGACCCGGCGAAAGGTACTGAGGCCCTTTGTACAAGTAGATATCCGGATCACTTTGATCGCGATCATCCGGATCTGCGCTTACGGGCGTTGGCGTAGTGGTTGCGATGACAATATCGTATTCGTCAGTCGTGGGTATCGTAATGCGCAGGTAGCGATCTTCACCGATATTGTTGCCATGTCGACTCAGTCCGTCGAGGCTGTTGTTTACACAAAGATTCAAGATCGAACCGTCCGCAACGTAGTCCGTATATAGCGGAAGAACGTCCGCTGCAACGCCAGCATCATTCGTTTCGTTTTCTGCCCAAATATCCATATCGACGCCGGATATTACATTCTCTCTGTCAAGCAGCTCGTCCACGCCAGCCCGCCCCTGGTCATTCAATGATGCGCGCAGCTCTGCCGCAAAAGAAAACAAGGTAGTGAACGCCTCCGTTGCAGCTTGCGGGCCGGTCATGATGTTGTAGATGGGCGCGAAACCGAGCGAGCTATTGTCACCCGCCTCATTGGTGGTATCCCAAATGTCGTATATCAGCGCGGTTACCGAAACCTCGTTAAACCAGCCTTTCACACCAAAACTCGGTGATTCGGCGTTGTAGCCGCCGCCCTCCGCGGTTCCGGGCACGCCCGTATCGCAGTAAACCGGGTCATTCAGACCCATGGCGCCAAGAGCACTTGCCCAACCCTCGCCGAAGGCGAGTCTGGCCTCCAGACTTTCGCCCAGAAAATGACTGCCGCCGAACGAATCCGAGCGAGAAAACGTATCCTCAAAATAGTGGCTCCACTCGTGCGCAACGATGTGATCGTCAAATTCATCAGTATCGTCCATGTCATCACCCAGGATAAACAGCGAATCGATACTGCCCCAATACGATGATGTCGGTAGGTCGCCGGCCGTCAAATCAGTCTCGGCCGCTATTTTGTTGTTGACACTCCAAAACATGTCCAGGGCTGGGAAGTCCGCGCTCGGGTCGGCGCCTCTAACGAACTGCATCATCGTGTAAGTAACATCGAGCAATGCGAACGGAGCAGCAGCTCGGGTATCCGTATAGGCCGTGCCATCCCAGCCCGTTGTGGCCGTCAAATTTCGCTCAACATTGGCTGTTCCTGTGTTGAAGCTGGTGCCGTCAAGCACATACAGCGGCCGAGTTGAAAGTCCCGCAGGCGGAATAACGTTATTGTCACTTCCGCCGGCCACAAAATTGTCGCGAACTTCTACATCCCAACTCGATGCACCGCTTTGTTTCAATTCAGCCCTGACGCGCAATCGAACATCAGTATTGAAGTCGATATTGCTAAATGAGAAACGCCCTGTCCCACTTGAGGTCGTCGTGGCAATAACGGTGCTATCCGAGGGATTGATCAGTTCTACCGTAGCCCCACGTATCGACCGAATCGCCGTTGCAGAAAAATCGAGGCCATTGCAGCTGGTACCCGGTGGAACGAACTCGTAGCTCGCCGTTCCCGATACGGTGACACTCGTGGGCGGCGCGGGACCTCCCCCTTTGTCACCACCTCCGCCGCCACCGCACGCACTTAAGAGCAGCAGCAAGCCTGTGCTCACTAGCGTACGCGCGATCCCTTCAGGAAGTTGCAATAATGGGGAAAAGTGTGGCAATGAATATTCCAGGCCAATTTGGCCGCATAGTGATAAGAAATGACAGGTAGGATTCGTAGTAGCAATTGTAATCGTGCGCAGCAGTTGTGAATAGCCATCTGAGCGTCCGTTTTCAGCGACACATCAACAAGCTGTCTCACATAATATTGTGCGATCCAGGTCCGAATTCCAGCCCCAAGTATTGTTAAACTCCCTCATTTGAGCGAGTAAGTCGGTCACAGTTCCCGACTCGTCACACAAAAAAGAGCAGGCAATGCATGACAAATAGAAAAATATTGGTAACTGGCGGTGCCGGCTATATCGGAAGTCACGTAGTGCGCCAGCTCGGTGCACAAGGCGAATCGGTAGTCACACTGGATAATCTCTCCACCGGCTTTCGAGAAGCAGTCACTGCTGGCAAACTCGTCATCGGCGACACCGGCGATGCCGCGCTCCTGGATCGTATTTTTGCGGAACACGACATTGACACTGTCATGCACTTTGCGGCGTATACCGTTGTGCCCGAATCGGTTTCAGACCCATTGAAGTACTACGGCAACAACACTGCGAACAGCCGTACCTTGCTCGAACGTGCGACGCATCATGGCGTCAAACATGTCGTGTTTTCGTCAACAGCGGCGGTGTACGGTATTCCGAGTGAAAATAAAGCGTCCGAGGCAACCCCCACCAATCCAATCAATGCCTATGGCAGCTCCAAGCTGATGACTGAGTGGATGTTGCGCGATCTGGCCAATGCGGGCGGACCAGGTTACGTTACGCTGCGCTACTTTAACGTCGCCGGCTGCGAGCCTGGCGGGACTATCGGTCAATCGACACCCATGGCCACTTTGCTGGTAAAGGTCGCGTGTGAAGCGGCTGTAGGGACGCGGCCAAAGGTTTCCATATACGGCACTGACTATCCGACGCCCGATGGCACTGGTTTGCGCGACTATATACACGTTGAAGACCTCGCGAGCGCACATCTCGATGCGTTGACGTACCTCAGGAATGGCGGCAAACCGGTAACCATGAATTGCGGTTATGGACACGGTTACAGCGTGCGTGAGGTACTTGCGGCAGTTGCCAGGGCGAATGGTAAGCCACTCAATATCAGCGAAGAGCCACGGCGCGCGGGCGACCCACCCGAACTGATTGCCGTTGCTGACAAGATTCGAAAAATACTGGGTTGGGAGCCAAAGTTTGATGATCTCGAGTTGATTGTTCGCACCAGCCTCGAATGGGAGCGCAAGATCGCCGCAAGAGATCCCAGCGCCTACTGGCCTTCCTGATCTGACTCCTGTATCCGCAGTGCTACACTGACACCATGAAGATTCGTCGCCCACGATCATTGAACGGCCTGATATTGGTGGGCTTTGGCCTCGTGGCGTTGCCCCTGCTGGTGGCCGTAATCTGGGCGATGGTCAGTCTGGGCCAGTTAGCTGTCAAGAGTGAGGCATTAATCGGGACTGGTGTCGCTGTGGCCGAGAATAACCGCCTGCTGTCGGAAAATCTGGGCTCGCTTGAGCGCGTTGCTCGCCAGTACCAGGTGCTTAAGAATCCGGACAGCATGCAACTGTTGCAGGAGGATCTTGCCACGATTGAGCGACAGCTGGCAGATATGGCACTACTTATCGATCAGGCGGAAGCGGCAGATCTCGCCCGGCTGATTCGAACGGATACACGCCAGATTGTCGCGACGCTCGCGAGCAACAGCCTGACCGATGACGCAGCGGCGGCCGCCATCGCTGGCTTCAGCCCAGTGCGGCAAGAAGTCGCTCAACTCTCAGCCATTCTCTCAAACCATGTAGATTCCGAGCTGAAGGACCTGCAGGACAGCACGCGCAATGCGCAACGCATATCTGCCTGGCAGGTTGCTGCGCTGGTGCCGGGTACGCTGGTTCTGGTACTGATTTTCACCATTCTGGTAGCCCGACCTATCCGGCAGATTGACGAAGCAATAAACCAGCTCGGACAAAGTGGATTCTCGAAGCCCATCAAGATCAAAGGACCAACTGACCTCGAGCGACTCGGCCGTCAGCTGGAGTGGCTGCGATCACGCTTGCTGGAACTCGCCCAGGAAAAAAACCGATTCCTGCGTCACATGTCGCATGAGCTGAAAACACCGCTGGCCAATATTCGCGAGGGTACGGAGCTACTACTCGATGGGACGGTCGGCAAACTCGAACAACCGCAGCGCGAAGTGACCGATATCCTGCGTACGAATGGGCTGAAATTGCAGCAGCTTATCGAAAACCTGCTCAGCTTTAGCGCCTGGCAGACCAAGAACGAAGTATTGACGCTGAGTGACTTTCCGATCCGCGCATTGGTCATTTCGGTGGCCAAAGAGCAACGATTGGCGCTGAAAGCCGCACACATTCAGCTGAAACTGGATGTTGAAGACGTAACTGTGAGCGCTGATAGAGAAAAAATCCGTACAGTGCTGGATAATTTACTGTCGAATGCGATCAAGTTTACGCCAAAAGGCGGGTTCGTGATGGTGAGGGCCAAAGCGGCAGCTGATAGCGTGGTGCTGGAATTTGCAGATACAGGACCGGGAATTCCAACGGAAGAAGGTCCCAGAATATTTGAGGCATTTTTTCAGGGCAGACAGGAACAAGGTGGACAAGTAGCAGGAACAGGGATCGGCTTGTCAGTGGTACTTGAGTGCATACAGGCACATGAGGGTTCCGTTGAACTGGTCGATAGCACAGAATATTCAGGCGCGCATTTCAGGATTAACATCCCACAGAATCGTGTCGCGGGACAACAGAGATTAGCAGCGAATGGTTAAGCACCTACTGACAAACGGCACGCGGCAGCTGTTGGTAACTATTTTGTTAGTTACTGCGCTTGCCGGCTGTTCGCAAACCAAGAGCTGGATGTCGGGATCTCGCAGTTCTCCATCAGATGAGCAGATCATTCTCGGTGCTCCGGAAGCGAATGAATACCTCAACGAACTTTATTTACTGACGTCGGGCGACCCCGCGACGCAGGCCGAGATCTACGCCGATTCCAGATCGGTAGCCACTTTGACACCGGGTCCATCCACAACATTACGCTATGCGATGGTGCTCGCAACGCCCGGCCATGCCGAGACGGATCCGACAGAAGCAGCAAGTCTGTTGCGTGAGCTGCTCTCACGCACCGAATTGCTCACACAAGTCGAAATATCGCTTGCAACAATACACCTGGAGACAGCGCAGGAATTGATTGTGCTCTCCACCGAAACGCGTCAGCTACGAGCATCGACTTCGCGCGCCACGCAAACCGAAGAGGCAGCATCGAACCAGCGCCTTGCAACCGTAGAGTCTGATAATCGACGCTTGCGCCGGGAACTTCAGGAAGCCGAAGACAAGCTTGCCGCGATTTCATCGATCGAGCGATCAATTCGCGATCAGGAGTAGGCTCTTACGCCTTCGGTAGTGTTACGCCGAGCTGCCCCTGATACTTGCCGCCTCTGTCCTTGTAGGACGTCTCGCAAGCCTCGTCAGACTCAAGAAACAGCATCTGCGCGACACCCTCATTGGCATAAATCTTGGCGGGCAAAGTTGTGGTGTTCGAGAACTCCAGTGTCACATGCCCTTCCCACTCCGGCTCAAGCGGCGTGACATTGACGATGATTCCGCAACGCGCATAAGTAGATTTGCCGAGACAGATCGTCAAAACGGTCCTCGGGATGCGGAAATACTCAACCGTACGTGCCAACGCAAATGAGTTCGGCGGTATTACGCATACGTCATTCTGGATGTCGACAAAGCTGGTCTCATCGAATGCTTTCGGGTCCACGATCGCAGAGTTGATATTTGTGAATATCTTGAATTCATCCGCACAACGAACATCGTAGCCGTAACTCGACGTGCCGTAGGAAACAATTCGCCCTTGAGCGTTCTCTCTCACCTGACCTGGCTCAAACGGCTCGATCATCCCCTGCTCCTCAGCCATCCTGCGAATCCAGCGGTCTGGCTTGATGCTCATCAGCTGGCCTCTACGACGATATTGGGGAATTTGCTGCTGTAATCCTTGCCTTGGCGTGCCAGCCTGGCGACTACCCGCCGCGCTGCCAGCCGGTACGCCTCCGCCGCGCTCGACTCGGGCTCAGCAACGACCGTCGGACGGCCACTATCAGCCTGCTCGCGAATTTGCCGGGAAAGTGGCAGCTGACCAAGCAGCTCAATATCGAAATCGCGAGCCATTTTCTCGCCGCCGCCCGATCCGAACACGGCTTCTTCATGGCCACATGACGAGCAGACGTACGTGCTCATGTTCTCAATGACACCAAGGACCGGTACCGCAACCTTGCGAAACATCGCCAGCCCTTTGCGCGCATCCAGCAACGCAATGTCCTGCGGTGTGGTAACAATCACGGCGCCGCTGACTGGCACCTGCTGCGATAAGGTCAGTTGGATGTCGCCAGTACCCGGCGGCATGTCCACGATCAGATAATCGAGGTCGTCCCATTGAGTTTGTTGTAACAACTGGTTCAAGGCAGAGGTCACCATCGGACCACGCCAGATCATTGCCTGGTCAGGGTCCACCAGAAAACCGATCGACATGACCTGCAGTCCATGCGCCAGGACTGGCTGCATCGTCTTGCCGTCTTCACTGGTCGGCTGCTCGCCCGCCACACCGACCATGGTCGGCTGACTGGGCCCGTAGATATCGGCGTCAAGCAGACCGACAGATGCACCATCAGCCGCCAACGCCAGAGCAATATTCACGGCAACGGTCGATTTGCCGACCCCGCCTTTGCCGGACGCTATCGCGATAATGTTTCGCACACCGGCGATCGGCTTTAGATTGCGCTGTACTCCGTGCGCCACAATCTTGGTCGATAGCTCAATATCCACGGCGTCGATTCCGCTTGCTGCGCTCACCGCCGTAGCAAGGTGCTCACGATAGGCGTCATGCGCGCGAGCGGCCGGAAATCCAAGCTCGACCTTGATCGCGATCGCCGCATCCGATTTATTGACTTCGACGACCCGCCCAATATCACCCAATGTGAGACCAATATCGGGTAACTCAATGGATTTAAGGAACTTATTCACATCTGATTCTGTTGACAGCGTCACACTTCCGGCACCTGTATTAGGTAAAATTCGATGGCGATTGTTCTCTTTGTGAGGGCAAGCGCGCGCACATTGTAACGAAGCTGGGGCAGGAACCAAGCCCTCAATTTATTGCTGATCGGATTGACGGAACACGGCGAAATGAAAGGCTTTCAGCGGCAATGTGCTAACGGCGATGTGGCATAATGCCGCATCTTGGATTGATGAATGACACCGACGGAACCGTTCTACTCTGCGGGGACCGTTGGGTTTTGCTTGGGCATAAGCGAATAGACGATTGTTTGCACACGGAACGCCAAAACAGACGAAATTTGCAGGAATGCTTGATTCAAGCTGCCCCTGCCCGGTCGCATGCCTGCGAACTGCTGTGGTAACGCGGCTATGCAGCGGTGATTACCGGTGAGTTTTTTCGCCGGATTTCGATCAGACCAGCTGATTTCCCAGCTTATCGCCGAAGTCGATCCTGAGTCGCCCAGCGCCCGCAAGATTGTCGCCCGGCTGAAGAAGATCGGCCCAAAGGTCATTCCGAAGGTCATCGATGCCCTGGCAATGTCGGACAAGACTCACACGATGGTATTGGTCGATATTCTCTCCGGCATGGTGACCGACAAGTCGTTGAACCTCTATAAGGAGGGTCTCGCAGACGGCAATGAACGAGTTGTGTCTGGCACGTCCTGGGCGCTGTCCAGCAGCACCGACTACAACGCCAATAACCTGCTTGAATTCTTTGATGATCCGGAAGTATCCAAGCACGCACTGATAGAAGTGCTGCGAGTGCACAAAGAGGATTTGAGCGTGCACGAATTGCTGCAACGCGCCTACGAGCTTGATCCGAAAGAAAAAGCGGCACTGTTCAAGATCATTCAGGAGACCATTCGCGAGGAGATGGTTCCTGACTTGATCGCCAGGATGGGCGGCAAAGATCCGATCATCAAGATTCATTTGATGAACTTGCTATCCAAATTCGACAAACCTGGAATTAACAACGCACTTGAGGTTCAACTAAAAGATGCGAACAAGATGGTTCGCGGTGCAGCACTTAGCGCGCTCGCGACACGCGGCGACAAAATTAATATCGAAAAGATCAGTGACATGCTTCGTGACCCGGATCTTGATGTACAAAACAAAGCTGTTGATATTATGGTGCGGGCGAATCACCCCGATACCGTCAAGTATCTTGTGCCTGCATTGAAGGATGAATCTGAGTACACACGGCGATCAGCTGTTGAGGTTCTCAACGAAATCGGCAACGTCGATTCTGTGAAAGATCTCTTGAATGCGATTAAGGACGACGACTGGTGGGTACGCTCGCGCGCTGGTGATGCTCTCGGTGAAATCGGTGGACCCAGGGTCGTTGACTCCGTGGTCAAACTGATCAATTCCGAAGACGAAGACATCCGCCGTACAGCGATAGAGATTCTCAATACCACCAAAGACGAACGCGCCGTCGAGCACCTGATTCAAGCCACGGATGACACCGACTGGTGGGTGCGCGAGCGGGCAGTGGATGCACTTTCTAAAATTGGCAGCCCACGTGCGTTGCCGAGGTTGATGGAAATGCTGGGCAACGACCCGAAAACCGATCCTGTTGTTATTCGCGCTATCGCGATACTCGGCGACAACACGCACATCACGAAAATATTGCCGATGTTGAAGAGCACAGAGCGCGATATCCAGGTTGAAGCGATCAAGGCGATATCTCAACTCGCGGATGATTCAGCCGCCGAGACGATTCGAGGTGTATTGCAGAAGATTAAGCAGTCTGAAAATCCGACAATCATCAACAACGCGGACAAAGCACTGAAAGATCTTGATGCGCGCTTCTCCGGGACAGTCATGGCCGAGAATGAGCGCGCCAAGAAGATCGGTGAGCATACGAAGACAATGCTGCTTGAGAACGAAGAACTTGAGAAGTTGCTGGAAGAACAGCATTCCAAGATCGCGCAGCTTGAGGATGAGTCTACCGAACAAGAAGCTCCGATGGGTTCGCCTGTTCTGGATATTTCGAAACTCGAACCCGGCGATGTCATCGATGGCCGCTATAAGTACATCGAAAAAATCGGCAAGGGTGCATTCGGTACCGTGCTGTTAATGCAGGATCAGGTCGTTGACGAGAACTTGATCCTGAAGTTCTTGAACCCAAATGTCTCCTCTGATGAAGAAATGATGAAGCGTTTCGTGCATGAGTTACGCTATTCGCGAAAAATTACGCACAGAAACGTTATTCGAATTTATGACTTCCTGCACTTGCAGGGCGCCTACGCGATTTCGATGGAATACTTCCCCTCGCATACATTGAGTGGCGAAATCCCGAACAATAAGCCGATGGATACCGCGAAAGCGCTGCAGTTTTCGCGCGATATGGCAACCGGTATGGCAGTAGCACATCAGGCCGGCGTTATTCACCGTGACCTCAAGCCTGCGAATATCCTGGTGAATGAAGATGCGCTGCTGAAGATTGTTGACTTTGGCGTTGCGGCGGCCGCCAGCAGTGGTGACACGCAGCTAACCAAAACCGGCTATGTGATTGGCTCGCCGAAGTACATGGCGCCGGAGCAGATTCTCGGTAAGAAGGTCGACGTAACGGCAGACGTTTATAGCATCGGCGTAATCATGTACGAAATGAACACCGGCGTGCCTCCTTATAGTCGCGGTGACCATATGTCCGTCATGTACCAGCACGTACAAGGTAAGGCCAAGTTGTGTCAGGAGATCAATCCCGATATTCCTGACAACTACGCGACCATCATCGCCAAAGCAATGTCGGTCGATAAATCCAAGCGTTACCAGTCCATGGCCGAATTGACCGCGGCGCTGGACTCAGTTCCTCTCTAGAAATCGCCCCAATTCCAAAAAGTGTGAGATAGCTCTGGCGTAATCCGGAAATTCTGCCTAGGATTGGTGCAACTGACTGATTCTTGGACTGAATACTCCGGCAATGGCAAGAATTGACGCATTTCTTAAGCTCGGCCTGGCGCAGGGCTGCTCCGACATTCACCTCGCTGTGGGCGTCCCGCCAATGCTGCGTATGAATGGCGACCTGCTGCCGATCAAGTTTCGCGAGTTATCTGACTCCGAACTCGAAGCGTACATCTACGAAATCCTGACGAACTCGCAGAAAGAAACACTGGAAGCAGGCCATGATCTCGATTTTTCATATGTCGGAGAGGAAGGCGGCAGATTCCGAGTCAACGTATTTCGAAAAGTGACCGGCGTCGGCGCCGTGTTTCGGCATATCCCTGCTGAAGTACCGACTCTGGAAAGCCTCAACGTTCCTTCGGTACTCGCCGATTTCTGCGACTACCATCAGGGTATGGTACTGGTAACAGGATCGACCGGTACCGGTAAGTCCACAACCCTCGCGGCAATGATCAATCACCTGAACGTCAATAGAAATCTGAACATCATCAGCCTTGAAGATCCCATTGAGTTCGTGCACCCGAGCAAGAACTGCCAGATCATTCAGCGTGAAGTCGGCACACACGTGCCCGGTTTTGCAGATGGCGTTCGCTCGGCGATGCGCGAGGATCCGGACGTTATCCTTGTTGGCGAATTACGCGATGCCGAAACCATCTCTATGGCGATGACCGCGGCTGAAACCGGCCACCTTGTACTTGGTACCCTGCATACCACCGGCGCCGCTAAAACCGTCGATCGTATTATCGACGCGCTGCCAGGCGAACTGCGTGAACAAACCAAGGCGTTTCTTTCCATGAGCCTCAAAGCCGTGGTCACCCAGGTATTGGTCAAGACACCCGACGGCCGCGGACGACGCGGTATTTTTGAAATTTTGGTTAATAATCGGGCAATTTCCAAGCTGATTACTACCGACCAGACACATCAGTTACCGTCGCAGATGCAGACCGGAAAAGACCAGGGAATGCAGCTGCTCGATCAGGCGCTTCTGGACGCGATTGAGGCAAAAGAAATTGATCCGGATGATGCATTGCGTTTCGCCAACGATAAACGCAAGTTCCACCGCTATGCCACTGAGACCGATATATTTGAAGTCGTCGATACCGGCGGCAACGAGAAACTACGCTCATGAGCCTGATCGACGAATACCTGTTGCAGGCGTTGAAAGCGAACGCATCGGATTTGCATTTTGTTTCCGGTGATCCTGCGCGCGTCCGCGTGCATGGCGGACTGCAAACCATGCGGCCTGACGCGTTAACGACCGAAGCTGTCAAAGAAGCCATGTACGAAATTATGGATGGCATAACGCAACGACATTTTGAAGATAACGACGCCGCCGACTTTGCGTACGATATACCCGACGTATCGCGGTTTCGTGTCAACGTATTTCGTCATTTGAACGGTATCGGTGCCATTTTCAGAGCCATTCCGTCGACCGCCCTGACGCTTGAAGCCCTGGACATGCCGAAGGTCATCGCTGATTTGTGTAAACAGACACAGGGCATGATCCTGGTAACAGGAAAGACGGGCTCTGGAAAATCGACGACGCTGGCAGCAATGATCGATGCCATGAACAAGAATCTCAAAGGCCACATACTGACCATTGAAGATCCGATCGAATTCGTGCACAAACGCCAAAACTGTTTGATCAGCCAACGTGAAGTTGGAGTGCACAGCCCGAACTTCGCCAGTGCGCTGCACTCAGCCCTGCGCGAAGACCCTGATGTGATCCTGGTCGGCGAAATGCGCGATCTGGAAACGATCAGTATCGCCGTAACGGCGGCTGAAATGGGGATTCTGGTAATGGGAACCTTGCACACGAATGGTTCAGCACAAACAGTTGACCGCATCATCAACTCCTTCCCTGCGGATAAGCAAAGTCATATTCGGACCATGCTGTCGACCTCACTGCGTGGCGTTGTGTCGCAACAGCTGCTCCCCACCAAGCACAAACCCGGTCGAATCGCAGCACTCGAGATTCTGATCAACACCGCTGCGGTCTCGAATCTGATCCGCCAGGGCAAGCTGGATCAGTTGGAGACAGCCATGCAAAGTGGCGGCAACATTGGCATGCAGACGATGGATTCGGCCCTTATGAACCTGGTCGAACGAGCTTTCGTATCCGGCAAAGAAGCCTATCAACAGGCAAACAACAAGAGCATATTCGAAAAAATCAGGAACGATACCTGATCCGCATCCGCCGGGTTTTCGCCAGCCAACTCTCCTCATTACGGGCAAGACCAAAAAGTCCGCTCGGCCGATTGCACTCATGGCATAATCGCGAGCATCATCTCCCACCACACGCAAGTGTTTGAACATGCCTGACAATCAACGACAAATCCTGGTCACCAGCGCTCTTCCGTACGCCAACGGCTCTATTCATATGGGTCATCTGGTGGAATATCTGCAATCCGATATCTGGGTCCGTTTTCAGAAGATGCGTGGCCACAAGTGCACTTATGTTTGTGCCAGCGACGCTCATGGAACGCCGATCATGATCAAGGCACGTGAGCGCGGCATTTCTGCCGAAGAGCTGACCAGCGCGATCAGTGAGGAATTCGTTAAGGATTTTTCGGCTTTCGGTATTGAATTCGACAACTACCACACAACCCACTCTCCGGAAAATGAGGCCCAGGTTGTGCAGATCTTTGAGGCGCTCCGGGATTCCGGCGACATATACACGAGTACTATTGAGCAGGCCTACGACGAAAAAGAGGGCATGTTCCTGCCGGACCGTTTTGTTCGTGGCACGTGCCCCCGCTGCAAGACAGAAGATCAGTACGGCGATTCCTGTGAAAACTGTGGCGCTACCTATACGCCTACCGACTTGATTGACCCTGTGTCCATCTTGTCAGAGACAACGCCCGTGCGACGGGAGTCAGAGCATTACTTCTTCAAGCTCAGTGAGTACGAAGAACAGCTGCGTACATGGATGAGCGATGCACAGCTCGAAAAAAGTGTCGTTGCCAAGCTGCAAGAGTGGTTTGATGCTGGCCTGAGGGACTGGGATATCTCCCGCGATGCGCCTTACTTCGGTTTCAAAATTCCGGGCACCGATGACAAGTATTTCTACGTGTGGCTGGATGCACCCGTTGGCTATATGGCGAGCTTCAGGCACTTGTGTGATCGCCGTGATGATCTCGATTTTGATAGCTACTGGCGGCCAGGAGGTGATACCGAGCTGTATCACTTTATCGGCAAGGACATCATGTATTTTCATACACTGTTCTGGCCAGCTGTGCTGCACGGTGCCGGGTACCGCACACCGACAAGTGTCTACGCGCACGGCTTTCTAACCGTGAATGGACAGAAGATGTCCAAGTCGCGGGGGACGTTCATCAATGCGCGCACCTATCTGAACAATCTTCATCCTGCCTATCTGCGCTACTACTACGCCGCCAAACTCGGGCCGACTGTTGAAGACATCGACCTGAATCTGGAGGATTTCACCGCACGAGTGAATTCAGATCTTGTAGGCAAACTGGTGAATATTGCCAGTCGCTGTGCCGGCTTTATCAGCAAACGATTTGACGGCCAGCTCGCCGCGGCAAATCCCGAGCCGGAGCTGTTTGCCGAAGTCGCGAATGCTTCAGATCAGATCGCATTGCATTTTGAACGACGCGAGTTCTCAAAGGCCATGCGCCTGGTCATGACGCTCGCAGATTCTGCAAATCGTTACATCGACGAGAAGAAACCATGGGCGATGATTAAGGACGAGCAGAATTCGGCAGAAGTGCAAGCGGTCTGTACACAGGGCCTCAACATGTTCCGCAGTCTGATGATCTATCTGACGCCGGTCATCCCGACCGTCTCGGCTGACGCGCGTAAATTCTTCGCCGAGGAGTCGTGGCAATGGCAGGACGCATCCACCCCGTTACTGGGAACCAGTATCAACAAATTCAAACCACTGCTCACCCGTGTCGAAAAAATACAAGTGGACAACATGGTTGAGCAATCGAAGGATAACGCGACAGTGACCGATCCAAAGAGCAAGCCTGAAGCAGCGGATGACACAATCAGCATTGACGACTTCATGAAAGTCGATTTGCGAATCGCAAGCATCGAAAAAGCCGAAGCCGTTGAGGGTGCGGACAAATTACTCGCATTGACGCTGGACCTGGGTGATTCGAAGCGCAATGTTTTCGCCGGGATCAAGGCCGCGTACGACCCGGCCACGCTGATCGGCAGGAAAGTCATCGTAGTTGCCAACCTTGCGCCACGTAAGATGCGCTTTGGCGTGTCCGAAGGCATGGTGCTGGCGGCCGGTCCAGGCGGAGCAGATATCTTCCTGCTCTCACCCGACGATGGTGCGACACCTGGAATGCGCGTCAAGTAAAGTCCGCGACTACGGGCTGCTAAGCACATACAATACCGGCGTGAAAGTCGGAATCGAAAATGACTGAACTCATCGTCATCCTTATTGGTACGATCCTGGTCAACAACTTCGTGTTGGTTCGGTTTCTCGGCCTGTGCCCGTTTCTTGGCGTGTCCCGAAATCTCGAGGCGGCGGCTGGAATGTCGCTTGCGACTGCGTTTGTTCTAACGCTGTCATCGGCTACGGCCTATTTGCTGCATGCGTACATTCTGGTACCGCTGGATCTGGAGTATCTGCGCACCATCACCTTCATCCTGGTGATCGCTGCCAGTGTGCAGTTCACCGAAATCATGGTCCGCCGTCTCAGCCCGCTGCTGCATCAGGTTCTGGGCATTTTCATACCGTTGATTGCTACCAATTGCGCGGTGCTTGGTGTTGCCTTGCTCAACGTGCAGCAGTCAAAAGGTTTCGTTCAATCCGTGTTTTTCGGCTTCGGTGCATCGCTCGGCTTCGCGCTGGTACTAATCATGTTCGCCTCAATTCGAGAGCGGCTGGAAGCCGCTGACATACCGGCACCATTTCGCGGCACCGCGATCGCACTCATGACGGCCGGCATAATGTCGTTGGCATTCATGGGTTTTTCGGGCATGGCCCGACCATAGTGGTCGCCGATCATCATGCTAACAGCAGTTATCACCATTGCGGTCATCGCCCTGCTTGCAGGTCTCGCCCTCTCGTTCGCCTCGGGCAGCTTGCCTGCCAATTCCAGCGACGTTGTCGAGACAGTCAATGATCTCCTGCCGCAAACGCAATGCGCTCAATGCGGCTACCCTGGTTGTCGTCCCTATGCTGATGCCATTGTTAATGCGGGTGAAGCAATCAATCTCTGTCCACCCGGCGGAGAGGAAACCCTACGCAATATTGCCGAGCTTCTTGGCAAGGATGTTATTCCGCTGGCCGAGCAGGCGAAAACCGAGCGAGCGGTGGCCATCATCGACGAATCGCTTTGCATTGGCTGCACCCATTGCATCACTGCATGTCCTGTTGATGCCATCGTCGGAGCGCATCAGCTGATGCACACGGTCATCAGTAGCGAGTGCACCGGTTGTGAGCTGTGTATTGCACCCTGCCCGGTTGATTGCATCAGCATGCAGGCGGTTTCATGAGTGCCCCAACCTATGATCTGGGCAAGTTACACGGTGGTATGCGCCTGCGCGGCCACAAGACTGCCTCTACCGCACAAGCGATACAGAGAGTTCCGCTTCCAGCCCAACTGGTCTTGCCGATTACCCAGCATGTCGGTGATCCGGCACAGCCCATCGTTGCTATTGGGGAGCGCGTGCTAAAGGGCCAACTCATCGCCGAATCAGAAGGGTCACTGAGCGCCCCGGTGCACGCCTCGTCGTCAGGGCATATTGTCGCCATCGAGCCGTGGCCGGTATCGCGCCGTTACGGTGACAACGCGCCGTGCATCGTGCTTGAGTGTGATGGCGAGGACGAAGCAGTCGCCGCGCTTGAGCCATCGATCGCATTCGACCAGCTCACGCCCGAAGCGGTGCTGCACAAAGTTCTGCAGGGTGGAATCGTCGGCCTCGGTGGGGCTGTATTCCCAACCGCTCAAAAATTGATGCAGGCACGCACTTGCAAACTGGACTATCTGATTCTGAATGGTGTGGAGTGTGAGCCCTACATCAGTTGCGACGACATGCTGATGCGCGAATATACCAACGAGATTGTCGGCGGTGCGCAAATCCTTATGCACGCGCTGCAGCTGTCACATTGCTACATCGCTGTCGAAAGTGACAAGCCCGATGCCATCCGCCGGCTTGCCGACGTATTGACGGAGGTTGCAGACGACCGACTGGTACTCAAACAAGTGCCGACCATCTATCCATCCGGCGGTGAAGACCAACTGGTCCAGTTGGTCACCAACCGTGAGGTGCCCAGCGCCGGACTGCCTTCTGACGTTGGCTGTCTGGTACAAAATGTCGGCACAGCGGCCGCAATTCATAACTGGATTGTCCGCAATGAGCCGTTGATCTCCAGAATCACCACCGTAACTGGCGACGGTATCACCACACCGATGAATGTCGAAGCGAGAATCGGCACAACGGTTGCCGATATCATCGCTTTTGCCGGTGGCTACACTGAGCAGGCTGACCAGTTGATTATTGGCGGGCCAATGACCGGCAAATCAGTTACCAACGATCGTATTCCACTGGTGAAGGCGACAAACTGCATTCTCGTGCTTGGGGAAGGTCATGAACCAGAGCCTGAAATGCCATGCATTCGATGCGGTGACTGTGCCGCAGTCTGTCCCGTGCAGTTGCTGCCACAGCAATTGTTCTGGTACGCCTGTGCAGACGATGAGAAAAAATTGCGTGAGCACGGTTTGATTGATTGTATCGAGTGTGGCTGCTGCGATCTTGTTTGCCCGAGTCATATACCGCTCACCTCGGATTTTCGCGCGGCAAAGGGCCGAATTCGCGAAATGGCCGACGAAAAATCCCGGGCGGAACGTGCGCGACAACGATTTGAGGCTCGCAGTGAGCGGCTGGAAAATGACCTGGAAGAGCGCGAACGAGAGCTCAGTGAACAGAAACATGCGGCGAGATCGGCCGGGCCTGCGGCAATTGCGGAGATCCTGAAACGCAAGCAGGCCGAATCGAAAAGTGACGCGGCGAATACCGAACCATTGGACGAGGACTAGACCAATGGACTTCATTAAACGCGAAGCACCGTATCTCGGGCCCAGCGCCAGTGTTTCGTCCATGATGCAACAAGTCCTATTCGCTCTTGTCCCCGCGGCACTCGCCCACGTGTGGTACTTCGGTCCGGGCTTTATTTTTAACTTTCTCGTCGCCGCCGGATTTTGTGTCGCTGGCGAAGCAGCAATGCTGCGACTGCGCGGCCGACGACCTGAGATTGCGTTGGCTGACTACAGTGCTATCGTGACCGCAGCGCTGCTCGCATTTGCGCTGCCATCGCTAACGCCCTGGTGGGTTACTGCGACCGGCTCGCTGTTTGCCATCGTCGTTGCAAAACACCTGTACGGCGGCCTGGGTTTCAACATCTTTAATCCGGCGATGGTCGGCTATGTCGTAATCCTGATCGCGTTCCCTATGCACGTAAATTTGTGGGTTGCACCTCGCATGGGAGATATCGACTACCAGTTTCTAAGCACAATTCAGACGCTCAAGTACACGCTGACGGGAATTCTTCCCGAGACGCTGTCCTTTGATGCGGTTAGCCGTGCGACACCGCTGGACGCGATGCAATCAGGATTGCGCAACCTGCGTACTTACGCTGAAATTCGGGCCAATCCGATGATGGGCGATTTCGGTGGTCGCGGGTGGGAGTGGATCGGCAATTTTTTCGCATTTGGCGGCCTGTGGCTACTACTGAAGAAAATAATTCGCTGGCAGATACCGTTCGGTGTGCTCGCCGGCGTATTGATACCTGCGAGTATCATGTATCTGATCGACCCAAGTACGCACGCAAGCCCAGGGTTTCATTTGTTCGGTGGTGCGACGATCCTTTGTGCGTTCTTTATCGCCACTGATCCGGTCTCAGCCGCAACAAGTCCAAGAGGCAGAATTGTCTACGGACTGGGTATCGGACTGCTGATCTACGCGATTCGCCTGTGGGGCTCGTATGCAGACGGCGTTGCGTTCGCCGTACTGCTCATGAACATGGCGACCCCGGCGATTGATTACGTAACGCGACCCCATATCGTCGGTCATGCTGGCAAGGGTGACCAGGCAGGTGATGGTCAGTGACCGGCTCGCCATCAATTGCCAAGAATGGTCTGACGCTTGCCGCCATCGCGGCGGTCTGTACGGCGCTGGTCACTGCAACCTACCAGCTGACTGCCGAACGAATCGTCGCCAATGAGATCGCATTGCTGGAACAAAGTCTGGAGCCGGCGCTGGCGGGCCAGTTCTACGACGGCGGCGTTTCCGAATCGAAACTGATCGTGCCACAGCCGCATGATTTGCCAGGCTCCGATGCCGCCATCATCTACCGCGTCTATGGTGAAGATGAACCGGTTGCCGCCTTATTCGTGGTGTCCGCCCGCGACGGTTTTTCAGGTGCGATACGACTATTAATAGGCGTTGATTTTAGCGGTACCGTCACAGGCGTCCGGGTTCTCGAGCATCGAGAAACCCCGGGACTGGGCGATAAAATCGAATCACGACGTTCGGACTGGATTTTTCAATTTGATGGACACTCTCTGCAGGATCCGGCTACGCCTGGTTGGGCTATTCGTTCAGACGGCGGGCAGTTTGATCAACTGACCGGAGCGTCCGTTACGCCACGAGCGGTCATCAAGGCGATACGCGATACATTGATATACTTTAATGCCAATCGTGACGAATTATTCTCATTGCCCACTACGGTGGAAAAATCATGACATCCAGCGGCATCGTTGAACACCTGAAGAATGGATTGTGGAAAGACAATCCGGGTCTGGTGCAATTGCTGGGTCTATGCCCACTGCTCGCGGTAACCAATTCCTTCGTCAATGGCCTCGGACTCGGTATCGCAACGCTGTTGGTACTAACGTTTTCCAATGGACTGGTCTCAGCCGCCAGGCGCTGGATCAGAAAAGATATTCGCATACCGATCTACGTCGTCATCATTGCCAGTCTGGTGACTTGCATCGAACTGATCTTCAAAGCCTGGTTCCCCACGCTCGATCGCTCACTCGGCATATTCATACCTTTGATCGTGACCAACTGTGCAATCGTCGCCCGCGCAGAAGTATTTGCCTCACGCAACTCAGTTGCCGACAGCCTCATCGATGGGATCGGTATGGGTGCCGGATTCGCACTCTTGCTAATGACAATTGGTGCGTTCCGCGAACTGCTCGGTCAGGGTTCGTTATTCTCAGGAATGGACATGCTGTTGGGTGGCGAACCGATTCGTGGTCTGGTCATATTCGATGGCGGATTCCTGCTCGCCATCTTGCCACCGGGTGCGTTTTTCAGTCTTGCTCTTGCCGTTGCCTGCAAGAATGCTATCGACAAGAAGCGCCAAAAGTCTCGACAGACCCGACTACCTGGCAAATCGCGCCAGTCACGCTAAACATTGAAACGAACAACACTGTGAACAAAGACAAGCGCACTGCGATATACGCGAAACTCCGCGACCTTAACCCCAGTCCTCAGACGGAACTGCATTACAACAGTCCGTTCGAACTCTTGATTTCCGTCATTTTGTCGGCTCAGGCGACCGACGTGGGCGTCAACAAGGCGACAGACAAGCTCTATCCTGTTGCCAACTCTCCGCAGGCGATCTATGACCTCGGCGTCGATGGCCTGAAGCACTACATTCGCACCATCGGGCTGTTTAACAGCAAAGCGGAAAATATCATTAAGACTTGCCGCATTTTGCTCGACCAGTTCAATGCCGAAGTGCCGCGGACCCGTGATGAACTCGAGTCACTACCGGGCGTGGGTCGCAAGACTGCAAATGTCATCCTGAATACAGCATTTGGCGAAGCAACGATTGCTGTCGATACGCATATTTTTCGCGTGGCAAACAGAACCGGGCTCGCCAAGGGAAAAACGCCACTCGAAGTCGAAACACGTCTGACACGCCTCACTCCGGAGGAATTCATGCTGGACGCCCATCACTGGATAATCCTGCACGGTCGATACATCTGCAAAGCGCGGAAACCCTTGTGTATGCAATGTCCGATCATTGAATGGTGTGAGTACCGCAAGAAGGAGCTTGCATGATATTTAGTCAGGACCGAAACGAATTACGCAAGATGTACCTGGGTGCATGGAACAAGCACAAGGAGCAACAGCCGTTAACACCACTGGAAGCACAAATTGCCCAGGTAGTGGCTGAGCACCCTGAATACCACACAGAAGTTTCTGCCGCGGACCTGCAGAAGGACTACGCCCCGGATGGCGGCAAGACCAACCCATTCCTGCACATGGGCTTGCATCTCGGCATCCGTGAGCAAGTCGCAACGAATCGGCCCGCGGGTATTGCAGCCGTTTACCGTGAGCTCGCCGAACAACTGGGCGATGCGCACGATGCCGAACATCGCATGATCGATTGCCTGGCAGAAACGCTTTGGGAGGCGCAGAGTCAAAACCGGGCTCCTGACGAGGTGCAGTACCTGCTTCGCCTGCGGCAATTAAAAGCTTAGTCGCCCCGTGTAATAAACCAGCTTCTGATGTGGTCTTTTGATGTAACTTGGATGGCGGACGCCTATGAGCGAGATAAAACAACAATTTCCGGTACGTGGAGCAGGCCTGGGCCTGCGTCGCCCTATAGCCGACAAATTGATGGCCGACCCACCTGCGGACGTCGATTTCATGGAAATCGCGCCAGAGAACTGGATCAACGTCGGTGGCAAACTTGGCAAAAAGCTGCGTTTCTTCACTGAACGCTATCCATTCCTGATCCACGGGCTATCGTTGAATATTGGCTCCCCCGCTCCGCTCAACGAATCTCTGGTCAATGACATCAAAGCCTTCATGGCCGAGCACAATATCCTGATGTACTCGGAACACCTGAGCTATTCAGGTGATGATGGTGAGCTGTACGACTTGATGCCAATTCCGTTTACGGAAGAAGCCGTACATTACGTTGCCAGGCGAGTGCGCCGTGTACAGGACATTCTTGAGCAACGTATTGCGCTGGAAAATGTTTCCTACTACGCGCCCAGCGATTCAACGATGACAGAGGTCGACTTCCTCAATGCAGTATTGCAGGAAGCGGACTGCGACCTCCTGCTCGACATCAACAACATCGTCGTCAACAGCATTAATCATCGCTATGACGCCAGTGAGTTCATGCTGCAGATGCCGAAGGACCGTGTACGATATTTTCACCTTGCCGGCCACTACGTCGAAGCAGAAGATCTGCGTATCGACACGCATGGTGATGCTGTCAGTGACCAGGTATGGCAACTACTTGCCGATGCCTATGCGCACTTCGGGCCGGTCCCGACATTGCTCGAGAGAGACTTCAATTTCCCCCCGATTGAAGAACTACTGGCCGAAATACGACGCATTAAGGACCTGCAGGCGGGAGCCGGGAGCGCGGTGGCCAACAATGGTTGATAAGGATGATTTCCAGCGCAAGCAATTTGCGTTCGCCGCACATATTCGTGACCCGGAAAACGTCCCGGTACCTGAAGGCATAGAAGAACGCCGCATGGCTGTCTATAGCCAACTGTTCTTTAACAACCTTCGTAGCCTGCTTGGCGGTACATTT
>CAZGVL010000025.1:0-37843 GCA_964528965.1 uncultured Woeseiaceae bacterium
AATCCCTATGGCTCGATATCGCCCGAGCTGCCAGCAATGCGCTGCCCACAGCCGGACCAATCCCCTCCCCCATATCGATGGACGCGAGCCCAATTGAATCGCCGATGATCATCGCATTGCCCTTACGAACGACATCGACATTGCCGCGCAGGTCGTAACTGTAGCCAGCCGGCTTGAAGTCGGCGCACACCAGATCGTCCTTGCCCAACCTGGACGAAAAGCCCCTCCAGAAGTCCTGCAGGCGTCGTCCCGAAAACTTCATTTTCTCGGCCTTGCCACCAAGACCGACATTGATATGCCCGTTGGCTTTCGGTACATACCAGGAAAACCCGGGTAGCCCGTCCTCCAGAAACCAAAGGTGATACTGATCGTCTTGCCGCTCATAGGGAAATTCCTTTTCCAACGTCGCTATCTGCAGGTGCTTGGCACGCGGGTTCAGCTCGTGAAATAACTGCCGATACACAGGACAGCGAGTCCCGCCTGCGCCGACCAGGTATTTGCAACGATATTTGTCATCAACGATGAATGAGCCGTCATCCTCGACAATTTTCTTAACCTGATGCTCATGCACAGTGGCGCTCGAGCGTTGCAACAGGAACTCATCGAATTCAATACGACGAATCGAGTGCTGCGTGGTCTTCTTCGCGAAGTGAATTCCCTTGATATGAAAGTGAAGCCTGTCAAAGCTCATGAAACTGTGCGGATAGGAACCCACGTCCAGTTCAAGGTCTTCAACAACCTCAGGCGTCACCCACCCGGCGCACAACTTCGGTCTTGGAAAATTCGCCAAATCGAGAACCAACACGTCCATACCCGATTGGATGAGCTTCCAAGCGCAGGTTGAACCAGCAGGACCGCCGAAGAACGCTTACTCAGGATGTTTCGGACGAAACTTTTGTTACAGAGAACGCCATACGATCGCCTTCGATACATTAGACTTAGCAATATGTGGCTAGAAATGAAAGGCCGTATGGCGGCAACATGGCGCGAACTCGGCCTCGGCAAGCAGCAAGTATTTATCACACACGTGATTTACAGCGCCCTCGGCGTCATCGCGCTGTTTCCTGTGACCGGCATGATCGGGCGCCTCTTCCTGAGTTTGAGCGGAGAAGCTGCGTTGGCGGATCAGGATATTCTGCTGTTCGCAATGACGCCACTCGGCATTGTGGCAATCGTCATGTTGTGCGCATTGCTCGTTTTTATTATCGCTTTTGAACAAGCCTCACTAATGGCGATAGGCGTTTCGATTCAGCAAGGTCGGGCTATCACCGTTTTGTCAGCACTCAATCACGGCATGTCCAAAGCACCCCAGATATTCGAATTTGCGCTGCGTTTGGTCCTGAGGTTGATGCTGCTGGTACTGCCTTTTCTGGCAGCAGCCGCAGCCGTGGGTCTGTACTTCCTGACAGAGTTTGATATCAATTTCTATCTGAGTAGCAAACCCGCCGAATTTTGGCTGGCAGCGATCCTGATTGGTCTGATTCTCATTGCAATGCTCGCGCTGGTCGCTCGCAAGTTAGTTCAATGGTCCATCGCCTTGCCGTTGGTCTTGTTTGGCGATGAACGGCCCAGCAACTGTTTTCAACAAAGCACACTATTGTTGCGCGGCAAACAGCGCCCCTTGATGATCGTACTGATCGCATGGGCCGTCGCAGCTTTCGCCATTGGCTCAACTACAATCGGTTTGCTCCAGCTACTTGGTTCCTCGCTCATTCCTTTGGTCGCTCACTCGCTGCGATGGCTGGTGCTTGTACTTGGAGGCCTCTTCTCGGTATGGCTGCTTACCAATTTGGTGTTATCCGGTTTGACCGCCGGAATATTCGCCTTTGTACTGTGTGATTTCTTTCAACAAGTGCGGCCCGGAAACTACGCCGTAGCTGAGAAAGACGAGGCGGAGCTACCGCAACTCTCCCGCAACAGGAAACTCACTATCAGAGGACTCGCAGGCCTGCTGATCATAACCGTTGGCATAGCCGGCGGATTCGGCATGTGGTTGCTGGACGGCATTCAGGTGAATGACGATGCTGTCGTTATTGCACATCGTGGTGCCTCGGGTCGTGCCCCTGAGAACACTCTCGAAGCAGTAATATTCGCGATCGAGGATGGTGCCGAATGGGTGGAAATTGACGTACAGGAAACTTCCGACGGTGAAGTCGTCGTTGTCCACGATAGCGATTTCATGAAGCTCGCCGGCGAAAACCTGAGCGTCGCCAATGGCTCACTTGAGCAAATCAGGGCAATCGACATCGGGGCCTGGTTTGGCACTGACTTCGCGGGTGCTCAAGTTCCCACATTGGCAGAGGTGCTTAGTGCGGCGAAAGGCAAGTCCGGCGTTATTATTGAGCTCAAGTATTACGGATTGGACGTGCAACTTGAGCAACGCGTTGTCGATATCGTTGAACAAGTCGGCATGAGCGATAGCGTGATGATCATGTCGCTCAGCCTGGACGGCGTTCGAAAGATGCAAGCGCTAAGGCCCGATTGGAATTATGGGCTTCTGGTAGCCCAGTCGGCCGGAAACCTCGCAGCGATCGATGTCGATTTCCTCGCGGTCAGCTCTCGAATTGCAACCACTCAACTAATGCGGCGCGCCGGGAAAGCCGGTAAGCCCGTCTATGTCTGGACGGTGAATGACCCGGTGAGTATGTCGCGAATGTTGTCGCTGGGCGTCAACGGTATTATCACCGATGAGCCAGCACTAGCTCGTGAAGTTCTGGTGGACCGAAGTGACATGAACTCGGTTGAGAGACTATTGGTGCACACAGCCATACTGATGGGGCGAAATATTCCGACTCGCCGCTATCGCGACGAATCACCATGACAAAATCGAAGACGAACAAGACAGCAATATTGGGTACCGTAGCAATTTTGGCGTTTTTGTTGGCGTATGCCGGTATTGCCAGGAACAATACAGATCAAGTGACAGCAGACCTGACCGACGTCAATCCGACGATGGATACTGTAGAGCGACAGCTCGAGTCCGGAGCGCACGAGAAACTGCTGCTTCGAATCTCCGAGCCGGACGCAAGCATCAACGAGTTCACAACTGACGGCTGCAGCGGTGGCCTGTCTGATGGATGGGAATACTTGTCGTCCCAGGTCCCGAATATTGCGGCCAAACACGGTGACCGACCACCCTGGGAAAACTGCTGCGTTGTGCATGATGTTGCTTATCATCACGGCGGTGCGAGCAGCGCATCCGCGAGCCAAAGTTTTGCCGCACGCAAGCTTGCGGATCTGGAGCTGCTTTCCTGCGTAGCGGCAACCAGCGCTGATCGTTCCGATGAGCTACAACAACTGTATGGCCTCAACGAAAGCCAGGTAGCGATTCTCTACCAAAGTATCGCGCAGTTGATGTACCGCGCAGTTCGACTGGGTGGTGTGCCCTGCTCGGGTCAAGCCTGGCGATGGGGCTATGGCTGGCCACACTGTTGATATAGGCGGCGACCAGTCCTGTCGTCACGAAATAATAAATGCGCGTGACATTCCTCCAGCTTCATCGCATACCTGAGATGGTCGCAACCGTCATTTTCCTGCTTCGCACGCGGCTGCCTCAAAACAAATATCGTCGCCACCCAGAGGTATATGGCCGTTCTTGTCGAGAATCCCGTTCATCAACAAATTGGCAATATCGGCACCACTATTGCTAACTGTCACGAGAGTCACATGATCGACTGAGCGCCCGTGTTTCGGTAGTTGAACGCCTCCAGTTGTCGCGAGTCGGATGTAGTCCCTGCCATTTCTCACCTCGTGTTCATACGCATGCACATGGCCGTTAAATACCGTGTATGGGCGCTCGCCGAACGACTGCTCGATCGCCGCAAAGGTTTGCACATCTTCGCGCTTCCAGGCTGCTTTGTGCATGAACATAAACGTCCATCGAACATCCGGATTCGCCGCAACCACGTCCTGGAAATACTGCGACTGCTGCATCGAAATATTTCCGGCTGGATTTTCAGGCATTCTCGCATACTCGGTTTCTGAAAAAGCATCCCAGCCTTGTTCCTTCGCTATCACCAACGCGTGACTACGAGCCTCGAAAATCTCCTGCGCCCGCTCTGGCGTGTTGTCCTCAGTATCCAGCACCAGGAACAAGACGTTTTTGTAGACGAAATGATAGTAACGGCGACCGTGCCGCTGCACCCATACCTGCTGCATCACAGCACCGGTCAAATCGTGATTTCCGCCAACGTAGAACACCGGTGCTGTAGCCCGATCAGCTCGATTATCAAAAGACGTCCATTGCTCATCGATTTCGTCGAGGTTCTCTGTACTTCCTTCGATCAAATCGCCAACATTCATGATGAACTCGGGCCGCAACAAGGATAACTGTGCAATCGCGATCTCGAACACGTTGTCTCTTTCACCGCCAGTCAGGTCAGAGAACACCGCAAATGTAAATTTGTCATCAGCCGTGTCGAATGCTTCATTCGTCCACGGCACGACCTGACCTGTCACATCATGTTGAAAAACCTGATCCTCGGGAATACCAGTGCGGTCTGAGCAACCCAATGAAGCAAGAACGAATGTGCAGATGAGAAGATGTCGATAAGTCAATTGGTGCTCCGCTGTTTTCCGTTTTCTAAGCAAAAAAAAGGGCGCAGAATTTCTGCGCCCTTTCCCGATCGATATAATCAATCGAATATCTCGTCGAAGAGTTACTTGGCCTCAACTTTGAACTTCTGACCGCCGACGGCTGCTTCATACATCAAGCCACCTTTCGCCTGAGTGAAGATCGCCATGCCATTGTTAAATTTCGCATCGGCCGAAGCGCCTGCCGTGATCGCTACCGCCGAGGCTTGTGCGTTGAGCTCATAATTGCCGCGCTTGAAGTTCTCCAGAGTGACTGCGTCTTCGAAAAAGATGAATTCGCTATACGCTTGTCCGCCTCCCTGAAAACCAAAGCTAAGTTGCGTCAATGTTATGATCGCGGTTACCTCGCCGCCCTCATACAGGACGCCCTTGCCTCTCGCGCCACCAATGCCCAATGCGGCTTTGCCGACTGTCGGGATCACAACGTAGCCAACGGATTTGTCGATAAAGTCCTGAATCTTCGGATCTTTTTCCTTAAATTCCTCAAGAGCGACCTGTGCTTTTTCGTCGTACTCAGCGCCTTCATCAGCATCCCAGTCAGCGAAAGCAGATGCTGCAGCCAGACAGAGGCTCAGCGATACAACGGAAGATAATATCTTTTTCATTCAATTCACCATTTGTAGAGATTAAGGATAGTGCGAAATAGTCCAAGACGGCGCAGTCATGTACCCAACGGCGCCCCTGCCATGTCAGAGAGCATTCTAGAGCGAGTTGCCGAATATATCATCATCCTTGTCGAAGACTTCGCACCAAACCCGACCTGGTAGCGTGTAAGTCGCTGTTGCTCCAAGCAAATTTTGAACTATCCGTACTCGTATCGATCTAGTAAGCGGGCATGATATATTTGCCCTCACACACAAAGCGCCACCACGTGGCGCTGGCGGGGATACTAAATCTGGATTCAGGCTTGCTGAATCCGTTTCTCAGGAATACAACCATGAACAATACTCATTCGGCTTGGCGGCTGAGCGTACTTATTTCCGTATTTGTGCTCGCTGCAGGTTGCGCAACTGGCCCAGCGGTTGTCGATACCAGCGTCGGGGCCACGGCGACATTCGATGGGTTGTATCCGGTCAAGAACGCCAAGGCCGACGAAGCCTGGGCACGACCCGACTTCGATCTGTCCGGCTACACAAAGATTATGGCTGTCAGAGCCAATGTCCAGTACAGAATTACAACCAATGGCGGACAATCGAATGCAAACAGCTCGCGTGGCGGGGAGTATTTCATTGACGCCGCTGCGAGAACACGGTTTGAATCACTGGTGTCACAGATATTCCTTGAAGAACTGGGGAAATCAGAACGCTACACATTGGTCGATGAGCCTGGTCCGGACGTATTATTGGTCAGCGGCAGCCTGCTCGACATAGCATCTTTTGTGCCGCAAACCCAGACTGGCATGAATTCCGGTGTTGCTATTCGCAAGATTGGCGAAGCCACGTTAGTACTTGAGTTGCGTGACTCGCAATCCGGTACCGCTCTGGCCCGATCAGTTGACCGTCGCGCCGCAGAACATTTTGGCGGCCAGATGCAACGCTCAACCACAGTATCGAATCGGCAAGAGGTGACCCGCCTGCTAAAGTTCTGGGCGGAACGCTTGCGCGAGGGACTTGATGGATTCAGTATGCAATCAGCTAAATAAGGGGGCTTGAGAATGAGAAAGTTTGAAGCGATTTTCCGGCTGGGTGCAGTTGCACTTGCTGCCGTTTATTTCACTGGCTGCGCTACCTCGACAGGGCCAAGTATCCAGACCGGGCCTGATGCCGAAGTCTCGTTTGATGGCCTGCATGTGGTCGATAACAGCAATGCAGATAAAGCGTGGGCAAGGCCTGACTTTGATATATCGACGTACACCAAAATCATGATGCGCGGCGCCGGTGTCGAGTACAGGCCCGTACGAGACAGAGGCAGTTCCTCAATGGCTCGAAGTCAGGGCGGTCCTTATTTTATCAACGATAAGTCTCGTGCGGACTTTGAATCTTTGGTCGGCGAGATATTTGTCGAAGAAATGTCGAAGATAGCCAACTTCACTGTGGTCGATGAAGCCGGCCCAGACGTGTTGGAAGTGCGCGGTGGCCTGCTGGACGTTGTCTCCTATGTTCCGCCAGATGCGGTCGGAGGTCGTTCGTATGTTTCGCTCAGAAATATCGGCGAAGCCACATTGGTGCTGGAGCTAATCGATTCCGAGTCCGGCGCAGTATTGGCTCGGTCGGTTGATCGAAGGGCAGCGGAAAACTATTCCGGAACGATGCAACGTTCGAACTCCGTTTCGAATTCTGTTGAAGTTAAACGTCTGGTTCGATTTTGGGCCGAACGTCTGCGAGATTCACTGGATGGATTTACTGGCCAGACGTAGTTTGAGTTGTAAGAAAAAAGGCCGTCGCAACAGTGCGAGGGCCTTTTTTTGCGTGATATCCAGAGTGGCGAATTACTGCATTTCTAAATCCGCTGCTTCTTTGTCCTCAAGTGCATTCATTGCACGGCTGTAAGCGATGTAATAACGGTAGATATTCCCAACATAGTTAACCGGCTCACGGCCAACCTGAGCCGCAACCACCAGCTCGACATTATTGAACCACACGTTGGGATCAAGCCCCCTGCTCTCTGCCACTCTGCGCAATCTGTTGATGCGGTTTGGGCCAGCATTGTAACCCGCCATTGTGAACAACATTCTCTCCGTATTATCCATATCTTCATCCGAGAAATAATGTCCACGAAGCAGCGAAAGGTATTTAGTCCCGGCATGCACGTTGTTCTCAAGCACGTGGATATCTTCGATGCTTATCGATCGGTCTGCGGCCGTACTAGGCATAACCTGCATAACTCCTATCGCACCGACATGGCTGCGAGCGTCCTGATCAAATGCCGATTCCTGAAAGGCGAAACTCGCCAGCAATAGCCAGTCGAATTCGTACATCTCTCCATACGTTCGAAACAACCCTGCCAGTTGCTCAAAACGCCTGAACGGTTCGCGTGAGAGTGCAGGTTTCGCCCAACCCACGTAGTCAATGTATCTCTTTATAAGTATGTTCGTAATCAGAGTGCCGACGCGATTCTCGTAGACGAAACCGTCCAGCATCTCTTTCAATTGTGGGCTGTTCTTGCGCATCGCAACCGCGTTGAGTCCCTTGTCGCGCAGCACGATGTCCTCATGTACCTGCAAATTCTCAAATACCCTGTCCCAGACCAGCATTCGATGCTCATCGGCAATCGTCATGGGCAGCAATCCAGCATTCATCATCTCGAGAATGTCTTCGAGTTCGAGACGCGGATCTGAAGCCGTTACTCGTACCCGCTCCAACCCGTCTGCCACAAATCGTTCGTTCAGCGTCATCAGGCTCTCGTAATAGCTCGAAGCGGCCGGGACAATCACTTCCCGCCCCGCGAGATCCTCAATGTTCTCAACGCTTGCAGCGCCGGGGCCGGTCACCAACACTTCACGAATCTTCGATGTAAAAGGTCGTGAGAAATCAACGACCGCCGAACGTTCCGGCGTAATAGTCAGATTCGCAAATGCAATGTCACCATGACCCTCGACAAGAAAAGGCAGCAATTGGTCGCGGCGCACCGGGATCAGCGTCACTTTGAGGCGGCTTGCCTGTTTGCCGAGTTTCTCACGCAAGTAGTCCTCTAGCCGAAGCGACAATTCGAATACCGTGCCGCGCTGCTCACCCTTGTCGATAAAATACTGACCGAGCGTGAACGTGGTGAGTACGCGAACTTCTCCACGCGCGAGCATCGCATCAAGATCTCCCAGTGACGGCTCAGCAAGTGCGGGCCAGACATCTTCTAGCGGCGCCTCCTCCTCAAGACCGGTGGCCGGCAACATATCCACGGGTAGCAAGACGAGGTTTCGGGGCGCCGGGCTGGCTTCGATTTCAGCATTACCCGTAACACCTTGCTGGGCAACGGATATCGACCAGGCAAAACAGCAAATCATCAAACAGCCGCGCTTGAGCATCGATATACAACCTGAGGAAATTTGCAGCACCATAGCATTAATGGCCGGATATACGACCAAACGCCGCCAATCCGGTGGCCTGAAAAACCGCCGCGCCAATCTTGGCGTTAGCTCTATTGGTGTAGCGCTCCCCAGAGGGTATTATGGCCCCGCCATTGGTGTGTCCTGAGTGATGGCGTTCAAACCCAAATTTATGGAGCAAAAAATGTATTTCAAGCAACTTCCCGTTTCACTACGCAGCCTCATGATTCTGCTGATAGCTTTTTCGTTCGCAGGTTGCTCAAGCGGCGCTGATATTCGGTCAGACCATGATCCAGCCGCCGACTTCGGTGCGTACAAGACCTACAACTTCATGGATGGTGCCGGGCCTGACCATGGTAATTATCAGAGCTTCTTCAGCAAGTACATGGTCGCGGCCATAACCATCGAGATGGAAAATCGTGGCTATGTAATGGCCAGGCAACCTGACCTGCTAGTCAATTTCAACGCTGTGCTCAATGACAAGACGAAAGTAACGACATCGCCATCTATGAGTGGCGGCTACTACGGCTATCGTGGCGCCGGCTACGGAGGCTACGGCGGTGCAGCAGGCTACGGCGGTTGGGGCGGCTACGGATACGGAACAGATACGCACGTATCTCAATACACCGAGGGCACGTTCAACATTGACCTTATCGATGCTGAACGTCACCAGTTGGTTTGGGAAGCGGTTGGCGTCGGCCGAATAACGGACAAGTTTACCGATAATCTCGAACAAACTGTAATGGAGGGAGTACCGGTATTCTTCCAGAACTATCCATTTATCGCGGGTGACCCAAACCCTGTAACTGGAGACTAACTCACTAATACTGAGAAACCGGATAGCGAATTGTTATCCGGTTTTTTTTCGACCGATTAAACTGCGATGAATAGCGGCTTGAGCAATAGACCTGAGTCCAATTGAACAGGCTGCTCGACCAGGAGATGTATCGAAATGAAGACAACGCTGCGACATACCTGCTTATTAATTGGCACCATGGCGATGATTGGCTGTGCGAGTGTAGACTTCGATATGCCGAAAACAGAAAGCTACGCTCCTACCGATACCGAAGGTACCTACATGGGCAAGCAGCTCGCAGGCCTGCCCGAGCAGCATCCCGGAGAATCGGGATTCTATCCACTATCCAACGGCATTGATGCGCTCTCAGCCAGACTGCTACTGGCGGCAAGAGCCGAACGGACCATCGATGCCCAGTATTACCTGATCAAGAATGACATCGTCGGCCAGGAGTTTATTCACACGTTGCTGGACGCTGCAGATCGTGGCGTGCGGGTGCGACTGCTCGTTGACGACATTTTTACGTCCGGCTATGACGCTGGCATGGCTGGTCTTTCCAGCCACCCCAATTTTGAGATTCGGATATTCAATCCGTTTGCAAGGCGTTCAGCTCGTTTCATGGACGGAATAACCAGCTTTGGCCGTATCAACCGGCGCATGCATAACAAGTCGTTCACCATTGACAATCAAATCACGATTATTGGTGGTCGTAATATTGCTGATGAGTACTTCGGTGCACGGGAAGATGCGAAATTCGGCGATCTCGACGTTGTTGGCGTTGGTCCGGTAGTCGCCGATATTTCAGCGCAGTTCGATGAGTACTGGAATCACGAACGCGCCGCGCCCGTAGCGGCATTTGCCAAAATGCCAGACGACCCGGACGCGGAGCTAGAGCGCGTGCGTGCCGAACTGAAACAGGCACGCGAAAATATTCTCAACACACCGTATTCGGATGCGGTCACCGCCCAGATCCTCGAGTTTGTCGAAGATGATGGCAAGGCCATCATCTGGGCCCCCTATGAAGTCGCGGTTGATTCGCCGGACAAATCCATTAAATCGAAGGCCGCTGAGGCGCAAAACATCACAACGACCTTGTATGCGTCGTTGCGCAATGCGAATCAAAGTATGACGATCATATCCCCTTACTTTGTGCCCCGAAAATCCGGTATTGAGGCGCTTACCAGTATCCGAGAGAAGGGTATCGAAGTAACCATCGTTACGAATTCGCTCGCAGCCAACAACCAGTCTTCCGTACACGCAGGTTACGCCGGCTCCAGAAAGCCATTGCTGAAAGCCGGTGTAAAGATCTACGAAGTTCGCCCGGACTCAGAGGTATCGGGCTCGGAACTCATGGCGGCCAGCGGTGCAAAAGCAACCATGCATACTAAAGCATTCTTTGTTGACCGCGACGAGACCTTCATCGGTTCTTTTAACTTTGACCCACGATCCGCCGATATCAACACTGAGCTTGGTGTCATCATCAAGTCAGCAGAATTAACTGATCAGTTTGCAGATTTCGTCGATCTAAAACTCCCGACGCACGCTTACGAAGTCTTCCTGAATGAAAAGGAGCAACTTCGGTGGCGAGAACTCAATGGCGACGAAGAGACGATTTACGACAAAGAACCACAAACCACCGGATGGCAGCGGTTCAAAGTCGGCTTCATGAAAATTCTGCCAATCAGAGGTCAACTATAGTCAATTGCTCTTCGAGCTGATCTGCGAAGACCAGAGCTACGCAGGTTTCGAATCGATGACGTGCACATCGCGCTGCGGAAACGGAATCGAGATACCTTCCTGATCCAGTCGCAGTTTGATCGCTTTGGTCAGGTTCCAGTACGTATCCCAGTAGTCATCAGTTTTAACCCAGGGACGAACTATAAAGTTGACCGATGAGTCACCGAGTTCGTGCACCTTGATCAGTGGCTCCGGAGTACTGAGCACAGCATCCTGCTCGCTAACCACTTCATGGAAGATCCGTTCTGCTTTTTCGATATCGTCCTCATACGAAATGCCAAATACCAGGTCGACCCGCCGCGTCAACTGGGCGGTCATATTGGTAATTACCGATCCCCAGATCAAGTTGTTTGGCACCACCAGTCTCTTGTTGTCAAATGTCAGGAAAGTCGTATTCACCAAACTCATGTGACTGACCTTGCCGCTCACACCTCCAGCTTCGACAACGTCGCCAACGTCGAATGGCCGATACAACAGGATGAGCATCCCTGACGCAAAATTGGCCAGCGAATCCTGCAGTGCGAAGCCAATGATGAAACCGGCGATACCCAAACCTGCGAGTAACGGGGCAAGAGAAATCCCTAGCTGTGATATTGCGATGAGAACGCCGATCATGATCACTATATTTCTAACACTCGAAATGATCATCCGTTGCAACAGGCTTGAGATATGAACCTTTGACGATTTTAGGCCACGTTCAACCATCGACTGGACCAGCCTCGCGAGCTTCGTAAAAACAAATACAATTCCGACGACCAGCAGAAAGCGAAACAAAATCGTAATTCCGTCTTTTCGAAACAACTCTAGCGCCTTGTTACTCCAATCTTCCAACAAGCTACCGACAATACCGACGTCGAGAACATCGGTCGTAATCTCACCGGTTACTGTCAGCACTTGTTGTCGGTACTGCTTGTTATCAATATCCAACGCGCTCATGACATTCACGATACTTTGCATTGCTTTGGCAGTGAAATTGACTCTGCTCTCTGCCGCATTCAGCCAATCGGCCAATTCCGTGTTGTTCGGCAAGGTCGCAACCGTAGAACGCAACATTTGAACATCGTTTTGTGCCAGTTCCAGGAAGATTGAGCGATTTGCGGCGCTATCAGCTAGCGATTGAACGATAAATTCGCGGTCTTCAGTAGCATCGATGTCGAACAGAGGAGCTACGTCCAGATAAGAGACGAACGCAAGGTAGACCTCGTCCATTTCCCTCATTTGACGAAAAAGAACCTGGTCCGCGACTACAAACTTCGCGGGCTCAAGATCGGGCGAAGGAAATACAACGCGCGATCGAATTCGTTGCATTGCACCATGTGCCTGATCCGGCACCTCAGCCAGACCGACAACGAGAACGTTCCAATACCTGGCGACATCGTTGCCAGCTTCTTTTTCCTGGTGAATGTCGCGTGCGAAAGCCAACAAATGGCGCAGGTTTGCTGTCCAAAGCCTGTCCCATCGCGCTCCAAGAACCTCTGCAGCTATGTCTTCACTAACATCAATTCGACTCCTGATATTCTCCAGGTCAGAGTTCTGCTCCTTCAGCTGCAGCAAGCGTTGATCAAGCTGAACGACCCTTTCCTCAGCTAGCGGCGTCAAGCTGGGGGCTTCAGCAGCGACGTCTACTGATCCTTCAGGGAGCTCTTCACTAACAATAGGTACTGCAGCAGTGGCATCGGCTGCGGTCATGCTCAGTATGACTTCGCCATTTGCGTCGCGAACGTTAACATCCGTACCAACCACCCGAAACGCTGTAGACGTCTCCAGCGCGGACAAAAAGAGCGACTCCTGCTGCATAATGCCGGCGGGGTCATTACACA
Source organism: uncultured Woeseiaceae bacterium (assembly GCA_964528965.1). Classification (GTDB taxonomy): domain Bacteria; phylum Pseudomonadota; class Gammaproteobacteria; order Steroidobacterales; family Woeseiaceae; genus UBA1847. The sequence goes on from CAZGVL010000025.1 coordinate 12,929, forward strand.
TTTTCCGAGTAGTACCGGGTGCCGATATCAGCAGCGACTTGTCGCCAACTTCGTATTCGGCGAAATAGTTGTTGCAGCCAGCGTTGCCGGTTACGCGCCCGTCACTGCCGAAACTCAGAGTGATTTGCGTCTGCTTAAGAACGCTCACGATCGCGTCTTCCCCATTAGAGTACGATTTGAGGTTCCAATCGTTGGCAGACAGTACCTCGCTGTAAGGGACAAATGATGCGGCCTCCTCGCCGGCGGCATCGTATAACCGCAGTTTGCCTTTTTTGATCTCGAACGTTTGCGTGCGTGCAAGCGCAATCGCAAATGCATTCGCCTTACTCAGTACGGCTTCCGGGCAACCCAGCTGCGCAAGTCCGAATTCGCCGCTGATCTTTATTTGAACATCATCAACGACATAGGTCGTACTGTAGGCGTTACACCCATTTGATCCGGACAGCTCGCCATCGATTCCAAACAGGATTGTCAACGGAGGCCGAGGAGTAACGTCCTGACTTTGCAGCGATTTCAAAGTCCAGGTTTTTCCTGTCAACTCCGGCGGTGCTGCTCCGGCAGTATCTTGCGACCAAACAGCGGCGGACCACAGCCCCGCGACCACGACGAAAACACCAACAACCGATCTGATCATGCTAAATACCACCATTAACTAAAAACACTAGTGCAGCGCTTTGCCACAGCCTCGCAATACCTGCCCGCGCCAGGTCACTACGACCTTTGCGTCGAAAGTCTCACCACTCATAGAATCAATACAGCGTTCGCCGCTTACCTCAAGCCTGAGCTCATCGGTATTCCAGACGCTTACCCGGGTAACAGGGTCGGTATCGGGCTCTGGCAATGCCATCTCGGTACGGGACGCTCCGTAGTCGGACACCAGAACTATACGGCTTCCCTCAAGTATTTCCAGATGCCATCCGGGCTCATTGCCGACCGCCCGAAAATCCGCCCCATTCAGTTTCGCGTGCTCCCATATCGCAGCCGCTCTGTCATTTTGGCAATTGAGAGTTCTGCTGCCACCCTTCTTGAGCGTGGCTGCATCTCCAACAATGCGCAATTCAATCCCATCGCCGAAATAGGCGTTCGCGCTGCCAACTGCCGACGGCGGCAAATTGATCGTACCTTCGGGAAGAAAGATCCAGGCTTCAGTTGTCGTCGCACGAACCGTGAATCGGGTTTCGTTATCACACTCGAAAAAGAAGGTCTGCGCATCCGCAACGCGCGCCGCGATCTCCTCACGGCCCGGACCTGCTGAAGCATCAATAGCTGAGTTGTCACAGGCTACAAGGGCAATTATTGCAGCGACCAGGGAGAACAAAAACCTCCCAGATACTTCCAGAGCCTTCGATTGCATTTCATCCTGACCTGCGTCTGCCTGATCGAACGAAAGCTTAGCATTATTCGTGCGTTGCTCCAGCGCGTGAAGGCACTGTCAGCTTTTGATCCAGCGCACGACCGATGCGCGTTCTGAGCGCGGAGCTCTTGAAATGACTGACATCGGATGCAGAACCGAACGGCATGCTGATATGGACAGAATGCTGCACTGCCGACCAACTGTCGTGAATGACAATCTGACCGATGACTGCCGTTTCAGACGGTAAGACACCTGGCATACAACGGATCAGGTCTGCGCTATCGCAAATTGTCCGATGATCGATTGCGTGTGCATCCCACACGATCCGGACTCCAAAATTCGAGAGCGCACCGGCAAATGCGTCCGTCACTGTACGTGCAGTCTGATTGCACGTGTGCAACTCGACCGCGTTACCGAGGTTTGCAACGAGAGCCGAACCGCTCAAATTGAACCTTGCGCTGCGCGACGTCTCGTCAGCGACGATGGCAGCCAGAATCGCACAACCGTTTCGATCACCAGCGTGTGCGGCGCCAGGCGACTTACCCAATGCCGACTTACCCAATGCCGACATACCCATGGCAGACATACCCATGGTTAACATACCCACGGCGCATGCCAAATTCAGGCATAACACCGCGCAAGACTGCATAGACATGTCTCGACCCCTGCATCAGAATTCACGTAAGGGTCGGACATCTTCGTCTGCTTTCGCTAGCGCCGAATCAGGCCAGTATTTGCAATTGCGGCCTACAACAATTTCATGACGGCACCGACCAGACCGCCCAGAACCATCGCCACAGTCGCGAGAAAGCCAATGGAGAAGCCAGCGCCACGTCCGGAGGGGTCCTTCATATACGCGGCGCGGTAAACGAATCGCGCGACGATGTACACGGCGCCAAGACCAGCCGCGTAAATTGGGTTAAAGAACTGGCCAAATATCCACATCGCAGGGATGACCACGACCAGCTGCTCCATCGTGTTCTGCTGAACCCTATTTGAACGCTCAAATTCTTCATGGCCACCCATCAGCGGTGCCTTAACACCATGTTTTTGGCGCATTTTTCCAACTTCAATGGAAAAATACATGAACTGCACCAGCATTATTATCGTCACAATCGCCATTTCTGCCATCTTGATAGTCCCCTAGTTTGTAGCGTCATCCGGGAATCTACCCGCATTGCCCGCCGAGGTCACGCCACAGCGTGAAAACAAAGCGGTGACATTTGATCCGTTGTCATTAAGATGGCCCAGATAATGACAGCCGAATCTTCTGATTTAACTCGACCGTCCCTTTTCGAAACGATTTTCGGCTTCAAGAAGCACGAACGCCTGGCTGTCGCCTGGTCGTTCGCTTACTTTTTTTGCGTGCTTTCGTCGTACTACATCCTCCGGCCCGTACGCGAGTCCATGGCAGTTGGCAGCGGACCAAATACCATTCCGTGGCTGTTCTTCGGCACCTTCGTCACGATGCTCATCGCTACGCCAATATTCGGTTGGGTAGCATCTCGTTATCCGCGTCGTCAGTTCCTGCCATGGGTCTACTTTTTCTTCATCGCCAATATTTTGATGTTCTGGCTGGTCTTTTCCATAGCAATAGGAAGTGAGTCCGACCATGTGTGGCTGGGACGAGTGTTCTTTGTCTGGCTCAGTGTCTTCAATCTTTTTGTTGTCTCCGTCTTTTGGAGCTTCATGGCTGATATTTACACCCGCGAACAAGGACGACGCCTGTTTGGTGTAATTACTGCTGGCGGCAGCGTCGGCGCTCTTATCGGTGGCGGAGCAACCAGCATCCTGGTCGTCAAGATCGGCTTTCACAACCTGTTCCCAATCGCCGCTGCTCTCCTGCTGATCGCCGTCCTGTGCATTACTCAGCTACGCAGGTGGGTTGAAGCAAGCAACCCGGAAGATGTGAAAGATACTGCGGCGAGCAAGAAACCACTGGGTGGTAATCCATTCAGTGGCATTACGCATGTGTTCTCTTCCAACTACTTCACCGGCATCGCAGTCTGTTCCGTAATCGCCAGTCTTTTGGGCACAGCGCTGTACATGTTTATGGCACAGCTGGTTGCAGATGCCATACCCTATGCGGATCAACAGACACGGTTTTTTTCCAACATTAACAACGTCACCAATGCACTTGCATTGCTTGGTCAGTTATTGATCGTCAAGCACGTCGTGCAGCGCTTTGGAATTGGTGTATCAATGTCATTGCTACCGATCGCCTCTATCGCCGGGTTTATTTTACTGGCCGTTGAACCGACGCTGGGCATTGTGGTTCTGCTGACAGTATTGCGTCGTGCCCTCGGCTTTAGCTTCAGCAAGCCTACAACCGACATGCTGTATTCGGTCGTTACGCCGGAAGAAAAATACAAGACCAAGAACTTCATCGACACTGCGGTGTATCGGTCCGGAGACCTCGTTGGCACCTGGTCTGTCAAAGGTCTTTTTGCCGTCGGACTTTCCATTCCCGCAATATCAATCATTGTTGTCCCATTTGCTGCAGTCTGGGCCGCAGTGGTTATCTGGCTTGGAAGGGATTACCGAAAACGAGCTAAACTGGCACGCATGAACGGAGTTACATGATGCAGGAACGAACTGGACAGCAACCCTCCCAACCCGCAGGGTTGCTGCGGCGGCTTGCTGCTATTCTTTACGACAGCTTGCTCGTGATTGCTTTGATATTTCTGCTCACCCTGCCGTTTATCGCTGTGCGCGAGGGTGAACCTGTTGAAACAGGCGACAACCTGATCTATCAGCTTTCTCTGGCTGCGCTCATTTTCGTTTATTTCATCGCTTACTGGACGCTCACAGGGCGTACCCTGGGCATGCAATCGTGGGGCCTGCGAGTTGAACCCGCAGACGGGCCGAAGCCCGGATTTAAAGCCGCCAGTATTCGCTTCTTTGCTGCTCTTTTGTCATGGCTACCGCTGGGACTGGGCTTTCTTTGGCAACTGTGGGATCGGGACAAGCTAACCTGGCATGATCGCTTGAGTGGCACGCGCCTCCGGCATTATCCCAAACAGAAAAAACCGCCTAGCGAGCCCGGTTCAACGCAAAAATAGTCACAGCAATTAGCACGACGGTTGGGAACCACGCAACTATCGCCGGATTGAGTTCAAATACACGTCCCGAGTTAGCCAGCATGTCGCCTGCCAGGTTATAGGCAAGGCCGATCACTACGCCGATCATCAGTCGACCGCCGGTCCCGCCGGTGCGCAGTGAACCAAATACAAATGCCAGACCCAACACCGGCATGACCATGACGGTAGCCGTTCTTGAAATTCGATACCAAAGCTCGGTCTCGTAGGCACTGGCATCAAGTTCATTGTCTCGCAGATATCTGATGTACGTTAACAATCCCTGTCCGGACAAACTCAGCGGCTTGACGAGCGAGATACCGAGCATTTCCGGACTGATATTGAATGAGCGAATAGCCAGCGACGACTCCTGAGCTTGCACGCCGTCGTCGAGGAACTGGGTTTCCACATAGTCTTCAAATATCCATTGGTCGTTCTCGTCAATCCTGGAGCTGCCTGCCCGCGCAATGGACTCAAGTTTGTTGCTCTTATCAAATCGAAACAGATAGATGCTGCCAAACTGATACTCCGAATTAACCCGCTCCAGATGCATATACACGGGGCCGTCTTTCACCCACGCGGCGTTACTCACCCGATCCTCCGTCTGCTGAGATCTGGCCTCAACACGCATGGTGCGAGCATAATAGTCCAGCGGTGGACCAATGAACTCGGCGACCAGACCCGTGATGATGACCAAAATGAAACCCGCTACTGCAACCATGGACGCGAGTCGCCAGACCGACAGCCCGGCTGCCCGCATAACAATGATCTCACTGCCAGCAGCAAGCCCACCCAAACCCAGCAAGGCACCAATTAACGCAGCAATCGGCAACATCTCAGAGGCCAGTTGCGGCAACCTCAGGACGGCGAACAATATCGCCTGCGGGGCCTGATAATTACCTCTTGTCCCATCGAGTTCTGCGATGAACTCAAATAGTGCGGCCAACGCCAGCAGCACAGCCATCACCAATGCCGTATTCACCAGAATCGTGCGCATCAGATATTGACTGAGAATTTTATTCAACTTCGCATCCTGCGGAACACCGAGTTTTGTGCGCCCAGCAGAACGAGCGCGAACAACAACGCCACAGCATGCACCCACCAGAGCCCAAAAGAAGTTGAAACAACACCTTTTTCTACCCAGGTTCTGCCAACACTGAGCATGTTGAAATAAATTATAAACGCGAGCAGCCCTACCGCCAGTTTGCCGTATCGCCCGGCACGAGGCTGGGTCTTGCTCAGCGGTACCGCGAGAATCGCCAGTATTATCGTCGCCAGTGGCAGACTGAGTCGCCATTGAACTTCGGCCACGTGAATCAGCTCATCCGATCGCAACAAATTTGAAAACAGCATTGACTGAGGCTCAACCTCGATCTGTTCCACGCTCGGAAGATTGTAAGGAATTCCATGCTCGGCGAATTCCAGAACCCGGAAATTTGCGGTACCGGGAACACCCTCGTAGCGACGCCCCTCATACAAGACGAGCAGTCGCGTGTTGGGATCATCGGAATCGACCTGCACGCCACGTTCCGCGACAACCACTTCGATACCGCCATCCTCCACGGTGCGTTGCAAAAACACATTCTCCATCGCCCCATCAGGCGATATGCTCTCACCGTAGATAACCGCATCCTGATTGCCAACTACGGTAAACCGTCCCGGCTCAATGCTGGAGAGATCCGCCTCTCGGCGCGCTTCTGCGCCAATGCGTTCAATAGCGACGAGCGCTTTGGGAGCAAGATCGATTGAGAGCCACGCGACGCCAGCGGACAGGGGTAGCAGCAGCCAGATCAGCGGCCGATAAATACCGCTCGGACCTACCCGGCAGGCCATCATTGCCGGCAATTCACTGTCCCGGTACAAACGACCCAGTGCCAGCATGATCGCCAGGAACAACCCGATCGGCACCAGGACCGTCATGTATTGCAGGGCAGATAAACCAATCACGTCAAACGCCGCATCTTTCGGCAACTTGCCTTTGGCGACGCTGCCGAGAACGCGCGCAAACTGGTTCGTGAGCAATATCAGAAGGAGCACCATTGTGACCCCAAGCCAGGTCACGGCAATCTCCCGAAATATGTAGCGATCAAGTATGCGAAACATCGATAAATCAGTGATTTGCTTAACCGTTTCCGGCTGGATCGGTTAGACTACCGCTTTTATTTTGTCCGCGACAGTGCCTATTTTGTGGGGCGCTCAGACAGGACAGTCAGGTTAACAATAAGATCTGGGACTGCTAGCTGCTCCCACTAGCCGAGTAGGTTATCCGGTGGCAGCGTGGCAAGCGAACCAGCATTAATCGAGGCAATACAATTTATGGAATATTTCACCAGCACGAGCAACGTTTCCCGCCGCGCCACAGATTGCGTGATCATCGGTATTTACGATAAGAACATATTCGGTCAGGGAGCAACTCAAATCGATGCCGCGAGTAACGGCGCCATCGGCAAGCTCGTGAAGAGCGGCGATATTTCCACACAAGTCGGAAAGTGCGCGGTGCTAACAAATGTCTCCGGCGTAAAAGCTTCGCGAATTGCCGTTGTCGGCCTGGGCAAGTCCGGTGCACTGGACGTTGCGAAGTTTCGCCGCGCGGTTGCAGCGGCGATGAGCGCTATCGCTCAAACCAAGACCCGAGACATCCTCAATAGTTTGACGCTTGAGTCTGTTGTGGATGCCAATGCGTACTATCTGGCACGGCACAGTGTGCAGGCAATCGGCGATTCTCTGTACCGCTTCACACAGATGAAGAGCGGCAAGAAACCCGCCGCAATGCCGCTCAGAAAAATTGGGCTGTCAATCGCCAAGCGAAGCGATGCGGCCAAGGTGGCGCGAGGTGCAGAGCATGCTGATGCAATCGTGACCGGAATGTCGCTCGCGAAAGACCTCGGCAATTTGCCGCCCAACGTGTGCACGCCGTCGTACCTCGGACGTACAGCGCAGCGACTGGCTCGCGAGAACAAGAAACTGCAGACCCGCATCTTGAATGAAGCAGAGATGAAACGCCTTGGCATGCACTCATTGCTATCCGTAACTGCCGGAGCCACCGAGCCAGGCAAGCTTGTCGTCATGCAGTACAAAGGTGCCGGAAGCGACAAGCCCGTAGTTCTGGTCGGCAAAGGCGTCACCTTTGATTCCGGTGGCATATCTCTGAAGCCAGGCCCGGGCATGGACGAGATGAAATACGACATGGGTGGTGCAGCGAGCGTTATCGGCACCATGGCAACGGTCGCCAAATTGCGCTTGCCGATCAACCTGACTGTTGTCGTACCGACAGTGGAAAACATGCCCAGCGGCGATGCAACACGACCGAGCGACATCGTTAAGAGCATGTCCGGACAGACGATCGAAATTCTGAATACTGATGCTGAAGGCCGAATGATTTTATGTGATGCCCTGACTTACTCACGACGCTTCAAACCAGCAGCGATTATTGATGTGGCCACTTTGACGGGTGCCTGTGTGATCGCTCTCGGGCATCACCACACAGCCGTAATGAGCAACAATGACGAGCTGTCAGCGAGCATTGTCGCCGCAGGCAAGTCCTCCGATGACCGCAGCTGGCCGCTGCCGATGGGTGACGAATACACGACACAGCTGGACAGCAATTTCGCGGATATGGCCAACGTTGGTGGGCGTGCTGGCGGTGCTATCACCGCGGCTTGCTTCCTCGGTAAATTTACTGACGGTATGAATTGGGCGCATCTCGATATTGCAGGCACTGCCTGGAAATCGGGCAAAGCAAAAGGCTCCACCGGACGACCCGTGCCGATGCTGACTGAGGTGCTGCTGACACGTTGCGGCGCCCTGCCCTAAGCCGAAGGCTGAGCGAAAACCACAATGGCACGAATCGACTTTTACGTCCTTAAGCAGCAGGGCGAACACAACCGCCAGACGTTTGCCTGCAGACTAGCCGAGAAAGCGTACCGGCTGCAAAACACGGTGCATATTCATGCCGACAATGCAGCGGACGCGAAGCGTATCGATGAGCTTCTGTGGACCTTTCGTGAAGGCAGTTTCGTACCGCATCACGTAGTTGGCACAACGACGGACGAGAGAGATTCTGCCGTCACCATTGGTTGTGGCGAACAAGCCATCGCCAGTCGCGACCTGCTCATCAATCTGGGCGCAGGCGTGCCAACATTTGCTGAGTCTTTCCCGCGAGTCGCAGAACTTGTAACCTCTGACGACGAGTCCAAACAGCAAAGCCGTAAACGATTTGCGCAATACCGGGAAAAGGGCCACACGCTGCAAACCCACAACGTCTAGTCACCAACTCAAACTGCCCGCACAACTTGCCACCACGACATTCTTTTCACAACTTTTTTTTGATCATCAGGTAATCGCAACAACGCATGGATAAGTCCTACCAACCAGCCGATATCGAACAGCGCATTTACAAGCGTTGGGAAGAACAGGGTTACTTCGAGCCAGCAGGCAATGGCGACCCATATTGCATCATGATTCCTCCTCCGAATGTGACCGGAACACTGCACATGGGGCACGCTTTCCAGGACACCATCATGGATGCGCTGACGCGGTACAAGCGCATGCAGGGTTGCCGGACACTTTGGCAGCCAGGCATGGATCACGCTGGCATCGCAACGCAGATGGTCGTCGAACGCCTGGTGAACAGCGAAGGCACGTCACGACGTGATCTCGGTCGCGAGAAGTTCGTTGAACGGGTGTGGCAGTGGAAAGAGGAATCCGGCGGCCAGATTCGCGGTCAATTGCGGCGCATGGGCGCCTCGGTCGACTGGTCTCGTGATTGTTTCACAATGGACGACAAGCTCTCTGAGGCAGTCACTGAAGTCTTCGTAAAGCTGTTCGAGGAAGACCTGATTTACCGCGGCAAACGCCTGGTCAACTGGGACCCGGTCCTGCACACCGCGCTTTCAGACCTTGAAGTGTTGTCGGCGGACGAAGACGGCCACCTCTGGCATTTTCGATACCCGCTGGTCTCGGGCGAGGGTTACCTTGTCGTCGCGACTACGCGTCCGGAAACCATGCTGGGCGATTCCGCCGTTGCTGTGCATCCGGAGGATGAACGCTACCTGCATCTGATTGGCCAGGAAATCGAATTGCCAATCGTTGGCCGCCGCATACCAGTGATCGCCGATGACTACGTCGATCCCGAATTTGGTACTGGCTGTGTGAAGATCACACCGGCGCATGACTTCAATGACTATGAAATCGGCAAGCGCCACGATTTGCCCATGCACAATATCCTCACCGACCAAGCGGCCCTGAATGATGAGGTGCCAGCAACCTATCGCGGCATGGACCGGTTCGATGCACGTAAAGCCATCGTCGCAGAATTCGAACAGCTGGGCCTGCTCGACAAGATTGAGGAATACGTCGTCAAGATACCTCGCGGTGACCGTTCAGGCGCCATCGTTGAGCCGTACCTGACCGATCAGTGGTACGTCAATGTAAAACCACTCGCCGAGCCCGCCATTGAAGCGGTTGAGTCCGGCAAGATCCGCTTTGTGCCCGAAAACTGGTCCAAGACCTACTTCGACTGGATGTACAACATTCAGGACTGGTGTATCAGCCGACAACTCTGGTGGGGTCATCGAATTCCAGCGTGGTATGACGACTCCGGCAAGGTCTATGTGGGCTATTCCGAGGACGACGTCCGCAGCAAAAACAATCTTGCCGCCGATGTCGCCTTACGTCAGGACGATGATGTGCTGGACACCTGGTTCTCTTCGGCTCTGTGGCCGTTCAGCACCCTGGGCTGGCCCGAAGAGACCGAGGCTCTGAAAGACTTTTATCCTGGCAGTGTCCTTGTTACCGGGTTTGATATCATTTTCTTCTGGGTAGCCAGAATGATCATGATGGGGCTCAAGTTCAAGGGCGACGTACCCTTTCGTGAAGTCTATATTCACGGTCTGATCCGCGATCCCGACGGACAGAAGATGTCCAAGTCCAAGGGCAACGTCCTCGATCCAATCGACCTGATCGATGGTGTCGATCTGGAAACGTTACTGGCCAAACGCACTACCGGTTTGATGCAAGACCACCTCAAACCAAAGATCGAGAAAGCCACTCGAAAACAATTTCCTGACGGCATTGATCAATACGGTACGGATGCGTTGCGCTTTACGTTCGCCGCATTGGCTACCACGGGTCGCGACATTCGCTTTGATCTGGGGCGCATCGAGGGCTACAAGAATTTTTGCAACAAGCTGTGGAATGCGGCCCGCTACGTGTTGATGAACACAGAAAACATGAGCAGCGGTGAGACTGAACTGAGTACAGCGGATCGCTGGATTCGAGCGCGACTCGATCACACGGTGACAGCAGTACAGCAGCACTTTGCAGACTATCGACTCGATCTCGCGGCGCAGGCCATCTATGAATTCACCTGGCACGAGTTTTGTGATTGGTATCTCGAACTCTCAAAGCCGGTATTGCAGTCTGATGATGTCGCCGAAGCCTTGCAGCGCGGCACGCAACAGACGCTGATTGAAGTTCTGGAATCGCTGCTACGCGTTGTGCACCCCTTGATGCCTTTCATCAGTGAAGAAATTTGGCAGCAGGTTGCCCCTCGTGCCGGACTCGACACTGACACCATCATGCTGCGCCCATTCCCGGAGTCGGATGCAGGCGCAAAGGATGACGAGGCCGTTGCCGATATCGAATGGGTAAAACAATTTATCCTTGGAGTCCGGCAGATACGCGGCGAAATGGATATATCCCCGGGCAAACCACTGCCCGTGTTGTTGCAGGATGCGAGTGGCACCGATCAGTCGCGGGCCGATACCTATGCCCCGTTGCTGGCGCGTGTGGGCCGAGTGGAATCGATTACTGTGCTCGGCGCCGATGAGCCGCCTGCATCAGCAACCGCGCTGCTGGGCGATATGCGCTTGCTGGTCCCCATGAAAGGCATGATCGACGTCGATGCCGAACGTGCCCGGCTGCAGAAGCAACAAGAAAAGCTGAAAGTTGAACTGCAGCGTGCACACGGCAAGCTCGGCAATGAAAAATTTGTGAACAATGCACCCGCCGATGTGGTCGCAAAGGAAAGACAGCGTGCCGCGGAGGTCGAAAAGACCATCGCACAGCTCGCGGAGCAAATCGCCAAATTGGACGAGCTTGTTTGAAGCCGGCATTAATCTGAGCACTGCTTCACAATCTGGCCTGCCGTAAGTGCATTTGGACCCGGCTTCCGCGACGATGGGACACTATTCGGGCATTGAGCCCAGCGACCGAGGAATCCTCTATGCAGCGCAGCAGTACGCTCGAACAACTTCCAGCGAGCATTGATGCACAAAGAGCCGCACTTGAGCAGGCTCGAAAGGCTCTGGGCGGCATTATTCTCGGCAAGGACCGGCAAATTGGCCTCGCGATTTCATGTATGTTGGCCAAAGGTCATTTGCTGATCGAAGATCTGCCAGGCCTCGGCAAGACGATCCTTGCACAATCGCTGGCCACTATTCTTGGCCTAAGCTACCGGCGCATACAGTTTACGAGTGACCTCTTGCCCGCCGACATTATCGGCGTATCAGTTTTCAAACAGAAAAAGGGCGAGTTCGAGTTTCAACCGGGCCCTGTTTTCTCGCAGCTGGTTCTCGCAGACGAAGTTAACCGGGCCACGCCAAAAGCACAGAGCGCTTTGCTTGAAGCTATGGAGGAGCACCAGGTATCCGTTGATGGCAATACGCTGCCGTTACCACAGCCGTTTTTTGTAATCGCAACGCAAAACCCTGCCGATCAGATAGGCACCTTCCCGCTTCCCGAATCACAGCTTGATCGCTTCCTGATGCGCCTCGAACTCGGCTACCCCAATGAAGAAAACGAACGCGAGCTGATTACGGGTGAAGACCGACGCTCAATTCTTGCCGAAGCGCAGTCCGTCACGACGCCCGAGATGCTGCTGGAGCTGCAAAAGTCGGCCGCCGGGATGCATATGAGCGACCCACTGGTTGATTACATTCAAGCTCTGGTTCGTCAAACTCGTGAATCACCTGAAGTCGAGATCGGACTGTCACCGCGCGGCGCTCTTGCACTGGCAGCTGCCGCCAAAGCGCATGCCTTTGTTGAAAATCATACCGGTGTGTATCCCGACGACGTGCAGGCCGTTTTCGCGGCGATTGCAGGCCACCGGCTAAAGTCCGCCGGCAACACGAGCTTCCGATCCGCCAATGAACTCTGCCAGCACCTGCTCAGTTCTGTCGCGATCCCTTAGGCACTTCTGATTCACCGTGATCCGGCAAGCCATCAAGAGAGGTTTTGGCTCAGTAAGCGCCAATGCCAACCAACGCGTGCAGCGCTGGGCGAGAAAACGGCAAGGGCTTGATCCGGCTGTTGCGCGGCTACGACCAGGACGTGTCTACATTCTGCCAACCGGGGTCGGATTGATCTTTGCATTGATGACGTTCGCGATGCTGCTCGGCTCCATGAATTACAACAACAATCTGTCGTTCGTTCTGACTTTCATGCTGGTCGGGCTTGGTTTTGTTGCCATGCATCAATGCCAGCGAAACCTGGTGCAACTGGAGTTAAGCTTTGCCGGTATTGAGCCGGTGTTCGCTGGGCAAACGGCGCAGTTTCGGATCGCAGTAAGCAACCGATCAAAAGCGCCACGTTATGGCATCCGCTTGTACACAGAATCTGGAATGAGCGAGATTCAGGACTTTGGGCCTGGCGAGAGCAAGACGCTGGTACTGCCAGTACCCACCGATCAACGTGGCTGGATTGCAATGAACCGCTTCGGGATTCGGACACTCTTCCCGTTCGAGTTGTTCCGCTCCTGGGCGTGGTTACATATGAATTTGAGCGGCATCGTATATCCCGCTCCGGTTGAACACGCGCCACAACCGCCGCCAACTCAGGCAGCGCAAGGCCACCGACAACACGACGCACGCGGCGAAGAGGATTTTGCCGGGCTGCGAAAATTCGTCGTGGGCGACTCACCGCGGCATGTCGCCTGGAAAGCCTACGCGCGCAGCGGCCAGATCTTGTCCAAGCAATTTGCCGGTGCGGACACCAGCAGTCAGTGGTTCGATTACGATCAGGTTCCCGTTGATCCGCTACAGGCAGACGGTATCGAGTTGCGCCTGTCTATTCTGACCCGGTGGATCATTGCGGCCGACCGAACGCAGCAGGACTACGGTCTGCGACTTCCGGGCCGCACATTCTCGCCCGCACATGGTCAGGAACACCGACGCCAATGCCTCAGGGCGTTGGCGCTATTCGGTCTGGAAGACCGCAATGGCTAAGCCGCGTGGAACAGATGGCTCGTTACTGCCAAGCCTGCCGTGGACGCTCGCGGCGTTGGCATTTTCGCTGTTGCCGCATGCGCTGTTTCTGCCATTCTGGATAAGCGTCGCATTTCTCGTTTGTGGCGCCTGGCGATACTGGATAGAGAAGCACCGCCGACCCCTGCCCTCAACCTGGTTTCGAGTCGGTCTCGCATTGTTTTGTTTTCTCGGCGTATTGGCAACCTACGAATCAATCAGTGGAGTTGGCCCCGGCTCTGCATTGCTCGCAATAATGGCAGCAATGAAGTTGCTGGAAACCCGGCAACGTCGCGATCAGTTCGTACTGCTGTTCATCGCGATATTTCTGGTCATGTCATCGCTGCTGCGCGAACAGTATCTGTGGTCGCTTCCCTATCTTATTCTCGCCGTGCTGCTAACTATGTCCGCATGGCTGCGAATGTCTGCTGTGACACAAGAGCCCGTTCACAAAAGCTTCGCCGCAGGTGGTCGCCTGATCTTGTATGCAGCGCCGCTGGCTATCGCGATGTGGGTGTTTTTCCCACGCATCTCGACACCTTTCTGGGCGGTGCCAATTGATACCAGCAGTGCGACCTCCGGCCTCAGCGACAGCATGAGTCCGGGTGACGTCAGCTCACTGTCGTTATCCAACAAAGTCGCGTTTCGCGTGAGTTTTGACGATGAAGTCCCGGAGCCTCGACATCTCTACTGGCGTGGCCTTGTACTGACAAAATTCAACGGCCGCACCTGGACCGGAAATGACCCAATCATGGGCCGGCGGGCACCTGAGCAGATTAGCGGCAGCGGCGAACCCGTCTCCTATCAGATCACGCTTGAGCCAACTCGACAGCAATGGGTGTTTGCGCTGGACTTGCCATCGTCATGGTCACTACGACAGACCTTCATGGGTCCGCAGCAACAGTTGTCGCGCGTACACCCTATCGACCAGCGAATTGTCTATTCAGCACAGTCCTACATCGAGTATCGTACCGACCAGGAGCTAAGCAGGGCTATGCAAGCCCGGTACCAGGGTATTCCCGAAGGCAGCAACACGCAGACTGCTGAACTTGCCGTACAAATGCGAGAGGCAGCGGGATCGGACGCGGCTTTCATAGAGTCGGTGCTGATGAAATTCCATGATGAAGAGTACTTCTACACATTGGAACCGCCGCCCTTGGGCAGCAACCCGGTTGACCGTTTTATGTTCGATACCAAACGCGGTTTTTGCGAACACTATGCCTCTGCATTCGCGGTGATGATGCGTGCCGCTGGCATTCCCTCACGCATTGTTCTTGGCTACCAGGGTGGCGAACTGAATCCACTCGGCGGACATCTGATTGTGCGGCAAGCAGACGCACACGCGTGGACCGAAGTCTGGTTGCAGGACGTTGGCTGGTATCGCGTCGACCCAACTTCAGCGGTTGCTCCCGAGCGCATCGATCAGGGCCGCAGTGAGTCGATGTGGGACGGTGTTGGTGCCGCGTGGGGTTTGTCTGCTCCATCAGAACTGCTGTATCAACTGACGCTGACGTGGGACGTTCTCAACACCAAGTGGAACGAGTGGGTACTCGGCTATGGCCCGGAGAATCAGAACAAGTTCATGCAGTGGCTTGGAATGGAAGACCCGAGCTGGAAGAAAATGCTGCTGACATTGCTCGGCATCGTCATCGCACTGGTGTTATTGATCAGCTTCATGCTGGTGCTGCGCTATCGCCCCCCGGCTAAAGACCGGGCGTTGCTCTTGTACGAGCGCTTTATCCGCAAATCGAAAGTAGAATTGGAAATCGGTGAGACTCCCGCCGCTTTCGCGCAACGCGCCATCGAAGACTCACCGCTTTCGGACGACGCAATCGAGTCGATTACTGAGTCCTATCTCGATGCTCGTTACGGTCCCCATGAGCGAACCGCAATGCAGCGTCTGGAGAAAGAGATAACAGCCCTGCGATAAGATTATCCTGCGCCCTCAGTCGCGTCCGTCGCCTCGCTGCGCACAACGCCCAACAACATTGCACCGGCAATGAACAAAGGCAAAATCGTCAGCAGGATATATTTTGGATCGTCAGAAAGCGCGGCACCCAGCGCCACCAGAATCGGCCCCAGCACGTGAGCAAATTTGGTCAACATGTTGTAAAAGCCGAAAAACTCGCCAGGCTGGTCAGCTGGAATTAATGACGCATAGAGCGAACGGCTAAGGCCTTGCACACCGCCCTGCACCATTCCAATAATGATTGCCATGACGTAGAACTGCTTTACTTCGTGCATACTCATGGCCCAGATTGAAGTAGCCACGTAGACGACAAGCGCAATGTAGATGCCGAGTTTCGGACCGAAACGATGACCCAGGAATCCATACGCCAGCGTCGCTGGGAAACCGACGAAATTGGTGATCATCAGTGCCATGACAAGGTCTTTCTGGCCAAACCCCAGCCGCTGACCATAATTAACGGCCATGAAAATGACCGTGAAGACACCACCGATGTAGAGCCAGTAAGCGACCAGGAAGATGACGACGTTACGGTACTTGCGGATGTGCTGAAACGTATCACGAAGTTCGCGGTACGCCGCGCGGACAACTCCGCTTGCAACAGCATGGCCACTTTTGACTTCTGTGACTGTGAGCAGTAGTGGCATCAGGAATACTATCCACCAGACACCCACCGAAACAAAAGCAAAGCGGATGACTTCATCTGAAGATGCGAAACCAAATGTATCAGGGCTGAATAGCATCCATACGTGCAAGCCAAGCAGGGTCGCACCACCCAAATAGCCCAGCGAGAATCCCAGTGACGATACAAAACTGTAGAAGCGTGGTTTGGTTATATCGATGAGCATCGAATCGTAAAAGACCATTGAACTGTAGTAGCCAACTGAGGCCAGCAAGTACAAGGCCAGTGCCCACGGCCAGCCGCCTTGCGCGACCATTCCCAAAGCCGCCGTAGATGACGCCCCAAGCAGAGCTAGAAACAAGAGAAATCGTTTTCGATACCCACCGGTATCAGCGATCGTCCCAAGAATAGGCGCAAGAACGCAAACGATTGCGCTGGCAGAAGCCGTAATCCAGGCAAGTCTGGCGGTGGTTTCGGCACCTGAGTCGCCGCCACTCCAATAGCTGCCGAGAAACAGGGGAAACAAGACCGCAAGTACACTTAACGCGAATGCCGAGTTCGCCCAGTCGTAAAGCGCCCAGGCAAGCACTTTCTTATTCAGAACGTCCTTAAGTGATACCGCGTGTCGCGACAATTCGATGTCCTCTGGCGTCGCCAAAAACTCTCGGCGAAGCTAACAATATACAGACTGCGGCGAATGCTTGTTCCGGCGTTTTTCAAGGCCGTAAGATATTCGAATAACGTTACTTTTCGGCAGTCGCCTATAAACAGTCGCCTATAAATGATAGCGGAACGCCGACAGAGCGAGGCGCTAATGCTCGCGCGTCTTCCGAAACCTGATGTCTGGCCAGCGCTCTTCGGTCAAATTGAGATTGACCCGGGTCGGTGCAACATAGACCAGACTCTCACCATGATCCACGGCAAGATTGTCGTGTGCTTTACGCTCAAACTCCGCCAGCATCTTCGGATCATCGCACTCGACCCAGCGCGCCGTCGCAACACTGATCGACTCAAACTGGCATTCGACTTTGTACTCGTCCTGCAAGCGATGTGCGACAACTTCAAACTGCAATGGTCCGACAGCACCCAGAATCAGATCGTTGTTGCGCCTCGGTTTGAATAACTGCGTTGCCCCTTCTTCGCAAAGTTGCGCCAGGCCCTTCTGCAGGGCCTTCAGTCGCAGCGGATCCTTGAGAATGGCACGGCGAAAAATCTCTGGTGCGAAGTTCGGAATTCCCGTGAAACGAATCTTCTCGCCTTCCGTAAAACTGTCACCGATATTGATCGTACCGTGATTGTGTATACCGATAATGTCACCAGCATACGCAGTCTCAGCATGCTGCCTGTCCGCAGCCATGAAAGTGATGGCTTCCGGTATCTTCATCTCCTTCCCGGAGCGAACATGCAGGGTCTTCATACCCTTTCGGTACTCGCCGGAGCAGATGCGCATAAATGCTATTCGATCACGATGTCCGGGATCCATGTTCGCCTGGATCTTGAATACGAATCCTGTGAGCTTGTCTTCATTTGGCTCGACGACTCGTTGTTCGCTCGCGTGGGCCATTGGTAGTGGCGCATGCTGAACAAATTCGTCCAACAATTCCTTGACCCCGAAATTACCAAGCGCCGAACCGAAGAACACGGGCGACTGTTTCGCTGCGAGGTATTCATCAAGATTAAACTCGGGACACGCCCCTCTCACCAGCTCGACTTCTTCCCGATATGACTCCGCGTCATCGCCCAGGACGGCAGTCGCTTCAGGCGAATCAAGGCCCTCAATAATGCGGCGTTCAGATGCCTGTTGTCGCCCGACTCTGTCGTGTAGATAGATACGGTCCTGCAGGAAATGATATACACCGATCAGCCGACTACCCATACCGATCGGCCAGGTCACCGGCGCGCACTGAATCTTGAGTACGGCCTCGATTTCATCGAGCAAATCGATCGGCTCGCGCCCTTCCCGATCCAATTTATTGATGAAGGTCATGATCGGCGTGTCGCGCAGGCGGCAGACTTCCATCAACTTGATCGTACGCATCTCTACGCCTTTCGCGCAGTCGATTACCATGAGGGCCGAATCAACGGCGGTCAGCGTTCTATAGGTGTCCTCTGAGAAATCCTCATGTCCTGGTGTGTCCAGCAGGTTGACGATGTACCCCTGATACGGGAACTGCATGACGGACGAGGTTATGGAGATACCACGTTGTTGCTCCAGAGCCATCCAGTCCGAGGTTGCATGACGGGACGCTTTGCGACCTTTCACGGTGCCGGCGAGCTGAATCGCACCACCGTAAAGCAGCAATTTTTCGGTCAGGGTCGTCTTGCCCGCATCCGGATGCGAAATAATCGCGAACGTGCGGCGCTTCCTGAATTGTTCTTCAATCAATGACATGGCTTCAGCAGCAAGGGTGGCAAATACAATGGTGGCAATCGAAACAAGGGCGCGCAGTCTAACGGAAAGCGCAGCTTCGGGAAACGGGCCCAGGCGCCATTCAGGTCGCTCTAGATCGTCAGCTTCTTGGCCAGCACACAGGCATCCTCGCGACCTTCGCGAGCCTGATAGTAAGACGGCCGATTCGCGACCACATGGAAGCCCTTCTTCTTGTACAACATCAGCGCACTCTCGTTCGACGGCCTGACCTCCAGAAATATCTCGCCAACGTCAGCCGTTCGGGCCCGGAACAGGATTTCATCGAGCAGCAATTCCCCGTAACCCATAGAGCGCTGTGCGGCACTGATACAGAGATTGAGAATATGTGCCTCGCCTGCGGCAACCGACAGAATGCCGTAACCGGCGACCTCGCCATCACGCTCGAGGACGACGCACTGGTAGCCGGCCAACAGGCAGTCACGAAACACACCGTGGCTCCACGGGAACTCATAACTGCTGCGTTCAATGCCCGATACGTGCGGCAAATCCTCATGGGTCATGCCGCGCATCGAAACCTGCGCCTCGTAGATTGGCGAATTCATGCAGCGATGCCCGCCGCGACACGAGTCGCCAGGCACAAATCATCCCAGGCCTTGCTCTTTTGTGCCGGGCTGCGCAGCAGATAGGCGGGATGATAAGTAACGACCAGCGGTATATCGCCATGCTGATGCACTGAGCCGCGCATGCTCCCAACCGTCGCATCGCTGGCAAGCATGTGTTGTGCGGCAATCTTGCCAACCGCAAGAATGATCTTCGGCTGGACCAGCGCGATCTGGCGTTCGATATAGGCGCGACATGCAGCGGCTTCGGCCGGTTTGGGGTCGCGGTTATCCGGTGGCCGGCATTTCAGAATGTTGGCAATAAACACCTGCTCCCGAGGCTGGCCAACAGCCCGCAGCATCTCATCAAGCAATTTACCGGCCCTGCCGACAAACGGCTCGCCGCGACGATCCTCTTCAGCACCAGGAGCTTCGCCAATGATCATCCATTCGGCACTTTCGTTGCCAATACCGAACACGGTTTGAGTACGGCTTTGATGCAAAGCACAGCGCTCACAGCTTGCCACGCAATCACGAAGCTCCTGCCAGCCAAGCCCATCCGTGGCGACGGCCTCGACCCCATCAGGCAACGCCGCATCCGCCTCATCACGAGGCAGCCAGACATCAATTTCCAACGCCTTCAGATAAGCGCGTCGTTGATGTTCAGTTTGCGGCATTGGGGAGATCCGTGCGGGTTTTCAATCGCCTAGTTTGCCATGCCCGCAGGCATTTCACTAACCGACATGGGCTGGCCGCGAAGCCAGCGATCAGGGGAGTGGAAGTTTGCCGATGATATCGATTCCAGCGCTGACTTTTTGCCCCGCAGCCACCGATAACTTGCTGGCAGTCGGCAGGAGCAGCTCCGCAAACCGGGTCAGACGCAGATAGGCGCAACGTTGCCCCTGACCCACTCGCTCGCCGAACTGGATGAATGAGCGCGGCGCCAAACCGAAGCGGTAGCCACTGAACTGAAGTACGACATCCTGACCCTCGTCAGTCTGGATCCAAAGTGCATTGGTCGGACGAGCAACGTCCTGCTCACGAGCCCATGACTGCAAATCCATGATCTTGCCTTCAACCGGCGCACGGGCGGTGTAGGTGCCAAAGCTGTCGATACGAATCAACACCCGGTGTCCTTCACCGTGCAACACCGCGTCCTGCAGGACATCAACGGCGACGATCGTGCCATCGACGGGACTGACAACACCCAACGGCGACGCCGGGATGATGCGCGGTGGATCGCGAAATATCAGGAACAGGACGATTAGCGCCAGCGCCGCGGCAATGGCATAGCCTGGATGCAGGTAGCGAACTGCGCCACCAAACGCCAGCAGAGCGAGGATTACGTATGGAATGCCCTCGCGGGCAACAAACGGATTGCGTCTACCTTGCAATTTTCAGATTTCCCAGTGAATTGTGCAGCGGGGGACGATCCCCTGCTTTGTGGCCGGAGTCAATATCAAATCGTTCCGGAATCGCCAATTCCGGCAGCATATGCTCTAGAATGCGCGCGTTACGGTTTAAGGTCAGATACTCAATGCGATTTTCAGAATTCGGGCTGACAACGCTCAAGGAAGTTCCCGCTGAAGCGGAAATTGTCAGTCACCAGTTAATGCTCAGAGCCGGCTTGATCCGGCGTCTCGCCTCCGGTCTGTTCACCTGGATGCCCATCGGTCTGCGAGTATTGCGCAAAGTTGAGGCGGTGGTGCGCGAGGAGATGGATCGGGCCGGCGCGCTCGAGCTATTGATGCCCGCGGTTCAGCCCGCAGAGCTGTGGCAGGAATCCGACCGTTGGGACAAATACGGGCCATTGCTACTACGCATGACAGACCGACATCAGCGTGACTATTGTTTCGGGCCGACGCACGAAGAAGTGATCACCGACGTCGCACGCCGCGAGTTACGCAGTTACAAACAGCTCCCGGTCAATTTCTATCAGATCCAGACCAAATTTCGCGACGAAATCCGGCCGCGCTTTGGCGTCATGCGCTCACGCGAATTCATAATGAAGGACGCCTACTCGTTCGATGCCGACACGGCAGGTCTGGAAATCTCGTATCAGAAAATGCACGCGGCCTATACCGCAATATTTACGCGGCTTGGCCTGCACTTTCGCGTTGTCGAGGCAGACAGCGGCGAGATTGGCGGCAGCAAATCACAGGAATTTCACGTACTCGCAGACTCAGGCGAAGATGCGATTGCCTACAGTGATGAAGATAGCTACGCCTCCAACATTGAATCGGCAGCGACAGTACCGTCAGCCGATCCGCGACCTGCCGCTGCGCAGGAATTTGAGAAGATCGCGACGCCGGGTGCACGCACCATCGAGTCACTGTGCAAAATGCTGGACATTGGCGACGAGCAAACGCTGAAGACATTGATCGTAGAAGGCACTGATCAGCCGATCGCATTAGCGCTGCGGGGCGACCACGAGCTGAACTCCGTCAAGGCACAGAAAATTCCGGGCGTCGCGTCGCCACTAACACTGGCTGATGCGGATACCGTGCGTAAAGTTACCGGCTGCGCGCCTGGCTTTGCCGGACCGATAGGGCTCGATATTCCCGTGTTCTATGATCACGCAACTACCGCAATGGCTGACTTCGTTTGCGGTGCCAATGAATTGGACATGCACTACAAAGGTACCAATATTGGCCGCGACATAGAGGCCGTGGAAACAGTCGATCTGCGCAATGTTGTTGCTGGCGATCCAACACCGGGTGGCACAGGGACGCTGAGCATTGCCAGAGGCATTGAAGTCGGACACATATTCCAGCTCGGTGACAAGTACAGCAAGGCAATGGGCGCCACGGTTCAGGTCGCTGAAGGCAAAGACTGTGCAATGGCGATGGGCTGCTATGGCATTGGTATCACGCGCATCGTCGGCGCTGCTATTGAGCAGAACCACGACGAGAACGGCATCATCTGGCCCGCGCCGCTGGCGCCGTTCGATGTCGTATTGGTACCGATCAACATGCACCGCTCGGAAACATTGCGTGAGGCCGCTGAAGCGCTGTACGTCGAGCTCGAAGAGCTTGGTCTGTCAGTGTTGTTTGATGACCGCGACGTACGTCCGGGCGTCAAATTCGCTGACGCGGAGCTCATAGGAATTCCGCATCGACTTGTGATCGGGGATCGTGGCGTTGCTGCTGGCGAGCTGGAGTACCGTCATCGCACTGACGACGAGTCGCGCGACCTGAAACGTGAAGTCGCTCTCGAATTACTTCAAAAGTCCGCGGTAAGCTAGTGATCTATATGTAATAATTCCCGCCTATGAACGTTGCACACCACATTGTCACCGCCACCCTCCTGATGCTCTTGCTAGCGTCACCGACGACGTTCGCGCAAGCAGCGCCCGACCCGGAGTTGCGCAGCGCGCTGCTTGAGGCTGTGAACACCGCCAGTAGTTTTGATGATCGCTACGACGCGGAGGTGTGGCTCACCGATATGTCGGCGCGGCTTGAGCGACAGGTTCGCGATCACGATGAACGTATGGGTATCCTGACTCGAGTTCACCAGGAAGCGACCTTCGCCGGCCTGGCTCCGGAACTCGTACTTGCCGTGATAGAAGTCGAAAGCAATTTCGATCACTACGCGGTTTCGGTTGCCGGCGCGATTGGACTAATGCAGATCATGCCATTCTGGTTGGATGAGATTGGGCGTCCAGAGGATAACCTGCTGCACATCAGGACCAACCTTCGCTACGGCTGCACCATCCTGAAGTACTATCTTGACAAAGAAGATGGAGATTTGCGCCGTGCGCTTGGACGCTACAACGGCAGTCTCGGGCAGCGCAAGTACCCCAATAAGGTCATCGATAAACTGACCAGGAAATGGTTTCAGGCGTAGCGACGACCACTGCAACTAGCCGGTTCGAAATCCCTCTGCACATCGCTCGGTACGCTCATCTCTCTCCAGGCTAATAACAGCGGTAACCGACGCCAGCGGCGGCCCTTCGTGCAGCCACGCTTGCAAGGATTCGATCGCAGCCGCATCGCCACACACCAATACTTCAACGCTACCGTCGCCGAAATTTATCGCATGACCAACCAGACCGAGTGAGTCGGCGACGCGCTTGGTACTGTCGCGAAAGAAGACGCCCTGAACATGGCCAGTGACTTTGAAGCGACAGGTGATTGGCGAACTGGGGGTTGATTCGTGCTCAGACATGACACGGATTATTCGTTGTCGGTTTCCTGGTTTTCTTCGCTAACCCTGGTTGCGAATAGCGCTCGCGCTTTTGCCTGCAAAGCCTCATCACGAGCCTTGGCATAGTGACGATTACCCAGACTTTGCTCTGCATTGCTAAGGAAGTTTTCGGCGGCGCGCAGATCGGTTACAGCATGTTCTGCCGCGCCGGCCTCTTTGGCCACGGCGATCGCCTGACGGGCATCGCTCATTTCCTGTACGGGCGCACTCTGGCAACCGACCATAGCCAGTAGCACCGCGAGCAGAAAGCACCGCAAATAAATTGTCCAACTATTTGAAACCATTGTTATTCTAGTTATCGGAAACCAGCCTAAGCTACCAACAGCCTGTATTTCCGTCAAGCTATGGATGCCACGCTGACGAGGCCACACCAGCCTGATAAAGTCCCAGCTGGTTTTTTTCGCACACATGGACCCGCCAAAATCATGAGAATTACGATTTACCACAACCCAAACTGCACTAAGTCACGAAAATCATTAGCGTTTATTCGCGAGGCTGGCATCGAGCCGAGCATTGTCGAATATTTGGTCAACCCGCCAGGCGCATCGACCATCGTTGAGCTTGCCCAGCAATTGGGGATGCCAGTATCGGGAGTTTTGCGCCGCGGCGAAGAGTTATTCAAAGCAGCGACTGATTTGCCGGACTTGTCCGATGATGTGGCTTTGGCGGGCTGGCTGGAGCGCAATCCGCGCGTCATTGAGCGACCTATCGTTGTCAACGAGGACAGCGGCAAGGCTGTCATAGGCAGGCCCGCAGAAAACGTGCCGGAGTTTCTGAAGCGATGAGCGATATTCTTATCTTGTATTACTCTGTAAACGGTTCCACCGAGGCGCTGGCACGAGAAATTTGTCGCGGCGTTGATTCGGTCGAAGGGTTGGCGTCTCGGCTACGCACAGTGCCGCAGGTTTCGCCGGTGACAGAAGCGACCGAAGATGATGTCCCCGCCACTGGTCCGCCCTACGCGCTTGCGAGCGACCTCGCAGAGTGCTCCGGCCTGATCATGGGCTGCCCGACACGTTTCGGTAATATGTCCTCAGCCCTGAAGTATTTTATTGACTCGACCGTTACCGAATGGATGACAGGTGCTCTCATTGGCAAACCCGCGGGCGTGTTTACGTCGACCTCAAGCCTGCACGGCGGCCAGGAATCCACATTGCTTTCAATGATGTTGCCGTTGCTGCACCACGGTATGTTGCACGTCGGCATTCCCTGGTCGGAAGCAGCCTTGTCGTCGACAACGACCGGCGGCACACCCTACGGCGCATCGCATGTTTCATGGAGCCGCGACAACGATTCGTTGTCGGATGACGAGAAGCAGTTGGCGAAAGCACTGGGCAAGCGTGTCGCGGAAATAGCAAAGAAACTTGCTTAGATTATCGCGCGCTGGGGCGCGCTCCTACAGGTATTTGGTCTTGTGCCTGTAGGAGCGGGCCATGCCCGCGATAAAGCCCAACCCGTGTGGAAATCGCGCCCATGGG
>CAZGVL010000026.1:0-37601 GCA_964528965.1 uncultured Woeseiaceae bacterium
AAACCAGCAAGGGTTTGTAGCCCTTCGAGGGTTCGAATCCCTCCCTCTCCGCCAATACGAAAAGGGGCCCATTGGGCTCTTTTTTTTCAACTGACTATTCAGGAAATTCAATGTCCACAATTCTGATAACAGGTTGTAATCGCGGCATCGGCTTACAACTGTGCAAGCAATTGCACGATCGCGGAGACGACGTCATTGGTGTATGTCGAGCTGAGAATGACGCATTACAGAATCTGGGCATTCGATTAGTCACGGGAATCGACGTAGGTCGTGACGATTCAATGCCAGTACTCAAAGCGGCGATCGGTGAGCAGATCATTGATATCCTCATCAACAATGCAGGGATCCTGCGTGGCGACACGTTTGGTGAACTGAATTACGCAGACATGATGGAGCAATATAGCGTCAACACGCTCGGCCCGTTGAGGGTCACTGAAGCATTGCGCGACAATCTCGGCGAGGGATCAAAGGTCGCTATTGTGAGCAGCCGGGTCGGTTCGATTGCCGACAATTCTTCCGGGGGATACTACGGATACCGGGCATCGAAGACTGCGGTCAATCAAATTGGCACAAATCTCTCGCTGGAGCTTAATCCCCGAGGTATTGCCGTAACGTTATTGCACCCAGGGTTCGTCGCAACTGAGATGACCGGCGGCCAGGGGGTTTCGCCGGCTGATTCCGCGGCGGGTCTGATTGCCAGAATTGATGAACTGAACCTCGATAACAGCGGCGGATTTTGGCACGCCGAGGGATACGCGCTCCCGTGGTAGCAAGCACAGCCTTGAATCACCGCCAGACGCCCAAATGTCAGAGAATTCGGGCTATTCGGATCGGTTTAATCGATCAATAGTGCCAATTCATTAGTGCTAGACTTTAGCCATCATATTAAGCAGGAGCACCACGAATGCAGAGCAACGTAAGTCACATGACACCAGTATCGGCCCTTTCTGTTGACAGCCGGTCAGAATTCATTTGGAAGTGTTACGCGCACGTTGTGGGCGCAATACTCGCGTTCGCGGCAATCAGCTCGTATTTCTTTACATCTGGCATATCTGCAGCGATCGCGGGTCCAATGCTCAACAATTGGTGGATGGTGCTGGGCGCGTTCATTGTCGCTGGATGGGGTGCGACGCATGTCGCTCATCGTTTGGAGTCTACCGCTGCTCAATATGCGGCATTCGCCGCGTTTATATTCTTGCAAGCGCTGATTTTTGCGCCAATGCTGTTCATAGCGGCCATGCAGTATGAAGGCATCATCGAAAGCGCAGCCGGCGTCACCGTACTCGGGGCGGTTGGGCTGGTCGCCACCGCGATGATCACGCGCAAGGACTTTTCGTTCCTGCGTGGAATGCTTGTGTGGGGCGGTATGCTGGCAGTCGTTGGTATTTTCTCGAGCATGATTTTCGGATTTGAACTGGGTACCTGGTTTTCCATTGCGATGATCGGATTCGCTGGTGCCGCGGTGCTCTACGACACTTCGAACATTCTGCATCACTACCCACAAGATAAGTACGTTGCAGCATCGCTGCAGCTTTTCGCGTCCATTGCGATGATGTTCTGGTACATCCTGCGCTTGTTCATGAGTCGCAACTAGATGTAGCCACTATTAACTATAGCAACCGAAAAGGTCCGTTCGCGGACCTTTTTTTTCGCCTGTGCCATTCACGACCTATTGAGGCGCTATAATGCGCCTGTCCTCAACTACTACCCACAAAATTTACAATGACAGCAGCAGCACACTCTGAGCGGCGATCCATTCGCCGAATCCTCCAACTATTCGCTGCGCTATTGCTGTTCGCGCCACTCTTTGGTGCCGCACAGGAGACGCCCTCTTTCGACGAACTCGCGGCAGCGGACGAGATTCGAGAAATAAACGAGAAACTCGACGTTGAGGCGATCGACGAAGTCTATCTTACCAGCGCTCGTTCTCGTGCCGTCAAACTTGAGGCTGAGTCGGCGGCCTGTGCCGAACTCAATAGTCTGGAACGGACGCGGCTTGAACTGCGGTTTGCCCCGCTGAAGGACATTGACCCGGAAGTTGCAGGCTTTGCGATTATGGACCAGCGTCAGGGTATTCGAGCTGCGCTGGATGAGGCGATTGCAGCACAAAGTCGGTGTAAGGGCGTTGAAGATGCCGCGCACGCATTGTCGGCACGCATAACAGATATACAAAGCAAACTATCCGCACAGTTTCTCTCCAACCGGACACAATCCATTGTCACTCTGGTTCGTGAGTTTCCGGAACGCGCTGCGACCTGGCCCACCCGAATCGGGCAATCGCTGTCACTGGCATTGATCGATGATGTAACGCCCATTCAGTTGCTGTGGTTGCTCGTTGTCGCTGGCGGCCTGGCCGCTTTTTTGGGCCTGTATATTCGATACCGATTTAGCGCCTGGTACGCGAAGGCTGGCGGCGACGACGCAACACCACAAATGAAGTATCTGGTGCCGAAACCTCTGGCCGAGTTCGCGCCTTTGTGGCTTGAAGGTGCCGCTCTGCTACTCGTGCTGCTGGCGACTATCGAAGCTGCCTCAATTGAATTACTGGTAATTCGCGTTGCAAGCGCGATTCTGATTTTCGGACTCGGTTGTGTAGTTATTAATTGGGCGACTGGTCCGCTGTCACCTTCGGCTGAGGTCAAGGGCCTGATCCCCGATCACGTCAAACCTATACGGTTGCGCTTGCGTGTTCTGTTACTCACCATCTGTGCCAGCTTCGTCGTTCTTGGTGGCAACTGGCTATCGGTCAGAATTCTGGAGCCCTATGTGACTGGCCGAGCAGCGATGATATTCCTGCTTGCGACCGCCCTGCTCTCGATCCTGCTATACCTCCCTCGAATTCCGGCGTTGCGCGGACGCTTCAGAGTTATGCGCACGATCGCAATTGCCGGGTCGAGCTTCAGTATTATCGGTGTTCTTGCGGGCTATCAGAACCTGGCGGGATTCGTAATCCACGGCATCACCCGAACCGGGCTGGCATTGTTCATCCTGTGGATTTTGTTGTGGACGGTCTATCAGTCCTTCCACTACCTGATACAGAAGGATACGCCGGCAGCAGCGCAGGTTCGCGCCTCACTTGGCGTGAAAGAAGGCGGCTCACGCACGGGTATAGGGTTCATGCAACTCGTCGCAGATCTTGTGCTGTGGCTCAGTTTTGTTGTCTACATGATTTATGTCTGGGATGACTCTGGCACGACACTGGATCGGCTGTTTGACCTGATTTTTCTCGGTACCACAATCGGTGGAGTCAAACTGGTACCGCTCAAAATTATCGGCAGCATCTTCATTTTCGTCGGCATTATCGTTCTCATCGGTTGGATCAAACGCTGGATTGACCGACGTTGGCTACAACATATCAATATGGAACGCGGCGCTCGTGAAGCTATTGTTACGTTGTTCGGCTATGTCGGTTTTGTTGCCGCTGTACTCATATCGCTTGTGCTTGCCGGCGTGGATCTCGGCGGTCTGGCTATCGTTAGTGCTGCCCTTGCCGTTGGCATCGGTTTTGGCGTGCAGGAAATAGCGAACAATTTCATTTCCGGCTTGATTCTGCTGTTTGAACGCCCGATCAGGGCTGGCGATTTTATTACTGTTGGAGAGGGAGAAGTTGAAGGATTTGTCAGAAGCATTCGCATTCGAGCGACAGAAATAGAGACGCTTGATAACCAGAACGTGTTGGTCCCCAATTCCGAGTTGGTCTCCGGTCGAGTCACGAATTGGGTGCTGCGCGATACACATGGACGGCTGCGAATAACGGTTGGTGTCAAGTACGGCTCAGATGTGGAGAGAGTGCGAGATATTCTTGAATCGGTTGCCCGTGAGCACGCTGATGTCATCACTGATGGGCGTGCACCGGCTCCCCGTGCGCTGTTTATGGGGTTCGGCGAAAGTTCGCTCGACTTCGAGCTGCGAGTGCGTCTTCAACGTATAGAGCGGCGCTTCTCGGTATTGAGCGATCTGAACTTCGCTATCGAAAGGGAATTCCATGAAGCTGGCATCATTATTCCGTTCCCGCAACGCGACTTACATATCGTGTCCTACCCCGAACAACAGGAAAAGATCAAGCCGCCGATTGAAAGTACTAAACCAGCGGTAGGTGCACACATTGACCCAGTTACACGAAGTCATCGTTCTGAGCTGGAAATCGCTTGCGAGATCGATGAAGTCTGGAGTGCGATCACCCAAATTGATGACATCAATCGTTGGCTTGCCCGAGAAGGATCATTCTCACCGTATATAGGTGGCACTTTCGATCTCGCATTGCGAGATGGATACAATATTCGCGGCAGAATTGATATTTTCATGCCACCACGGCGCTTGCGTGCGGTGATTCAGAATATGCGTGAGGAAGGTCCGCTTGCGACCGGGCCCATTACCGCGGAGATATTGCTGCGCGAGACGGACGGTTGTACTTTGGTCACGGTTGTCATCGCGGGCATCCCTGACAGCGAGGATTGGGAAGAATATTACCGACTGTCGCAGGACCGCTGGACCAATGCCCTGGCAGCACTAAAAAGCGACGTACTGTGCAAGTAAGAGGCAAGTCCTGATCGCCGGCTTACCTGAGCCAGGCTATCAAGTGGAGATTACTTCCGATCCACCCATGTAGCGCTGCAGCACTTTGGGAATGCGTATGCTGCCGTCGGCCTGTTGGTAATTTTCCATGATTGCGACCAGGGCTCTGCCTGCAGCCACACCCGAACCGTTTAGAGTGTGTAGAAGTTCTGGCTTACCGGATTCGGGATTTCGACGGCGCGCTTGCATCCGTCGAGCTTGAAAGTCGGTGTAGTTGCTGCAGGACGAAATCTCCCGATACCTTTGCTGGCCTGACAGCCAGACTTCAAGGTCGTAGGTCTTCGCCGCACCAAAACCAACATCGCCTGAGCACAGCGCAACAGCACGATACGGGAGCTCTAGCAGCTGCAATATTTTTTCTGCATGCCCAGTGAGTTCTTCAAGCGCATCTGCTGACTTGTCTGCAGCAACAAACTGCACCAATTCGACCTTCTCGAACTGATGTTGGCGAATCATACCGCGCGTATCCTGACCGTAAGAACCTGCTTCAGACCTGAAGCAGGGAGTATGCGCGGTTAACCTGAGTGGCAAATCGCCCGCTTCAAAAATCGCATCTCTGCCAAGATTCGTAAGCGGCACTTCTGCCGTAGGAATAAGATAATACGGTGTATCCGTGGTCGTCCTGAAAAGGTCTTCTTCAAACTTTGGTAGTTGTCCGGTGCCGATCAGCGCATCGCTTTGCACAAGATACGGGACGTACGCTTCCTCATAACCATGCTCGCCCGTATGCGTATCCAGCATGAACTGGATCAATGCCCGTTGCAGTCGAGCAAGGGGACCGCGCATGACAACAAAACGTGAGCCTGATAATTTGCTTGCAGCATCAAAGTCGAGCATTCCCAGAGATTCGCCCAGCTCGATGTGATCGAGTGGCTTGAAATCGAATTCTGCAGGCTCACCCCAGCGACGCATTTCCTGATTGTCATCTTCGCTACGACCGTCGGGTACATCATCTGCGAGCAGGTTCGGCAGACCAAGCTCGATCTCCAGCAAGGCAGCTTGAACGGCTTGTAGCTCGGTCTGGCTACTGTCCAGTTTATCCCCCAGGTCCTTTACGGCTGCAAGAAGCGGCGCAATATCTTGACCCTTGGCTTTGGCCTGACCTATAGACTTGGAACGTGAGTTACGCTCATTCTGCAGGCTTTCGGTTTCAATCTGGATAGCCTTACGGCGTTCTTCCAACGTGAGATACGCTGCCGTATCGAACACATGGCCACGCCGTGCGAGGTTTGCAGCGACATCATCGGTCGCCTGTCTTAGCTGTTTAGGATCTATCATCGTTTAAATCTTCAGGAGTCTGCCTTCTTGCGGGAACGATTACGTTGCTCAATATCGGCCAGTTTTTCCCGAATCTTGATCTCCAGGCCGCGAGCCACGGGATGATAATACTTACGCTCATCCATGTCGTCGGGAAAATATTTTTCCCCCGCTGCGTGAGCGTCTTTTTCGGCGTGTGCGTAGCGGTACTGTTCACCATAGCCGAGCTCTTTCATGAGCCGCGTTGGCGCGTTTCTAAGATGCACAGGCACCTCCAGCGAGCCGAATTCCTGAACATCAGCCTGCGCTGCTTTCGCCGCTTCGTAGACGGCATTACTCTTGGCCGCGCATGCGAGATAGAGGGTTGCTTGTGCCAACGCCAACTCGCCCTCCGGGCTGCCGAGACGCTCCAGCGTCTCCCATGCGCTCAATGTCAATTGCAGGGCCCTCGGGTCCGCATTGCCGATATCTTCAGAGGCAACGCGAATCATACGCCTGGCAACGTACAACGGGTCGCATCCTCCGTCGAGCATACGCATCAGCCAATACAGGGATGCGTCAGGATCAGACCCGCGAATTGACTTGTGCAGCGCTGATATTTGGTCGTAGAAGTACTCACCCTTGTTGTCGAAACGGCGCCGACCACCGGACGCGACCTCCTTGACAATTGCCTCAGTGATTTGGTCGTCTTCCGCCAGATCCGAAGCCAGTTGCAACAAATTCAACGCACGTCGCGCATCCCCGTCTGCGGCCGTCGCGATTAACTGCAGGGAGTCGTCAGCAATCGTGTATTTCCCGGCCAGGCCGCGTGTTTTGTCGGCAAGCGCACGATTCAATATTTCCACCATGGAAGCGTGGTCCAGGGTCTTGAGAACGTAGACGCGCGCACGCGAGAGCAATGCGTTGTTCAATTCGAAAGACGGGTTCTCAGTGGTCGCGCCCACAAAAGTCAGCGTCCCGTCTTCGACAAACGGCAAGAATGCATCTTGCTGTGACTTGTTGAATCGATGTACCTCGTCAAGGAAAAGCACGGTTCCGCGATTGGAGACCTGCCGGTGTTGACTGGCCTCCTGCACCGCAGCACGAATATCTTTGACACCGGCCATCACGGCTGACAAAGCAATAAAATGCGAATCTGTGGTCGTCGCGATCATTCTCGCCAACGTCGTCTTGCCAGTTCCCGGTGGCCCCCAAAACACCATCGAGTGTGTGCGCCCATGTTCAATCGCACGACGCAGTGGCTTACCGTCCTGCAACAGATGCTGCTGGCCGTAGAACTCGTCAAGATTGGCAGGCCGCATTCGGTCCGCCAGTGGGCGTTCGATGTTCTCGGTTGGGTCTACTGCAAATAGGTCATTCATCGCTCACTACCCTGCTACGCGACTCGCATACCAGTTTTCAAGCCGCAAACTCCAGCCGCCCAATCCTGCCAGCGCGACGCTAAGGCCAACAATGATCCCTGCTACATCCGCTGCAACATCAAACCACTCAGCGGTTCGATAGGTCACCAGTCTCTGGCAGCCTTCTATCACAAGGCCGAACACAATCAGCCCAAGCGCAATTTGCCAGTAGGAACCGCGCTTGTATTGGCCAGAAAACCAGACAGCCAGGACCATGAAAGTTACGCCGTGCAACAATTTGTCGACGTCAAAAAACCAGCTAGCAAACTCACGGCGGCTATCGAAGAACCATATAGCCGGCATGAGCGTAGCCGCCAGGACCAGAATAAGAATCACAATGCTGGCCAACTGCCAGCGGCGCATATAGCGCAGCGGTAGCATTACTTGACCATTATTTGGGCGGAAGCCGGGGTACCGACGACGTCAACGTCGTCGGGTATCGAAAATTCAAAATATGCCGGATCAATGGGTTCGTTGACTTCAACATCATGCAATTCGACCAGTGTCAGCTGCTCGAGATTGTCGTAGAACACCATCCGATAAAGTGTGCGATCTGCAAACCCGAGCTCAACTCGCTTAAAGCCACTGTCGGTGTTCTTTGGGCTAAGCCTGACCCAGGTCGTTTCATTCTCGACGAAACTGGTCTCATAATTGAACTGGCTGATGGCATCAGCGGATCCGCCAAGCAGAAGTGCCGGGGTATTGCTCAAGGCTTCGTGCTGTGGCTTGACCGTTACTTGCGCGAGATCAACGTCGTAACTCCAGACATTCAGTCCATCAGCAACCAGAGTTTGTTCGTAAGGTACGGTGTACGACCATCGAAACTGGCCCGGCCGCTGTATCTTCAAAGTGCCCTCTGTTTGCTCCACAACCTCACCATCAGCATCGACCAACGACTGCTGGAAGCCGCCCTGCATTGTGGCTATGTCCAGGATAAATTCATCAATCAGTAACTGACCATCGTCCTTCGAATCAACCTCGGCCAAGGCGATCTGCCCGGCGAACAAGAACGCGACGCATGCCAGTATGCGGCTCATCCAACAGCTTCCGTGTTCGTTCATTGAACTACTCCTTGGCCGTCGCCGGGACCAGAATTTCCCTGGAACCATTTGACTGCAATGGCCCTACAAGCCCCGCCGCTTCCATGTTTTCGACCATTCTGGCCGCACGGTTGTAACCAATCTTCAATCGTCGTTGTACGCCCGATATCGAGGCTTTACGCGTATCCATCACAACCTGAACCGCCTGGTCGTACAACGGATCCTGCTCCGCATCTCCATCGAGAGACTCAAGCCCCGTCAAGCCTGGTGTTGGACTAGCGGGACCATCAAGAATTTCATCTAAATACTGGGGTTGCCCACTCATCTTCAGGTGTCTTACAACAGAATGCACCTCATTATCATCGACAAAAGCGCCGTGCACGCGTGTCGGTACCGAGGTTCCCGGCGGCAAATACAACATGTCACCATGACCCAATAGTGTCTCCGCGCCCATTTGATCGAGAATAGTCCGTGAATCCACTTTGGCTGAAACCTGAAAAGCGATTCGCGTCGGCACATTGGCCTTAATCAGTCCGGTGATGACATCAACTGATGGTCGTTGCGTCGCCAGCAACATATGGATACCAGACGCGCGTGCTTTCTGTGCAAGCCGAGCGATCAATTGCTCGACCTGCTTACCGACAATCATCATCATGTCGGCCAATTCATCAATGATGACGACTATGTACGGCAACGGTGTCAGCGTCGGATGCTCAATCGGTTTTTCGTCGTCGATCAGAGTTGGCGGTTTGAAGGTCGGATCCTTGATCGGTTCTCCCGCATCGATCGCATCTTTCACTTTGCGGTTGTAGCCTCCAATATTTCGGACACCCAGCGCCGCCATGAGGCCGTAACGTCGGTCCATCTCTGCGACGCACCAGCGCAGCGCATTGGCCGCCTCTTTCATGTCAGTTACAACTGGCGTGAGCAAATGCGGAATTCCCTCGTACACCGACAACTCGAGCATTTTCGGGTCGACCATGATCAATCGCACCTGCTCAGGTTGCGACTTGTAGAGCAAACTGAGAATCATTGCGTTAATCGCTACCGACTTGCCCGACCCGGTTGTTCCCGCGATGAGTAAGTGCGGCATGCGCGCCAGATCTGCGACCACGGAGCTGCCACCAATGTCTTTTCCGAGCGCCAGCGTTAAAGGCGATGTGAGGTCTTCGTAGGCACGGGACTTCAATATCTCACCGAGCGTTACCATTTCCCGAATTTCATTCGGAATTTCCAGTCCCACAAAAGACTTGCCCGGTATCACTTCAACCACACGCACGCTGACTACCGACAAGGAACGCGCAATATCCTTGGCGAGATTTGAGATCTGACTGACTTTCACTCCCGGCGCTGGATCAAGCTCAAATCGCGTGATTACCGGTCCTGGAGATACCGACTTAACTTCAACGTCAACACCGAAATCCTTGAGCTTTATCTCCACCAGGCGTGACATTCCTTCCAGGGATTCAACCGAATAGCCACCCTTCTTCGGTGGTGGGTCATCGAGCAGCGAAAGTGGTGGTAGCTCTCCGGCAGCCGGTGGGTCGAACAGTGGCACTTGCCGCTCTTTCTCTGCTCTCACACTCGGTTCCAGCGCTGGCAATACAGGTTCAATTCGTGGACGGGAACGATTAGCTGTGCGTTTTTTCTCAACCTCAATGACGTCCTGCCGTGCGGCCAATTGCCGTCTGCCTTCGGCCTTGTCTCGCAACTCTCCGATCTTGAATAGCAAACGCTCGTAGCCGAGCAGGCAGCTCCTGCCAACTCGATCCATGACCGAAAACCAGGAAATACCCAGGAACAACGATACGGACGCTACCCAGACAAAAAACAACAGAATGCTGGCGCCGAGCAACTTCATCACGCCCTCGAGACCAAAACCGACCACCCGCCCCATTACGCCGCCTGCGGTTTCATTAAATCCCGCCGAAGAAAAATGCAGGGTTGACAGGGCGCAGCTCGAAATCAGCGTCAACAAAAACCCGGCGAAACGCAGTCCATAGTCCATCTTGCTCAGCGTCTGTTGCGTCTTCTGCTCGCGATACAACATCCAGCCAAGGTAGAAAACCATGATGGTGAACAAATACGCTGGTCGCCCAAAGGAACTGAACAGAAAATCAGCCGCATATGCGCCAACACGACCAACCCCGTTACTGACGTCCACGCTACTGGTCGCCAGACTGGGTCCGGGATCCGCTGCGTCGTAGGTGAACAATGCGTACCAGAGGATTAGGCTAATAGCGCCAAACACATAGAGCGCCCCCTCGCGCAGTGCGCGATGCACTGGTGCGGACATGCGTGAGACAGGTTCAACTGCTTTTCGAGCTTTGGCCATAGGTAAAGTAAACTATAACTTATCAGTCTTAATCAACTGATTTTAATAAATAAATGAATAGCAACAATCGTTGATAATTACTCTTCGGCATCTCTACACAGTGTCACGGCTATAGCTGCGCTATTCGCCAGCTAATATTTCCGGGTGCTCCCCGAAGCTGTTTTCCCTACACTACCCCGAGATTTCAATCATCTGCAGTTGCACCTGCGCAGCGCGCCCTTGAAAATCCGTTTCCGGGTCACATGTTTTGGGGTCTGCCAGCGGAATGCCGTTTAGAAATTAAGGGATAAATTATACATGAGTGAATTGAAACATTGCCGGGTTCTGATTTTGGGCTCCGGACCAGCCGGCTACGCCGCAGCAGTTTACGCTGCCCGTGCGAACTTGAACCCAGTCATTGTCACTGGCATGGAACAAGGTGGCCAGCTGATGACAACGACCGATGTGGACAATTGGCCAGGCGATGTTGAGGGACTGCAGGGGCCCGCGTTGATGGATCGCATGCTCAAGCATGCTGAGCGGTTCAACACAGAAATCATCAATGACCATATCCATACAGCCGATGTATCTGAACGTCCGTTTAAGCTGCAAGGCGATTACGCAACCTACACCTGCGATGCGCTGATCATTGCTACCGGTGCGACCGCCATGTACCTCGGCCTGCCCTCGGAGGAAGCGTTCAAAGGTCGCGGCGTCTCAGCCTGTGCAACCTGCGATGGCTTTTTCTACCGCGGCAAGGATGTTGCCGTTGTCGGCGGAGGCAATACAGCGGTCGAAGAGGCTCTTTACCTGAGCAACATTGCATCGAAGGTAACCCTCGTGCACCGCAGAGACGAGTTACGTGCTGAGAAGATCCTGCAAGACCATCTGTTTGAGAAAGCCAAAGAGGGAAAAGTCGAACTGCTCTGGGACCATGTGGTTGATGAAGTTCTGGGCGACGACTCCGGCGTGACGGGTCTGCGTGTACGCAGCACCAAGGGCGAGGCGCAAACTACCGACATCGCCCTGGATGGTGTTTTTATCGCCATTGGCCACAGCCCGAATACCAGCCTGTTTGATGAGCAACTGACAATGAAGAACGGATACATCACGGTTAAGTCGGGTATTGAAGGAGATGCGACTGCCACCAGCGTTGCGGGTGTCTACGCGGCGGGCGATGTCGCCGACCAGATCTACCGGCAGGCGATTACTTCAGCGGGTGTCGGATGTATGGCGGCGCTGGATGCTGAAAAGTACCTGGATGCGCTTCAGGCCACCGGGGCGGATGACGCTGCGGCCTGATATGCCAATGTCCTGATGCAGGTCACCGTTCATAATTCGATTTCCGAACTCGACCCGGCAGCGTGGAATCGTCTGCTTGGCGATGACTACCCATTCCTGCGCCACGAATTCCTCCACGCGGCCGAACACGGCGGCTGCGTGTCTGCCGCAACGGGCTGGTCGCCTCGGCACCTGACCATCAGCGACAGTTCGGGCTTACGAGCGGCCCTGCCTCTATACCAGAAGAGCCACTCCTGGGGTGAATTCGTGTTCGACTGGGCCTGGGCAGAGGCGTACGAGCGAGCAGGACTCGATTATTACCCCAAGCTGGTTTCTGCCGTACCTTTTACTCCCGCACCCAGCCGACGCATGTTACTCAGAGACCCGGACGATCAGGCTGCCACAGCAGCCTTGCTGGAAGCTGCAATAAAACTCGCCAGAGAGTCAGGCTGCTCGTCTCTGCATGTGCAATTCCCAACCGATGACGAATTGCCCGCACTGCGCGACGCCGGCCTTAGCATTCGAAAAGCCTGCCAGTTTCACTGGCACAACCGCGGCTATGCCAGCTTCGACGATTTTCTCGCAACGTTTAGTGCGGCGAAACGCAAGAAAGCCAGGCGCGACAGACGTCACGCGACCGAAGCTGGCATCTCGTTTCGCCGTATTCGTGGTAAAGATATTGATCCGCAAACCTGGGAAACTGTGCATCGCCTCATCAGCATTACTTTCATGCGGCGAGGCTCACTGCCCTATTACGATTTGGACTTCTTCAAAACCGTTGGCGAACGATTGCCAGAAAATATCCTCGTTATCCTCGCCGAACGAGAAGATACGACGATCGCGGCAGCGGTGTTCTTCGAAAGCGCGCGTGTCCTCTACGGCCGATACTGGGGCAGTGACAGCGATTACAACGCCCTGCATTTCGAAACCTGTTACTACCAGGGAATCGAACATTGCATTGAGAATGACATCCAGGCCTTCGAACCCGGCACACAGGGTGAACACAAAATAAGCCGCGGATTTGTGCCCGTAGCTACCTGGTCCGCGCACTGGCTTGCGCATCCGGAATTTTTTGCCGCTATTGAGAATTATGTCGATGAGGAATCGCGGCACATCGAACATTACATGCAAGCTGTTGACGACCATAGCCCGTATCGCGATGACTCACAGGATTCGTCGTGAGCGATCAGCAAATCACCTGGTTGAAGCCATCAGATCCGCCTGCAGCATTTCCAGATATAGACCTCGCACTCGATGAACCAGATGGGCTGCTTGCCGCTGGCGGTGACCTGAGTTCAGAACGACTAGTCAATGCCTATGCGAATGGGATTTTCCCCTGGTATGACGATGGTCAACCCATCCTGTGGTGGTCGCCGGATCCTCGTTGCGTCCTCAGGCCAGATGGGTTTCACATCGCACGACGCCTCAGGCAAGCCGCTCGAAACTCATCATTGACCCTGTCCTTCAACAAGGCTTTTGGGACAGTCATCGGCGAGTGTGCGGCAAAGCGCGAGGCCCAACAGGGAACCTGGATTACATCTGACATGGCAGCGGCGTATGCACGGCTGCACCACGAGGGTTGGGCTCATTCAGTTGAAGTTTGGCGGTCGGATCAGTTGATCGGAGGCTTGTACGGATTAGCCATCGGAAAAGTTTTTTTCGGCGAATCAATGTTCAGCCGCGAAACTAACGGATCGAAGTTCGCACTGCTGGGGCTACTTCAGGTAATGCTCGAAAACGACTTCGACTTACTCGACTGTCAGGTCGTTTCGGAGCACCTGAAGACCCTGGGAGCAACGACGATCCCGAGACGCGAATTCGCCGATACACTTGAGCAAGCCTGCCAGCCCGCGACCCGTTTTAAGCTCTGGCCCGAAAAAACTTTGCTAATCCGCGATTTATTGTCCAAATGAGCGTGCTGTTCATTGCAATAGGCGCATCCTTTCTGCACAATTCGCGTGCCTTTTCATAGAGAGATATAAACACCTTGGCGAAAGAAGATGCCATTCAGATGGAAGGAGTCGTCAATGAGACGCTTCCGAACACGACATTTCGGGTTGAACTCGAAAATGGTCATGTTGTCACTGCGCATATTTCAGGAAAAATGCGCAAGAATTACATTCGCATACTCACCGGAGATAAAGTAACGGTGGAGCTGACCCCTTACGACCTGAGCAAGGGTCGAATTGTCTACCGGGGCAGATAGGCCGTAGGCCGACGCAAAGCGCCGAGGCTTACGCTTCCGGCATATGGGAAAGCTCTTTCAGAGCCGGATCCGATCTCAACTGCAATCCATCTTCGGCGCTTACCGAGACCCGCACGTGTCCGCCATCGGCGAGACTGCCAAACAGCAACTCTTCTGCAAGCGGGCGCTTGATGTGCTCCTGGATGATTCTCGCCATCGGCCGGGCACCCATTTTCGCATCGTAGCCACGTTCAGCAATCCAGTCCCTTGCATCGTCGTCCAACTCCAGCGTGACATTATTGGATCCGAGCTGCGCCTCGAGTTCCACAACCAGCTTGTCCACTACCCGCTTGATTGATAGCTCATCAAGCGCAGCGAACTGAATGATGGAATCAAGCCGGTTTCTGAACTCAGGACTGAATGACTTGCGAATTATCTCCATGCCATCAGTGCTGTGATCCTGCTTCGTGAAGCCGATAGACGCTCTACTCATTTCCTGTGCGCCTGCATTCGTCGTCATCACCAATATAACGTTGCGAAAATCTGCCTGACGTCCATTGTTGTCTGTTAGTACACCGTGATCCATTACCTGCAGCAACAGATTGAATACTTCCGGATGTGCTTTCTCGATCTCATCCAGCAACACAACCGCATGGGGATTCTTGGTCACGGCCTCAGTCAGCAAGCCGCCCTGATCGAAACCAACGTAGCCCGGTGGTGCGCCGATCAGTCGAGATACCGTATGCCGCTCCATGTATTCCGACATATCAAATCGGATCAATTCCACGCCCATCAAAAAAGCGAGCTGCCGAGTAACTTCCGTCTTGCCAACACCGGTTGGACCTGCAAACAGGAACGAACCGATAGGCTTCTTGTCTTCGCGAAGACCTGAGCGCGCCATCTTGATAGCAGAACTCAACGCACCGATCGCAGTGTCCTGTCCGAATATCGAAAGCTTGAGGTCGCGATCTAATGTGCGCAATGCATCGCGATCAGATGACGAAACACTCTTAGCCGGAATTCTTGCCATTTTCGCGACAATATTCTCGACCATCTCTACTGTGACCGACTCGCCGCGATCTTCAGCCGGCTGCAAGCGCAGATATGCACCAGCTTCGTCAATGACATCAATAGCTTTATCGGGCAATTTCCGATCATTGATGTGCCTGACCGCCAGCTCGGCCGCCGCCTGAATCGCATCCGAGTCGTACTTGACCCCATGATGCTCTTCAAATCGCGACTTTAGGCCGTGCAGAATCGCGACTGTTTCTTCCAGGGTTGGCTCCGGCACATCGACCTTCTGAAACCGCCTGGCCAGCGCGTGATCTTTCTCAAATATGCCGCGATATTCCGCGTACGTGGTTGATCCGATGCATCTAAGGCGACCATTCGCCAGTACGGGTTTGATCAGATTGCTTGCGTCCATAACGCCACCAGACGCAGCGCCTGCGCCTATGACGGTATGAATCTCGTCGATAAACAGGATAGCGCCAGGGTCTTTTTCGATTTCTGCAATGACACCCTTCAGGCGCTTTTCGAAGTCGCCCCTGTACTTGGTGCCTGCAATCAAAGAACCCATGTCCAATGCGTACACAGTGGCGTTACTAAGAACATCGGGTACGCGCTCTTCGACGATCAGTCTCGCCAAACCCTCCGCAAGCGCGGTCTTGCCGACTCCCGCATCGCCCACATACAGAGGATTAT
This sequence comes from uncultured Woeseiaceae bacterium, assembly GCA_964528965.1. GTDB lineage: Bacteria > Pseudomonadota > Gammaproteobacteria > Steroidobacterales > Woeseiaceae > UBA1847. The sequence goes on from CAZGVL010000026.1 coordinate 15,757, forward strand.
TCTTACGGCGGCGGCAGAGGATTTGCACCGTTCGTTCAATCTCAAGCTCGCGCCCGATCAACGGGTCAATCTTGCCCTCAACAGCGAGTTGATTGAGATTTGCTGCAAACTTGTCGAGTGGCGACGCCTCTGGCTCTCCATCCGGTTCCAGGGACGGTTCCTGCTCGTCAGTGCCGGCTTCGCCAGGCACCTGAGGCAGGCCATGCGAAATGCAATTAATGACGTCGAGGCGAGCGATATCCTGCAGAGCAAGAAAGTAGACCGCTTGCGACTGCTTTTCACTAAATACCGCGACCAGCACATTGCTGCCCGTAACCTCCTTCTTACCACTCGACTGGACGTGAAACACAGCCCGTTGCAGAACGCGTTGAAAACCCAGGGTCGGTTGAACGTCGGTCTCATCGTCCATCGGCAGCCTGGGCGTTTGCTCATCAATGTAGTCCACCAATTGGCGCCGCAGCTCGGTCAGGTTTGAATCGCACGCCTTAAGGATTTCATTCACTTTCGGGATATCGAGCAAGGCCAGCAGCAAATGCTCAACTGTCATGAATTCGTGTCGCTTGTCGCGAGCATTCTGAAATGCCTCATTAAGGCAGAATTCCAATTCACTACTTAGCATTTTTTGTCCTCAACTCCCGGGCTCGAATTCTCAATCAGGATTCCTCCATCGTGCACAGCAAGGGATGCTGATGCTGGGTTGCCAAACCCGACACCTGCGCGACCTTGGTCTCTGCAATCTCGTAATTAAATACGCCACAAATTCCCTTGCCTTTCGTATGCACCTCCAGCATCACCTGTGTCGCACTGGGACGATCCATACTGAAAATCGACTCGAGAATATCCACCACAAACTCCATTGGCGTGTAATCGTCGTTAAGCAGAACGACACGGTACAGCGACGGCTCTTTTAGCTTGGGCCGCGCCTCTTCGATCGCGAGATCGAAGTTGTCGTGATGCTCATCTTGAGGTCTTTGTTCACTCATAATCTTGTCTACAGCAGTACTGTAACCCAGTGGCTTATTACGTCAAATTTACAGGTAATTCACCCGCTGCATTGCTTGCGGGTTATCATATATGGGCACGTATCCACGATCTCCAAGTCCAAGTCACATTATTTTGCCTCAGCAAGTTGCCCCAGCCAACCGGCGCAATCTCATTGAGCCGTAGGAAAAGCACGTATATCATTGCTAAATATAGTATTTTTCACTGATCAGGCTTGTTTACAGGCGACTTGAACCCTTATCATCGTTGCGCTGCGTTTACTGCTAGAAGAATCCTCATTGATTGGCCAAACTTAACGTATGACAACAGAAGCAAAATGGTCCGACTTCACCAGCCTCGACAGGGCAAAGTCGATTGCGGCCGCAAATAGCCTGCTACCACTGTGGGTCAGCCTCGCGTTGGTTATCGTCATCGGCTGGCAGCTCGCAAGAATCATATGGTCGCTGGTTCCAGGCCCATCAGCGGGCGATATTGTAGACATACCGGCCGGATCGCTCGCCCAGGTTAGCGCTGCCAACGCCTCTGCGGATGCCGAGACGATTGCGGTCTCGCACTTGTTCGGAGTAGCAGACGATGAAGCTGTCATTGTTCAGGCGGAGGTTTTCGAATCCGACAATCTTCCGGATACGGGCATCTCGAGTCTGGAATTGAAAGGAACCATTACCTCTGACGTTGCCGACATGTCTGTCGCTATTATTTCAGATGGCAATAAGGATGAGAAAGTGCACACAATCGGCGCTACCGTTGTATCCGGTACGACCTTACATGCTGTTTATGCCGATCGGGTGGTTCTGAATGAGAATGGCACACTGACAAACTTGAAGTTACCCAACGATTTCCCCGAGGCTTCCCCAACGGTCGCCCGCAGAAGTCCGACAGTAGCCAGCAGGTCGTCAAACTCTAAAGGTATGCAAGCAGTCGTCGCTCAAAACGTGAGCAAACTCGCTGACGTAATTCGACCAACGCCCTACTTTGTTAATGGTCAACAACAAGGCTACCGCGTATACCCTGGCCGCGATCGCGCACAATTTGCGGCACTTGGCTTACGGCCAGGCGACCTGGTCAAGGATATCGACGGCCAATCACTATCCGATCCGGCTCAGGCGATGCAGGTATTTCAATCACTAGGCAGTTCTGATCAGGTATCAGTAACCGTCGAACGCAATGGACAGCCAGAAGTTATCGTACTGACAACCAGTCAACTCGAACTTGACGACGAGCCCGAAGAATGAAATCAGAATTACGCAAATCCACACAGTTAATTTTCGCAGCACTACTGATATTTTGGTCGCTGGCTGTGACTCCATTGGCTGTGAGCCAGCAAACGACGATAACGCCGAATTACAAGGAAGCGGATATTCGTCAGATTGTGGAAGCCGTTGGCGAGGTGACCGGGAAAAATTTCATCATCGATCCTCGTGTCAATGCCAAGGTCACAATGTTGTCATCGACACCGATGTCTCCGGACGCGTTTTATGAGGCGTTTCTATCCATTCTTCAAGTCCACGGCTATGTCGCTGTCACGACTGGCGATCTGATCAAGATCGTTCCAGACGCGACCGCCAGACAATACCCAGGCCCCATGGGCACGGCCAGTTCCAGCGGGGCAGACGATATTGTCACCCAGGTTATTCAGGTGAATAACGTAGGGGCCGCGCAGTTGGTGCCTATCTTGCGACCGCTGGTTCCACAATATGGACACCTGGTGGCTCATCCCGGCTCGAACATGCTGATCATCTCTGACCGGGCCGGCAATGTTCAGCGGATGATGACCATTATCCGACGTATCGACCAGTCCAACGACGAAGATATCGAGGTCATACGGCTTGAACATGCATCTGCCACAGAGATCGTTCGAATATTGACCGCGCTGACGCAGCAACCCAGATCCGATGGAGTGCCTGTCACCACAAGTCTTGTTGCCGACGCCAGAACAAACAGCGTGCTGATTGGCGGCGACAAGAGCGAAAGATTGCGACTGCGTGCGCTCATCGCACATCTCGATACACCGCTGGAAGATGGTGGCGATACTCAGGTGCGCTATCTGCACTACGCGGATTCGGAAGATCTCGCGACCAAATTGCAGACGCATTTTACCAGCCAGCAGACAGCAGCCGCCGGCCAGGCTGGCGGAGCAACAGCCAATGCGAATATCAGCGTATGGGCCGATACGCAAACGAATGCCATTGTGGTCAATGCGCCGCCCAAAATGATGCGCTCGCTGATGCAAATCGTGGACAAACTCGATATTCGACGAGCTCAGGTGCTGGTTGAGGCAATTATCGTTGAGGTTCAGGCAGACAAAGTATCGGAGCTTGGCGTCACCTGGGCCATAGAGGGGTCTGGCTCGAATGCGCCGATTGCCGCAACGAATTTTCCTGACGCCGGGCCGGGTGTCGTGCAGCTCGCCGGCGCCATCAGCGGTGGCGGAGTTGTAGATCCGGGTTCATTGATCGGTGAAGGCATCACACTCGGCGTTGGTAGAATCTCTGATTCCGGCGTCAGTTTCGCGGCAATAGTCAGAGCTCTGAATGGCGACGCGGATACGAATATCATTTCAACGCCATCGCTCGTAACAACTGACAATGAAGAGGCGACGTTGAACGTCGGCCAGGAAGTGCCGTTTGTAACCGGCTCCTACACCAATACAGGCAGTGTCGGTGGCGCCGTAAATCCTTTTCAAACGGTCAATCGTGAACAAGTCGGTGTTAAGTTAGTCATCACGCCACAGATTAATGAAGGCGATTCGTTGCTGCTGAAGATAACGTCGGAGATTTCCAGCATCGCTCAAGCTGCATCAGGCGCGGTTGATCTGATCACGAACGAGCGGATCATCGAAACGACCGTCATCGTCGACGACGGACAAATTCTGGTGCTCGGTGGATTACTGGAAGACGTGATTAGAGAAAGCGACCAAAGCGTGCCTTACCTCAGCAAGATACCTCTGCTAGGCGGGTTGTTTCGTAGCCGCAAGACCGAAAAAGTGAAGACGAACCTGCTGGTGTTTATCCGGCCAAAGATTCTGCGCGATACTGCTGCGACCTCGCTTGAGACCAATCAGAAGTACAACCAGATGCGCAATTACCAACAGATCGATCAAAGCACAGGCATACCTCTTATGCCGGGTCTCGTACGTCCGACTCTACCGGAGCTAACCGAGCAGGATATTTTGAATGAGGGAGTGCAATCTGAGTCTGCGCAAGACGAAGAAGCACCGGGCGAAACCGATGACAGCGACTCCGATCAGGGCGCTCAATACGACGTCAGTCAATAAGTATTCGTGATAGCAATGGAAAGTGACGCCGAAATATTACTCGAAACTCCGCCGGTCGCGGACGACGACCCCCGGCCTGTGTCCGATCAGCGGGCATTGCCGTTTTCGTTCGCTAAACGGCACGGCGTGCTGATACGCGAAATTCTTCCGGATGCAGCAGACACAGTTTATCGGCCTGGAGCATCGCCGTTAAGCATTGCTGAAGCACGTCGATTCGCCGGCGTGCCTTTGAAACTATCCCGTGTTTCCGTGGAAGTCTTCGACACGCTGCTGCAAGAATCCTATGAGCAAGGCAGCCATAACGCGATGCAAATGGTCGATGGGCTCGATGACGATGTCGATCTCAATCGCGTTGCACAAGAGTTACAGGAACCCTCCGATCTCCTGGAGAGTGACGACGACGCTCCAATCATTCGCTTTATCAACGCCGTGTTGACCGAAGCCGTGAAGGACAACGCATCTGACGTACATATTGAACCGTATGAGAACCGGCTAGGCGTCAGATTTCGAGTTGACGGCGTCTTACGTGATGTTCTACAAACGAAGCGCGCACTGGCACCGTTGGTAGTCTCACGAATCAAGGTAATGTCCAAACTCGATATTGCTGAAAAGCGCCTTCCTCAGGATGGCCGTATATCATTGAAGATCGCCGGCCGTGCTGTTGATGTTCGCGTATCGACAATGCCATCAGGGCACGGTGAACGAGTCGTGCTTCGTTTGCTGGACAAACAAGCGGGCCGACTTGACCTTGAGTCGCTCGGCATGGAAGTAGCTGCCTGTGACAAGATGGATGGCCTTATTCACAAGCCACACGGCATCATTCTCGTTACCGGACCTACAGGGTCAGGTAAAACCACCACTTTGTACGCTGCGCTTGAACGCATCAATGACCACACGCGCAACATTATGACCGTCGAAGACCCTATCGAGTATTTCATCGATGGTATCGGTCAGTCACAGGTCAATACCAAAGTCGACATGACGTTCGCGCGCGGACTTCGCGCGATTCTTCGCCAGGATCCTGATGTCGTGATGGTCGGCGAAATTCGAGATCTGGAAACAGCAGAAATTGCCGTGCAAGCCAGCTTGACAGGGCATTTGGTACTTTCGACATTGCATACGAATACTGCCGCTGGCGCAGTCGCCCGACTCCGAGATATGGGCGTAGAACCCTTCTTGCTCGCATCAAGCATGATCGGCGTACTGGCTCAACGTTTGTTACGGGTTCTGGACGACGCCACAAAGGTTCCCTATACCGCAACAGAATACGAGTGCCGGACGCTAAAAGTAGACCCGGCAAACCCGCCTACCCTTTATCGTGCCGGAGGCGGCCCGAATGGTGGATATGCAGGCCGGACCGGTATTTACGAACTCATTGCTGTTGATGATGACATGCGTACGATGATTCACGATGGTGAAAGCGAGCAGAAAATCGAGCGTTACGCGCGCACTTTGGGCTCAAGTATCAGAGCTGACGGTCGTCGCCAGGTCCTTGCGGGCAAGACAACGCTGGAAGAACTGCTTCGCGTAACGCGCGAAGACTAGAGCGGACATTCCACGATGGGTGCCTTTGAATACGTTGCTCTTGATAAGGGTGGCAAACAGTCGAAAGGCCTGATCGAAGGCGATACCGCCAAACATGTGCGGCAGATTCTTCGTGATCGCCAACTTCTGCCCGTGCAAGTCTCTGAAGTTGCCCAAAAAGAAGCTCGTCGACAAAGCAGCTTTTCATTTCGCAAGGGAATATCGACCAGCGAACTTGCGATGCTCACACGGCAGCTCGCATCCTTATCGCAATCCGGCTTACCGCTTGAAGAAGCGCTACTAGCTGTTGCCCAACAGAATGAGCAACAGAGAACCAAGAGCATCTTGCTCGGCGTTCGATCCAAAGTCATGGAAGGCCATACACTCGCAGACGGCCTCGGCGAGTTCCCGCAGGCGTTCCCTGAACTCTACCGAGCGACCGTCGCCGCCGGTGAACAATCCGGCCACCTCGACGTCGTGCTGGAACGGCTGGCTGATTACACAGAAGCCCGGCAAATATTGCGACAGAAAATCACCAACGCGCTGATCTACCCGATCGTCTTGGTGATGATGTCCGTCGGCATCATCAGCTTCATGCTCGCGACTGTCGTGCCGCGAATCGTCGGAGTATTCGAGAATTCATCGGGCGAACTACCAAAACTGACGCGTTGGCTCATTGCGAGCAGCGACTTTCTTCGGGACCATTGGTTTTTATTGATCATTGGCATCGGCGCGGTGGTCTACGGTGTCTGGTGGCTGTTAAGCAAAGAGGGTCCCAAGCAGAAATACCACAAGGCTATTTTGAAAATGCCGATATTCGGGCGCTTGTCCCGAGGCATTAACACGGCCCGATTTACTCGAACCTTCAGCATTCTTGCCGGCAGCGGCGTGCCGATTCTCAATGCCTTAAAGATATCAGCAGAAGTCATCGAGAACCTGCCGATGCGACTGGCTGTTAATGAGGCCACTCTCAGAGTTCGCGAAGGTACGTCAATCAGTAAGGCCCTCGGCGCCAGCAGACTATTCCCACCGATCATGATGCACATGATTGCGAGTGGTGAAGCTGGCGGACGCCTGGAGGAAATGCTGAGCCGAACTGCGGACTACCAGGAGCGGGAAGTTGATGGTCTGATCGCCACTTTGCTGGGCATTTTGGAGCCACTGTTGATCGTGTTTATGGGCGCGGTCGTCATGATAATTGTCCTTGCAATCCTGCAACCGATCTTTGAAATCAATAACTTGATTCGCTGAGCACTCTTCGAGTTCACATCACTGGTCCCGATCACCTCGATCAGGCCTCATTTACGCTGATCTTGTCTTGCACCGGTCGATTTTTCGCGGTATACAGATTACGATATTTGTTGTAAGTGCACCTGACTTGCAGGCGTGATGATTGCTAGAGGTATCGAAGATGACTGAAGAAATCAGTACTCCTAAGATTGCGAACGATGGCGACGACGATAGCGTATCCAACGAGTTCTCAGAGGATACGGTCGTGCTTGAGGATGTGGCGGACGACGATGTGGTGGATCCATCAGCCGAGCTCGATGTCAGTCGCTTGGTAGCCAAGCTGGATTCGAAAGACGCTGCGGATGTACAGCACAAACGTGAGATTCACCGCCGCCTCGAGGAACTTCAGGATCAGAAAGAAAAGGCAGAGAACATCGATAGCACTTTCAATTTCAACCTGGACGACGACTTATAAGAAGTTCCGGCGTCGGTACAGATCGGCTAGCGAAAATCTCTTGAGCTAACACTTAGCCCGCCGAGCATTTCGGTGTGATCAATCAACTGTTTCGCGATCACATGGATTACTGCTCCCTCTATCTGCAATTCTCCGCGTACTCCCATCAAACGAGCGTTCAACAACGCTGCACGATAAGTCTCGGCAACCTGCTTCCAGACGATTAGATTAATATGACCCGTTTCGTCTTCGAGCGTTACAAACGTGACGCCGCTGGCCGTTCCGGGTCGTTGCTTGGTAATCACAAGACCCGCCACGCTGATATCCCTACCCGTTTCAAAGCTCGCTAACTGCTCTGCCTGAATATGCTGGTAGCGATCAAGGTGGTGCCGAATCAGATGCATCGGGTGTCGGCCAAGGGTCAATCCCACGCTTTGGTAGTCGGCAACGATATTCTGGCCCTCAGTGGGCTTACGCAGCAACGGCGTTGCTTCATAGCGATCCATTGACGCGAACAGACCCTCCGGGTTCTCGACGCCAGCTACGGCCCAACGGGCTTTATGCCGATGCCCTTCAAGTGATCGCAAGGCATCGGCGGATGCCAGCACATTGAGCTCGCGACGGCTCAACGCTGCCCTTTCCAGTAACTGCTGAATGCCATGATAAGTACCGGCCAGACGTGCCTCACAAATCCGTCGACCAGCATCTTCAGACAAGCCCTTGACCATCCTTAAACCCAGCCGCAATGCTGCCTTGCCATCGTCATCCGCCACAAGCGAACAATCCCAATGGCTGCTGTGGATATCTACTGGCAATACCTCCACGCCCTGTCGACGAAGCTCCTGAATCAGTTGCGAGGCTGAGTAAAACCCCATCGGCTGGCTATTCAATAATGCGCAGGTAAACGCAGCAGGTTCATGACACTTCAACCATGCCGAAACGTATACGAGCAATGCAAAGCTGGCTGAGTGCGACTCAGGAAACCCATATTCGCCGAAGCCTTCAATCTGACGAAATATCTGGCGGGCGAAACCCTCATCGTAACCACGCTCCCGCATTCCGGTAATGAGCTTTTCCTCAAACGGTCCAAGACCACCACGCCGTTTCCATGCAGCCATCGCACGGCGTAACTGATCAGCCTCACCTGGAGTAAATCCGGCGGCAACGACAGCGAGCTGCATAACCTGCTCCTGAAAAATCGGCACGCCGAGTGTCCGCTGCAGCACATCCTTAACCTCCTCACTCGGATAGTCGACAGCCTCTTCGCCATTTCGACGTCTTAAATAGGGATGTACCATATCGCCCTGTATCGGACCGGGACGAATAATGGCGACCTCAATAACGAGGTCGTAGTAACAGCGCGGTCTCAGGCGCGGCAACATTGCCATTTGTGCACGTGATTCGATTTGAAACACACCCATGGTCTCGCCTCGACAAATCATGTCGTAAACAACAGCGTCCTCAGCGGGTATGTTTGCAAGCGTGTACTGCCTGCCATCGAAATTCTGAATCAGGTCGAAGCTACGGCGAATTGCCGTCAACATTCCAAGTCCGAGAACATCAATTTTGAGTAACCCAAGGTCCTCAATATCCCGCTTTTCCCACTGAATCACTGTGCGATCCGGCATGCTGGCATTCTCGATCGGCACAAGCTCTGACAGCGGTCCGTTGGTGATGACGAAGCCACCGACATGCTGTGACAAGTGGCGCGGAAAGCCGATTAACTCTCGCACGAGGTATAGCAATCGCTTGATGATCGGACTCTCTGGATCCAGACCCGCCTCAAGCACACGGCTAGCATCGATTTCCTGGCCATCCCACCACTGCATGGAGCGCGACAAGCGGCTCACCTGCAAAGTACTCAGTCCCAGTGCTTTGCCAACATCACGAAGTGCGCTGCGCGGCCTGTAAGTAATAATGGTCGCAGCCAATGCTGCTCGTTCCCTGCCATATTTCTGGTAGATGTACTGAATAACTTCTTCGCGACGCTCATGCTCGAAGTCCACATCAATATCCGGCGGCTCATTGCGCTCTTTCGAAATAAATCGTTCAACGAGCATCGACATACGCTCAGGATCAACTTCAGTAATTCCCAGGCAAAAACAAACCGCAGAATTTGCGGCTGAACCACGCCCCTGGCACAAAATGCTTTTCGATCGAGCAAATGCAACGATGTCATGAACTGTTAGAAAGTACGGCTCATAGCGTAACTCAGCAATGAGTTTCAGCTCATGCTCGACAAGCCCGATAACTTTGTCAGGGATGCCACCCGGCCAGCGACGCCACATCCCTTGTTCGGTCAGGTGGCGTAGATAGCTTGCTGGCGTGTCACCCGCAGGCACCAATTCATCGGGGTACTCGTAACACAACTCATCGAGCGAAAAATCGATTGTTTCAGCAATGCGTACACTCTCTGCAAGCAGTTCCTGCGGGTAAGTATGTTGCAGGGTCTTTCGCGCACGAAGATGCCGCTCACCATTTGGGTATAGCGTAAATCCCGCCTGCCCAACAGTGACGCCTTCGCGTATCGCCGTCAGCGTATCCTGTACAACTCGACGTGCCCGACAGTGCATATGTACATCACCACATGCCACCAATGGCAGCTTTAAGCGCCGGGAAATTTCATCAAGTTTCTGCAGTTGCATACTTTGTCTGCCATCAGCTAACAGTTCAACTGCAATCCATAAACGATCGCGAAACGTCTCACGCACCCAATGGTCTTCGACATCGAGCGAAAACTTTCCATCCGGAATCCACAAAACAAGGCAACCTGGCAGGCCATTTTCAAACGCCAGTCGGGTTAATTTGTATTCACCTTTTTTCGCCGCACGGCGTGTTCGCGTAATCAGGTCACAGAGCGCTGCGTAACCCGCCCGATTCTGCACCAGCACGACGAGCTTCCGACCGCTAAGCAAACGCAGCTCGGTACCGATAATTAGTTTCTTCAGGCCATATTGCTTTGCTGCCATATGCGCACGAACAGCACCCGACATCGAGCATTCGTCGGTAATGGCCAGCGCTTCGTAGCCCAATGCAGCCGCCGTTTCGACAAGCTCTTCAGGGTGAGAGGCACCACGCAAAAAGGTGAAATTACTGAGCGCATGCAGCTCGGCATAAGCCGGCAGATCTTTACCGGCCCGCGTCATCCGAAGATGCCGTGCAAATACCAGCTCGCCTGATGACTGCGGTTACGAAACACCCATAAATGCACACCTCCTGGGTTAACAGCGGTGTAGTAATCACGAGCGATGCCATCCTCATCCCACCAACCTGTCTCCAGTCGTTCTGGTCCATCCAGCAAGGTCAGTCGACCCTGGTGCAACGGCATATCCTGCTCAGCAGATAACAATGCAGGCTCAGGCAACATCCATAACGGCCGGCGCACACCCTGTTTATCCACTGACAATGCAGTAACTGCCTGCTTATCTAAACTATCTTGTAAGCGCCAAGCACTCTGTGGCCGATGCTCATCAACCGTTGTAACACGACTAACCAACTGGGTACCGATGCGTGCCGCAATTCGCTCTGCAAGCTGTGTGATTGAATATTGCCGTTCACTACGGCCGGCTATGCCGTGAAACGCCAGACGACTCGTCATCGCCTGTACTGCCTGAGTCCGTCCAGCACGAAGTTGAATCGCCATCACGGGCTCTGGCAATGTCAGTCGCTCAAAACGCATACGCAACAAATCAAACCAGTGCTTGACTGATCGATCAGCCTCGGCGCAACCCAGTGACAATGTCGTTGTAGCTTCTTTCAAGTGGAAAAAACTAAAATGCAGTTGCTGTGTTCCGAGCTGACGAACAAGTAGAAATTGTTCAAGTGACTGCAACAACTCACGGCAGAGAGTCAGCAATAGTTCACTATCACTTTGTTCTTCTGGCATGTCGTAATCGACACAGAACTTTTCCGGCGTACGCCAGGCTGTGCGCGGATCCGGCAAGCGGCCCAGTGCACGATCCAGCTCAAGAAGTCGACGCACCCCAAAACGCCGCGCAAAACCGTCCCTCGGCAAGCGCATACAATCACCAATATTGCGGACACCCATGCCAAACAGGGTTTCACACAGCGAGACCGGCCAATCAAGACAGGCAAGTGGTAGGCTGCGTAACGCTGTCGCCAGATTCGCTGTATCGCGTATACATGCACGGCGCCCCGCTCTGGCCAACCAGGTTGAGCCAAGTGGCGTTGGCGCGATGGCCAGCAACGCATCGAAACCCTGTTCTTTCAGGCCCGCAGCAATTTGTTGCCGCAAACTCTGCAAACCGCCGTATAAACGCAGGCTTCCTGCGATTTCAAGCAGCAGTACATCAGGAGTAGCAATACAGACAATTGACGTAAATTGTTCGAGCCAGATAGCCAGTGACTCGATCGCCAGCTGTTCACGCACCACGCTGCGCTCTTCGAGCCTGAGTGACGATAAGAGCGCCAGTGCCGCATTTGCCGACTGGCCTGGCAGAATGCCAGCTGCCTGCGCTTTTTCGTCTGCCAGCAGCACACGGTGAATACCCTGCTGCTCTTCAACAACCGCCCTCGCCTCTCTGCAGGGCCCGCTTGCTTCAAGTGATAAATTCGGCAAATAAACGCAGAACCAGAGTCGTTGAACTTTCGTCCGCGTTAACGCCTGTGGTTCAGGCGGCGCCGTCGTCAACGCCAATGAGCGTTGTGGATGCTGCTTGCGCCTTACACTCTGTGTGTTCTGTACCTGATTTACAGCAGAGGGAGTCGGGGTAGCTCCCCGTGCTTTGACGGGCGATTTTCGTGCCGGGGGCATCGATTAAAGAAGGTCATGCAGTACGGCCGGATGGCCGCCACGACTTTTTAAGATACTCAGGCGCGTACCCTGCTGCATAGAACGTAATTCAATACGCAATGCGGCAGCCGATGGTTCAGTACGTGCCGTCAACGGACGAAAAGCGATTGCCCAGCTCTGCCCTTTTTCCGCAGCCAGCTGCAAACGTCGGCTAGCCTGGTCATCAAGCATGCTGGGCCACAACAACACGGCGGCACAGGTGCCGGATGCCAGTGCCTGTTCAGCCGACCAGAGTATTTCGCTGTCATTTTTGGGGCGCATGATCAACATACGCGACAGGTTAATACCGGATTGTTGCAGTGCAGGCGGGTATGGCAGAAACGGTGGCGCAACCCAGGCAATCCAGCCTGGCTCGGCAGCACTCATAGCATCGCTGGGAAGATCGTCAACACTCAGGCGAGCAAGTGCTGGCATTAACAAGCGCAGCTCACCAATGCCATATTGCTCGATAAGGATTTCAGTCAGTGCCTGTTGTGGCCACCCACCACCTGGCAAGTGGCGATCAAGTTGCTCATAACCGCTGGCAAGCCCACTGGCCGTATGCGTCTGGTTATGACCACGCCAGAGACGTGGGTTCTCGAGCAACTTATCCAGAGATGGTGAATCCTGCATGCCTTTTCACAAACCCTTTAACTAACAAAGCTGGCTAATAAACCTGACCAACAAAACCTGAAAACTACAACCAGCAGCATCGGATCAACACCGGTAAACAACTATCAATGCAACGGCATACCATCACGAATCACACCAACTACAACTCCTTCGATGACCAGGTCCTGTTTCTTCAAATCGACAATGATCGGCTCGAAATCGTCGTTTTCAGGTAACAGCGAAACGACAGAACCAGTTTGGCGATAACGCTTAACAGTCACTTCATCATCCAATCGAGCAACAATGATCTGTCGACTGCGAACTTCCGGCGTACGATGAACAGCGACAAGGTCGCCGTCGAGAATGCCGGCATTTTTCATACTCATGCCGGAAACCCTGAGCAAGTAATGCGGCTTTGGATTGAAAAAAGCGGGATCAATTTTGTAATGCGCCTCGATGTGTTCCTGCGCGAGGATGGGACTACCGGCCGCGACCCGACCCACAAGCGGCAATCCCATCTGTTCGCGCAGAGAATCCTTAAGCTGAATGCCACGCGAAGCCCCTGGCACTAAGTCGAGCACCCCTTTTCGTTGCAGTGCTCTGAGATGCTCTTCCGCCGCATTGGCTGATTTGAACCCCAGTTCACGGGCAATCTCGGCGCGGGTCGGCGGCATGCCGCTTTCAGCAATAAAGTCCTGAATCATTTCAAGAATTTGTGCTTGTCTTGGAGTTAGTTGTTGCATTTTAGATGGCGCCTGTATGAATTCACAGTACATGTGATTATATACAGTAAACTGATTAGCGCAAGGGCTTTGTCGTAACTCGATTCTTGCCCTGCACGGCCACCAGATCCGATTCATCAAAGCTCAACAAAACGGTGTTCATCTGCCGCGAATGCGAACAGGAATGAATCGCAGTACGACAACAAACTTAGTCGGCGGATAGCCATAACAAGAAATTCATCAGCGCAGGTTCGAGCACGTAATTCACGAAGTCAGGACACAATTCGTCGACTTTTGTGATTCATTCGCAAAAAACATCAGATAACTGTCGCCCATGAACGACAAAGTGCAATAAAAACAGGCATTTTCATTGAAGGTTAGGACAGTTTGATAAATAATGCGCCTGCAGTAATACCCCAACAGAGGAACTTTGGATTATGAACAAGAACGTATTAAAAGTGAGCGCTCTCGTGCTCTTTCTCGGCCTGGCTTCAGGTTGCGCAAGCACAGCACAAGTAGAAGCAGCACAAGCCGCTGCAGATGCAGCAGTAGCAGACGCAGCAGCAGCCAGATCAACCGCTGAAGCAGCTCGAGCGACAGCAGACGCAGCAGCAGTTGTAGCAGCAGAAGCAGGAGCAACTGCAGAACAAGCTATGGCAGCTGGTGCAGCGGCTCAAGCTTGTTGTGAAGCTAACCGCGAGACAATGGACCGTATGTTCCAGAAATCGATGTCCAAGTAGCGCCAGACTACAAAGCTCTATTCAGACGCCGCGCTTGTCGCGGCGTTTTTTATGCTCGTCCCAACCGTAGCCGGAATGCCATCTGCGCGACCCACTATGAGTTCGGCGAGATGCCAGTCCAATTGGCCTGCGCGAACACTCGTCGCGGCGATGAATTGTTCAGTGACATAAGTTAGAGGATCTTTGCTTTCTTGACCGGCATCTATCGCTTCAACCGATTCGTTACTGCCCTCTTCGTCAATCGCCGCATCGACTGCGACAATCGTTCCTTCCACAACAGCATTCGCAAGTGTCGGATGCGCCTCCATCACGAGCTGCTCACCATCCCAACCTATCTTCACCGGCTCATTGATGATGCGCACAGGTGCGTTAGTGGCAACCTGAGAAAAAAGAAACTCAATATCCTCGGGGAACATGCGAATGCAACCGTGTGTAACTCGCATGCCGACGCCAGCGGGTCTGTTAGTGCTATGAATCAGGTAGCCCGGCAAACCCAGTCGCATGGCATGTGCTCCAAGCGGATTCTCCGGGCCAGGAGGTACGATCCTCGGCAGCGGGTTGCCGTTTTCCTTGTGCTCATCGAGAACCGATTGCGGAACATACCAGCTCGGATTGCGCATTTTGGATATGACCGTAGTTCGTCCGAGTGGCGTCTCCCAATCCATGCGGCCGATACTCATCGGGTAGGTCATGACATACGCAGGTTGTCCCGCCTTCGGTTCAGGGAAATAGTACATGCGATATTCGGCGAGATTCAGAATAATGCCGCGGCGCTCGCCAGCCGGTAAAACAAAGCGCGTCGGCAACACGATCTCCGTGCCTTCTCCCGGCACCCAGATGTTTACCTCCGGATTAGCACGAACAATGTCTTCAAAGCCAAGGCCGTGCCTGCGCGCGATATCGACCAGCGTGTCTTCATAGCGTGCCGTAATCGTCGAAACAGCACCGACAACGTCAACACCTTCGGGTGGTAGCTCGTATATTTCGGCGCGCGACGAGCCGCAGAATAGAGTGCCAATAATCGCTGCGGCCGAAAGCCAGCTTATTCTTGAAAAACTGGTCATTGGCCCGCTTCATCTCTCTCGATGACTTCAACTTCACATTCAGCTGCGGCGAGCCACTCCTGCATCGCATGGCTTTGCAACAGACGCCGCGGATAGAATTCTGCGGATTCAGGCAGATTAATTCCGTACGTGCGCAGACGAAGTACCACTGGAGCGAACATTGCATCGGCAATGCTGAAACTGCCAAACAACCAATCGCCGTCATTCGAGTAGCGACGATGACAATCTACCCAGATAGCAATAATACGATCGATATCTTTGCTTAATTCATCGGGCAGATGGACCTTTCGACCCATAGCTCGACAGTTCATGGGCATGTGCGCGCGCAGCTCGGCGAATCCCGAATGCATTTCCGCACTAATACACCGCGCGTGCGCGCGTGCATCAGCGTCAGCTGGCCACAAGTTCTTTTCTGGCCAGCGTTCGGCAACTGTCTCAGCGATAGCGAGCGAGTCCCAAATCGTCTGCTTGCCCAGCAATAACACCGGAACCGTACCAGCAGAGGAAAAATCGGCAATTCGTGCCGCTGTATCGTCCAAATCAAGCGAAATCACCTGTTCATCAAAATCAATGCCTGCTTCGCGCAGTAATAACCACGATCGAAGCGACCATGATGAGTAATTTTTGTTGCCGATTATGAGAGTAGGATTCATTGGAATTAGACCGCTGCTTAGCTGTCCATATTAAACCATTGCGGCACTATAAGTCGTGTACTGTGTCAAAATTCGTTGACCACCATAGACGGTGCCGGTAGCCTGTTTACTTCCTATTTTTCGTCAAGGTCCTGAGATGGGCATGAAATTATCATTCGAGCTTACTGACCGCGATCTGCGCTACTTTCGGCAAGCGCTGAAGGAATCTCGCGCGGCGGTTCGCGACGCTGACGAAGCGGACATTATCGAGGCTGTACGTCAGGTACTTGACGAAATTCAGACCGACAAGCCACTGCCCGATTTTGTGGCTGACCACATTCCACAGCTGTTTTCGCTGATTCAGATGTTGACGGACGCGGAGTGGCGATTGCCGAAGTCTGACCGTGAGCGCCTGTTGGCCATGTTCATCTACTTCGCTGATCCTGAGGATATCCTGCCTGACGACATTCCTGTCATCGGCTATCTGGATGACATCATTATCCTCAAGCTCGTCACGCGTGAATTGCAGCACGTGCACGAAGCTTATCTGGATTTCTGCAAGTATCGGGACGACTTTGACGCGCAACACGGCAAGTCTATCGACGGCGCTATCCGCCGCGACCGCATGGACAAGCGCTGTCAGCAATTACACCTGCGCATGCAGAGACGCACTGCGAGACAGCGAAAGGTTGGTATCTGGTAAGTAGTGTCAGGCAGGCGGAGCAGGAAACTGTGCGTTGTTCGGCGACTGGTCAATAACGCATCAATACCGAGCCCCAGGTAAAACCACCACCGAAGGCTTCCATTAATACGAGTTGGCCACGCTGCACTCGCCCATCGCGAACGGCGACGTCTAATGCAAGCGGCACTGATGCCGCCGATGTATTGCCATGGTCCTGAACGGTAACAATAACTTTGTCCATGGGCAGATCAAGGCGCTTCGCGGTCGCCTGGATAATTCGGATATTCGCTTGATGCGGAACCAACCAATCGAGCTCGCTCTTGTCGACACCAGCATTCTCGAGCGCTTTCATAGCGACATTGCCGAGCGTTTTCACAGCAACCTTGAAGACTTCGTTGCCGGTCATCCTGATAGCCGCGTCTTCGGTGCCCGCCATGTGAAAATCCTTGGATGGTCCGGCCGGGTAATACAACAAGTCCTTGTACTGTCCATCAGCGCCAAGGTGGCTGGAAAGGATACCGGGCTCATCGGATGGCTTGAGAATGACTGCGCCTGCCCCATCGCCGAACAAGACACAGGTATTGCGATCCTTCCAGTCCATAATTCGGGTAAGACACTCGGCGCCAATAACAAGCGCACATTTTGTCTCGCCAGCCTTAATAAATTTGTCTGCCGTTGTTAACGCGTAGATAAAACCGCTACAGGCCGCTTCGAGACTGAACGCGGTACAAGCAGGAATACCCAGGCGGTGCTGAACCATAGTCGCGACGTTCGGAAAGACGAGGTCTGGTGTCGTCGTCCCGATGACCACCATATCGATATCCGTAACTTCGATACCGGCAGCTTCGATAGCCTGTTTTGCCGCTTCGACACACAAGTCGGATGTGGACTGGTCATCAGCAGCACAATGCCGGCGCTCTACGCCCGTCCGAGTACGTATCCATTCGTCGGTCGTATCCACCATCTTTTCAAGGTCGGCATTGGTAACAATGCGCTCTGGCAAATAGCGCCCCGTTCCGGCTATCTTGCTATAAATCATGCAGTTTCCTCTTGCAGCAGATTTCGTATCTGCTCCGGCACCTGATTCTGGACTTCGACAACGGCCGTATCAATCGCATGCAGGAACGCATACGAATCAGCATCACCGTGGCTCTTGATCACAATACCATTTAGACCTACCAGAGTCGCTCCGTTGTAGTTTCTCGAATCAGTGTCGGAAGCCATGCGCTTCAATACAGACGATGCCAGCAATCCTTGTAGCTTGGTCAACCAGTTACGCGTAAATGCACGCTTGAGCGCCATTTTGACCAGCGAAATTGTACCCTCCGCTGTCTTCAGCGCGATATTTCCAGTGAATCCATCAGCAACAATAACGTCCGTCTTGCCGCTAAACAGGTCGTTGCCTTCGATAAAACCAATGTAGTTAAGCGAACTCGCCTGCAGCATTGCGGCGGCCTCTTGAACGGTATCATTGCCCTTGGTGTCCTCTGAACCAATGTTCAGCAACGCGACACGTGGGCGATCCAGCCCGCTAATGTCAGCAGCGACGATCGACCCCATGACTGCAAACTGAAA
Source organism: uncultured Woeseiaceae bacterium (assembly GCA_964528965.1). Classification (GTDB taxonomy): domain Bacteria; phylum Pseudomonadota; class Gammaproteobacteria; order Steroidobacterales; family Woeseiaceae; genus UBA1847. Next base: position 34,060 of record CAZGVL010000026.1, read on the forward strand.
CAGATGCTCAGCAGTGCAATTCGCATTCGCTCCAAGATCCAGCATATGAGCGGAGCCGTCTTTCGCCGGAATTTCTGTAAGAATTGCAGGTCGGTCGATGCCGGGCAGCATCTTGAGAACGTACTTGGACGTTGCCATCAACGCGCCGGTATTGCCTGCACTCACACAGGCTTGCGCCTCGCCCGATTTGACCAGGTTGATCGCAACACGCATCGATGAATCTTTCTTCTTGCGCAACGCATCAACTGGCGCGTCGGACATCAACACCACCTCACTGGCATGCACCACATGCAGTCGCGGGTCTTGTCCAATAATTCGGGTAATGTGTCCGTTCAGCTCGTCGCGGTCACCAACCAGCTGTAGCTCAAGGTCAGGGTATTTCTGCAAAGCAGCCGCGGCCGCGCGCACGACAACCTCGGCACCGAGGTCGCCGCTCATCGCGTCAAGCGAAATGATTGACTTTATTGCCATATCAAACGGAGTTGAAAATCACACCCCGTGAAGGCAATTCAGCTATTCGTCGTCTTCGACAACTTCTGGCTGTGCGATCACCTGCACGCCACGGTAGAAGCCGTCGGGAGTAACGCGGTGACGCAAATGCGTTTCACCGGATGTTGGGTCAACCGACACCGTCGGGCTCGACAATTTGTCATGTGAACGCCGCGCCCCGCGTGTTGCAGGTGTCCTGCGACTCTTTTGAACAGCCATATCTTTCTCCGTGTAATGATGGATGCCAGATTTACTGACTCACCAACATTCAATATAAATCGTATTCGGCTACTTGAGCTGAATTCCTGTTTGCTACTTCTTGCCTGCCATCTGCGCTTTCAATTCTGCAAAAGGCGTCGTTGTCTGTGTTCCATCGCTTGTTTCAGCATCCATTCTTTTGCAATCTGCTGAATCTTCGTGCATCGCTGAAAACGGTATTGCCATAATCAGCGCTTCTTCTACCAGGTCTATCGGCCGCAGCGTTTCCCCTGCAAGCTCCCAGACATCATAGCCATCATATTCGTTATCTCGCTCGCCACGACCTGCAAATACGAATCGCAGTTCCGATTCAAGTGGCAGTTGAAACGGTTCCAGACAACGCTGACACACTGCGTCAATGATGACCGCCGCTTGCCCTTTCAGAACCGGCAGGCCTTCATGCGCGCCAGACTGGCTGAACGCCAGCTCTCCCTCGACAACTGATTCGCGCCAATTGTCAGGCAGTTTAGCAGGGTCCAGCGCCAACAGGTCCGCTTCAACTATCCGTGCAAGATGCTCGAAGTTATTAATTTCCTCTTTAACTTCAATAATTTGACCGCTTTCCGCCAAATCAGACGGGGCGCGGGAATCTCGCAGCGTATTTCCCATGGCGCGCGCATGATAAGGACCTGCGAGGCCTCTGTCAAAGCCAATATCACCGGCTACTGATACGAAAAATCGGAACCGCCCTGCAAAGCAGGTAAACTGCGGTTTGCATCGCCAAGCGCCTGATTTCTTATGCAAAATCCATCTGCCCCAGCGATATTCCTCGCCTCGTCATCGCCCTATCGGCGCGGGCTGCTGGATCGATTTCTGGACGAGTATCAGGCGATTTCGCCCAATATCGATGAAAGCAATGAATCCGGACTCGAACCGGAGGCGCTTGCCAGCCACCTTGCCCGAAAAAAGGCCGAAGCAGTCTCCATAAATGCTCGTGATGCACTGGTCATCGGCGCGGATCAACTGGCGGTACTTGACGACATGGTCCTGGGCAAACCGGGCAACCATCAAAAGGCTGTCGAGCAACTATTGGCGGCGTCTGGAAAAACGGTCACGTTTCTGACTGCAGTCTGTATTCTGGACCCGGTCGGACGCACTCGATTTGAGCACGTCGACAAGACGACGGTCAGATTTCGAGACTTCGACAGGCGACTTGCTGAAACCTATTTGCATCACGACAAACCCTACGACTGCGCTGGCAGTTTCAAAATCGAGGGCGCCGGATTTGTGCTGTTTGACGCCGTCAATACAGATGATCCGACAGCATTGATTGGTCTGCCCATGATATGGGTTGCAGATCGACTCTTGCAGCTTGGCTATCTGATTCAGTAGTTAGTCGCCTAGCGGGGCCTCCTCTGCTTGTCCCGCTTCTTCGCTCGAACGGCTTCAACCACGCCTTTGTTAAGAAAGTTCTCGAGATCATCGGACAATGGCGCCGTAAAATGCTGCTCGTTGCCACTCGAATCCGGAAATGCGATTGACTGCGCGTGCAAAAACAAGCGCGGCAAGCCTATTGATTTGGCCTTTTTGTTTTCCTCGGCATCGCCATAGCGCTCGTCGCCAGCCAGTGGATGGCCGGCATGCTGAGCGTGAACCCGAATCTGGTGAGTTCGACCGGTCAACGGCGAACATTGCAACAAACTGTACTGACCATAGGTTCGAGATAGCCGAAATCGCGTCTGGGCGCTTTTACCCTCCTCGTGCACGATCACGTGCCTTTCTCCTCCGCTACGGTTCTGCACCAATAGTGGTGCATCGATCAACTGCTCACCAAATTGCCAGTCACCGATGGCCAGCGCCAGGTAGCTCTTCTCAACCACACCCTCACGAAAAAGAGCATGCAATGACCTGAGTGCGCTGCGCTTCTTTGCCAAGACCAGGCAACCTGAGGTCTCGCGGTCAAGCCGGTGAACGAGCGACAAGTCGCGCAAATCGGGCCGGGCGTGGCGCAAGAGTTCGATTACCCCATGGCTAATACCACTGCCGCCGTGGACCGCGATGCCGCTCGGTTTGTCGATTACCAGCAGGCGTTTATCTTCGAAAATTACGCTGTCTGCCACACGCGACGTCAGCCCGGCGCTCGGAGCCCCGGTTTCGGCGCGGATCCGTACCGGTGGCAAACGTACCTCATCGCCCTCCTGAAGCTTGTATTCGGCCCGGATCCTGCCGCCATTGACTCGCACTTCACCCCGTCGGAGTAACCGGTACAAGCGGCCCTTGGGCACGCCAGGCAGCTCGCGCCGCAGGAAATTGTCTATACGCTGGCCCGCGAGCTCGCCATCGATACTGACTTTGCGCACCTGGGTGACTTGGGTATCCGCTGAATCTGTGGACTTTTGCTGCATGATCAATAACTTGATGAGGCCAATTGGTGTGCTATATTACCGCCCTGTGGCAATTTGGTTGCATAAATCGAACCTGTCACAGGATTTCAAGTGGCAACCGACTCTGGAATTGCCGACTTGAGTTACAGAACTATTATTTACTTTTTTGGCCTCGCCATGCGCGGGGCCTGATTTCAGATGGCAGCAATCGCGGATTACGGCGAGCGCCAAAGCGGAAAGACCGCAGGGAAATCATGCTGGATATATTACTGAGCCTGGTCAGGTTTGATCACGCTCACTCCAAATGTTTGAGTCTCACCACCGGTGCAATACTGCATCCGGCTTCTTTGTGTGGACTCCCCTGCGATCGCACCCTGGCTTCTCGCTCCGTTCTACTGCCGTCTCTCACACAAGTAGGACATCATGAAAAGAATGCTAATCAATGCAACTCAAGAAGAAGAGTTGCGCATG
>CAZGVL010000027.1:0-35545 GCA_964528965.1 uncultured Woeseiaceae bacterium
AATCAAAAACCATCGCATGCACAGAGTAATTTATATCGATTGCCGAATCTTCTGAGGCGTGCCAGACGAAATCGGTATCAAACGGAGTCTCGGGGTCTGGTTTTGCGGTCAGGCTGCTGCCGTTGCTATCGTTCTTATGTCTGTTGTCAGAGCCCAAGATTCCGTAAGGGTTTTCGATCATGGTTTGGAGAGTAAGGGAACTCGGATGCGATGGCATAAGGTTGTAGCGTACCGCCTGTCGTGGGACTTCGGGCCTCAAGTGATAATTCTCGTTGGGCAGGCACCGAAGCGCGAATTGCGAATGCATCTAGCCGTGTTTGAGTCTGATGGGTTTCACAGCGCCGTAGGCGATCGAGCGACCTTGAGTGCACTCACTAAGATCGGACTGCCATAGTACTTCAGCGGCTGCCTATGGCCGATTGCAGTCCCTCATATTACAACCGATGGGCGGTGACCTGCGTAAGGGCCCGAACGACAAGTCTCCAAGCTTCCTCGTCGCCGCATTGAAAGACCCCTATAGCGGCAATCTCGATCGAATCCAGATCGTCAAGGGCTGGATGAACAAGGACGGCAAGACCGAGGAGAAGGTGTACGACGTCGTTTGGAGTGGCGAGCGCAAGCCCGGCACCGATGGCAAACTGCCACCGGTCGGTAACACGGTGAGCGTGGAAAAGGCGATCTGGAAAAACACGATCGGCTCGACGGAACTCATCAGCGTCTGGACCGACCCGGATTTCGATGCGGGCCAGTCCGCCTTCTACTACGCCCGTGTAGTTGAGATTCCCACACCGCGCTGGACCGCTTACGAGGCGCTGCAATTCGGCGTCGAGATGACGCCCAACGTCCCGATGACGACCCAAGAGCGCGCTTACACCTCACCGACCTGGTACACGCCATAAGTTTCAGAGTTCAAGAATATGAAATAGCTGATACGGCTCCTGCGGGAGCCGCTCTTTCATTTTCTGATCATCGACGCACTGAATGATCGCTTGTGGCCAATCCAGCCCCTCATGACACTGTCGCTGAGCGGCCGCTATCGCTGAAATCCGTCGTCCTCGTGGTAGTCTGTGATTGACAGCTTCTGACACGAAGCTGTCAATCACCGTTCTCTACTAGCACGGTTTTCTTCCGGGAGTACTGGTGGCCCATTCAATTGCTGATCTGTTCGCGCATCTGAATACCAGAGCTGTACTGTTCATCAAAAATAAACCGAGGAGTCAAAGTGAGAACACTAGTAGCAATCATCACAGTTATATTTCTAGGACATACGCTACAAGCCGGAGCAGAGGACTTCGATCCGGAGAGTTTTGCACGGAATTATCTTGCAGCATGGACAGCCACTCAGAGCCCGGACGCCACAACAGAAGATATCGAACACTACCTGTCGTTTCTTGCTGAAGACGTTGGTCACGAACATATTCCACATGATACAGACGACACCCGGTTTCCCGATGGCAAGGAATCGATGCGCGAGGGAATGACACGCTATTTGGGTAGCCATATTGAGTATCAAGCGAAGCTAATTGCTCTGACCTATGGTCTGAATGCAGTGGCAATACAGTTTGACGTTTCGCTGAAGGCCAGGCGCGGTCCCGATCAGCCGATCGTTTCGATGACCTTCAACTCACTTGAATTATTGGAAATCGAAAACGGGAAGGTCTCCATCATACGTAAATACAATTAACCGCCCTTCTGCGAAACGATGCGCTTATGGCCGTCTTATCAGGAACCGAAGTTCGCTGGTGGCCGTAGGCAACCAATCAAGTCACTGCCGCCGAGCTACTGTTATCGGTGAATGCAGATATTCGAGTTATCGCTACACAGTTAATGACAGGCGCAAGAAAAATTCTGCGTACTTAGCGACAGTGATCGTAAACGAGCGGCCTTTCAACGCCATGCAGCAAGATGAGCATGTCTATCCATTCAATATTGTATAATCCGGTGCATTATGAATAAAAAAGAAACAATTAGTCCTTCGCGTCGCCGCTTCGTTGGCTCCCTCGCCTGCGGTATGTTTGCGATTAGTTTGAATCTGCCTGGCCGCGCTGCGGCGGAGTCCAGATCAATCAATGTCTGGAAGAGCCCGTCGTGCGGTTGCTGTAAGGACTGGATAAGTCACCTTGAAAGCAATGGCTTCTCAGTTACGAGTTACGACGAAGGTAACAGTGACGCAAGGGAACGGCTCGGCATGCCGGTTCGATTTGGCTCCTGCCATACCGGAGAGATCGAAGGTTACGCGATCGAGGGTCATGTACCGGCCAGGGAAATCTATCGCTTACTGGAAGAAATGCCAGATGCGATCGGCCTGTCGGTTCCTGCGATGCCACGTGGCTCGCCCGGCATGGACGGACCTGCCTACGGCGGAGTGCAGGACCCGTACGACGTTTTGTTGATTGGTCCTGGTGGTGAGGCGCGCGTGTTTCAATCGTATCGATAACAGACGCTTGGCTTAACGTCAGTGCCATCCGAAGTTCGTGAGCTCATAAACGATGCGACGAATGATTATAAACACAAGCCGATAGATACATGCCGGGACCTGAACATGAAACGTTCGTTCGCGTTCCGAACTCAATCGCCGTGTCCTTAATTCGACGATAACCCGTTGGAGAAACCATCGCATGGCGGTGCAGCTGACGCGATTGTAGGACCGGCAACATGCTCAGAATCAAGCGCCTGCGCAGAAGATCTCTGGCCAATCACCACTCGTCAAAACCGGTAAGGCATCATCCGGCGAGCCACCGGAAAATGGCGACAAGCCACATGGAGAACTCAAGCAATGAATCAGTCGATTGCACATATAGCACTTGTCGTTAGAGACTATGACGAAGCTATCGAGTTCTTTACGACAAAACTGAATTTCTATGTTTTGGAGGATATCTATCAGCCGTCACAAGACAAGCGGTGGGTCGTCGTAGCTCCTCCAGGACCGCTGGGGGCGACTTTGTTATTGGCCCGGGCATCGACCCCTGACCAGGAAGCGTTCATCGGTGATCAGGCTGGCGGCAGAGTGTTTCTGTTCCTAAGCACAGATGACTTCTGGCGTGATTACAATCTCATGGTGGAGCGCGGCATCACGTTTGCTCGAGAACCAAAAACCGAAGAGTACGGCACCGTCGCCGTGTTTGAAGACCTGTACGGCAATCGCTGGGATCTGATCCAATATGCGCCCAGCCACCCGCTAGCGATAATACAGGGCTGACTTATCCGGCATCAGAAGTACATACAAACAGGCTGACGCCCACAGTACGCTGCTCAACCGGCACCCCGACCAACGGGATTCCTATGAAACAACCTCCGATCGAAAATCCCAGACCGGCCACGTGTATCCGCGGCTTAAAGCGGAAACCGGGAATAGCGGGTTCGTCATCATTTGCTACGAACTCGTCGTCCGCTTTGAACATTACCGAATAGTTCTGGCGCCACATTAGATCGCGAGAATCCTCCCGTAATGCTCTTTCAAGAGAACTTTCCCTAACGGATGCTACCGCTATCGTGTGCCAGTCCCTCGCCTCTTCGGGTCCGACTGGCGGCTCAGGGTTTTCAACGGATGCAATCAGAGGCTGAGGCTCGGATACGTCATTTGGCACAAGGGCTTCTGGCGAAACCGCACGATCAGGTTGCTCGACCACTACCGGATCGGGCTCCGCGCTGCTTTCACGTTGCCTGATATGAACAATTAATCGTTCCGCTTGTTGGACACCTGATTTCGAAGTACTCAGCGCTAATTCAAACAGCGATCCAAACGATGCAAGCAACATCACAATGAGGCACGTCGAAATGCCCATTGCGATCAGGAGCCGGCGTCGTGTCGGCCGTATTGATGTGCCGTAGTCGATCAAGCTGTCACCTTCTGCCGTCATACTTGGTACTCGGTGGATGCAAATAGTAGCAGAAAGCGTAGTTTCGAGCCCTTGCGGGCTGGCGAGCAGCGGCATTGGGGGTGAACCCAGCCAGTGTGCCCTAGCCGCTCGTCTCTTGTGATTCGCACATTTGAGGCAGATTCCGCGCGCCTTTGGAGTCAGTCATTTACATTCATTATTGGGACAGGCCTAATCACCAACGGACTTCTGTTTAAGGCAACCATCATGCGTGAAATGCTGCTGCCTTTGTTACATTAGGAAACACACTAGCGAACCAAATCATGCGATCCTACTAACGCATTGGTCCGTATGGAAAATTCATGAGAGCGTTCATCAAACATCACGCCGGTTGGCTACAACTGGCTATCGTCATCGTTGTCGTTGGCGGTTCAGTCCTGCTGTCCGCGTCGCTTGGTCCGGACCCTGCCCCGGTGCGCGCTGCGAAACCAGAAGTGCGCTTGACAGTATCTGTCGTGGACCCTGTGGTGACTAACTACCGACCCAACCTGGCTCTAACTGGAACCGTCGAAGCCAGAACCGTTACAAACATCCTGCCCCAGGTCAGTGGCAAAATTATTCAGGTGTCATCGAGCTTTCGTACTGGTGCGCGAGCCAGTAAAGGCGATCTTCTCTTTGCTATTGAGCCATCAGATTATGAATTGGCGATACAACGCACACTGGCGGACATAGAAATCGCGAGAAGCGATTTGACTCGTCTCGAGGCAGAGGCGACGGCCGAGAAGAAAATCTGGCTGTCCAGCAGACCGCAGACCGAGATTCCCGACTTGATCGCCCGAGTTCCGCAGATCGCCGCCGCAAACGCGCGCATCCGGGCTGGCGAAGCGGCACGTGCGACCGCCGAACTGTCACTTGAAAGGACACGAGTTTACGCGCCATTTGATGCCCGGGTTATTGATACTCGACTTGATGTTGGCCAGGTCGTTACCGGAACGGTAGCTGTCGGCTCGATATATTCGATTGAAAACCTCGAAGTTGTGGCGCCTGTTTCGTCAGACGATCTGCGGCGCATCGGCAACCCCGTTGGCCGTGCTGCGACCATCGTCTCTGACTACGCGATCGACGCGCAATTGACGGGCAAGGTTGTTCGTCTCGGCGCCACGCTGGACGAATTCACTCGACTCGGCAAACTCTACATACGCACCGAAACCAACGACCAATTGACGCTGGGAGAGTTTGTCAATGTCATCGTTGCAGGCGACATCGTCGACACGGCGGTCGGAATACCGGAATCGGGTCTTACGTCGCGCGATCAAGTATGGGTTGTCGAAGGTGACACGTTAGCGGAGCGTCGCGTTCAAATACTGGGGCAAGAACAGGGATTGCTTATCGTTGCAGCATTCGATACCGCCGATGGCGTAGTCACGACCCCGCCGGCGGGCGCTCGTGAGGGCCAGAACGTCACGGTACAGAAGATCGAACGTCTAACATCGACAGAGCTGTCCGATGCCGGAGAATAGCTCACCCGATGACCACGAGGGCAACAGAGGCCTGATCGACTGGTTTATCAACAACCCTGTTGCAGCGAATCTGCTGATGGTCGTAATGCTTGTTGGCGGTACGTTGTCAGCGAACAACCTGCAGCGCCAGGTATTTCCAACGATATCCCCCGGAACGGTTGTTGTAACAGTTCCCTATCCCGGCGCGACGCCCGCCGAAGTCGAAGAGGGAATCACCCGGCGCGTCGATGAAGCGGTCCTTGGCATTGATGGCGTCAAGCGGGTTCGCTCCACCGCCTCTGAGAATCAGGCGTATATCGTCGTCGAGACGAACGATTTCGCAGATGTACAGCTGGTAAAAGACGACATTGAATCGGTAGTCGACAGGCTAAGCGATTTCCCACCGGAGAATGCCGAGGCCCCTATTGTCGCTGCCCCACTGCCAACCGGCGATGTGGTAACGCTGGTCGTTGTAGGTGATGTTGAGCCTATGACCTTGCGAAGAGCCGCTGAACAGGTTGAAAGGGACCTCCTTACACAACCTGGGATCTCTCTCGTCTCGCTCGAGGGAGATCGTGATCTCGAGATCTCGATTGAAGTGAGTGAGGCGACACTTAGACGATTGAACCTCAGCTTCGAAGATGTCGCCAACGCTGTCCGCCGTTCATCGCTGGACCTCGCGGGCGGATCTATCAACTCACGATCGGGCGAGATTCTCCTGCGCACAAACCAGAAGCGTCAGACCGGTCGTGAATTTGAGTCTGTTGTCATTCGATCGCAGCCAGACGGTTCGATTATAACGCTTGCTGATGTAGCCACCATCCGTGACGGATTCGTGCGCGCCGAACTGCATAACCTGTACAACGGCCGCCCTGCAATTTTCGTCAAAGTAGGCCGCGCGGAAGCGGAAGACGTGTTGCTCGTCAAAGGTCGAGTCGACGAATTTCTGGCTGATTACAAGGTCCCGATCGGCGTGGAACTGCTCGAACTTAACGATGAAACTGATCTGCTCCGCGAGCGTATCAACCTGCTACTAAAGAATGGCTTGTACGGTTTCGCTCTTGTTTTTCTGTTTCTGGTTCTGATGCTTGATCTGAAACTGGCTGTCTGGGTCAGCGTCGGAATCGCGACAGCGTTTATGGGCGGTATTCTGTTGTTCGGTGCGCTTGGCGTTACGATCACGATGGTCTCATTATTTGGCTTGATCATCGTACTCGGGCTGGTCGTAGATGATGCGATTGTAATTGGCGAGAATATCGATGCAGAGCGTGCAGCCGGCAAGAGTGGCATGGATGCCGCATCCAGCGGCGCTCGCAACGTATTCGCTCCGGTTATCGTTGGTGTCCTTACATCCGTTGCGGCATTCGCGCCTTTGCTTCTAACCAGCGGCACATTTAGCGATATAACTCGCGCCATACCGATCGTGGTCATCAGCGTATTGCTGGTATCGGTCATCGAGGCCTTCTGGATACTTCCATCGCACCTGAGCAAAGGCGGCCTGTGGTCGCGCGGAATATTGAAGGCCGAAGGGCAGCGCGTTTCCGGATGGGTCAGTCGCATGCGTGACGAGGTGATTCGACCGGGCGCAAGATTTGCAGCGCGCTGGCGCTACGCAACGGTCGGTATTGCGTTCGCCTTCTTCCTGCTTTGCATTGGCCTGGTCATCAACGGCCACGTTCGATTCATTTTCTTCCCGCTTATTGAAGGCAATAGCCTGACTGCATCGGTGACGATGCCAGCGGGCTCGCTCTTTGAGCAGACGGACAAAGCGATTCAACGAATGACCGATGCAGCTTACGCTGCAGCTGCCGAAATTGAAGCGGAAACCGGTGAAACACTATTTGCATCCCTGACCGCCACAACCGGCGGTCGTGCGTCATCCAACCGAGGTCCGGGTTCGCAGTCGACCTTTTCATCGCAGGAGAATATTGGACAAGTACGTATCGAATTAACCTCTTTCGGCGAGCGCTACACACCCGCAGTTGATATCGAGAGAGCCTGGAAGCAAGCGGTTGGCGAAATCGAAGGTGCTGATCAAGTCAATATCTCATCCAGTTTCGTCAGTTTCGGTGACGACATCGAATTTGAGCTCGCTCACAGTGACGAAGATCAGCTCATCGCTGCTTCGGAGCAGATGAAACGGCAACTTGGAGAGATCGATGGTGTCGACGAAATTGAAGACAGTTTCGATTTGGGCAAACGGCAACTCGTTTTTGAGTTGACCGACGCCGGTCGCGCTGCAGGGCTGCGCGAAGCCGACGTTGCCCTGCAGGTTCGGCGAGGCTTTTTTGGCGAAGAAGTGCAACGCATTCAACGTGGCCGCGAGGAGATACGTGTCTACGTACGCTATCCACAGGCGACACGCTCCAGCCTCGGCGCTTTGGACAAGTTTCAGATTATCTTGCCGAACGGTAGCCGTGCCCCACTCCTAACAGTCGCCGAGGTCGAAGAGAGTCGCGCCTATTCATCAATTGAACGCATAGACGGTCGCCGTGTCGTTACCGTCAGTGCCAACGTTGACGAGGCACTATCGACGCCCAATATCGCAAACCAGGCGGTACTTGATCAGGTGATGCCTATGCTTGAGTCAGAGTTTCCGGGATTGCGCTGGGTTCGTGCGGGAGCGACCCGCGAGCAAAATGAGGACCTGGCCTCTTTAGGCCAGGCTTTCATCGTAGTGCTCCTGGTGATTTTTGCATTGATCGCAACGCAATTGCGTTCGTATCTGCAACCGCTGGCTATCCTTATCTCAATCCCACTCGGAGTGGCGGGCGCAATCCTTGGGCATTTAGTCCTCGGCTATCCGTTATCGTTTGTATCGATGTTCGGAATCGTTGCCCTGTCCGGCGTGGCCGTAAACTCTTCGGTAGTGCTGGTTGATTTCTACAATCAAAAACGAGCGGAAGGATTCTCGTCAATCGACGCGGCAGCGGAAGCCTCCGGCCGACGTTTTCGACCGATTCTCTTAACCACACTGACCACGGCGTTGGGACTGGCACCTTTGTTACTTGAAACAAGCCCGCAGGCACAGTTCCTTATACCGATGGGTGTGAGCCTGGGCTTTGGAATCGTTGTGTCAGGGTTCATGGTGCTGTTCGTTACGCCCGCCGTCGCAGTCATCGTTGATGACCTGCGTGAGTGGCGGACTTGAATCACCCTACGCAACGACCATTGAATACATTGCTCGCCTGACTCTGGTCGTCATCGAACAACACGCAAACTCGTGAATAGCCCCTGACGTTACCCATTGCAAGTCAAAGTTTGCAGCCATTCCTCACCACAGTCAGTCCCTCTGGTTTCGAAAGCCCCTGTTATCTGCGCTGCTACCAACAGCGACGGGACGTTCCCGGTCAACCTCGGATCGCCAAAAATGCGATCCAAGCTCGCCACCCGCTTGCGGGCGGTCGCCCATAGTTGCCACAGTTTCCTGCGCCGCTTCAAAGAGTTCTTCTGCGTTCATCTCGTAACGATGCAGATGATCAGTCGCCAAAGCTGATTGCTTTTCAAGGCGATACTCCAGCTCAGCAGGTGTTCTCCACTGGCACGAAAGCATTCCTACGACCCGAGCATACTCCGTGTAGGCTCTCGAAAAACCGTCATACGTTGCAACGATCAATGTTGATTCATTGTGCTTCCTGGCCATTCGTGAACAAGAGCGAGTAATCGCCCTGACTTCGGAAAACTGGATCGCCAATCTGGCCTGCTCTTCACTATCGAAGTCAGCCAGATTGCATTTGCCAGCAGCGATGCCATCAGTAATGGAGATTATCTTGGTGAGCTTCCAGCACATGTTGTACAGGAACTCGTCTGAACTCTGGCTCATCTTCATCCCTCCGTCGTCTCGGATTTCATTCCGTTACGATAGAGAAAGTCAGCCTTGTCGTATTATCTGTCCGCTTCAGGCTTTAGTCTTTTGGCGGCAGTCATCGCTCGCTGCCACGGAATACGGTTAAGCCTTTTTTGCGAAGGAAACGCCAAAGAACAGAGCGTAAAGGACCGGTACGACGAGCAGCGTCAGTGCTGTCGCGAACGCCAGGCCGAAGATTATGGTTATCGCCATCGGTTTGAACATCGCGGTACCGCCCCACAGCAATGGTGTCATACCAAGCACTGTGGTCGCCGTGGTTAGCATGATCGGACGCAGCCTTTGCTGGCAAGCCGTCATGATGGCATCGGCCTCAGTCCTCCCGAAATCACGGATTTCGATTGCAATTCGATCGAGCAACACAATGGCGTTGTTGATGATGATCCCGGACAGAGAGATAAGGCCGAGGATTGTAAAAAATCCGAACGAAGAATTGGCGACCAGCAATCCGAAGGTCACCCCAATGAGTCCAAGCGGGATGGTCGACAGGATAATCAGTGGCCTGCGCATCGAATTAAACTGTCCGACCAGCAACAAAAGAATAAACATGCCGGCCGTGGGCAGCTCAGCCGCAATCGACGCATTAGCCTCACCGGATTCCTCGGTCTCACCACCGATTTCAACGGCATAGCGCGGCGGCCAATTGGCGCTCGCGTCGGTGAGCCACGGTTTGAGATCCGCGACGACCTTGGCCGCCTCCGCGCCAGCTTTCAGCTGCACATTCAGTGATATCGTTCTGTCGCGGTCGCGGCGCTTTATGATGCCCGCCTCAAAGGTCATCGTAACATTAGCAACCTGCTTGAGTGACACGCTGTTGCCCGTGCTCTGCGAGTAGACGGTCAAACCGTCGAGCTTGCTAAAGTCCTGTCGATCCGCGGCCACCGTACGCATGGTAATCGGGATGAGCTCATCACCTTCGCGGAACTGGGTCAGGTCAATACCCGTCAACCCAGCCTGCAGTGAATAAGCGACGTCTTCACTGGTTACGCCCGACCGCCTGGCAAGTTCCTGATCGACGTCAACGATCAGCTTCTTGGTTTGCAGCCCCCAGGAATTCTTTACGTCCGATACCAGAGCGTCGTTGTACAGATAATCGGTTATCTCATCCGAGATTGAATACAACGTCTCCATGTCTTCGCCGGACACCCTGACAATGATCGGATAGTCGACAGGCGGTCCGTTCTGCAACCGCCGGACCTGTGCTGCAAGGTCCGGGTGATTGGCTCGCACATAGGCATCAATACCCGCAATGATGTCATCAACGTTTTTGCCAGAATCGGTGTTGGCGATCAGAAATGTGTTCGCCGGATTAGGATTCGGTGGGTTCAGACTGAGCTGAAACCTGGGCCCGCCTTCACCGATAAAAGTAAGCCAGTTCTTGATGCCGGGCTCGCCATCTTTCCTTTCGAAGTAGGTTTCAGCGATGAATTTGTCGACATCAGCAATAACCTCCTGACTGGTTTCAATAGAGGTGCCTAGCGGCATCTCCAGTTTTGCTGAAAAAATCGGGTCCTCGGAAGGCGCAATAAACTCCTGGCGAACGTAGCCCAAACCAACAATCGCCAATACAAAGATAGCAACTATTATCGTGAGAAATCGATACTGACAACGCAACGACAGGGTCAGCAAATTTCGATAGAACGCATACCATCGCCCACCGAATTGTTCGACACCACCGCCGATTTTCGGTTTAATTTTTAGTGCCATCGTCGAAACCATCGGCACGAAAGTCATTGCAAGCAACCAGGATGCCAACAAAGCTATCCCAACGACATAGAATATGTCGGACGTATACTCACCGACCGCCGACTGCGCCATGCCGATTGGCATGAACGCAGCAGCCGTTGTTAGCGATGAAATCAGCAGCGGCGTTTTGAGTTCGATGCCCGAATCTATCGCTGCCGAGACCGCGTCCTGGCCATTTTCGCGTCTGACAATTATCGACTCGACGATCACAATCGCGTTATCGACCAGTAGGCCCAATGCAATGATCAAGGCGGTCAGAGATATTTGATTAATCGTAATATCGAACAGCTGCATCGTGAAGAACGACACGACGATCGTCGTAGGAATCAGTGACCCAACGACGAGGCCCGTCCGCAGCCCCAGGAAAGCAACCATCACCAGGATGACGATCAGAATTGCCTGAAAAAGACTTGATGAAAATGAATTAACAACGTTTGCGACAAGATCCGCCTGGAACCACACCTTCTCAATGTGAATGCCCCATGGATACTTGGAGATAAGCTCCGGCATCAATGTATCCAGCCTGTCACCCAGCTTCAGGATATCGCCACCTTCACGCATTGATACAGCCACAGCCAGAGTCTTTTCACCGTTTACACGACTAATGCTTTCTGGCGGGTCCTTGTAGCCACGATAGACTTCAACGATATCCTCCAGATAGACCAGCGCTCCGCCGGGTAACTCGATAACGGTCCTGCGCAAGTCCTCCAGCGATTCAAAATTACCCGTTGGCTCTAACGCTATTCGTTCCCGTCCGCTGATGATATCCCCACCGGAGGAGAGAATATTGACGCTGGCCAGCGACGCCGATAACTGCTTCGGGGATAAGCCCAACTCCGCAAGCCGGGAGTTGTTGTACTCAACAAAGATCACTTCCTGCTGAGCACCGTGAATGGAAACTTTCGCAATGTCTGGTTCTTTGAGTAGTTGGTCCCGGAGTTCATCGGCGACGGTTTTGAGCTCCGCATACGAGAACCCATCGCCGGACAGTGTGTAAACACTGCCGAACACATCGCCGAATTCGTCATTCACTTTCGGCGTCTGTGCACCCTGAGGAAGATCCGGCGTTACGGTATCAATCTTGCGCCGTAAATCATCAAAGATCGGCCGCATGACTTTGTAGCTTTCTTTGAAATTCGCGTTGATGACTGAAATACCGGTTCTCGACTCGCTGATAATCGAGTCGATCTCCGGCATTTCCTGAATCTTCTTTTCTAACTTGTCAGTGACCAGTTGTTCAACCCGCTCGGGACTGGCTCCAGGGAACTGCGTCGTTATGACAGCGGTACGAACGATGAAGCCCGGGTCCTGCGCTTTAGGCAAATTGATGACTGCCAAACTACCCGCTATTACAAGCAGGCCGACGATGGTCAGCGTAATTCGGTTCTTCTCAATGGCGAGGGCTGTCAGATTCACGGGCGGGCTCGTCGCTATTCAGAAAAAGGCATCAGGACACGTTGCCCTTCGCGGATAACTGATACTCCGGCGGTGATCACACGGTCGCCAGTCTCCAACCCGCCGATTACTTCTATTCCCGACTGCGATAGCTCTCCAAGCGTGACTTCGCGACGTTGAACGATAGCTTCATCCGAGTCCCCAACGACATCAGCGATGAATACAAACGTTCCGTTCTGGTCGTGAATAATAGCCGTGACAGGCAGTACTGCACCTTCCGCCTGGTCCTCCTCCGATTGAAACCTGAATATCACTTCTGCGGCCAATCCTGACCGCAGAGATGCGTGTTTCTCGATGACCTTGACCACGACAGGAAACGCTGCTGAGCCACTGGACGATGCGATCGAAACTTCCGAGACCTGGCCGCTGAAAACCTGGCCAGGAATTGAGCCGAACTTAACCGTGACCGACATTAATTCCGTGACGCTGGCGATCAGGCTTTCCGGTACGTCCAGTTTGACTTCGAATTCATCGCCGCAACTCACAGCCGCAACCTGCTGCCCGGAACTTACGTTTTCATTAACCTCCACATCCAGCGACGCTATTGAACAGTCCGCATCAGCAGTCAACCGCGTGTAGGAGATATTGAGTCGAGCTATCTCGAGCGCTTTGCCGGCTGACCGCACCACCGCCTGCGCTGACTCGGCTTCAGCTCGAGCGGCCTCCAAATCGTTGAGTGATGAGTTGTTATTCGCGTATAGCCCTTTGGTTCGGTCATAGTTGGCAGCAGCTCTGCGATTGTTCGCTTCGGCCTCAACCAAAGATGCCTGAGCCTGTTGCTCTTGAAGTGCGTAGCTAGCCGGATCGATTTCCGCGATCAGATCACCCTTGTCAAGTTTCTGGCCTATCTGGGCAGGTGCATTGGTGATCGTTCCGGCGACCTTAAAACTCAGTCTCGATTCCAGACTCGATTTTGCAATCCCGGAAAAACTCCGGGTCCGCGTTACCGCACTATCGCTAACTGTCGCGTAGCGTACGGGTCGTAGAATTTCTTCCGCTGCCTCATCCGCGCCGCCACATGCAGACAGTGTCGCTAGAACAAAGACAACAAATGCGAAACCCGCAATATGGCCAGGTCCCTTTTCAGAAACTCTATTCCGATAATTCATTACTTAACACCCGTGATATACGCCCGGAACTCGTCCGCCAGCGCTAGTCGTTCGTCAGTCGGCAAGAGATAGTCGAAGCCTCCAACAGCTCGCTGCAATTGCATAATCGTAATTAGAAAACTATAGAGCGAGTCGGCCTCCGCAGCAGAAGCAGTCAGGCTGGTTTCTTGTGCATCCAGCAAATCCACAACACTGACCTTGCCTTGCGCATAGGCATCACTTACCAGCGCCAGACTTTTCCCGGATGCCTCAGCGGCGGCCTTGCGTAGATCGATTTGCGAGTAGGAAGACCGCGTTGCGTACAACTGCACGCGAATTTCTTCTTCGACTCTCTCTATTGTAGATTCCCGCAACGCCTTTAGCTGCCGCAACTCGTAATTTGATCGCGAGAGGTTCGCTTTCTTGAGCCCACCAGAAAATATCGGCAGCGTAGCCTGAACACCGACGTTCCAATCGTCCAGCCCTTCGCCGGCAAGCGCACCCGCGCCAGCACCCGATTGACTCAGATTGCTCGTGTAGCTGCCACCAAGACTAAAATCAGGCAACCAGTATGCGCGCCTCTGACTGACTACCTCCCGCTGCTTCGCGTCAATCTGAGATTCCAGCTGTGCAATTTCCGGTGCCTGTCGGAGTGCACGCGAGATGTAAAACAAAGAGAACTTGTTGTATTCGGCCGGGCTGCGAATCAAAGAATCAAACTCGGCCCGTTTCATGACGAACGGTTCATTGAAGCTTGCTTCACGCAGTGCTAACTGGACGCCCTGCTGACGATGCAATATACGGTTGAGGTTTTCCCACGCCTTGTTCAAGGTTGCGCGCGCGTCCAGAACCAGTATCTGCGCTCTGGCTTCCTCAGCTTCCCAGCGATAGACGTCCGACTGAGACGAGGTTCCAAGTCGGACTCGATCGACGGCCAGTTCTCGGTTGGAACGAGTGATTTTCAGGTTGTTAACCTGAACCTCCAGCTGAGATCGGGAATTGAGTACCCGGTAGTACGATACGGTCGCCGCCTCAACAACATCGAGACGAAACTCATCAAGGCTCGCAAGGCGTGTTCTCTGCAGCTGTTTTTGAATCGTCAGGTTTGCGACCGCAGCATCAGAGTAGAGAATTTGATCAAGACTGACAGCGGCATCGCCTGATTGCTCGGCCTGCAGGCCTGCAGACACACTGAGCGACTCATTTCGCATTTTGTACGCGGCCGAAGCATCAAGCTGCGGCAAAAGCGCGGATCGAGCCCTGGCGATCTCCTCAAGGCCGGCCTGAACACCAAACGTCTCGGCCTGTAAATCCTGGTTTCTGGCCAACGCTTCCTGAGCGATCTCCACCAGACCCAGCTCCTGCCCAGCGACTTGCACATCCTGGTTCAGCAGGACAGCCGAATTCAGGACGTCGAAAGCAATTGATAATCCAAGCTTGCGTGCAGTCTCCAGATTGATGGTGAGCCGTTCCTGATTCTGGGCTGCTGTCGATTGATCCTCGGCCCGTCCACCGAGCATTACGGCCTGCATATTTAATGCATTCAAGCGTGCTTGTCGGGCGAGGTCCCGAGGCTCAGCGTTAGTGACCAACAATCCTTTCTCCACGTCGGGCACGCCAAGAAAGCTATAACTTGGCAGACCCGCTGTGTTGATGTTCGCAACCAACGCTGCAAATTCCGCTGGTGGCATTCTGGGCAAACCCGATATGAACAGCGCGTCCGTTTTGGCAGGAATCTGGTTGAGCAAACGGTGATCTGTGCCGTTGTGCGGAATAATAGTGAGCTCTATACCCCTGTCGTTGCTCAACGAAAATGCCGATGCTCGTAACCCGGGGATCGCCTCGCTCAACTCCTGATCAACCAGCAATACGAGGTGCTGAAATGGCAGTATTTTGAGAAAAGTATCCAGATCTCCCGCAAAATTGGCGTAGGAGTTCAAGTAGTTCAGATTTGTAACACCCGATGTGTCTCCCATCGGTTCATTCGGCAGCAGTGCAACATCAAGTATCAAAGGCAAAAACGTCGGCTTCGGGAATTGCTTTCGTGTTGCCGATACCTGATTCACGACGAAGCCAACCGCCAGCACCATGTCGACGTCCGGATCGGCGTACGCTTTACTCAGGGCTTTGTCGATGGAGTCTCGATTCCAGTCACCCGAGAAACGGCGAATCTCGACTTGAAACTCGGGTTCTGCCAGAGCAACTAACTCATCGATATACTTTTGTTGTTGTGACTCGAGTCGTTCGCTGGGTCCATCGTTGACGACTGCCACCACGAACTGCTTCTGTCCGTGCGCAGGCACAGCAAAACAAACAAGCAGCATTAGAACCAGGCATCGAATTCGACGCCGTCTGGTTCGCATCAAAAAAAGCATTCGTTTCTCCGGGCAACCACAGAATCGGTCTGCCCACTATTCTGATTTCAAATCCGGCATTCTGGATTCGCCGCTAGTCTAGCGCACCTGCTCTGGTCGGCGCGATAAATTCCTGATTCTTACGGTGTTAGAATTGTTCAGATGGTCCCTTTTATGCTGACTGCAATAGGGGAAAATTTTATCACCGCTAGTTCAACAACTCCGCAGATTCAGGGCATGGCTTTCCTTCAATCATTTTCATCTCCGGAACAATGCTTATTGTGTGAACAACAACCTTTGTTTCGAATCCTCCGCCCGATGCCATCTTCCGCATCATCTCCAGCTGAGGGCCCAGCATCTTTTCTATCATCTCGCGCTGACTTGCGGGCATGCTTTTCATATGTTCCTCAAATCCCGCCATCTTCACTTGTACTTCCTGCCATTGGGCTTCCCGAGCAGCGTCCATAACCCCAGTGATTTTCATAACCTGACGATAAGGCTCGTACCTATTGCCGTCCGGAACCGCTCGATTGTCAGACTGCTCCTTCTCGATAGTCAACTGCCTGGACTCTTTGCCAGACGTCAGCGTCACATTCACCTGCATTTTTAGCGGCACATACTCTTTGGCATTAAACCAGATATCGATCTGCTCCATCGAGTACTGCGGCAATCCAGAGTTTCTGTGACAATCAGTTTCGCAGAGCTCATGAACTGAGTAATCTGATCCGCATTGAACACGGCGTCCTGAATGTCTTGTTTCGCCTCGTCAGCTTTGACCTGCTGTGCGTGTCCCGCAGCGCGCGCGAAAATCGCACTGGTTCGTATCATCACTCGAGGATCAAATGACGCGTAGGGACTAGCTGTCGATGCGCCCAGCAAGCCGCGCGGCGAACCGGCCTCTTCTACTCTGTTTTCAATTTCGTTTGGCAAGAAAACCATTGCTTCATTTCCCGCAGAGTCCTGTATCACTGTGCGTTGATGATACGTTTGCGTGCGCGATCCGACGATAGTTTGATCGACAACATAGATGTTGACACCATCCCAGCGAGCGATCTGCTTTTCTTCAGCGGTCTTGAGAACGGACTGTGCATCTTCGGCGAGAGCTGTGGACTGAACTCCAATAAAGCGATGCACGCTACTGTCAACAATTGCCATGGGGTCTTCTTGGTCGACATCGTTTTCTCCTCAGGAAAGAAACCCTGTGGCGTCGTACATCACTGGCCGAAAAGGCAGGCTGTCGCCGTTCTGCGACAGAATAGAGATTATGTTTTACATAATGAAAAGTAAAATGCCAGCTGATTTCAGGTAGTGATATTGTTGCGAAAGGACAGTCCGATTCAGTCAAATTTGTCAGGGAATAGTAAAATGAATAGCTTAGTGAAGTTCGCCTCAATCCTGCTGCTTGCGGGCTTGATCTCCGCCTGTGGTGGCGGTGGATCTTCAACGCCGGAACAAGTCGCAGCGCCACCGCCAGTGGTCGCCAGCAAGGCCACTGTCGGCATCGTCCTCACCGATGCATCTATTGATGATTATGATCACGCCTATGTGACCATCACATCAGTCGAGCTAATCGGTGACGGAGATCACGCACTGATCTTCTCCGGCGATCAAAGAATCGACCTGCTGACTTTGCGCGATAACGTGGAGCTATTCGCTGTCTCTGAAGATGTCGATCCGGGCAACTACAGCAAGATCCGCCTGCAAGCCAGGGACATGGACCTCGTTGTTGATAATGACGATGGTACGATGACATCGACACCGGTTGATCTGGTTGCCAATGGCAAGATCGACTTAAATCCGCGCGGCGAGTTTTCGCTAGCGGCAGGCGACGTTGTATTTGTCTCACTCGACTGGGACATGCGCGAGTCGCTGAAGCTGACCGAAACCGGTAATGGCAACGGCAAGATAAAAATGCGCCCGGTGATCTTTGTTGATATCGGCACTGCCCCTGCCTTCAAACAAGGCCTGGTTCGTGTATTCGGACAAATCAAATTGATCGCTTCCGATTCCAGCGCTTTCCGTTTGTGCTCACCCGATGTGATGACACAACTGCCAAACAGTCCCGTGCTCGGCTCGCTCTGTCTGGATGTCTTTATCAACGATAAGACAGGTATTTTTGATGCCAGTGGCAATCCGGTGGATGTCAGCACCCTTGGTATCGATTCCTTCACGACAGTCGTTGGACTGCTGCGAAGGTCTGCCGACGGACCTGCCTTCACACCTATGCAGGACACTGCAGGTGACGTTGCACCGACGACTTTTCAGGTAGTGGCTGTCGTTGTTGAAGGCGGTGACAAGGGAACTTGGTCGCAAAGCCGTGGGACGATTAAATTGGTCGTCGCTGCGGACACCAGTACGTTTGATTTCCTTGTAGACAACCCTGAGGATCCTGAGTCGCCGAAACTGCTGATCGGACAGCTGTTTGAAGAAAGCCGTATCTTCTCGATTGCTGCGAGTACCGGCGTAACGGAAATATCTGCAGCAGATCTGGCGGTCGATGACCGTGCCGGTGTGGACTCCGTGCTAGTACCTTCTGGTGATGAAACTGTTGCCGATACTATGAATATTTCGCTAATGCTGTCGCGCACACCGATGGAAATTGAGCTGGATAGTCTGAAAGGCGAGATTATAAGTATTGATTCGGCTGCCGGAATGCTGATTGTGAGCTCCGACACTGGCGACGTATGTGTCAACACGGACTCAGAAACGAAGATATTTCAAATATTCGTCTCTGACGACGTCGTCGAAAGTGTCCCCGCGGTACTTGACGACTTATCGCCCGGCAGCAAAGTAGGCATGGCTGGCATGATGTCCGATTGCTTCGATGCGAGCCTTGTTATTGCAGAAGGTCAGGCAACAGCTGACTAGCCTGGCAATCAATATTGCAGCGCGCATCACAATCCGCGATGCGCGCTGCACCTGTTGAAAAGGGGTACACTCCTCTCATTCGAAATCTGCGGTCAGGTTATTGATAATGAGCATGTGGTCTCAAGCCAAGGAAATGTCGGCGAAGACGCCTGCCGACCGCAACCGTTACGTTGACTTTCTCCGGGCTGTTTCGATCCTCACCGTAGTCACCGGCCACTGGCTGATCGTCGGTATCTACTACGCCGACGGCTCCATCAACTTCACCAAACTCCTTGTAGCGCAGCCAGAAACACAATGGATGACATGGGTGTTTCAGGTAATGCCCATATTTTTCATTGTCGGCGGCTACGCGAACGCCGTGTCGCTGGAAAGCGCTAAACGCAGAGAGATCGGCTACGCCGGCTGGTTGGTTGTACGACTTAATCGTCTGGCATCGCCGCTTCTGGTCCTGCTTTTTGTCTGGGCGATTCTGGCGGTCGTGCTGCACTACGCTGGCGTCAGTGGAAACGTATTGCGACTCGCCTCACAAGCTGCACTCATTCCAATCTGGTTTCTGGCAATCTACATCATGGTTGTCGTGCTCGCACCGGCGACCTACATCGCGTGGAAGCGATGGGGCTTTGTCTCGTTCTGGGCGTTTGCATTTATGGCTGCTCTGGTCGATGTCGCTTTCTTTGTCGGTGAACTGGAGTGGCTGGGCTGGACGAATTTTTTCTGGGTTTGGCTCGCTGTTCACCACCTCGGCTACGCCTGGCGCGACGGGCGTATCGGCAGCCCGCTACAACTACTCCTCTATTCGCTACTCGGTTTCGCCGCCCTGTGCATGCTCATTTTCCAGGGCCCATATCCGTTCGCTATGGTCGGCTCACCCGATGAAGCACTAAGCAATACAGCACCTCCGAAAATCACTTTGCTCGCGCTCGGCATATTTCAATTTGGCTTGCTGCTTGCAATCGAAAAGCCGGTGCGAAAATTTCTATCCGGACTTCGAGTCTGGGCGGCGACCGTCCTGATCAATAGTATGATCATGACGCTTTACCTCTGGCATCTCACTGTCCTGGTTATTCTGGTGGCTATCGACTACATGGTCGGTGGCTTCGGCCTTGGATTCGAGCCAGGGACACATGACTGGTGGCTTACGCGGCCAGTGTGGATCCTGGTTCTCTACATCGCGTTGTTGCCGGTATCCCTGCTGTTTTCTCCATTGGAACGTCGCTCACGCCCCGCCGATGCAGCGACCCCGAGCGCCGTACGACTCGTCATCGCGTCGCTGATGATTTGCTGCGGCGTTGCTATCCTGGCTACGTTCGGAATCGGCAGTCCTCCCGTTGCCGGGCTGGATATCGCAGCATTTGCGTTGGTTGCCGCAGGCGCCGGCCTGAGCGGGCTACTGCCCGGCTTCAGGTAGTTCGCTCATAAATTCGCTTATAAAATAGGGTCAATCGGGAATAAGTTGATCAGGCCGAGTTGCAGTCGCTTGCCACGGCTTACTTCGCGATCCGGGTTGTACTCTGCGGTGGTCTGCCAGCTATTTTCCGGTCGAATATCCCGCTCGATACTGTCAGTCAATTGCTGTGCGAGCGTATCACTCTCAATTAGCACACCAACTTCTGTGTTCAGATTTGCGGACCGAGGGTCCAGGTTGAATGTACCAACGAAAATCTGTTCATTGTCGATCACCATGCTTTTGGCGTGAATCGCGAATACCGGGTTATTCTTTGCGAGCCTCGGATATCGCCTGATCAGATCGGACTGAATCTGCGGGTGCGGCATGAACTCATAAACCTCAACGCCCGCATTCATCAATCGCGGCCGTTGCTTGAAGTAACCACAAAACGCCAGCAGGTTGTCCGTCGATGCAAGCGAGTTTGTGGATATTCGAATTCGCACGCCGCGCTCGCTTAGCTTCGCCAATAGTTCGACACCGCCTTTGGGAAGCACGAGGTATGGCGACTGAATCAGAACCGAGTGCTGTGCGCCCTCCAGAACGCGAGCCAACTCACCGGTCGAGATCCCTCCTCCGTACAGTCCGAACTCGCCACTGTTTTTGCCTGGTGCGTCGCTGATAAAGCGCACGTCATGCCAGACCATCGCTTCCAGCAAGGTCGGAAAATAGACCGGCATGTTGTCAATTGCGGCACGTACTTCGGGTTCAAAATTCACCGGGTCGAGTGCGTACGCGTGCAGTTCATCGTATTTCTGTTGCGCCTCCTCGTCGGTCATGCGCCGGTCTGTTCGATCCAACAAGTCTTCGACCGGCACCGCCAGGGAGCTTGCCCAAAATTCATCAAAATTATCGCGCATATCCTGAACCGCAAGACCAAGCAGCAGTACATCGCGATCGCGAAAGTTGTACTCCTGATCGTAGTCGAAGTACTCATCTGCCATGTTGCGGCCGCCGGTTATCCCCGCAATACCATCGTAGATGGCGGTCTTGTCGTGCATGCGTTGATTGGTGCCACGAAAATTCGTTATCGAATTGAACATACGGCCCAAGAATGAGGTCCCGACAGAAAAATTAGGATTGTAGATTCGTATTTGCACGTTCGGATGCGATGCGAGTATTACCAGCGACTCGTCTTTCGCGTTCATCAGGAAGTCGTCAACAAGAACTCTGACAATGACCCCGCGGTCTGCTGCACTCAGCAACATCTCCGCAGCCAGAATGCCGATATTGTCGGCACTCCAGATAAAGTACTGCACGTCGATGGATTCAGTGGCGTGCTGTGCCAACCAGGCACGCCCGATCAGTGCTTCCTCACCTCTTTCGAGAATGTGCACGCCGGTCTTTATATCGAGCAGCGAGACGCACGAAGCGCAATTGTCACCCACCCAGTCTTGAATTGACTGTGCCGAGGCACCGAGAGGCCACAGCACCAGCAAGGAAATAAACACGACTAACGAGTTACAACGTCTGACCAACTGAGTTTGCATGGCTGCCCCGAACTGGTTCTGCTTCTGTCCATTGCACTACGCCAGGGCGCGCAGATCAAATGTGCACGTCACACATTGGCGCTTACTGGCACATCGGTCGAATTTTGTGCGACTCGCGTACAGCAGCCATGTATCTATGCACACCACCGTCGCTGAAGTAATAGTAGGCCGTATCATTTGGCATTATGACGATGTTGATGCCGCCAAATCCGGACATCGTGGTCAGCCAGGTTGAATTTTCGCAACCCAGATACCCGGAGACATCGAACGTTCGAAAGCCATTGTTGTATCGAATCGTTTCAAGCTCGGCAATCATGCCGGGATCGTCGGCGACACGGTTTTTGATGGCATCAAACATCTTGCGGTTAAGGACATTTTTACCGTCGATAAGGGCATCTTCCACCCCGATAAAGACGGCAAGCTTGGCAAAGTCATCACGTTGCATGGTCAGACCGAAGCCGGTGTACGGCTGCGCAATCGAGTCATAAGTACGGCGAGTACCGTACGACATCGGGCTTAGGTCTAACGGCTTCCAGAGCTTTTCTACCAGTAAGTCGCGATAGAAGTCCGCATCATTGCCTTGCACCTCCTGCAAGCGGGCGTTCATCGCGGTGCCAGCGAGATACGTGGCCCAGGTTTGATACGACCAATGCTCACCGGGATCGGACTTGCGAGGATACTCATTGCAAGCATAGTCAATCTTGGTTGCGTGATCCTCGCCGGTGAAAAAGCGACTGACAATGGCGGCATTTTCATCGTCGTGGGGACTTGTTGAATTGTAATGGCCAGTCGTCAGGTCGAGCGCATGCTCAATCGTCACCCCATCCCAGGTCACTCCACATTCCGGCACCAGGTCCTGAATAAATGCAGCGGCTGTTCCTGGGTACTCCTTCTCGGCCAGCATTAAACCCAGTCCGCCGACGAGTGATTTGGCAGTAGAGTACGACGGCAATGCCATGTGGTCGCAATAGGGGTAAGCGCCATACGGCGTGTTACAGCCGCCGACGTAGTGTTTACCGTCTATCAGGAAACCGTAGACCGACATGGTGTCCGGTGCGATCTCCTCAATTGAGCCGAAGTTCTCCGCTACTGCAGCAGCATAATCGGCAGCCAGTTCCGCAATGGGTCGCTGTGGTATTCGACTGGAAACTTCCCTGGCGTAGTCACGAATCAGGGATTCTTTTGCGCCTACGTTGCCAGGAAAATACGTGACCGGGATTACCCCGTTCAACTCGAACTGCAAATAACTGCAGGTTTGACTACTGATCTGAAAGGCAAGCTGTGACACATCGCCTTTGTCATTGAACAAGAAACTCATCAAGCCGTTGTGCGTGCAGTCTTCGCGACGCTCTTTGAGCGCAAATGGAAAGGCGGCACGACTGAATCCTCGATCCGATTTCTCGGCCCAGACTTCGCCGGGGCCTACGACGTACTCCCACCAATTGTGATCATTTCCGATTGGCTCCCTGCGAGCGGGGATCAGATACTTGCCATCCTGCACAAATTCGAACTCGAACGGTGGCAATTCGTCCATGCCAGGCCTGTCAAGATTCACAAGACCCAGAGTATCGACTCTGACCCGGAATTGATTGTCTTGCTCGTTGCCCGAAAAGTGCAGTCGCCCCGAAAAATTGTGCCGGGCGTCTTCCGCAGTATCGGGCCGCGAATACTCCGATAATTGAACCGGTAGCGTTAAGCCATTCCCGTGCATCAGAAAATCACGAGACAGTTTTCTATCGCTTTGATGCTGGCTGCAAGCAAGCATCAAAATCGAAAGTAGCGCAATAGCGATTATTCGACTCATAGGCACTCTCACGTTTCCGATCTACGACCCTTGCCGGATGCTCGATTCACGGTCCAGCGCCCGAGCCGGAATGATCATAATCAGGAAACAACCAACCAGAGCAATAATCGCGATATTGATTATCAATCCATAGTTATCCTCACCAACAACTATCGCCGCGACTGCAGGCCCTGATGCCAGCCCCATTTTTGATGCGAATCCACCTAAAGCCGCCATCTGACCGGTGGCGTCAAATTCAGAGCACATGCCAAGCAAATACGAGATGACAAACGCCCAGGTAATTCCGACCAATACATTTGACCACCAGTAAACAGATGTCCACCAGCCACCGGGTTTGATGTCGCTGTAGTGCAGCATCCAAATGCCAATGGCTGTCAGCACGATAGCGATTCCCACAGGAAACATCCGCCCAAACCGAGTAGACAACAGGATGACAAGGACCGATCCTGCAATCGCTATCCAGGCAGCAACGCCGAGCGACAAACTGATGAACTGGGTATCAAGCATCGCGTGCTTACCCATGGTAATCATGAATCCATAGACACCCATGTTCGCGGCTTGAAACAGAAAAGTAGCGATCAACGCCATAGCCGCGAGTTTTACATGACCACCTCGGGCAGTCTTGATAGCGATTTTCTCTTTGGGCGGATAATCGGCAAGAAATGGCAGCATGCACAACGTGACAACGCTGAATGCAACCAACGACAAGAACAGCACTTTGGTGCCGTACGCAGCAACCAATGCCGGCAGAAAGATCAGACCAAGACCGCCGAGACCGAATTGAACGGTCAGCAAGTAGCCGAATGTTCGGTGCACCTCGGTCGTCCGCGAGATGACGGCAAAGCCGATGCCCACCAGAAGCCCGCCGATACTGCCATGCAGGAATCGAACGCCGATCAGGACATTCGCGCTGGCAAGGAACATCGATGCAAGATCGACGATGATCAAACCAATTAGCAGCATAAATGCTACTTTTCGCCAATCAATGTGCTTGATAATAAACACCGCGCTGAACGCGCCAAGCGCGGCACCGTACACATTCGCTGCGCCGACGAAACCCGCCTGGCGATTGCTAAAACCCAGCGCTTCGACCAGACCATCGATCAGCGCCGGCATTATATTGACGTAGAACAGACCGGCCGTAGCCAGGAATGCCAGCAGCACACGTGCTATTTCGCCATTTGGAGCGGCGACCGGGAAGCGGCGACTCTTAACGCCCGATTGATGTTCACTCATTAAGCTGTCCTTAGGTTATGGCCTGTAATCAGGCCTGCGTCGGAATGCCCGCCGCCTCCAAAATCTTGATTACTGCTTGCATCTGCGCTTCGACGTTACGCCACTTGCAGACCGACGACTGGTACACAGGCTGTCGGACCTGCACGGTACTTGCGGTCGTCGACGCCGCCTTGTTTTCGTGGAACCTGAGGCACTGGTCTTGCCAATCAAGCCCACAGTAGTCCAGCAGTTGGCGAGACTCGACCTCAAAATCACTGACAAGGTTCTCGTAGCTGATCGTGTGAGTCGCACTCGGGATGACGCTTTTCCAGTGCTGCATGAGCCGGTGATAAGCCACGAAGTACTTTCCCAATTCCTCAAGGTCGTAGGAGAAAGGATAGGCATCCACAAACAGTTGCTTGTAAACGGCATAACAGGAATCGAGAGGATTCCGCTCCAGGACAACTATCTTCGCATTCGGTAAAGCAAGGTGAATTAGGCCAACATACAAGTAATTTAACGGCATCTTGTCGATGAATCTTGCGGTCTGCCCGGTGAGGGACCGAGTACTCGTGATGTAGGCCTCACCTAACGCTTTGAAATCCAAAGACGCGCTCAGCCCGACGAGGTCATCACGCGACTTCGGTTGATCGCCCGCTTGTGCCTTGACCATATTCATCATTTGCAGCGAAAAATTATTCAGTTCACCGGCAGCGAAGACGTCCGAATGGCTCGACAGAATTCTCTCAACTAACGTGGTGCCGGTCCTGGGCATACCCAGAATGAAGATCGCCTCTGTGTTTTCGCAACCGCCATGAGATCCGTCAAACATGTTCGCCGGATACGCCTTCTGAATTGAGGTCATCGTATCCAGATCGCGCTGCACGTCATACTGCATGTAGCTACGACGCGTATCGGAACCCTTTTTCAGATAGTGGAATGACCGCTCCCACTCACCAAGGTCTTCCAACTCCTTAGCGAGCCCGTAACACACGTGGACCAGCCCTCGTTGATCATCAACTCCCTCGTCGACAACCTGCTTGAGCTCCTGAACATGGTTGTTCTCAGGCGTTTGTGTGCGCAGCTCAGCGCGTAACTTGAATGCCTCGTAGTCGCTTGGGTCCAGGTTGATTGCCTTGTCAAAATTCTGCTCGGCCGCTTCTGTTTCACCCAGCGTTCGTTGCACACACGCAAGATTGTAGTAGTGCCTGGCAACCTCAGGCTGCAATGATATTGCGGCGGAGTAATGCTCCACCGCCTCTTCACGCTTGCCGAGCTGCATCAGCAGCATTGCGTAAGTTGAGCACTGGTACGGTGTTGTCAGTTGGTGTGCTCGAAGTGCTTGAACCTGCTCGCCGGTTTGTTCTATCAGGCCAAGTCGGGCAAGGCATACCGCCTTCTGCAGCAACCACCCGCTATTGCCCGGCTCAAGCGACAGGGCCTTGTCTATTGCGCCCAACGCCAACTTCGGGTTGTTCGTCTTTATGGCGAGTTGACTGGTTGTGTGCCACCCCGAAGGATACTTCGGATACTGCCGATTTAGCGCTTCGCAATCGGCGACAGCCTGGCGCATATTCTTACTAGCTACGTGCACCCAAACACGATCCTCAAGAGCTCTTGCCGCCTTTAAGTCATGCTTGTCTGGCCGGGCTGAATTCATGATTGCTCTGGCGCTAGAGAATGAATGGCTTGACCCCTTAACACCGAAGTCTAATACGTTGAAGTCTATTACGTCTTAGTCACCTGCATAGACAAAAGCCCGGCACTCAGTGCCGGGCTCGTATCCGTCTCAATTGATATGAGAAAAATGACCCTTAGAAGTTATACGAAATCTTCATGCCGACAGTGCGTGGCTGAACGATGAACTGGCGATTGCTATTGCCATACCAATTCTCGAAGATCCCCGTGTCATAACTCCAGTCGGTGCTGGAGAATCCGCCCGATGCCCCTGCCTCGTCCGTCAGATTCTTGCCGTATAACATGAAACTCCAGTTGTCGGAGTGCAAC
This sequence comes from uncultured Woeseiaceae bacterium, assembly GCA_964528965.1. Taxonomy (GTDB): domain Bacteria; phylum Pseudomonadota; class Gammaproteobacteria; order Steroidobacterales; family Woeseiaceae; genus UBA1847. The sequence goes on from CAZGVL010000027.1 coordinate 26,654, forward strand.
GTTATATTGGCGCCAACCAGGGTAAATTTATCGAATGTCTCGTTAACCGGACTCTCCTGATCAATGAAGTTCTCAGAATCGTCCTGATAGTAGACATTCAGACCTGCGAACAGATTCCAGTCAGAGCCCACAGCCCACGTGTTGTCCAGCGACAAACTGATGACGTTGCTAGCTGCTCCCGGCAATGTCGCTCCATCCGGTGCAAGTACGTTGCCTGACTGAGGGCTGATGAAGTCGCTGTCCAGCTTGCCATCGACGTAGGTATAACCGACTCGGTAATGGAAGCTCTCGGTGAAGTACCCTTCCAACTCCAATTCAATACCCTGTGTTGAAGCGCTGTCTCCGTTGGCGGCGATGTAAAAACCATAAAAGGACGACGTCGTATTCAGCTGCGGGCTGTCCCAGTCGACAAGGAAAAGTGATGCTGTGTAACGAAAAGAGTCAGTGCCACCTTTCACGCCGATCTCGTAGTTTTGTACGGTATCAGAACCAAATGTGCGTATCGCTTCTGCGCTGGGCTCTCCAAACGGATCACCATTGTCCAGACTGGGCACAGCCTGCGCGCCGCCATGCCGATAGCCTTCGGAGTAGGTTGCGTACAACATGCTGCTATCACTCAGATCCCAGGCGGCATTGAGCTTGACCAGAACGTCGCTGTCCGAATCGGTCGACTGCGGTGCGGCTGGAGAAGTCCACCCGACAACCAGCGGGAATCCAAGAACCGTGTCATTGACCGTGTCGTTATCAAACCAGCGGAAACCACCGGTCAGGCGAAATCTGTCAGTGAACTCGTACGTCAGTTCACCGTAGACAGCTGTTTCCTGAAACGACGTTGTGCGGATGTACTCAAAGTCGATTTCGGTTAACTGATCACCAGGATAGAAGGTTGCTGGCCAGAAGCCGGCACACTCGGGGCCGCCCGTGGCAACGCAAGCATTGTGGAAACGATTCATGCCAGGGTTGTAGCTCAGCTGGTAGACCTCAATGTCCTGATCCATGTAGAACACGCCGGCCAGCCATTCAAATTTACTATCCGAGTCGTTCGATACGAGTCTGAATTCCTGGACGACAGCCTCATCGGTGTAACCACGCTCGGCGCGTTGCGCCGGTCGTCGCCAGCCACCGCCATAAAAGTCGGCGCTCCAGTCGCGACTGTCGCCTTCCGGGCCACTCTGCCACAAACCACCATTATCACTCTCGCCCGAACCTTCGTGTGTAAACGACGACGTGTTCGATGTCAGCGTCGCAAAACCTAGGTCCCATTCGAGATCCAGGTTTATCAGCTCTACGTCTCTGCTGGATGGCTCAAGCAGGAGCTGCCCGCTGTCATCATTGCCATATTCGAAGTAGAGAGGCGAATCAGTGGGCTGATTGTTGTTGCCCAGTGTTGTTGAACGACGTGCACCGATTTCGTCATCCTGCGTCTGGTAACCCAGCAGCAGATTGAAGTTGTCGGTGAATTCGTAGCTAAAGGCCACCTTTGCATAGTCAATTTTTACGTAATCGGCGTCCGTTACAGACTCGAAGCAGCCGATATTTTCCAGGACTTCTGTATCTGATGCGGCCCTCGGGTCGACGCAATTACCATCCACGTTGACCAGTGGCTCGCGAAATTCGTTGAGTTCATAGGCGTTTACGTAGTCAATAATGCCGTCATTGTCGATACGGCTGATATTCGCCCGAATTGCGGCCTTGTCGCCCATCGGAAAGTTGAACATCAGGTCGCCAGCGGTATTGTTGCCGTCCGAACCTTCAGTTTGGCCGTAGTCGAGCGCGATCCGGGCATCAAAGCCAGACGCGTCCGGCTTGTTGCCGATATAGCGCACGGTGCCACCCAATGATCCCGAACCGTATAGCGTGCCCTGTGGACCACGCAGTACCTCAACTCGCTCAATATCCTTCAGGATAAAGTTGGCGAAGATCGGCGTGTTGTCAAAATAGGTCGCGACGGTCGGCACAGCATTCAACATGATGTCGCCATTGGCGCCGTTGTCGACGTTCAAGCCACGAATGACGATGCTGTTAACGGTGCCCGCATTTCGATAGCCGCGATCGACAACCGAAACTCCGTGCATGGATCGCAGCACATCGTATTGGTCAACCATATTCTGCTGGACCATTGTATCGCCCGACAACGCGGAAATATTGTAAGGAATGTCCTGCACCGAAGTCTCACGACGCGTCGCCGTAACGACAATCTCTTCGAACAGTGAGCTGCTGCCTTCATCCTCCTGAGCTTGCGCCTGTGGAGCGGTCGTCATCGTCATACAAGCAGCGGTTACTGCGACTGCGACTGACTTCTTTTGAAAGCTGCGATCTGCAGCGCTTGCCTTCTTAACCATGGTTGTTCCCCCGGAACGGTCCGTATTCATTGAAAATTACAGTAGTGTGTATTGAGCGAGTAGTGCCAGTTTCGATGTGACGACCGGTCCAGATCATCTTTCTCACTTAGCGTCTCGATTTGGCATTCTGAGTTCTCCGAGTTGCCGGAGTGCCTCAGAGTCGTAGCCTTGTGAATATTGTGGAAACTGGACGTGGCTGTCCCTGAAACTCTTGAGTGGTTGGCCCAGGTTCTGCCAGCCGTTTCGTCGAACTTCACGTAAATAATCAAGATCAAGCTTTAAGGGTATGATTTCACGACCTTTTCCGGCTTCGTAAATTACTTCACCGCCGGGTCCAGCAATGCAGGATTGCCCCAGACCCAGTGGACCTGCAAGGTTCACGTCAAAGAAGTAGCATTGATTCGTCGCCGCATGCGACCTGATCATCGCCGTTTCGACGTCGCGGTCAATTGTACTGGTCAGGCTTGGGTGCAAAATCACCTCCGCACCCATCCAGGCCATGGCGCGTACCGTTTCCGGGAACCACATGTCGTAGCAAATGGAAATCCCGAAGCGGCCGACGCCCGGAATATCAAAGACGCTGATCTGATCTCCCGAAGTCACACCACTCTCGTAGGGCACCCAGGGGAATTGCTTCCGGTATCGGGATATCACGGCGCCGTCGGGCGCGATGACAGGCGTGGTGTTGTAAATGCGTTCACCTACGGTTTCGTACATGGAGCCGGGAATGACCCAGATGCCGTGACGTTTGGCTGCTTCGCAGAATCGCTCCTCAGTCGGGCCCGGCATGGGTTCTGCGGCGCTCTTGTCACCGCCAAATGCGTTGAGTTCGGCCAGCACAACCATGTTCAACCAGGGAAACCGGCTCATCGCGGAATCGATTTCCGCGAGCATTGAATCTACATTGTTTCCGTTCGCTGCTTCGAGCTGCAGTCCGGCAATGGCAAAAGTTGTCATTCACTACTCCCCTTTCGACGCACCTTAACCTCGATAGGCGGCAGGGAATAGGTCCAAAATTTAACTGCACATGGGGCCAGTTTTACTTTTTGGACTTTAGTTTAGCGATTGCTCATTATTTGTGAGGCGGATGTAAGCCGAATCAACGATCTGCTTGTCCTCGTTGAAATACTTGATCCTGTCGCCGTCGATAACGACGTAGTAGCCCGTTTCTTCGCCATACACCCAGCGGTTCCAGCGACGAAACAGACGATCACCTTCAATCCGCCAGCGGCCCTGATCCTTGTCCTCGTTGGCGAAGCCCAGAATCCCGGACATCACGCCATCCACATGGTGCTCGATCGTGCATGGTGCGCCATACACTTCGCGATACAGCACCGTTGCGCCCGACATCACACGCTGCAAATCATCTCCCGTGAGCCAATTGCCGGATGATGTGGAGAGGTGCTCGACCTGCCCTTTTACGAGCTCGCGTATTAACTCGGTCAGCTTTTCCACGCCAGGGCGAATCTTCTCAGCGCTCAGGCTCGTCACCCCCATGCGAAAACAGTGTTCCGCATTGGCGGGCTCGGCGTAGTAGGAATCGACCGGCTCAACCAGAATTCCGTGATGTTCTGCCGCCTTGGCCAAACTGCTCACGTTAAAGTCCTTTGGCGTCCTCACCCAGTAAGTTGTTCCGCCAACTTCCGGCGAGATTTCCATCGGTATGCCGCGCATGTTGTTCAGCGCATCGCGCAACGCAATCCGGCGCTCTCTGAACACGCGGCCGAGGCGAAGCATCAAGGCATCATAGTGTCCAAGCGACAAGAAATAGGCAGCCGCGCGCTGATTATTGAGCGGCGGGTGATTGAGAATCTTGCGCCTCAGCCCTCGGGCACGACGAATAAAGTCCGAGTTTGCGACGATGTAGCCGAGCCGAATGCCTGGCGCAAGTGCTTTCGAAAAGCTCGCGGCATAGATGACTCTGCCGTCGGTATCCATGCTGCGCAGCGCCGGCAACGGATGGTCCATGTAGCTGGTCTCACATTCGTAGTCGTCTTCAATGATCAGGAAATCCTGCTCGACTGCAGCCCGCATCAAACTCTGACGCCTCGAGAGCGACATCGAAACCGCTGTCGGTACCTGGTGGCTCGGCGTTACGTACAAGGCATCCACCTTGTTCAGTCGCTCATCGACGATCAGTCCTTCGTCGTCAACGGGCTGCTGCACCACGCTTGCCTGCCGCTGATGCAGGAGATTTCGCATTTCATAATTGCCTGGTTCTTCTATCGCGACAATCGCAGATTCGTCAGCAAGCAACTGGCTTATGAGATAGAGACTGTTTTGCGTGCCCATGGTGATCAGGATCTCGTCCGGTTCAGCCTGGATACCGCGACGAGTCAGAATCTTTGTGCGGATTTCCTCAATCAGCATTGGATCGTCAGCGTCGCCGCTGCCGGTCGACCACTCACCGACATCAGCCACACCCAAAGACAAGCGATTCGCCTCACGCCATTCAGCAATTGGGAACAGAGTCGAATCAAATTTGCCGTCGATGAATGGATACGGATAGTGGCGCCAGTTCGGCATATCCAGAACTTCCCGCACGGCCGCCACTTTGCCCTTTATGCGGCGCGCCCAGGCCGCCGATTCTGCTTTGGCGGCCGGTGAATCAGCGCTGCTGAAACCCACTCGCGTTTCAAGCATTTCCTGATTGACGAATATTCCGCTGCGTTGTCGACTGACCAGGTAGCCATCTGCAATGAGTTGTTGATAAGCGGCAACCACTGTATTTCTTGCCACTTCCAACTGCTGCGCCAGTCTGCGACTGGATGGCAGCTTCATTCCGGGCGGGAAGACTCCGTTCAGGATGCCGTCAACCAGCTTCTGTCGAATCTGATTCTGCAGGCTCATCGAGTTTTCAGGATCGAGATATATAATCGCGTCTTGCATCTTTAATGCTCGCATTAGTACGGCGCTGCGTTCATCGAAATACGCGGCGGTATTCGTGGTCCGAATCTTCCAATAAACTACCCCAGATAGCGGCGAAAGCAAGGACCGCAGTAACCAGGATCAGCCCATGAGTATGACGATTCGCGACGCTGAGTCGCAAGACAAAGATCGTATCGCAGAATTTAATTCGCGGATGGCGGTGGAGACCGAAGGTCGCCGCCTCGACCAGAGCGTTATCGGCCCAGGTGTCGGACACTTGCTGGACGACCGCTCCAGGGGCCGCTACTGGGTCGCCGAACAGGACGGCAAGATTATCGGCCAGATCATGATCACCTACGAATGGAGCGACTGGCGTAACGGCACCTTATGGTGGATTCAGAGCGTCTACGTGCACACGGACTATCGCCGGCAGGGTGTCTATTCGGCGCTCTACCACCACGTCGAATCTCTGGCGAAAGAAGAACCGGGCGTGGCCGGTATCCGGCTTTACGTCGAAAATGACAACAAACGCGCCCAGCGAACCTACGCAGCTCTTGGTATGGTCGATCCCGGCTACCGGGTAATGGAGTCAATATTCGGTGGCAGTAAACCCAGACACTAATCAATAATTCGGGAGACCGAGCATGCTAAAGGCAGGTTCAAAAGCACCAGAGTTTGTATTGCAGAACGACAAAGGTGTAGAAACAACGCTGACGGACCTGCTGGGAAACGGGCCTCTGATTCTCTATTTTTATCCAGCTGACTTTACCCCGGGGTGCACCAAAGAAGCATGCACAATTCGCGACTTGCATCAGGACCTGCTGTCAGTCGGCCTCACTGTTGCTGGCATCAGTCCGCAGGACGTCGCAAGCCATGCCAGCTTTCGGGCGAAACACGAGCTGCCATTTACGCTATTGAGCGACCCCGACAAGGTTGCGATTAAAATGTACGACGTTGACGGACCGTTCGGTGTTGGTGTTCGGCGGGCAACTTTTCTCGTTGGCCAGGATCGTACTATTCAGGATGCTCTGCTGGCGGACGTCCTGATCGGTCGCCATAAGGATTTTCTCGATAAGGCCATCGTGCTTCGAGAAACGGCTGGAATGAGACCTGCGAAGACCCACTCGGACTGAATACAGACTTACTCGCCCTGAATTGTGACTGTAAGCATGCGGCGATGCGCCGCAAATCGATGTTCCCACAAGTAGATACCTTGCCATGTACCCAAATCGCAACGACCGTTGCGTACCGGAATATTCAGGCCAGATTGCGTCAGGATGCTGCGAACATGCGCGGACATGTCGTCCGGCCCTTCAGCCGTATGCGTAAAGTCAGGGTCTCCGTCCGGTATGATCCGTTGCATGAATGACTCAAGATCATGCATAACCGCCGGGTCGGCGTTTTCACACAGCATCAGGGATGCACTGGTGTGCCGGATGAATACATGACAAAGGCCGATACTTGCGCCTGCCGCAGAGACAGCTTCCTGAACCCGTGAAGTCAGATCATAAACTCCGCGGCCGTCGGTCTCTATCGTGAGTTCGACCTGGCTAATCACGTTAGTGCTACAGAGCTACGGTCACGGCGCCATTGCGGGGCTGTCATCAACTCCGACAGGCGCAACATAGGGCTCGCCATAGCGCAATCGTATGGTTTTCGTCTTGCCGAACCAGGGTATCGAGACGATGTAGATATTGTCGAACTCGCCATGCGCTATATCGGGCACGTTCTTGCTGGCACCCAGATTTGCAATGAGCTCCGGTACCGTATTGCTATGCCCGACCACCAGTATGATCTTGCCCTTGTAGGACTTGAGGATCGTCTGCAGGACCTGCTCGGTATCCGACGGATCGTAATTACTGATGGGCAGATCGAGAGCGTCAGCCAATGGCCGTACCGTTTCTTCAGATCGTCTTAATGGCGTCGCATAGATGGCATCAATGCCTGCCACCACATCGGCGTCCACTAGCTGGCGCGTCAGTTCAGCAACACGCCTGCTGCCAGCCTCACTCAGCGAAGGGTCTTCTGACTGATCCCGGACCTGCTCAGCATGACGAACAAACATAATGGTCGTCGTTGCCTGCAATTCGAAGAACCAGGCCAGCCCGATAGCAATCGCGGTATATAGGACGACAATTTGCAGGCGACGCTGACGACGGTGTCGTCGCCGCTCTTTATCTGTATATGGTTTGCGCATGGGTTGCGACTTTACGAGTTTTTGAGCGTCTTGACTACGTCTTACGCTGGTCTTTTTCAACCACGATGTATTCACCCTCTATGACACCGCCCGTTGGCCTCGACGCAGATCCATCTGATGTAGCAGAATCAAAGGGCTCGCCATTGCGCATTTTGCGTTTGAACCACCAAAGCCGGATACCAATGACTGCCGCCATGATCAGAATGATGCAGCTCAACACAACGAAAGCAAAAAAGCCGAGCACGATGGATGCCCCGATCGCGAGAGCCCCCACAATGATAACGAGCACGTTTGCAATGGGATTCCCCGCCGGAAAGCCGCGATTCGTTGATTCGTTTGCCGATTCGTAGGTCATATAATTCCTTACACCTTACTCGTTTGAGTCTATGCGTGTGTAGTAGCCGTCAAACCACGTTGTCCAGCTCTCGCCGCCATCGTTCGACTGTTCGAAGAACTGGCGAACACGTCCGTCCGGCAACAACGCCCATAGTCCACGAAATGGCGCCGACGCGCCACCACCGACACCTTGAATAGCACCGACCATGCGCATGCCGTCTTCCGTCATTCCGCCCCTGTAGTTTATCTGAGTTCCGCCGGCAGCATTCCAGATTTGCACCCACTTTCCATCAGACATATCCACGTAATTGATACTGAACCCGGTAGAGCCCGAAGCACCTGTCCAGGATTCAGTGAGCAAGCAACCACGCTCCACTTTTTCGATCCGGTTCCGGCCCGCAAGATTTCCGGCGGCGTCACGGACTTCCCACTCGCCCAGCCAGAAATCAAACTCGGAAAATCTCTCGTCATGTTCGCACGGATACGCCTGTACTGACATTTCCGCAATCAACTCATCAAACGCTTCAAGTCCCGTCATGCTGGCCAAGACCGGGTTGCCAGTAAACAGGCCAACCGCCGTAAAGCCGCCGGCATAAATCTCGCGCAGTTGATCAACCGCGGCCTCATTATTGCCAGCGACAACCCATTGTGTGGCGTGCTCTATCTGGGCCCGAATTGGCGCGAATTCCAGCGCGATTGCCTTTTGCAGCGCGCTCTGTGCCGACGCCATGTCTCCGGATTCGCGGGCGCTGATAGCAAATCGATACCATGCACGTCCGTCGTCCGGGTTGGCCTGCGTTTGCAAACGATACGCCTGAGCGGCTGCACTCCATTGCTTTGCCTCAAACAGGGCATCAGCTTCCTGCGCTGCACTTAGCGATGAAAAGCTAATTATTATTAATATAATCAGTATTTTATTCGATATTCCTCGAATCATTGTATCAGCCCCGATAGCAGCATCTGCCTGATCTGACCCGTTTCGACGGGCGGGGTTCGTTGTCAGCGACGAAAATCATCAGAACGATATTGTTCCGACGGGATACAAATTCAATGTTTGTTCGCGCTGCTTGTTGAATCCTCGATCTGCTGCAAGCACAATGCGCCGTCGCACGGCCTGATACCGGAGAGGTGGCAGAGCGGTTGAATGCA
>CAZGVL010000028.1:0-34541 GCA_964528965.1 uncultured Woeseiaceae bacterium
CGGTATTACCTGGACCTCACATATCCCCGGAACGTCCGATATCAATTTCGTCGCTGCGACTCAGTGGGATTCTGCATTGCCACAAAACCCGGTTGTCGGTACGGTGGGTTCGGCGGGCACCTTTGTCGTCAATCCGGATGGCGATCCGGGAATCATTATTCGCACCGGAACGACCGAACAACTCGGTGGTATGACCTGGGTTGATGATGGGATGGACCCAGCCTACTTTGTCATAGTCGGAAATGATGGCACCGTGTTGACGAATCAATATCAATAACCATTGAGACGGAGTCAGCGAGCGAAGCGCGCTGACTCCACTGTCCCTCCTATTTGATCGCCCGCGTTGATTTTGATAGATATTTCGAATCTGGCTGGGACGGCAAGTCAACACCAGAGAAGATCGCTTCTTACGAATTTATCCCAGCTATTGATACGGTCCGCAGAAATCTATTCAAGCGCGCAACTGGCGAACAGGTTGCATGAATCGATCTGACTCGCCCTGATGGAAAGCGATCCACTCATACCACGGTGTCCCGATCGAGCTGAAATCGGACCGAAATCTACTGCTGAATCTTGAGGACTGTAAAAAGCCTGTGGAACAGACAGCGAGCTACGCTGCAGCGAAGAACAAAATGATCGGCGTATTTAAAATATCCACGTCAGATGGAAACTTCGCGATTGTCGTCATGCTCGTACAAGAGAATCTGAGTCGACCTGGCTCGCTCTCCCAGCGTCCGCGTGCAAAAGATCAGGCGAATACTGATGGGTACCTGCCTCCACAGCAACGTGCTCCAGAACACATCCGCTCGGGTCGGCAGACTGCACCAGCACGGGCCTGTCTGGGCCACTTGTCTCACAGGCCACACAGACCAGTGTTAGTAGCAGTATTCTGATGACGTTCATTCCGGAGCTCCCGCGAATACCTGCTCGGCGCCGATGCAGCGCGCGCTGGCGACAAATAGTACTGCAAGCGCCAAGTCGGGGATTTGGAAATAGGCGTAACAAACGCGGTGTCCGCGTTTCGACGCTATGCTGGATCTAAACCGATCCGGGATGAATCTATAGCGATCCGGTCAGGTTCAGGAACACACCGTGGTGATCAAAGCTTAGATCGGTGAGATCATCGGAGAAATCCGTGAAGTTATAGCCGATACCAATCTTCAGGTGTTCGCCGACATAACGTGAAATGGTCGCTAGTGCACCGCTGCGGCTTTCGTCGATGTCTGCCATATCGAGCAATCTCACCTCCGCCAGCAATTCCCAGTTCTTGCGGAAAGTGTAGTCGCCGCGGAGAACGTAAAGGCTTGCCGTATTATCAAAGAATTCCGGATTCTCGCGGTCGAGACTGATCTGGCCAAGACGGTAAGCGTATTTACCTCCAATTGATAATGTCGGCGTCAGATCGTAGCTCACATCTACTGAGGCGATATGGCTCTTCTGGATGAATTCTGCCGCAATATTTTGCAGTGTCTGTTGTCCAGTGGTCGGTACATTGTAGAAGTAGGTGTACTTCGCGAGCGCATTAAGACGATCGTGTTCAATTGGGCGGAAGGCATAACCAATTACAGCTTCAGTGTATCCGCCATCATAGAAAGTGCCCAGTGAACTTTCACTCTCGGAATAATTCAGTTTCCCCAGGAGGCGCGCGCTGGGATTGCGCTGGTACTTGAAGGTATTTCGAAATAGCCAGGTTGTTCGCTCCGTCCGCGACAGGTCAATTTGCTCAGCATCATCGTTGCGATACTCGACACCGCTTGAAATCTGCAGGGCCTCGGAACCGAATCCAATCTGGAATCCGCCGGCGAGGCGCTGCGTTTCAGCACCGCTCTGGAAATCCTGTAGCGTGCCAATATCCGTATTGATTCCAAGGTTCCATCTCTGCGTAGGCGCGAAACTGATTCCCGTCGCATGCGTCAATCCGGTCATCGTTTCGCTGTGCTGATAACGCTCCTCGTGAAACACGCTCGTGCTATCGGCTATTCGAGTCTTGACGCCCGCAATCAGATTGCCCTCCGAACCACGCCCCGCTCGCAGACCATTATCTGTGCGCTCATTTTCGAGCGCATAATTCAGATACATGCTGGTACGATCGGAGTGCAGGTAATTTGTCCCTATTCTGCCGCCCTCGCCAAGATCACCGTCCGATACTTCGGCGTCTATCTGCAAGCGTTCTGTAACCCGATACGACCCACCAAAACCGATGCGAGCGTTGCTGCTACGATTACCTGTAGTGGATACGGTATCCTGCGAGAACGCGTAGGCGCTCCAGGTCTCCTTTGAGTCGTAGCCAATTTGTAGTACGGCATCAACACGTTCGCCCTGCTCCTGAGTCAAGACGATAACCGGTGAGCGATCGATACGCTCGTCCGTGCGATAGCCGGCGCTCACATCCCAATGGTAGCTCGCCTGCAATCCGATATTTATTTCCTGAGCGTTCGTCTCAAGCCCTTGCTCCTGGACGAGATTGTCTATTTTGGCCCCAACAGACAGGCGTTCGAACAGCGGCATGATAAAAGTACCACCGTAATTCTTCGTATCCATCAAAGCGTTCATGCCAGGAGCCGAGAATCCAGCCTCAACGTCCTGGACGTAGTAGGTCAGTTGAGTGTCGCCGAAATTCAACAGGTCATTGGATGACAGACTCAGATCAATGCGATTCGCGTCGGCCTCGGCGTCTACAAAGGATAATGGGTCGTAGGAACCGAACTCGAAACCACCATCATTCGAGTTCTCTGTCAGGGACACCAGCCCCTGGCTACTGGCCTGCTGAAACTTCACCCAGGATTGGGCCGCAAGCCGCAGGGTAAGGTCCGCTGCGTCGACGCCGCTATCGCTGCCGTCCTGTTCATTTGAGTTTGTGGTCGCACCGATCCTGACGTAATCGCCGAACCAATAGTGAGCTTGTCCGCCGACAGCAACGGCGTCAACATCACCAAAGCCCGGCGTGTATTCGTAGCGCACGACAAGGTAGGCCTCATCACCGCTGAGCGCATTGCTACGCACCAACAGGTTGTCGTTGGCTGTTGACGCGAGCGGTTGCGTCAATACGACTCGCCCCTGCAGGAAGTCAATGTCGTAGTCGATCACCGGCGTAAGATTGAGCGTTCCGGTGACAATGCCGGACGCTTTATCGCGAATCTCAATACGCACGCGCTCCGAGCCTATAAGAATGTCTTGTCGGCGAAGGAAGTACAGCGAGCCGCCGGTGCCGCGGAATTCTTCGCGGCTGGGGATGGTGCCAGGCTCCGCCGCGAATCCATCAACTGCGAATTTCAGGTCACCGAACGCCGTTGTCTTGTCCGATTGATAGTGCACATTTGCGCCGTACAAACCACGGTCTACGCGCGCCAGTTCATTGTTCATATAGCCAATCTTGAAATTGCCGAACTGACCGAAGTTGTCGTTCTGGCTGAGTCGGACGTAGAACTTACCCATTGTCGGTGCAGCTTCGGTAACCGTACTATCGTCGCCGAATGTCGGGTAGTGATAGTCCGGATCGATGCGTCGGAATAACGCGTCGGGCGATTTGTCCATGATGTTGCTGAAAATGTCGCTAAGCGCACCTTCTCGTGTGTCTGCACTTGCACTCAGTCGCCAGTGATCGCCAAATTTCCCATCGACGAAGAATGCCAGCCGGCCAAAGGCGCTTGAGTTAAGGTCCTGATCCGGGTTACTTCCTTGCAGGAGATCCATCGGACCGCTCGTTTTGCCGTCTGACAAAGTGAGATCTGCCATGCCGACGTAGAACCAGTCATTTGTCTTGAACTCGAGGTCACGTAAATACAACTCGCCGTTACCCTCCTCGTCCAGTACCGAGACCTCGACCGTGTGCGCACCTTCAGGCAGAATTTCCTCAGTCACGAAGCTGCCGCGTTCATCGACGGGTATAGGTCGTCCAGCAACCCATACCTCATGGCCATCCGGAACGTCGTTGCCGCGGACACTTACAGTACCGCTACTGAGACCGATATTGTGTGTACTCAGCCCGTTCTCACCGTAGGCCATAAACAAATCGGAGTCCGACTCGATTCGTTCCGCATCCGCATCCGCATCCTCATCATCGATTTTCGCAACCGTGTCATAGGTGATCCATAGCGGCCGCGGATGTGTTTCATCGAAGTTGCCATCCGAACCGTATGCCCGAAGCACATAGGCCAACTCCTGCACCGGCCCTTTGAACCAGGCAGCAGGGGGCAGCCATTTGGCGACACCGTCTTTTTCAATTGCAATCGTGTCCAGCGGATCCGACTCGAGCGACTGGCCATTGTAGAAGACGCGAACCTCGGCACGCTCAATGAAATGCGAGTAGTTTGTATACATCCTGAAATTTACAGGAGACACGAGAGTTTCATAGTCGATGATTCGCGAAACAGATATTCTTGACGGTTTCGCAGCGACACTGAGCCTTGGCGCAGAGCGCAGGTTATCAAAACCGAACTGAATTTCAGCTTCCTCAAACGCAACATCTGTACAACGCTGAATATCAGATGAGCTGCGCTTCGGGTCGTCAATCGGTTCACCGTCAACGGTTATGCGCATCAGGTTAAGGCCAAGCGGGTTTTCCGGCGTCAGCTCGCGTGTGATACGCGTAATGTCGACGCCGTCATAGTCATCGAAGACCGCAAGCTCGTCATAGACGACCTGGACGGATACATGCGATGTCTCACCCTGCGTAAACCCTGCATTGACGACATCACTCGAATTTACATAGCCACGCCCTTCGAATTCGGTTCTCGCATCATCGAGCTGCATTTCTGCGGCAACCTGTTCCATCGCACGTCGTGCGCGCGACGCCGATAGACCGATGTCGTCCCCGTAAACACTGGCGGTACGACGTTGCAGGCGTTCGTTACGCGTAAAGCCAACGAAACGCAATCTTGGGTTGGTCTTCTCTGCAACATCAGAGAGAGCCCGCGCGAGCACGTCCGTATAGCCTGATGCTACGACCGGCTTTCCGTCGGCAAACGAGATATCGCCGATCCGGCCCCAGGTTGGGTCGTAGGTTTTTGTAATCAACTCGGCACCAGCGGACTCGGGACAAAGTTGCGGCTCGTCAGGTAACTCCTGCAACGGATCGTCGTACCAGAACTCAACTTCGACGCGACGGTTCAACGCGCGCCCGCGATCAGTCTGGTTAGATCCAAGCGGTCGCGAGGCGCCCTCTCCGTCGCTTTCGATCATCGGCGTTGGCAGTCTTAGTTCGTCCTGCACAGCCAACGCGACGCGACGTGCACGTGCTTTCGAAAGTCCAACGTGATCCCCGTAAATTCGTTCGGTACGCCCGGCAAGCGGCGCATCGTCTGTGAAACCCACGAACCTGACAACAACGTTTTCTTTGTTACCCAGGTTTTGGAACCCTTGCCGAACGACCTCAATGAACTCGTCGCTGACGTCGATGCCTTCATCGCTATAGCCAAGTGGCGCGATGAGGTTTTGTACTCTTGCGCGTCGCGCGTGACCGTCCACGTAACGTAATTTGCAGACGGTTTCCATGCGGCACACTTTGACCTGCTCGATTTGGTGCGGCACGAGGAATTCTTCCAAAGTAACCTTCTCTCGCACCTCGTCGTACCAGACTTCAACAGCAACTCGTCGGTTGAGGGTCTGGCCTTCCGCCGTCAAGTTTGATGCGATGGGTTGCGTATCACCGGCCCACTCGTAGGAAATGGCTTCTGGTGGCAGCGACAAGGTCGCCTGGAGATGTTCCGCAACCTGACCGGCACGCTCGCGTGAGAGACCCGCATTATCGCCGTATATTTCCGCCAGGCCAGCCGACAAGGGTCGACTGTCCGCATGGCCAATTAGATGCAGGCGCACATTCATACGGTCGCGCATGCGACCGAGTATTTCTCCAAGCGATCCAACTGTCGATTCTGGTATTTGCGCAATACCGGATTCGAAATGGACGGGCGGTACGAGATTGCTGAGTTTGATCGTTTCGAGCTCGTCGCCAACGGCCTCACGAATTTCCAGCGTATCGCCTTCTTCCGTGTCTATGCGCTCCGGATCCTGTACCCACTGCGTCATGGATTCGTCGTCGGTCAAATGTCGTTCCACGGCTTCGCCAATGGGCTTCTCATCCACGTTGGCTGCCAATGCGGGGAAAGCAATGAGCACGACGCTCGTCAGAATAAGTCGCTTCACGTTATTCATCACGGTCACCTGCTGGTCGCTTAGCTGTGTCGGGTGGTGCCCCGAGTCGCCAGAATACTTCAGGCTCGACCTCGAGCTGGTAACAGCAGTTGAGGTTTGTCCAGGCGCTTATGATTTCGCCTTTGAGTGATTCGAGTCGACGATCAACCAGTGCTTCTTCTTCGACGTCGGCAAGGTAGGACAACCGCAATACCGCCGGTCCCTTTTGCAGTTCATCCAGCAGCAGTTTGATTCGTGGTCGCCATTGCATGCGCAATTCGAGAGTGCCCGGCTCGAAGGCCGCATCGGCGATATCGAGTCCTACGACCCGGTGGATCGAGCCGGCGAAATTGATGCGCAACGCTTTACCGCGAGTAGCGCGCTGGGTCTGCACTTCACGTGTCGATGCCCGAAAGCCACTCGGCAGGGTCCGGTCATCCATTTTCAACACAAAATTGCTGCCGCGGCTCTCGTTCGGAACGATTGCACAGGTAATGTGGTAGCGGCCGTAGTTATCGGTCTTTGCCGCAAGGCCGGTGGCCGTGACCAAACGCACGCCTGGCAGGCCGAGCTCGCCCGCATCCTGGTATCCATTGCGGTTGGCGTCATCGAACACCTTACCGGTGACGTCAGTACAGTCGAATGTCGGGTCTGGAACGAGGCGAACAGTCGCAGCAGCAACCGCCGACATGACGTTGTTCGTTAGCGCATTAACGGCCTGCGCCTGGTTGGTGTACTCGCCTTCGCTAACACCCGAACCTACAGCCAATAGCAGCTTGATCGTATGTTCGCCGTTACTTAGCAGCAACAGATTGGACCAGTGCAGTTCGCGTGCAATCACGGCTGGCTCTGTTGCCACGTCGTCAAAGCGTGCAGACCCTTCCACATAGCGGAAACCCGCAGGGAAGCGATCGACGATCGTTACATCCTGCAAGTCGGCGCCGAATGAATTTCTGACCGTTATGATGTAGGGCACCATCTGGCCACGAGTTACATTCAGCATCGGAGTTGATTTTGTAATTGCTACAGCGCCGCCAAGCTGCGGATCCAACGGAATATGGTTGTTGAATATTTGACCTGAGCCCGGTTGCTGGCTGCTGTCGAATATCAGGTGCGAATGGTAAACAGTACCTGCGCTCCTCGCCGGCTGCGAAGCCGGAGGAGCAAACTCGGACCGCTGAATTTCACAATGCTGGCTCGTCGCCAGAATCGCATCATCAATCGCGCCAGCGCACGAAGGCACATTGAACGGCAGGCCTGCCATATCGGTGGTCGGCGGTATCAATTCCGACACGCCGCCGACGTAGTTGCTGCTCGGCGGCACAATTTGTATCGCGTAATTGGCGCCACTTGGGCACAGCGGGTCAGAGAAGTTCAGGTCGAACTTGTAGTAACCGTTCACGACGGTAACCTGATTCTGCTGCGCCGGATCGTCGAAACAACTGCTCGGTACGGCGCTGTCGCGACGTGCATCCAGCAATGTAACAACCGCGCCTGCAATCGGTGTACGCGTGACTGAGTCGTACACCACACCGTTCGGGTCGACAGGGAGATTCAGGTCACGCAAGTTACTGCCGCCCTGCACATTGATTTCGTCGATGCGTTGCAGGCCGTCTGTGAAATCAGAGTCGGTATACCCGAGCAGAGCAGTTCTTGCCCCAGCGCCAGGAGCGCTGAATACCAGCGAGTACACCTCATCGCTCAGGTAATTAGGTGGGACGCCAACAAGGATGTAGTTGCCATCAATGTCCGACATCGTCGAACGGAACGGCTGATCGTCGCGCAGCAGACGCACGGTCCAGCCCTCAAGCGGACGCTCGACGCCATCCGGAGTATTGTCGTAGTCCGAGTCGTGCCAGATTTCACCATTGATCATACCGCTGCCGGGAACACCACCAACATCGATCGTGACCATTGCTTCCGCAAACACCAGCGGGTCGTTCCAATAAACACGTACAACGTTTGTGACTGGCGTGCCGTCGTCCAGGTTCGGGTTGATAATTGCCCGGAACCGCAAAATGATGGTCTCGCCGGGGTCGAGCGGACCATAGTTCGTAAAGTAGTCTGCCGTCAGCGTTGTGCCGGCAAAACTTATCCCACCGGTCAGGCCGTTCATGGCCGCCGACTGATCGACGTAAGTCAGGTATCCCGGAAATGTCTCGTCAAGATCGTCAGTGAAGGCAACATAGAGCGCCGGCACCGCGCCAATATTCTGCACAGTCACCGTGTATTCGAGCGTCGCGCCGGCAATCGCAGGCCCGCCATCGAGAACTGCCACTTCCTTGATGATCGTGAGCTGCTGGGCATCCCCGACAACAACGACGGTCGGCTCAGGTCCCGTCGACGGATTGCCATCGCCATCCGTAAGTAGATTCGGCGTCTCGTCGCTGTAGACGATTGCCTGATTGATGATCAATGTGCCGGTCGGTACCGCTGCATTGACCTGCATGTCGAAAGTGACGACGGCAGACTGCCCTGGCGACAACACACCTTCACCGACGCCAGGCAATGGCGGAGTAAGGTCTGCAGAGCTCACCGGGATGCGCGCTTCGAGAGGGAAAACGCCCGCGTCCGGCTGACCCACGGGCAGACCGTTTAAGGTGACGGAGTCGGCAACGTATGTGGTGTCCAGAGGTACGTTGTCGAGTAGTTCGACCAACGTCGCCGGCACGGCGCCACTATTGTATATCGTGATCGTGTATCGCAGGACGTCACCCGGATCGACAATGCCAGGTGATCCGTTGTCGATTTCCAGGGCTGCGGCTTTCTCGGCAAACAGCAGCGGGTAATTTCCGACAACGTCCATCGTCGGGTCATCAACAATCGGCGTGCGCGGATCGTCAGACGGCTGATCTGCGATTCCGTATGGAAGTGCGTTCAGGAACGCCTGATTCGAAATAATGGTCCCGTCCGGAGCATCGGGGTATACCACGACGTCGAACGTAATCGTTGCGGTGTTGTCGGCAACGGCTGCGTTCATTGTTCCAGGAGTTACGTCTTGCGGCGCATTAATAAGAATGCCGTCACTTAGCGGCGTGCTGCCCGTACTGGAATCCGCAAGTACTGCACCATTTAACGTCGTGCTGCCCGCAACGTAGGTCGTATTCGCGGGAATCTGATCGAAGAGCTCAACTTCTACCGCGTTGTCGGTACCGTAGTTCTGTACTGTGATCGTGTAGCGTAGCGTTTCGCCGGCCAAAAGAACCGCAGGGCTACCGGTGATATAGGACGATACTTTTTCCACGGTGAATGCGGGTGCCGACTGAATCAGAAGCTGTGTGGGGTCTTCGTCACCGGCGATCGTCGGATCCGCCGCACCATTTAAATTGGGGTCATCACTAATGGCCACGGTGAAGCCCGCAAAATTTGCGACGGACTGATTGGCTACGTAGTTTCCATTAGTAATTACCGGAGCGAGATCCGCTTCGAATTCAAGCAACAAACTGTCGCCAAGGTTGCCAAGGCTGAGGCTTCCTAACTCAAGCAGCCCTGTGCCCGCGGCGCCGCCATTCGGATCTGTATTCGCCATATTGGCGCCGACGATCGGCGTAACGATATTCAGCGTACCCGGCTGAAAAGACGGCATAGCATTGAGTCTATCCAGTTCATCAACAATACTAAATCCGTCGAGCGGCGTGTCACTCGCGTTCTCAATACGCAGGCCATAACGTATCGTGTCGCCCGGCGTCGCGACTGTCGCCGGGTCCTCGCCCGTCGTGACATTCAACGCGTATTTTTCGAATATCAGCACCGGATTGAATACCAGGACCGTATGGGCATCCTCGTGATCCAGTGTATTGACGGTGCCGTCGGTAAGGACTTCGGTGTAGGTGCGTGCGTAATTCAGCTCAACCGGATCGGACACGTCGATGCTGAACCATTCTGTTGCCCCAGCGACGTTAATCAGGTCCGCGTTCTGCTGACTATCTGTATCCAGCACGCCGGAGTAGCTGACTATCAGGCGCTGACTGGCAGCTATCGCGCCCGCGCTGTTCAAAATCGAAATCGTCAGGGAGCAGTCCGGATCGCCCAGGAACGCTGCTGTGAAATCGGCACCCTCGACAAGTACCGGCGATACGGCGGTGACGCCGTCTGCCTCGAAGACCTGTGCTGCCAGCTGTGCCGGCGGCGCGTCACACATGCCACCATCCACTTGATTGGGCAGCAAGTCGTAAATCGTCAGATTGTAAGCCGGTGAGTCGCCAATATTCTGCACATCAAGCGTGAAGGTACCGGCAACACCAAGCGGCAGCTGCAATGGCCCGGATTTCTCGAGCGTAAGCTCGTCCGGTCCGACAATTGTCATTGGCTGTGACGTACCAGCCGCACCGGGCAAAACCGTTGCGGGACTTCCGTCGAGGCGGTTGAACGTATATGAGGCCGTATTCGTAAAGTTCAGGCCACTCGCGTTATTTGCGCTGTCGTCCAAACGCAGCGAAATCTCAACGACTATCTGCTCGCCCGCAGGAATGTCGATACCGATGGCCGTGTCTTCAATTATGACATTGCCACCAGAGCCGGAGTTTACGGGGGTCCAGAGTACGGATCCGGATATCTTGCTAACGCCGACGAAGCTCAGGTCTGCGGCAGACGCGCCAAGATTGTCGTGAATCTGAACGTCATACAGAGGAACGGCATACGGAGTGTTCGGAATCGTAATGCTGTAATTGAATACTTCGCCAATCGCGGCGCTCGGCTGCGTGTTGGCCTTGTATGCCGCATCGGGTGGCCCGATGGGCAGTGGCGTACCATCCGCGGTGGCCGGTCCATAGCAATAGTCGTCCGGCGCCGTGATCGTTGGGCATCCGGCGCCTGTTCGTTCGTAGACGCTCGTGTCATTTAGTGACGTCCAGTCCACGTACACCGTATTTGTCAGCGCGACATCCAGGCTTGCCGCTTGCAGCAGGTTGACCTGATAGGTGACTTCCAGTATCGCCCCAGGCGCGACGTCAAGACTGCCGTCGTTGTTTCCACCACCCCAAACCAGAGGTCCGTTCGGACTTCCAGCCGGTATCCCGATGAAGCCAGCCACGTCAATACCGTCAATCCGGGCAATCGGTGTGTACGCTGCTGACAACGCCATCTCGGTCGGCAAGGTATCTGCAATATTGACGTCATGCGCTATCGCGTTGCCGGTGTTCGGTATGGTCAGGATGTATTCAACCGTATCGCCAAGGGCGATTGGATCGCCGGGCGCTTTACCCGGCGTTGCATTGCTTACTACTTTTGTCGCCGTCAGCGTCGGTTCAATAGCCACGATCGCTGGTGCGGCGGCATTGACCGATGCCTGTGCTCCGGTATCGCCGTTCCGGTAATAAGCCGTCGCCGAATTTTGTAGTGAGCTACCAACGTTGGTCGCCAGATCATTATTAATACGCGCGTAGTAGCTAATGCGGATGTACGGAGTTATGTTCTGCGTCGCCGTATCGTCTTCGAACTCGGTAATTACTTCACCGACGTCCCAAATCGCATTGTCGCTAGCACCATCTGCGGGCAGTGCGTTGAACGCAGCAGCGGCCGGCGGCTGACCATTAATTGTCGTGATACCTACGAACTCATAGGTAACGCCGAAGTCAGCGTTGTCGGCGAATACGAAACTTACGCTGCCAAAGTTGAGATTATCGTCCAGCGAAACAGTGTTGCTAACACCCTCGGGCAGATCTATCTGCGTCTCGAAATACTTGTGCGCGCCGATTTCCGGCGGCAATGCCGGGTCAAGATCTGTTTTGGCAATAGCCAGAGGCGGTACATCGACTGTAGCTTCAGCTTCAGCTTCGTAGTCATTCAGCGCGTCTGCTGCGTTGGGCAATGCACCAATTCGCATGCCGTCCACATCGCCGTCAGTGCCAATCGTTGCACCGGAATTAAGTGCGATATCCTGGCCAGGTAACGAGGTCCAGTCCGACTGCACCGTATTACTCAATACCTGCAGCGGCTGCACGACGTCCGCAACCTGCACGACGAAGGTGAAACTGATCTGACCACCGGCTGCAATTGCATAGCCGGGATCCCAGCTAAAAAGCGGGCTGTCCGGACCATACGTCGTGGTATCAATATTGGGTGGCGGATTGGTTCCGCCAACCTGGCCGACATAAGTCATGTCGGTGCCCGTCAGATCGTCCAGGAATCTTGGGTTGTAGGCCGTGGCCGACCCGTTATTGGTCGCTGTCACTGTGACTGTTAGCAAATCACTGGCATCTGCCAGTAATACACCGAAGTCTTTTTGTAATTCGAGCAACGGTTCGCTAACAATCAACTCTGCCGCTTCGAAGTCGATTACGACAGCATTGTTGGCTTCGTCAATGTAGCTAACGCTGGTTACTGTGTACGCACCACCGTTACCGATCACATAGGCCTCGACGTTGGCCGGCGCGTTGTCAATTCGCGTGATGAATTGAATGCCAAAATCGAAACGGCGATCAACACGGGGCGACGCCGTGACGGTCTGGTTGCCGAAATCCCATATAACTTCGGTATCTGTACAGGTCGGTGCGAAATTGCCACCAGGTACGAATCCCGCGGCATCGTAAGGAGGTGCGTCAAGGTTAACGTCCGGCGCCTCGATGCAGCGCATTCCAGCTGGCATTTCGTCGCGAACGACGAAATTACGAAGTTGTGCGACCGGTATCAAAGTCCGTAGCTCAAACTCCACCTCTTCGCCGATCGAGATCGGCTGCGGTGACACTGGCGCGGACAGCGGGGTATTCGAAAGTCGAACAATGCCCTTCGGTTGCACTTCCACCGGAATAATCTGGATCGTCGCTTCGGCCGGCGCCGACACGTACTGTCTTGCACCACCGATCTCGCCATTGGCACCGATTGGAGTCGTCTGGTTGCCGGAGTCGCCTTCGAGACTGTCATAGGTGGCGGTGACCGAATTGGTCAGCTGCTGCAACGGCGCTACGTCGTCGTACGGGTCGACGCGGTAATAGAGCTCGACGCTTTGCCCCGCATCGATACGAAGCAAAGCGTCACTGTGATCATAGGCGGCAATAATCTCGGCCGGTGTGCCGTTCAGAATCGTGTTGTCGGGCACAATCTGGCCTTCGCCCGCCACTTCGTCGATCTCGGTATTGCCGTCGTTATCCAGGCCGTCCGTATCGAGCGGGTACACCGCAATCAGGTCGGTCGGGTCACTAACGCTTGTTACGGTTACGTCGTATGCCGGTGCGCGCGTCGTGCTGCTGGCGGCCGCCTCGTTGGTCACCGTGATGCGGAAGATGTAATCATCAAACGCGTCGCCATTATCGGCCAGCGGCACGAAGTTCGTGCATCCCGGGCCGACGCCGTAAATTGTCTCGTTGCAGACTTCCTTAACCAGAATCAGGTTTGGCTCAGTTACTGTGAGGTCGACACGGCGCCGAAATTCGGGCGGGAACCCAACCGTTGGCGGTCCAAGCGTGTACAACTCCTCGAGACCTGTCAGCGGATTAAAGAACACCGCATCAAACGTCGACGACAATACGTTTCGACTGATCGCGGCGTGCTCATTTGGCGGCGCGCTGCTATCAAGCGGGTCGTTGAGCAGGCGCGTCTTAACGTCGACACGGAACCAATGGTCCTTCACCGTAATGCGCTCGGCTGGATCATCGGTATTGAACGTCCAGTCGAACCAGTTTTCGGTCAAGGGCGGAGGTGGCGGATTGAGCGTCACGCCCATGATCCCCGGCGTGCTATATCCCGGATCCAGCGGATTGTTTGACCAGAGGTAACCCTGACCGTCCGGAATCTCGTCAACGACCTGGATGTCTTGCACGGCGATATATGTGAAGCCCGGTGTCAGGAATCCGAACCAGCCTCCCGATTCGATGTGGAAGTCACACTCCTCACCAATCTGAACTTCTATATCCGGAATCGCGGGTGGCGGATTGTTCTCAGAACATGTGCCGAGCTGGGCCTTCAGCAGGTTGTAGCCAACGACGCGGGCCCGTAATGCGTCGACCGTGTAGTTGTTGGCGCGATCCAGGATGCCGTCGCCACGCACGGTCGGTGTTGGGAACCACAGCGGCGTGCCATCATTAAGCGTAATTTCACCGATAACGTCGACGCGGAAGGTCAGATCATCGTCCGCGGCCAAATCCGGATTTTTCACGACGTCGAAGGACAGGTTTCGTGTTGCGTTTGGCGGAATAGTGCCAGGATCGCACTGATACACCGTTGCGGATGCCGGGATCGACACCGGATCCTGCCATACCGGCATCGGCGGTGGATTCGTTGCCAGTGAGCAAGAGCCTGGTGCCGTTTGAACCGACATCGCGTTGCCAAAACTGACATAGGCAAAATAGTCGTCCGCCTCGTGACCACCGTTATTTCGCAGCCGCGCCGTGAGCGTCAGCGAGTCCGTGTTCGTCAATATGAAGACGAGTTCGCTGCCCGTAATGTCGACGTCAAGGTCTTCGGGGTCTGCAGTATCGCTGTCATTGAACGTGAGTTGGTGCTCAACGTTCGTGCAGTATTCTGAAAACCAGATATCCAACAGGTTGTCTATCTGGAAGGTTTCGGTCGGATCGGTGCCAGGCGGATCGCTGAGCGGTTCCTCCATACGAACATCAAGGTAAGCCTCGAGATCGTAGTACTGAGGATCAATCAGAACCGTTTGGAAAGTAACGGTAAGGACGTCGCCGTGACGTAACAAGTTGAACTGGTCGGGTTCGCCGGAGATCGTGTTGGTCGTGCTACTTGTAATCGTAAACTCGGGCGCGACATTGGCGAGAGGAAAGGCGGTCAGACTTTGGTCGGTTGTGAGGGGGACAGTGTTTGGCTGCGGGTTATCCCAGACGATCGTATCGAGCATGCCAAGATAATTATTGCCGTAGGCCGGCGCCATCGACACCGTCGGCGTAAACGTAGAATCAACAACGTATTCCACCGGCAGCATATCGCGAATACGAATACCACCAGCGCCACCCGTTATGGTGCCACCCGTAAAGTTCGAAATCGTAATCGTAACCGTTCCGCGGCTACCCATCGGCTGGCTCGTATTTGTACCGGTCAGCGCGACATCAACGTCAAGATTGTTGAAGACCGACTGCGTACTGAGTACTGCGTCATCCTGCGCGATCAGACCGAAGGATGTCTGGTCGATACCGCCTTCCGCAGGCTGAACCTCGCAACCCCACTCGACGTTCAGCACAGCGTTGGTGCGATTCAGGCATGAGCTGGTAATACGACCAACGAGAAAATAGAATCCACTCCCGCCCGCCGGGGCAACGATGTACGGCGATGGTCCGACACCAAACAATGTCTCAACATGAACATCTGTCAGTTGCGTAACACCGCCGAGCGCCCGGCAATTTCCGGGAGCGCCACCCGTGGCTGCCGAATTGGCATCGCCTTCGGCATCACAAATGTAGTCAATCAGGAAGTTGCCCGGGTCCATCTGGTCAGTGAACTCAAGATCCTGCAAATCGGCTGCGCCATTGTTGCGAACTTCGATGCGCCAGATAGCGTCGTCATCTTCGTGGCCGTAAATCGTCGGCGTGTAGCTACCCGAGCCTTGTCCCGCGTCGACAACGCGGCCGGTCTTGAATATTTGTGGCTCCGGCTCTCTTAGCGGTAAGAGGCCTGGTCCGGTCGTGCTTGTGTTTCGGTAGGCCAGATCACAACCAGGCGTGAACTCAACCTGTGCATTGATGGTTCGATTGGCTTGCACCAAACCTTCTTCGACGGTTGGTAAGTAACGACGAACATCAAATTCGACAGTGAGCCGACGCGGCGCACTGCCATTATTCGGTCGGTCCTGAAGTACGAACGAGTTGTCGACAACCCACGTGAGCACCGACCCATTCGGGCCGTTTACGAACGGTTCGACATTGGCCGGAGGCCCGCCGACGTTCGTCGAGAAACTTGTTGTGCCGGGAACGTATGTAAGGCCGGACGCCAACAGGTCCTCGGTGATAACCAGATCGGAGAAGGCCACGTCTTCTGAATCAACATACGGATTCTCGATCTCCATCCGCACGGTGCCGACACTGCAAAGCTCGCAAAAACTTACAGTGAAATCATGGTTGATGATGTTTGCTGTTTGCAGGTCTGCGGGACAACTCGCCGGTACACCCTGCGCCGAGGCGCCGCCCGACCACAGCAACAACGACAGCGTCATCAGGAATGTGAAATTCCGAACGAGTCTGAGTTTATTCGCGAGCAACCACATCCTGTCAGACGCTCGTGTAGCTATGTCATTTTTAGCCATGCTTAGTCGCTAACATTCCATGTGCGCTTAGCTCACCAATAGAGAAGGCCCGTATTGAAAAAAGATAATCGGGCAATCCCGCTGCCTTAGAGTCCGCTAACTCCTTAGGCCGGTGACGTTGCGTCACCACCTTTCGGTGGCTTTGCCTTTGGTCTGGATCCAGACCGAACTATGGCCCATTGGGGTCGTCCTGACGTGGGCGTGTATCACAGCTTCACGAAGCCAGAAAAAAGCGGCTTCGTATTGTCCGAAAGCTATATGCTATGCGGTATCCAGCCACCGTCCATCGAGATCCGGAGCTGGTTTTATGTAAGGTAGATTGGTCGCGATGCACTGACATTGGAACAAAACAAAGTCGCGCCGCCGGATGGCGATTTATGTCAAATGACGTCCGAGATTAACTGGCTGGCAGGAAGTCGATCGGATAGATGATTGTCATAGCAACGATTCCATCCTTGGCGCCAAAGTCGAAATCACGAACGCGATCGACAACCTGATCTGACAAGAGCGGCGCCTTCATATCGCTGGACTGCACCTCGCACATCGAAACACTGCCATCCGGTTCAATCGTCAATCGCAATACCATTTGGCCACGCAAAGTCGGATCCCTGCGAAGCTCGCGATTGTAAAGGCGATACAGCGCCGCCTTGTATCGATCAAATACGATTTGAATTTCCTCGTCGGTTCGACCAGCGAACGCGCCTGCACTTAGCGGCCGGTCGGGACCTTCTGCACCACCGATGGAACTGGCGACGCGACTGACCGCCACGCCTTCAATGCCTGGCCCACCCCCGCCAACGTCGCGGCTGATTGATGAGAGATTGATACCGCCACTCGATCCAGGCGCCGATGTCGTAACCATCGCCCGCTCAGGTCGGCCAACCGCTTCTTCGCCGGCACTACTTACGCGGGCTTGTGAACCCAGTTGCGCCGTTGGGCGGGCGGTAGCACGACTTGCAAAGCTGTCACGAAATGCCAGGATGCCCTTTGTCCTGACCTGTTCTTTTGTATCCGGCTGCTCGACATCTGCAACTGTCGGCTCTACGGTATTTTCCGGGAAGAACTCGATTTCCTCCTGTACGTTCTCAGCGAGTTCGGGCTCCGGTTCCGGCTCCGGCTCAGTCACTTTTTCAGGGATAACAGGCGCCTCTACTTTCGGTGGCGGCGGTAATTCCTCACGGACCAGATTTGCGACGCGGTCCGGCACCTTCTGCAGAGTCGCCAGATCTGGCACTGGCAAATCGACGAGACTGATCAGCACACCCAGCAACAGGCAAAGCAGGATCGACCCACGCAGGGTCTTGCGATAGCGTTCGTCCTCTTCGCATCCTCTCGCCCACGGCATGACCTGTTCATGATACTGCGGGTCGTTGGCCGCGCGCTGTACCACCCATTCGCTACGACGGTTTTCTTCGCGTTCGACAGCGTCTTGGAGATCATAGTGCAGGTAGTCGAGCTCAGAATTCTGATCGGTGATTTTCTTGAGGACAGACTGCCGGCGATATTCAACTTCGGCGATTTCTTCGCCAAATTTTTCAATCTTGTTCTTCGCATAGCGTAAGCGATCGGACGGGTCTTGTTCTCCCGCCTGATCCCAGAAAAGATCAGCCGCTCCTATCTCCTCAAGTTTTTCAAGTGACGCACATATCTCGGAGACCATGTCATATTGGTGAGTGCGCTTTGCCAGCTCGTCGAGCTCGTGATCAATCTGGCGCAAGTCTTTCTGCAAGACCGCCATAACGTGTTCCGACTGCTCAACCTGATCGCGAAGTTGAGTTTCCTCGCCGTATTCTTCGCTTATTGCCTCTCGCTGTTCCATAACCAATTAGAGCGCAGCAACTTGGGTGGGTTTTTGCGTGACCGCAAGAGAAACATTTTCATAGCCTTCGCCCGTGCAGGTCGACATGATTCTCTTAATGACGATAAACGGGACGGACTTATCGGCGAGTATTGTCACCTCTTGGGCGCTCGCGACGACTTGCGTGTTCGTTCCGATAATATTTTCCTTCAATTCAGCTAATCGATTCCTAATACCATCCGTACTTGACGGCACCCCTTCGAGAATGTCGGTAACAAGCGCAACCGACTTACCCTGCACGAGAACTTCGTCCGGACTAATAAGAATTATGACGGTCTCGCGCGGTTTGGCGTCAACTCGTGATTCCGGCAACGTTACTTCTTTCGGTGCATCCAGGACTTGTACAGAGCCGGAGTTCACAAGCAGAAAAAACACCAGGATCGTGAAGACGTCCATGAGCGATGTCAGGTTCATTTTGCCGATCTTCACGCGGTTACGTGACATACGCTTGATTCGGCGAGAATTCCTCACGGGGCTTCTCCCACGGATATCTGCGAGAACAGTTCATATAGCTGGAACTGCTCCTCACCCTGGTCATTGATCGAAGGGACTTCAACGCTTCGAACGATATCCATCGCCTGTATCAGGTAATCGTAGGGTATAAGGGCTTCCACCAGTACTGAGGCGGCATCATGATTCGGGTAGCTCTGCTTCAGTTCAATCATGAAATCGGACAACATATCGAAATCAAACTCGTCATTCACTTTTGGTATAGACGCGATCGTCGCTGTACCGTTGCTGATTTCGAAGCCCGTCTCTCGGACGATTACTTCAATACGAAAGTTATCTGCCGCTGACGATGCGCCGCCCGCGGAACTCGGCAGATTGAGTTCGACAATCGTCAGCTGCGAGAACACGGCCGTAATCAGCAGAAACGGCACGAGTACGACCATGAGGTTAAGGAACGTTGTGACGTCCAGCTCATGCTCGGGCTTTGTGCGCCGCTTGTAGTGATGCCTCCTGGCCATTGTGTTTAGGCCTCAGCAGCCCGCATTGCGCGCTTGGAGAATACGTTCAGCGCTTTGACTGTTGCCATTTCCAGGCTGTCAACAATGTCGCCAGTCTTGCTCGTCAACACGGCGTGAACGATGAGCAATGGAATAGCGACCATCAGGCCGAATGCCGTTGTGTTCATCGCGACCGAAATACTTGCCGACAACAAGTCAGCTTTTTCAGCAGGATTCGCGTTCGCTACTGCAGTAAACGCCTGAATCAAGCCCATGATCGTGCCGAGCAGGCCGAGAAGAGTTGCAATACTGGATGCAAGCGCAACGTAGGGTGTGCGCTTTTCAAGACGCGGCACAATTTCCATCATGCTCTCCTCCATCGCAATCTCTATATCTTCGCGACGTCGGACCGCGCCTTGTAGCGACAAGCCCATGTTCAGGACTTGCGAAATTGTCGATTCGTCCTCGGCTGTAAGATCACGCGCCTCATCAAATTCGCCGTTGGCGAGAAGCGGCTGCACCTTTTGCCACACAACCAGATTCTTGTTTGTTACCAGGGTGAGTGTTATGTAGCGTTCAATCGCAACGGCAGTACCAACGGCAAATACCATTAGTATCGGATACATGAATAAGCCACCCGTCGCGAAGAAAGCCACTATCGAATAGAAGAAGTCCATTACCAAGTCCTCATTTGACTAAAGCCCGAGTTAATCTCAGGGCAGCGCTAAGAATAGTCGCCGATAGCCGACATGAATGTGACGCAGCGCACGTTCAGGCCTTATGTCTGAAACAACAAGCAAGAGAGTGTGAAACAGGCCCGAAACGGCCCCGATAGGGATGTCTTTATTCCCTATTAAATCAAGGTATTGCGGGTTTTCTCGGTTATTTCTCCGAACGAATTTCGTAGAAACTCAATTCGCGCAGAAAAACCGCTTTGTCGACCGGCCGGGCACGCTCATCAAGCGTGTCAGAAAGGCTGATCGTGTCGCCAAGTTCCGAAGACTTCCAGGGAATGATGACCAGCGATTTGGGCGCTTCCTCGTTGCCAAGAATGGACATCCCGGACATCGTCTTCGGCGATTCAATACCGTCACCGTTGCTGTCAGCCGATGGGTCAGCGTCCGGTCGATTCTCGTTCGACTGATCGTCGGCCGGCTTATCCGCATTCGCCATTTCTATGGCGACAGCTTCGGCCTCGGCCTGATTGTCGTCGCCAATCGCTTCTTCAGTCTCCTGTGCAATAGCAACCGCGGAAACAAGAAGCATTGTTAGCAACGCACAATTTGAACGTAACATAGTGACTCCTATTGTCCCATTCGATTTTGAATATCCGCGATCCACATCGTGGCCTCGCTGTCTTCGGGAACAGTTGCCATATAGGCTTCGTAGTTCTCAAGGGCGCAACTAAGGTCGACGAGGTATAAGTCACAAAGCACGGCCAGGTTTCTTCGCGCAAAATGGTACCCAGGGTAAATTGCGAGTGCCGATTCGTAGCTCGCTTTGGCGTCCGAAAAACGCCCGGCCTTGCGGTGCAGTATACCCATCTCGTTGTGCGCAATTGGATGATTCGCGTTCGTCGCGATCGCAAGTTGCAGTTGCATCTCTGCCTCTTCAAGCCGGCCCGCTCGGTGATAGGCAATACCCAGGTCTATTCGCGGCGCACTTAAATCGGGCGCGGTTTCGGCTACGCGTTCGAGTATCACGATTCCCTCAGCAAGCCGACCTTGCTTGAGCAAATCAATTGCGGCATCGTAGTCAAGACGAATGTCGTTGCCGATACGCGCCTCTTCGATTATTGTGAAGCCGACTTCATTCTCGATTTCAATTCGCGCGGGAGCACGCGTCGGCGCCGTCGTCGCACAAGCCGATAGGCCCAGCGAAATGATCAGTGCGAGTACGACCCTGTGCGCGGACGCATTCGATCTACAAACATTATTCCTGGCTGTGTCGATGTACACGCTCATTATTCGATATCCGCATTTGTACCGCGCACTATTTGCGCGGTCGTTTCGACTTCATCATCGCCGGAAGCGGGTTCGACCAGGTCAACGTATTCCTGCCCCTCGAGGCCCGGCTCCGGAGCAATAGGCATGCGGTAAGCGTAGTGGTCGATCGAGCCGACAAATCCGTCGCTGATCTCACTTTTCGCATACCGCCCGGGCATCAGCAGTCCCAGCTTGTCCAGACTCTTCTGCACCCACAGGTTGTAAATTCCGCCGGCAAGTAACTCAAAATTCTCTTCGTGAACCGCAATTGCCTGTTCTTCGAACGGGTAGGCCTCCTCTTCTATGACCAGCTCATAGTCGATTCTCTCAGCATCACTCAGCCCGGACGGTCGCTCGGAATTGAGTAGCGAGGCGCTGAATTCAAAGTAGATCTCAGCGATATAGAAGGTAGCGGCGGCCGTAACTTCCGCGACCTCATAGGGAATCAGATTCTCGAAAGCTTCCAGCGCTGTGTCCATACGGCCCTGTTTTTCTGCCAGGCTCTTCTCAAACGGTTGCGTCAAGGCAAGCCCGGCAAAACGTTCGTAGCTGGTTTCAGCCATTACCAGCGCGGCACCAGCCGCGAGGAATCGGCTGCGGTCCGTACGCTCAGCGCCGGCTGCTTTGTCCTCTGAAATGATGTCGCTTAGCATCGCGAAGTATCGCGTGTAATCCAATTCCGCCTTGAAGACGTCCGCCAGCCGTGAGCGCGTTTCCATCGCGACGTTCAGCGGTCGTGGATAGTCGGCCACGTATTGCTCGTAAACGCGAACCGCGTCATCCATCACGTTGGCTTCGTCGTATAACTCCGCCGCGGTTAGCAGTGCTTCACGGCTGAGTTCCGGATCGTCCGCTTCGGCTGATACTCTCTCATGTTCGGCGGCGGAGCGTTCAATTTGCCCGTCTTCACGATAGATATAGGCGAGCTGCTTGGTTGCTTCGGTGTTGAGTTCGTGATCGGGATGAAACTCGCGAAATTCCTCGAGCACCCCGGACGCCATCGTCCAGTCTGAAAGTTTCATCAGGGCGGCCGCGCCATCGTATTCAGCCGCCGTCCGGATCGTGGATGTCGGTGCAACATCTTTTATTCGCAGGAAGTGGTTCGCAGCGCCGCGGTAATCCGCGACAAGATTCGCCTGCTCGCCCTGCTTGTAGATTGCTGCGGCCAGTCCTTCGATAACCGCTGGCCTTTGTTCATCGTCGTCTTCAGTCAGCGCCAGCACGTTCACATACGCGTGCTCGGCGTCTTCGTACTCGGCCAGGTCGATGGATGAGTGAGCAAACACCGCCCAAGCTGAGCGAAGCAAAGACGTATCGGTATTCGGATATCGTTCAATGAGTTTTTTCGCCGACTCGATTGCGACTGAAAAATTCTTCATCTCGTATAAGTCATCTGCGGCGGCGCCAAGCACGACGGGCGCCTGCTCATGCGTTCCGAAGGTGTCGGCAAAACGCAGCGAACTATCTATCGTAGCCAGCTTCACGACATCCAGCTGCTCGTCAGTAGCAACCTTCAGATCTTCGCGATACGCGAAGATTGCGGCATAGCCCGCTGCAGATGATTGCTCATGCTCGGCGTAGTCGTACGCGGTCCGCTCGTACTCGCGCGCCGCGTCTACGAAATCTTCGTTTTCAAGCAGAAGGTCGGCCAACTGATAGTTGATAACCGGCGAGTCGGCATCTGCGGGGAATGAATACAGGAATTGGCGATACCAACGCTGCGCCTCTGCAAAACTCGCAGGTTTCTCGTCAAGTAGATTCTCGTCCTGATAAATCGCATGATAGTGGTTCGCCAGATCGGTGACGTTCGTTTTCAAGAACCCGACAACCTCGGTTGATTCAGCAACAGCGAAGTGCTGCCAATAATCCGCGTTGAGCGCATAGGTCGTCGCAAATTCCTTCTTCGATGCCACCACCAACTGCGGGAAGTTGGCCTCTCCGTATATATCGATAACTCGCATATTGAAGTGCGGCGAAACTTTGTGGAATGGATGTAGCGCTATGAATGATTTGTATACCGACGTGGCGTCGTCGTAGCGCAGTTTGGCGAAGTAAAATTCGCCAAGATTGCCGTAAATCTTGTCAGCGTAACTACGAGGTCCGCGACGCAGAAAATAGTTGTCGACCGTTTCCGGGCCGCCAAGGTTTGAGAAGCTTAGGCTGATAACTCGAAATGTATCTACAACCCGATGCTCGTCGTTTTCCTCGTCGACAGTGTCAAAATCGTAACCAATTGTCTGTCGATAATCGAGCATCGCAATGTAGTTATCCAGCGCTTCCTCATAAAGCTCCTGCTTGTATAAGGTCCAGCCGAGTTTGTACAAAGCCAGTTCGTAGTATGACGATGCTGTACCGGTTCCAACTATCGACGCATACGCGTTTTCCGCGTCAAGGAAGCTCTTGCGAACAAAGTAGTATTCGCCGCGCCGAAACTGCACCTCGTCAACGTATTTTGAGTGTGGGTATTCGGAGACGAGTCGGTTCATCACGGTCATAGCGTCATCGGGTTGGCCAACTTCGTCATAGGCCCGAGACATCTGGTACAACACCTGATCGTTGCGCTCGTAGTTTGGATACGTGCGGAGGATCTTTTGATAGGTACGAATCGCCTCGCGCGGCCCCGTTGGGGCTGACTCGCCGATGGCCAGGTCGTGTGGAGAATCTGCGTCGGAAGAGGTTGCCAACAACAGGGCATCTCGCTCCGTTGCCCTCTGCTCGAAGTCCTGCCGTGACTCCGTCGGACCCGAGACTTCGCCACCCGTGCTGGCAATTGCGGTCGATAGCCTGGCCTTGTCCGGCGCGGCCATTTCGTCCGGTTCCGCCACGCCGCCGTTTGTCACCGCGACTGACTGCCTGCCACCGATCAGGCCATATTGCTCTTCGATCTGGAGATCGGCCATTCGCCGCATCGCCTCTGGTGTCCGCGCGCTCTCAGTGGTTTCCTCTAAATAGCGGCGGTAGCTTTCGGTAGCCCGTTCCAGGCTGTCACCAAGATAAACTTCCTCCAAATCGGCCTCGACCCGCGATAATTCGGCAAGAGTGTGCTGAGGAGTCGGCGTCGCGCAGGATGCAAGCAACAACGTTGCGATGCAAAGAATGCCAGTATGCTGGCGCATCAGGGCACGTCCCTTCGCGCCTGTGACTGCGTCGCACGATCGTAGCTGTCCGCCAAAGCGAAACGTGCTTTGTCTCTGAAATTCTCAATACGGCTGCGGCGCGCCGTCAGCTCGTCAATCGCTACGATCTCAAGCAACTGCCCTTGTTGCGCCATCAGCCTGTCAATCTGCTGAATCGCGTCGCCGACCTGATTGCGAAGCGTGTTGATGGGGGCGTCATAGCCGACATAGCTGTGCGTTGCGGCCTGCCGCGCCCGCACATACTGATTGTGTTGTTCGTGAGCGATCGCCATCGCCTCGTCAAGGCCGCGCAGGTTCTTGTCAAACTCACTCAAGCGTTCGTGATACTCGGTCTCAAGCGTCCAGCTCAGCAAGCCCTTAAGACGCGCAATGCGCCGTTGCAAGCCTGACTCGAACAAACTGTCTGAACCAATCATTTGTGACTCAAGAAATTCCAGCCGCGCAAGAATTTCCTGCTCCTCAGGAGTTGCAAGAAATTCCGGTCGTGGGGTCGTCAGCAAATCATCGCGGCGATGCACGAGAAGCTTGTGTTGCTCGACGCGCAAACGCATACGCGAATCGAGCTCTCTAAATTCTTTGTCGACATCAGGCAACAATGGCTCGTAGTGCTCGTAGCGGATGCCCACCATGTCGTCGAAGGAATCGAACCCGGCTTGCCAGAAAACCAGGCGCCTGCGAAGGTCTGCCAGATCCAGATAGTTTTGCAGCCCAGTCTGAAAATCGTGTGAAGCCAGCAGCTCCATCAGATAGTAAGTCTCTGGCGATTCGGGCAGCGATCGCATACGAATCACCCAATCGTCGTCTTTGCGAATCTCCTCGCGAATTAGTACCTGCAAAAAGTTGCCTTCGCGAATACTATCGATGGAACGGCCGAGCTTTTGAACTTCAACGCCGAATGCATCAAGTGCCTGACCGTAGTAAGCAGCCGCGCGCCCGTGTACGTTCAGCTTTCCGAAAGCATATGGCAACGCGAGCATTGCCTCCTGTGTCGCACCATCCGTTACCTCGCGATCGGCAAGGATGCTCCACGGCACGACAGCTCTTTCAAATTCGTTTTCTGAAAGACTCGCCCAGCCGGCACTGAGTAGCGCCTGGTTTGAGAATGGTCCGTCGAGTCGGACGCGATTCAGGAATGGCATAGCCACATTGAATTTCTGGTCCTCAAGCAGAATCGTGCCAAGAACGAGATTGGATTTGTCCCGGATCGCGAGTTCTGCTGGATCGTCGGTCACATACTGACCAGCGCGATCCAGTTGTTCCAACGCCGCCACGCGCTGGCCATCCTGCAGATATGCGATCCCGAGGTTGTATGCGGAAAAAGCGCCAAAGTCCGGCGAGCGCTGAAGTGACTCGAAAATATCCAGTGAATCTTGCGGGCGACCCTTCGCGAGATAAATGTTGCCACGCAGAAATTCTATGTCGTCCTTGATTGCATCGGAAACCTTGCCGTCGATCCGATCGAGTGCCAGCAATGCGTCGTCCATCTGGTCTTTCTGAAAATGAATCCGTGCCAGCCGATACGCCGCATCATTGCGAACTTCCGCATCAACAGCGCCTTCAAGCACTGCAGATATGGCACGGCCAGCGCGATGATGCATTCTGTAGCGAAGCTCGAAATCGCCGAGTGAAAATTCAGCGTCGTCCAGGTGGTAGTAAAGGGAATCCAGCTCCGGCTCGTCGATCTCACCGTGTTGCTTTACTTCCGAGTCAAGGCGTTCGAGCGCTTCAAAATACAATCCCTGATGTGCGTAATACAGTGCCTCATCGAAATACAAATCCTGCCGCTCATCGCCTAATCCCGCGCGACTTAACAGGCAGGAAATCAGCGCCAGACTGATAAGTGGTATCGATAGTCGATTCATGAGCTACCGATCCCCGAGCTGGATCCCGTTGTTGCCAAAGTTCGGTCCGCCCAAGGTAAATCCAAGCGTCTTGGGCTCCACATCCTTGGCAAAACTATATTTGCCGGATTGCTTGAAGTCCTCACCGTTCTTCAACTTGCCAATCATCGTGATACTAAGTTCGTGATCGCCTGTCGCTATATTGCCGGTATAGATGCGTTGCACTCCGCCCTTCTGCAAGGCCTCGAGTTCTTTGAAACTATAGATGTGGTGAGTGCTAAGCTGTCCATCGATTTCGATCTGGACAGCGTCCAGTCGAAATTCCTCGTCTTCAGCAATTGAAACAAATACCGCGACTTGCGTATTTGATGGATACAACAGGCGCTCTTCCAGATTACTTAGCTCTGAGGCAATGCTCAAAACGTCGGATTTGATCTCCTGGACCTGACCGTCCAGGCTACGCATATCCTTGCCCGCCAATGTCTCTGCACCGGCCGTCGCAAACGAGCCGCAGACCAGCAGTACCAACGTTAGTTTGCAGATGAAGTTCGTCATCGTACAGTCCTTGTTCTCATTACATAATCCATGCGGAGATGCCAGCAACACTTGCACCTGCCGAAAAAGTCGAACAGGAGACAGTGTTGTGTATATCGATCGCTCAATCTGTGATCTGGCCCGCAAATCACGGCGCGGCGAAAAACAGCGGTTTTTCCCCTTCAGCGACCGTCGGCCCGATACGGACCTGCAACAGAGAATTCCAATCGCACATGTAGGAAAAAAAAAGGGGGGGTGGCCTCGGTGGGCCAGCTTCTTGTTGAACGCTAGTTGGGACAAAGAGCGCAGGGAATGCGAGGGATCGTCAAAATTGCCGCGAACCTGATTCGTTACGTCATCGTAGCCGCGACACTTTCGATTGTCGGTTGCGCGACGCACGAGCCGCCACAGCCTTTACTCGAGCCTGTCGTCCAGGAGCCGGTTGAATTTATCCCGGCACCGGAGCCAATACCTGGACCCGTCGAGATCATTCCTGTAATTCCCGAGCCGCCGGTGTTGCCCGGGGCGGCTATCGTCTTAACGAACACACAGCCCGCTCATGCCGATGTGGCTCAAGAAACACCTTGATGACTACTAAGGTGTACGACCTGAGTGATAGCTCCCGTCCGCCGATCAACGTGTTGCGCCTGATTAACGATTCTGCTTCAGGAGCCGTTGTTGCGATTGGCCTGGGAGCCGCTAAATTATCGGTCGCCATCTCCAACCGCCTGTCGTGTTCAGTCGGGTATCTAATTATCAGGACTACAATCGCATAACCGGGATAAGCTGCGGCATCGCCGCGATCGCTTGCCTCGATGCACAGATCAGTGCCTGGAAAGACGCTGACCCGGAATTTCTGGGAGCGTTGGAAAGGGTAATGGCCGAGTAACTTCTTTAGATGTCCAAAGATTTGGGGTCACGAGGTTTGGGGTCAGAGGAAGAACTGAAGAGTTCTTACTCTGACCCCAAACCCTGGACCGCCGCTCTACCAACTGAGCTACGGCGCTGGTGGAAATTGCCTGTTAGGCACCCCAAAACTCTGTGCGCGGACGACCTGCTCTCAGCGCAGTGTTTTCAACGAGGTATATCGACTGCGCATCGTTATAATGCGGGCACACCATCAATTATTGGATGAAGTCACCGTGAATAGAGCCTTCCGCTTCGCGGGAATACAACTAAACCGTCTCGCCACAGGAATACTGATCGCCTTAGTGTTGTTGGCCTTTCCCGCTGTCGGGCAGGAGTTCACGCTTTCCGGCATTGCCACAGACGATAATGTCAGTGTTGAACAACTTGAATCTGCGATCAAATCCGTTGAGGCGCGTGAGGACCTTGCAGACGAAATCCGCGGCGGCGTCATCGAGCAGCTGCGTGACGCCCAGGCACAAATACAGAACAAACTCGCCGCCGAAGCCGCTGCCGAGTCTTTCACCCAGGCGCTGAACACGGCTCCGGCAGAATCCGAAAAATTACGAGCAATCCTCGATTCCGAGGTGCCGGCGGCGCCCACTGTCGATAGTCTTGGCATCACCGACGCGACGACGCTTGATGAGCTCACGCAATGGATGTCGAAAGAAATGGCCGAACAGGTTGCCTTCGAATCCAGATTGGGCGAGTTCAAAGCACAAATTGAAGTGCAGGAGGGCCGGCCCGTCGAGGCGCGCACACGCATCAACGAACTGCGCAGTAGCCGCGCAGAACTGGCGGCGATCCTCGAGGTGCCGCCGTCTTCAGGTGAGCAGCAGGTCCTGGCAGAGGCTCGCACGCTCAACACGCAGCTAAGGCGCGCAGCCCAGGGTGCTGAGATCGTCAAACTGGAGCAGGAGTTGCTCAGTCACAGCGTTCGGCTGAGTCTGCTCAAGGTACAACTGGACGTCGCAGAGCGTTCCCGTTTGCAAGTAGCGCGTCGGGTCGAGCTCTTCAAGGTACAAGTCAATGAACGGCGCCAGGTCGCCGCGAATCTGGCCCAGCACTCAGCGGCGGCCGCTGAGCTGGCTGCTGCTGACAAGCACCCCGCAGTGCGTGCCCTTGCCGAGGGTAATGCCAACCTGACGCGACAACTGCCTGAGGTAGTTGCGGGCACGGAGCAAGCTGCCACCGAGCTCATTTGGATTTCAGGTGAGGCGGAGGATTTCGAGCAACGGCTGGCAGGGTCACAACAGCGTGTTGCGGTTGGCGGCCTGAGTCGAACGATTGGACGTCTTCTTGTCGAGGAAAGTCGCAACCTTCCAAAGGTATCGCAATATCAAGCACAGTTTCGCGCGCGTAGCACCACGCTTGCCGAAGCCGGCCTCGCTCAAGTGCGCATTCGGGAACAGCGGCGTGAGCTTTCGTCCGTGGAGGCGCGCGTCGACGCCGTGATGGCAGAGGTCGCCCTCGACGTGAGCGATAGTGACGAACTGGAGACAATGCGCAGTCAGGCAAGGCTGTTGCTACGAGACCAGCGGGGGCTGCTCGATCAGGCCGATAGCACCTATTCAAACTACCTGCAGGTACTCGGGAATCTCGACAATGCGGAGCGGCGGTTACTGGAGGCGGCATCGGAGTATAAGGAATTCCTTGATCAAAACCTGCTGTGGATTCCGAGTGCACCGATTGCATTCACTGGCGATTGGAGGTCCGCAGGTCCGGCTAGTGTGACAGCGCTGTCGCCAGCATCCTGGTTGGCGACCGCAGCCGATCTCGCAAAGTCATTACGCCGACATCCGGCAGCGGCTGTTCTCGCATTGTTGTTGCTCGCCGCGCTATTCGCCACTCGCTGGCCTTTGGCTAAGTTCAATAAGACGATGAATAATAGGATCGGGCGCTTGTCTACTGACAACATAGGCTTGACCCTCACCGCCCTCGCCATCGCAGCAGTCCGTGCCGCACCCCTGTCGTTACTACTCATGATCATCGGGTTGTTTCTAAGGTTTGCGCCAGAGCATTCAGCATTCTCTGACGTGGTCGAACGTGCTCTATTGTCTGTAGTCCCATTCCTTTACAACGTCTCGTTGTTCAGAGTATTGAGCGCCAAAGGTGGGGTTCTCAACGCGCACTTCGGCTGGCCAGAAAGTAGTACAGACATGATCAGGCGGCAGCTTGATCGCATTGTAGCCATCGGCGTACCACTCGTGTTTGCCACCGTCTTATTCTATGCATCTGACGTCGCGGACGACCGGGCAACAATGGGCCGGCTGGTGTTTATCAGCCTGATGATATTCCTCGCAATGACCTTTCGCCCGCTCGCACATCCCGAGTCGGGCGTTGTAGCAAGCTATTACAGACGCCAGCCAACCCGATGGGTCAGCAAACTCCGGTGGGTCTGGTACGGGTTTGTGGTTGGCATGCCGCTCTTCCTTTGTCTCCTGTCCTTGCTTGGATACCTCTATTCCTCATTGATACTGACCAGTTTGCTGGTGGACACGATCTGGCTCACGCTAACGTTGATTGTCGTTAATCTGGTCATCCTGCGCTGGCTGGCACTGACGCAGCGCAAGATGGCGCTGGAAATACTGCTCAAGGAGCGCGAAGCTCAAAAAGCAGCACGAGGAAAAGAGGCCGAGACGGAGGCCGAAGGCGAGTTGCCCGGCGTCGATTCGAAACCGCTGGATCTGGATACGGTGGATCAGCAGACAAGACAACTACTTCGTTTCGGCCTGATGCTCGCTGCCGCTCTGGCCGGCTGGGGCATCTGGGCTGAATTCTTCCCGGCGTTCGGGCTGCTCGACCAGGTAGCACTTTGGTCGCAAACGGTTCTGGTCGACGGTGTGGAGACCATAGCGCCGGTCACTTTGTCTAACGTGCTTCTGGCACTGTTGGTTGCTGCAGGAACTACGATTGCCTCGAAGAACCTGCCCGGACTTATGGAAATCGCGATTTTGCAGCGCCTGACATTACAATCAGGCAGTCGCTACGCGATCAATACTCTGGTTCAATATTTTGTTGTCACCGTTGGCGCGATTTCGGTACTCAATATTATTGGCTGGAACTGGTCTCAGATTCAGTGGCTGGCTGCCGCACTCAGCGTCGGTTTGGGCTTCGGCCTGCAGGAGATTGTCGCTAATTTCGTCTCGGGATTGATCATCCTGTTCGAACGTCCGGTGCGAGTTGGCGATACCGTCACAGTTGGCCAGCTTTCAGGCACCGTGTCTAAGGTCCGTATCCGCGCGACAACCATTACCGACTGGGACCGCAAAGAAATTATCGTGCCAAACAAAGCATTTATTACCGAGCAAGTGGTTAACTGGACGCTTGCAGACCCGATCACCCGTGTCGTCATACCCGTTGGAATTTCCTACGGGTCAGATGTCGAGCTTGCAACCAGAGTCATGCAGGACACATTGGAGTCACTGCCATTGGTCCTGGATGAGCCGCCGCCGCGAGTCTATTTCATGGGTTTCGGCGACAGTTCGCTGGACTTCAACCTCTATGTTTATTCCCGGCAACTAGCGGACCGATTCCCTTTAATGCACGCAGTGCACCAGTCGATTCTCAAATCGCTGCGCGAACACGACATAAAGATTCCGTTTCCACAACGCGACTTGCATATCCTTTCGAACACGGAAGGCAAGAACGAGTAAGCCGAAGAGTTGCTTTGTAATGCCAGCAAAAAGATGCTGACACCTTTTTATGACACCGAAAGAACACACGGATGTTCGGTGAACAGATCTCGTCATTCCACAATAACTGGCTGGTCCGAACCACACGAATGTACAATCAACCTGCCAATTCCGAAGTCCTATAAGCATGGAGCCCATTGTGACTGCAATCAAGAAATTCGCTTCGCTAACCGTGATTGTCGCCATCGCGATATTTGCAAGTTCAGTATCCAGTGCCGGCGTACTGGTGTTCAAGAACGGAGATCGAATATCCGGGGAGATAAAACAGGTATGGGATAAAGAAATATCGATCGAGCCTACCTATGCCGACGAGTTCAATGTCGATATTGTCGACATCGCCTATATCGAATCCGACCAGGAATTTGAGATCGAACTGGCTGATGGGCGCGAAATCCTGGCTAATCTCGGCGGTGCGGACGCCGCTGGCAATCAAATTTTCGAAGTAGACGGGCAACGGGTCGTTGCTCCGTTGGCAGACCTGTATGAACTGGGTGAAATCGACGACCCCGTGGAGTGGGACAGCTACATTGACTGGTCCACCGCTCTCAACACCGGCAATACAGAAAGCCTGAGTACGCGCTTGCGCGCCGACTCGACTTTGCAGATAGGCGATCACCGGCACATCGGCGACCTGACTTTCGTCCGCGAAGAACAAGACAACGTGTCGACCAAAGAGCAGGATTTGCTGCGCTACAACTACAACTGGTTTTTCAAAGAACCCTGGTTCTTCAGCGCAGGATTCAGTCTTGAGCGCGATCCAATCAGGGAACTCGATCATCGTACCGTGCTAAGCGGTGGCATCGGTCGCGATATCTGGAACCAGCCCAGGCTATCCCTGAACCTGCAGGTCGGTGCCGGTGTGATAATGGAAAAAATTGGCAACTCAGACGAAGACAGTTCGGTTCTCGTCTGGGGATTGCGTTACCGACAGGATTTGTTCAACGAGGATCTCTCGGTCTTTCATAACAACAACATCACTTTCTACATAAGCGGGCGCGATAACACAATTCTCAAGACGAGCACGGGGCTGCGTTACGAAATCACCGATCTTTTATACGTCGATGTGTCACTGGACTTTGACTATGAAACCGAACCCGTCTCGTCCGCTTCAAACGAAGACATGGCACTGATGTTCGGTTTCGGCGTCGAACTCTAGGCTAACTCCTGCCACCCGCCGCAATGACTTTACTGACGGTCCGGCACGCTGATTTTCAGTATTGGGTTGCATTGTTCCGCCAGCTTCATGATTGTTCCGAACTCTTTGATCCAAATCGCGTTTTCCTTTTAATGTATCCATTTAGTGGCTGGATTTGTAGGTTTGGTTCGGTACTATTCTCGGCCCATTTACACGAGAATTACAGGCAAGAAAAACCTTTCCGTCCCGCATTACCGCCACCTGTCATGGCGAATTTCTGTATCTTCACAGATACAATGGCGCTGCGTTCCAATCACTATTCCGCCGCTGACATGCGATAAAAGGACCCTGGCGTTCTAATGACTAAATCAACAAAAGCTGCACTTCTTTCTGGCCTGGTTTTTCCCGGGATCGGGCACATTGTTCTAAAGCAATACCTGCTTGGTTCAATTCTGGCGCTGGCTTCTCTATTGGCAATGTCAGCAATGGTCAAGGTCGCATATCAGCGGGCGCAATCAATTGTCGATCGCGTTGTCAGCGGAGAGATTCAGCTGGAAACAGGATCTATATCAGAACTGGTTGCCAGCTCATCCAACGATTCGGACAGCCTTATACCGAGTATTTCTGTAGTCGTCTTCATTGCGTGTTGGCTAATCGGAATCATCGATTCCTATAGGGTCGGCATGACGCTGGAAAAAGAGAACGGCGCTTAATACGGCGTCCACTTCTTTTCAGTGAACCGTTTCAACGATCCGGCATAACTTGAAGT
The DNA here is from genome assembly GCA_964528965.1 of uncultured Woeseiaceae bacterium. Lineage (GTDB taxonomy): Bacteria > Pseudomonadota > Gammaproteobacteria > Steroidobacterales > Woeseiaceae > UBA1847. The sequence goes on from CAZGVL010000028.1 coordinate 33,132, forward strand.
ATCCGAACATCAGGTTTTGCCGGCGATTCTTGGCATGATTAGGTACGTTGAGTGACGGTAGGTAGTCTTCGTTTGGACACCAAAGCAGGCACCACGTTTGTGTCTTGACCAGCCAACCATTGCGCACGGAAAATGCAAAGAGCATATTGTAGAGAATGTGCGGCGCACTCTGTAGCTCGTGTCCGTAGAGCCCGCCGGGAATCGGAGATATAGATGTCGCTGTTTAGTGAATTACAACGACGAAACGTAATGGCCCGATTGGAACTCCGCTCAGAGTTGGCCGAATTATACATAGTGCTTGGTGGTGTTTCAGGTGGCGCAGTTGACTGAGCCGCGCTGGCGAAAACATATGTCATGGATTCTCAACGGCGCTATGTTGATTGTCGCTTTCGTTGCCATCAGCGCATTTCAGGCGCGCAACATGCTTGATACAGACCAGCAGCCTTCTCCGGGGCTGTCCGCCATAACGTTGAGTTCCGACCGCTTCGATCTGGCGTCGCTGGAACCCCGTCCAACGGTGATCTACTTCTTCGCACCCTGGTGCCATTATTGCGCGTTGAGCTCGGACAATTTGAATCGATTGCGTCGGCTGCGCGATGAAGATGCTCTCAGAATCGTTGCAGTGGCTTTGGACTGGAAAGACTCAGATGAAGTGCAGCAGTATGCAGAACGACACGAACTAAACGTGCCGGTATTGCTCGGTGATGCCGCCATCGCGCGTGACTGGAAAGTGTACGGATTCCCCACCTACTACGTTCTTGATAACCAAAGCCGCGTTGTATCACGAGACATCGGTTACAGCACCCAGCTCGGAATGCTATGGCGAAGTTGGGTGCTTGACTAGAACCTGATTGCCGGAGCCAGGTTTCGGCGCTTCAATCCCGCCGCGACGAAGACGGAGCGAGCGGAAAACTATTTCTGGTCTCCTGGGTCTCCTTAAAAGAGTAGGTAAAATTCGAGAACCATTTTCCGTGGAGAAAACGATGAGAAATGCGTCGGCGTGGCTAGCCTGGTTCCCGCTCTTGCTTGTGTCCGGGGCCTGTGCCGGGGAGAGTATTGACTGGAAACACTGGGAATTAGATGCGTTTGAGGCCGCCAAAACAAAAAACAAGATTATCCTCGTTAACGTTGGCATGGAAGGCTGTACGGCGTGCGCACGAATGGAAGACCTGACGTACGCAAATAGTGAGGTCATCAGTATTCTCAACGCGCACTTCATTGCAATTGAAGTCGATGCGGAAGCCCGCCCGGATATCGGCGAGCGCTATTCGACCTGGGCCTGGCCAGCGACCATTTTCCTTGCACCGGACGGTACGCAGGTGCTCGGCGTTCGTGGCAATCGGCTACCGCGGAATTTCATCCCGATCCTCAATGACCTCATCGCCAAACACGAGGCCGGTGCACTTGAGC
>CAZGVL010000029.1:0-34283 GCA_964528965.1 uncultured Woeseiaceae bacterium
TCTCGCCACCTCCACCAACACAGAGAAACCGCCTTCGGGCGGTTTTTTTGTGTTTGGGGAGATCGTGCAGATGAGACTCGTGTCTCGAGTTCACAAATTGGCAGGATTGCCGATTTGGACCGCGGAGCGACCCGAACGCAGTGAGGGCGAGGGCCAGGGATGGCCCGAGTCCATTCTCGCCACCTCCACCAACACAGAGAAACCGCCTTCGGGCGGTTTTTTTGTGTTTTAAATTCGGCGTTCGTTAGCTCGCATGATGAAGGGCCTGAAATTTCGGGTCAGAGCAAAAACTTAAGTGTTTTTACTCTGACCCCAAACCTCGGATAAAAAAAGGCGCCCAAAAAGGGCGCCTCAATACATCGATATTGACTACAGGAATAAACTAGGGCCTTTCGCCTCCATCTGCCGGGTCTCCGTTCCAGCCGAGCGCGGTCCAGTCGATTTGTCCAGCAAGGTGGCAGTCACCGCAGGCGCCGTCCATGCCATAGGCCTGTTCTTTCGGTGCAACCTCGTGGTTGACGGAAAGGTACATCTCCGTATCAACAAACTCGTATTCACCGGTGTAGGTCTGCCCTGCTTTGGCTGCGCCATCCACCAGCGCCAGGTTCCAGTCGTATTTGCCCCAATACGCATTTGGACCGCCGGCCGCGCCGAAGAGGTGTGGTACCAGAATTGTCTGGTTGCCCGCATCGGCTGGTTGGTTGCCAATCATTTTCTTGAACGGATAAATCATGGCATTCGGATCGTTGTAGTCGCCAACAGGTTCCGCCAGTACGGCAGGCAAGCTTGTGTACTTGTCGTTATCTCCAATCAGGAACTTGGTGTATTTGCCATTGAAGTAACGCAGCGTTGGCCTGACATCGTTCGCCCAGACAAATGTACCTTTCTTCTTGTCATAGGTCGGGCGGCCTGTGTCCGGGTCCACCGGAATCGGGTCGATGTTCTGACCTGCATCCTCCCAATACCATTCGACCTTGGTTGAAGTATTACGGGCGAAGGTCGGAATGTGGCAGACCTGGCAAGCGAGCTTTCCGTGGAAGCCGACAATATTCTCGACTGTCGTGCCAGCGTGAATATTGAAACTTTCGCCGTGGCAGTCATCGCACTGTTTCATATCGCCTTCATCAACAGAGTGGTAAGGCATTCCGCCGATACCATGCGAGAGCATGTTGCCTTCTGCATCACGTTTGACCTGGTGGCAGGCCACGCACTCCAGATTTCCGCCGTCCGTGCCCATATGCACGTCGAAGTCCCGCGTTGTATTGGCAAGCGACATGGAGATGTCACCGTGTTTAACGTTGTCACCACCGCCAGCCTTTGCGTGGCAGTCGATGCAGTTGTCGATGGTTGGGACGCCGGAGTTCGATGCGACGCTTTGCGCGACGAGGGAAAGATCAACACCCGGGTCAGGCAATCCAGCAGTCGTTGGTGCCTTCGAGTATGTGCCGGTCTGGTCGTGGCAGACGAGGCAGTCGACGTTATCCGGGTTGGAGAAATCGTAGCTGGCGTCTTTGTAGTCGTAGCCGGCATGACACTGCGTACATCGGCCTTCATTGGAAGGAATCGCGATACAGAAGTTATTGAGTATATCGTTCTTACCGTGAATACCGCCTTCAAAACCTTCGATATTTGATGCCGTGCCTTCCCACTTGAAATGCGCCGTATTGATTAGCTCATCGCCAACCTTGCCATGGCAGTTCATGCACGACTCAGTACCCTCATAGTCATGCTCCAGGAAATAGCCCTTGTGCAGTTGTTCGATTTCGTAGGCACCACTGGCATAGGCGTTGCAGTCGAACACATCCACGACTCCGTCACCGTTAAAATCTTCGTCTGGCAGATCACGGATGCCGTTCTCATTAAGGTCCCAACAACTGATGCCGCTGTCTCCCGTCAATCCGTCCCCACCGGCATCGCCAGTCAGGCCATCAAGGCCATCCTTGCCATCGCAAGCAGCGAGCCCGAAGCTCGCCGCAATAGCGAGTAAGATCAGGGTTGGAGGAGAATAGCCTTTCCAAAAGTATTTCATGTTGTTGTCTCCCAACGAGAGTGAGTAATCGGGAAGCCGGGCGGGTTCAGGTAGAGAGTCTGCCCAGCAGAATCTGGGTTTGAAGCGATTACGGCGGGAACGCCGAATAGATTTATGAGCTTCATGGTGTAACTACGGACCAGCGGTCCAAACAGTTCCAATGAACTGATCAAAAAAACAGAGATTTCCTACTCAGACATTCTCGTCAAGTGGCGCCGAATTTCAATACGGTAATTGAGAAATCGTATAAGCAGTTTTACTTATGATCATGCTGGCGCGATCGCTGCTTTGTGCTGTTCGCGCCTCGTGATTAACTGGAACGCCAATCACTTACCCGGGAGCAATTTGTCGGTGGCGGCCATTCGGCACAGAGCTTTGACAATGGCCTCAATTGTTCCGTCCAGGCCGCAGACGCCGGTGCTGGCAAAACGGAGAACCCGCCTTGCTTATCGCAGGGCGGGTTGCAACCTGTTTTAGCCGAGAATGTGTTGCTGAAACGTCGAGCTAGTTTTCTTCGAGCCTCTTTATCACCAACGGCTCCAGACCTGTGAGGCCGGCGGATCGTCCAAACTCCAAGGCATCTTCGTCTTGCGCACCAGCGAGACTGCTGCGCAGCGCCAGCAATGCGCCAACTCGGTTGCCACTTCCACAGTGCACCAGAACCGGCCCGTCAATAGCGCTTAGGAGAGCGTCCAGTTTCTGAGCATTGTCGAAGCTGATCGCCTCAGCTCCGGAGATAGGAAAAGCAATGTATTCCATATTAAGCTCTGCAACCGCGGCCACTTCATCGTAGCCACGATTCTCATCCGGGCCACGAATATCGATCACTGCTGCGTAACCCGAATCCGAAAATACCTTGAGCGCAGCCTCGTCAGGTTGCCCCGCCGAAGTAACATCGTTCACCGGAGTGACGTTGCCCACAGCCGTGACTTCAGATAAATCAACATGCGTTCGCACATCGCTACTGAATTCGGTTTCCCCTGAACACGCGACTTGCGAAAGCAACAGAATCGCTCCAAGCACTGCTCTTCCAATTATTTTTTCCAAGAACCTGTCTCCCGGTATTTGCATTGACCGCTAACTAGTCAGCAATCGTCACATCTCCGTCCATTTCAACGCCGCGGCTGGTAAATCGAACGTTCATAGTCATGCGACCGTACATGTCACTCAAGGCGTTCATTGCATCTTGCATCGCTTCTTGCATTTCGGGAGATGGCGCATCCTCATCACCTCCAGCAGCGATCGCATCACCCACAAAGGAGTAATAGCGTTGCGCATCAATATCGACCGACATGAAAGGTGGTTGCTCGTCGGCATCCGCTGCCAGCATGCTGGCAATTCTCGACTCGGCGCCGTCACCGACTGAAATCACCAGCGCATTATCGGTCATGGCAACATAAGGGTTCTCGACAGATCCGGAAACTTGCGGCAAATTCAGCGGTACAGGTTTGCCATCAGCCTGCAGGTTCAGTTCTGCAATTTCCGGACTAAACATAGAGCCCATAGCAACCAGCGCCTCAACATTCTCCATTGCAATCAGAATGCGTCCATTTATTGAAGTCGGCGGCATACCGCTGGCGAAATTCATCCCGTCGATTTCATCAACGACTGCGAGAAAACCTCTGAAATCATAGGCAATCGGCGGTACAGGCTGATTCAAAGCCTCACGACCGGCGACGACTCCCGCTTGAAAATCCTGTAGAAATTCACACTTGTATGGGTCCGCTTCAATCGCATCGAGCCGTGCCTCATAGAACTCGCGAGCTGCAAGAGGCTTCAGACCCATACCAAATGACATCAAGCCACCTTGATCGGTCCCCAAACCCGGCACGGCTGCCTGCAACATCGACAAACCAAGGGCTATGTCTTCACGTAGCTCCATGACAAACGACCCATTGATACTGTCCGCATCGATGCGTGTATAGCCCATGACCATGCGCGGCATGACTCCGACCATCGATCGAATTTCCGACTTACAGACATCTGACAATTCCGGTACCGGCTCGTCAGAAAGTGCAAGCAGGCCAACATCAAGACCCTTTGGACCGTCAATAAACGTATTCGCAAGTCGTTCCATACTGAACAAACCCAGATAGTGAGGCGTGTATCCGTATTCTTTGGCGATCGCCGACAACTCTCCCGAATCAGCGATGCTGTTCGCAGGCAACTTCAGACCGAGTAGTTGACCGAGTTGCTCGTCATCAAATTGCTCGGGCGCGAAGGTAATGATGGCCTGGCCATCAATCACCGCGACGATCAAGCGAGCCTCATCAATGTCGACATATCGGTACGAATTTCCGCCCAGCTCCGCAGTTTCCAGCGGCTGACCGGCTTCTTTCTCAATATTAGCAATCGCCGCGTCAAAGGCTGCTCCATCAGTCAACTGAATTCTGAGCACTGGCATCAAGCCATTTCCATACATCGCAAACGTCGACTCGCGACCGATACCCGCATTACGAATACCGGAAACCGTAAACAAAGAGGACAGCGAATCTGAAATTGCGGAGAGGCGCTCAAACTCCTCTTCATCACGCGTACCCTCAGGGACGGAGTCACCGTGCGCTTTCATGGCTTCACGAATGACGACTTGATACGCCTCAAGAAGAGCGTCCAACTTCGGTTCGAACTTATCGTAAAGCGCGTCTGGTAACGGTGCAGTATTTGCTACAACGTACGGCGTATCTGCCGGTACGAAGCGCAAGATACTGCTGTCGGCAGTCATCGCATCTACGCCGCTAGCGGCATCCTTGTCCTTACTGCACGCAGTTACGGCCATGCCGCAAACCAATAAAGTGATCAGCCATTTACGGCTATTTTGCATAGTCATTTAGATTGCTTCCTCGATTGTAATTGCCCGTGTCTCGCGATTCGACAGCTGGGACGCCTGCAACGCAGAGTCGCCCTCGTCTTTCTCAACTTGTTTCAATTGTCTTCCCAACGCGATGACAGCCTTGCAGGAACACAAGTGTTCCCTGATTTCAAGACAAGCGTGGTAGCGATCGGTGGTAGTACAGATGTGGCGATCTAGTTGTTGGTACGTCGATCTAGTCGACTGCCGCCATGGGCTGAGTATACGCAAATTTCTGTGGAAAAAGCGAGGGCACGCGGCACGAAAATACAATCCGACCAAAGCAACTGTTCTCTATGACTGTCTGAATCGGCTTTGCTGAATGACTGACCACCCCCTACACTCGCCCGATGCAACCACAAATTCGCGATGTTACCGCCGACGACCTTCCTGCAGTGCTGTCCCTGAATGACGATGCAGTTCCGCACGTCAGTCAGGTCGACATCGATGAGATGCACTGGTTTGCCAACAATGTGCATTATTTTCGCGTGGCTGAAGGAGTTACTGGAAACGGGTCGCAAATCGTCGGCTTTTTAATCGGCATGGTCCCGGGAATCGACTACCAGAGCCTGAATTACCAATGGTTTTGCAGTAATTACCCGGAGTTCATTTACGTTGACAGAATTGTGGTCGGCGAAGCTGCCAGACAAACGGGGCTCGGCACCCGTTTCTACGATGACTTTGCGGCGCACGCGCCAGATAACACCGCGCTCATGACCTGCGAGGTCAATATTCAGCCTTCGAATGAACCGTCTATGAAATTTCACCTGCGCCGAGGGTTTCGCCAGGTCGGGTCGCAAGCGACCGACGCTGGCCGCAAAGAAGTCGCCTTTCTGGAGAAAACACTATGAGCCCCAATCTCGCTGAGCGTAAGTTTGACGTTGTGGTTTGGGGCGCGACCGGATTCACCGGCGCCCTGGTCACCGAGTATCTGCTACACCAGTATGGCGTCGACAAAGGACTGAAATGGGCTATTGCCGGTCGTGATCAGTCCAAGCTGGATGCACTGGTAAAAGGTCATGGCCCGTCTGCGGCAGGCCTGACGACAATCATCGCAGACAGCCATGATGAAGGTTCGCTGCGCAGCATCACTGAGAATACTCGCGTAGTGCTGACAACGGTTGGGCCCTATGCAAAATATGGGTCGGCGCTGGTCGCTGCATGCGTCAAGGACGGCACTCACTACTGCGACCTTGCCGGCGAAGTTCAGTGGATTCGAAAGATGATCGATACTCATCATGAGAGCGCCGCGGAGACTGGTGCCCGAATCGTCAACTGCTGCGGCTTTGACTCAGTACCGATGGATATCGGCGTTTTGTTTTTTCAAAATGCCGTCCTCGCCAAATACGGCGCACACTGCCAAACGGTGACAACACTGGTTCGTTCGATGAAAGGCGCGGCCAGTGGCGGCACAATCGCGAGCATGCTGAACCTGATTGAGGAAAGTCGCGCTGATCGCAGTATTGCCCGCACTGTGACCGATCCCTATTGCCTTAATCCGCCCACTGAGCGGCACGGTGCCGATAGTCGGGACCAGCGAAACTCACGCCTTGATGAAGCAACCGGGTATTGGACCGCGCCATTTGTTATGGCAGGCGTCAACACCCGCGTGGTCCGGCGCAGTCATGCATTAGGAGATTTTCCATATGGCCGTAAATTTCGCTATCACGAGGCTGTCATTACCGGCAAAGGCCTGAGCGGCAGAATTAAGGCAGCCAGTATTACGCTTGGTTTAGGAGCCTTCATGCTTGCCGCCTCAGCGACATTTACCCGCAAATTAATGCAACGATTCATATTGCCAGCTCCGGGTGAAGGCCCGGATCGCGCTGCTCGAGAGGCTGGCTACTTTAATCTGTTGCAAATTGGCACGTTACCCGATGGCACGGTGGTTCGCGGACGAGTGACTGGTGATCGAGATCCAGGGTACGGATCCACCAGCAAGATGATCGCTGAGTGTGCTGTCTGCCTGGCCAGGGACAACCTGCCGTCAGCCGGCGGGGTATTGACGCCTGCCACAGCAATGGGCCAAGTGCTGTGCGACCGACTGCAGAAGAATGCCGGTCTTACCTTTGAGTTATTGGACTAGTGGGCGCTATCCGGAGTTGAGTGCGTTTCGGGATCGAATTTCTCACCCGCCTCAATCCTGGTAGCCAATCGATTGCGTGGGGATGCAACGGGACATGTTGCGAAGCTGTTGAACGCACATGGTGGGTTGTAAGCGCGGTTAAAATCCAACTGGGTGACTCCGTCGTCGCCTGGCCATTGCCCATACAGGAATCGTCCCGCCGGATACGTCTCACGACCGCTCGTCCTGTCACCAAACACGAAGAATAGCTCATCTCCTGATGCGTAGGCCTCCAATGAATACGTTTCGCCACCAACCTCAAATTCGACCACACCCGGCGACTGCGGGCGATAACCCAATCCTTCTATAACAGTTTCGACATTGAGTACTTTCGGTTCTTCAAAAAGCTTGAGCCTTGCAGTGACGATTAGATCAGGGTCAACCGGGAAGTGCTCAATGGGTGGAAAATCTGCAATCGCCGGGTGCTCAAAATCACGCAGTCGAACCGCAAATCGACCGTCCCGTTTGATGACAGTCCAGGCAAGGCTGCCGTGGATGATCGTAACCGGGTTTTCAGTCGTGTCATCACTGATCAGAATCGATCGCACTGGAATCTCTTCGTAGCGGACATCTACACTTGGCTCTGTTCGCATGAAAACGCCGCGATCCGTTACTTCAAACTCACCGATTCGCGGCGCCGAATTGTGCGGAAAAATGATGTCATTGGCAGCATCTGACCCAAAGCGCGTGCTTCCCTCCGCAAGCCAGAACAAACCCGCAAGATTGAGATACCCGTGCGGGCTTTTCAATGAGGCAAGCCGTTGCTCGCGCCATTCCCCTAAGCCGGCTTCATACGAGGCCAGGTCGAATTCCGTGCTTGCCGCGCCACAAGCCGCCAACAGGACGCTGATTAGCATAATCTGACCGTATCTAAATCTCATTTAGCCCTCTTAAACAGGTGCGCCCGGCGACAGCTGGACCCTCTCAAAGCACGCCAATCCCGTGGGATTGAGAAACAATGTGGATTGAATAATCTGCAGCGTATCAATTATGGCCACAGGTCACTATACTCCGCCGCCTTTACGCCTGCCCCGACCTAAAAATGTCTGATATCAAACAACTTCGAAACATCGCCATCATCGCTCACGTCGACCATGGCAAGACCACTCTGGTGGACCAGCTACTGAAGCAATCCGGCACGTTTGGCGCGCGCGAGAACGTTCCGGAACGAGTGATGGACTCCAGTGACCTCGAGAAAGAACGTGGAATTACGATTCTCGCCAAAAATACGTCAATAAAGTGGAACGGCTACCGGATTAATATCGTCGATACGCCCGGACACGCCGATTTTGGCGGCGAAGTTGAGCGGGTACTCTCAATGGTCGACAGTGTTTTGCTGCTGGTCGATGCCGTCGATGGGCCGATGCCGCAAACCCGATTCGTTACACAAAAGGCCTTCGCCCAGGGTCTGAAACCGATAGTCGTCATCAACAAAGTCGATAGAGACGGCGCTCGAGTCGACTGGGTACTTGATCAGACGTTTGATCTGTTTGATCGATTGGGCGCTACAGATGAGCAACTCGACTTCCCGGTAATTTATGCTTCGGCACTGGAAGGTTATTCGAGTACAGAGGCTGACAGTCGCGGTGGCGACATGTTGCCGCTGTTTAACGCCATCGTCGAACACGTTCCGGCGCCGGATGTTGATGCAGATGGGCCACTGCAATTGCAGGTATCGAGCCTCGCTTACGATACCTACGTTGGCGTACTTGGAATCGGGCGCATTTCTCGGGGTCGAATCAAAGCGAATTCTCCAATCAGTATTGTTTCAAATGCCGGCAAGATCCGAAAAGCCCGCGTCCTTGACCTGTTCGGCTTTGACGGATTAAAACGAAGAAAAATCGCAGAAGCGTCTGCCGGCGATATTGTTGTCTTCAGCGGTATAGACGACCTCGGCATTTCCGAAACGGTTTGCGCGCGCGATGCAGAGGAAGGAATGCCGTTACTTGCCGTTGATGAACCGACGATCAGCATGACGTTTCAAGTGAACAAATCACCATTCTCGGGTCAGGACGGCAAGTATCTCACCAGTCGCCAGATTAAGGAGCGCCTGGATCAGGAGCTCAAGCATAATGTCGCGTTGCGTGTCGTCGAAACCGACGATCCGGACAAATTCCGCGTGTCTGGTCGAGGCGAACTGCACTTGTCGGTTCTGATTGAGACCATGCGCCGCGAAGGATACGAGCTGGCAGTCTCGCGACCCGAAGTCATCATGCATGAAGTCGATGGCGAGCAACAGGAGCCTTGGGAGCAGCTGACGGTAGACTTTGACGAAGAATTCCAGGGCGCCGTCATGAGTCGCCTCGCCGAGCGCAAAGGTGAGCTACTCGACATGATTCCGGATAGTCGAGGCCGCGTGCGCCTTGACTACAGCATCCCAACACGTGGGCTGATAGGCTTTCGAACCGAGTACCTCACAGCGACTTCCGGCACTGGCTTGATTTACCACGTGTTTGACAAGTACGACCGCAAGGTCAAGAGCGAAATAGGCCAACGCAATAATGGTGTACTCGTATCCATGGTGCCCGGCAAAGCTCTGGCTTATGCTTTGTTCAACTTGCAGGAACGAGGTCGACTCTTTCTCGGTCACGGCGAACCTGTTTATGAAGGCATGATTATCGGCATCCACCAAAGACAGAATGATCTTGTCGTGAACCCAACAAAAGCCAAGCAACTGAATAACATTCGCGCTGCTGGAACTGATGAAAACCTGATTCTGACACCGGCCATCCGATACTCGCTGGAACAAGCGCTGGAATTCCTCGATGACGACGAACTTCTGGAAGTTACGCCTAAGAATCTGCGTATTAGAAAGAAGACACTGACTGAATCAGAACGTAAACGGGACTCGCGCCTTCGTCCGTCATGAGCGGCGATTCTGACGCAGCAGCACTCGCATACGCCGAGCTTCGGCCCGAGCAAATTATCGACACGCTCGAGGCGCTTTCATTTCGTTGCGACGGCCGTTTTCTGGCGCTGAATAGCTACGAAAACCGGGTTTACCAAATTGGCATAGAGGATGATCATCCTGTCGTTGCCAAGTTCTACCGTCCTGGTCGATGGAGCGATGACGCAATCCTGGAAGAACATCAGTTCACTCTGGAATTAGCGGATCAGGACCTTCCTGTCGTCGAACCGTTGGAGATCGCAGGAACCACCCTGCATTTTATCGGCTCGTTTCGCGTCGCTGTTTACGAATGCCGCGGTGGTCGTGCACCTGATCTCGATAATTTCGACCTGCTACGCCAGTTAGGCAGACTCGTCGCACGCATACACTTGATCGGTGAAACCAGGTCTTTTCAATTTCGACCGGCTATCGACATAAACAGCTATGGCGTCGAGTCGTGCGAATACCTGCTGGACCATGATTTCATTCCGGAAGAACTGCTCCCCGCCTATGAGAGCATTGCTGAGCTCGTCTTAAGCGGCATAGAAACTTGCTATGAGCGCGCGGGAGCGACACGCGAGATCAGACTTCACGCCGACTTTCATCCCGGCAACGTACTGGTTGCCAATGATCAGTTTCATATTGTCGACTTTGACGACACGAGAACGGGTCCAGCTGTCCAGGATCTGTGGATGTTCTTGTCCGGGGACCAGAACGAGCAAGCACCTCAACTGGCCGCATTGCTACGCGGCTATCAGGAGTTTCGCCGCTTTGACGCTCGTGAGCTGAATCTGATCGAAGCCCTGCGCAGCCTGCGCATCATGCACTATGCGGCCTGGATCGCCAGAAGATGGAGTGATCCGGCATTCAAAATCGCTTTTCCGTGGTTCGATTCCGTGCGCTACTGGGATGAACACGTTCTGGCACTGCGTGAGCAGGTGGCCCTCATGCAGGATCCGCCGCTTAGCTGGCAGGAAGACTAACGCGACGGGAGGTTTCGCCTGCGTGGACTCATTTCAAACTGGTCAACCCAGCGCGAAAACGTCTGCACACTCAGGCTTTCGAGATCGGCTATCGAACGTGCGGTTTGCTCGCGAACCTTCTGCGGATCAACAATGCCTTCCTCTGCGGCCAACATGGCCTGATTTTCGGGCACCGTTAACCATCGTGCGATCAGTGACTCGTTTACTTCCAGGTGAAACTGAAACCCATACGCATGCTCACCGTAACGAAAGGCCTGCACCGGGCTGGCACCAGACCCGGCCAGATGCACGGCGTTCGGCGGTAATTCAATGCCATCCTCGTGCCATTGAAATACCTGCTGCCGTTTGGCAAACAAACCGAGCACCGGGTCGGCAGTACCCTCTTCCGTCAGATCGATGTCGTGCCAGCCAATCTCACGGGTCTCGTTGCGTGACACTTTGCCGCCTATGGCCTTGGCGAGCAGCTGCGCTCCAAGACAGATTCCGAGGATCGACATGTTCCTCGAAACTGCCTCCCGAATGATCTCAACTTCAGTAATCAGGTTCGGATAACTGTCGATCTGGTCCGAATTCATCGGGCCGCCTAAAATAATTAACGCGGCATATTTGTCGAGCGTCGGCCGCAATTCAGGGTCGCGGCCAAAGTTGACGTAACGGATTCTAAATCCAGCAGCCTTCAACAATGGATCTAGAGTCCCTAAAGGCTCGTACGGAACATGTTGAAAAACAAGTATTTTTGGTCGGGCCATGCTATGTATTTCCTGGTTCACTCGCTGCCAGGCAAAGCCCTCACCCGTCGCTGCATACGAACAGAACGCGAGGATCATCACCGTATTGCACATGTGGCAAAGCCACACTAAAGTGGAACATTAGTAGATTCCGAGATTATTCGCGGAACTCTATCGTATAAATACTCTCTGAATGTAGGGATCATATGACGCACCGCCTGGCGGACAACGGCAAATTGAACGTATTGACATGCAAAACAGCCTTGGGATTATTGTTAGCCTTGATTATGGCAGGCTGCGGCGCGAACGTCGTTCTCGACTCGCCGTCAATCCCTACTCCACTGGTTGTCAAAATTCCTGCGTCAGTCGCATTGAGAATTCCGGTCGAGTTTGAAAGCTATATTCACGAAGAAGAAGTGATCGGTCGTGAAGAATGGTCAATCAATCTCGGCCGCTCCAATGCAGCATTGTTCACACAGCTATTCGGCTTCATGTTCGATAAAGTTACCGTCATAGGTCCGGACGATGATGCGACTCTGCTTGATATTGATGCGTTAGTTGAGCCAAGCATTGATGCTTTTGAATTCTCAGTCCCAAATCAAAGCAAGACGGAGTCCTTTGCCGTTTGGATTCGCTATCGAATTAACGTGTTCGACAAAGAAGGGATCGAGGTCGCAAGCTGGCCGGTTAGCGCCTACGGCAAGAGCCAAACCACAACGTTGGGCGGATCAAACGCTCTTCGGCGTGCGGCAATTTTGGCAATGCGGGATGCGGCGGCCCTGATGATTATGCAGCTCGACAAGTCGACCGGGATTAGCTTGCTTGCTGAAGATTCTGAAGAGCCGAGTGCAGCCGCACCGCTGGCAGCCGATGCCAATGAGAGTCCCAGCGACAGCGAATCGCAATCCATAAGCCTCAGAGGAACCGAAGATGATGCGATCTAGACTGCTAGTGCGCTCCGCCATCGTTGCGGTCTTGACGATGACAAGTGTCGGCTGCGTAACGTCTCGCGTCGAAGATTCGCGAGTCGGCGAAACCGGGATTGAAGAAGGCGAATCCGTCGTAATTTTGGCGAAGAGCTATCACCTTGGAAACGAGACTGAGGCAAAGCAAATCGCCTGTGTTGAAGATGCGCTGTCGCGCGGCTCAGCTGGATTGAACGTAATACCTCATGACCAGTTCATCGATTCAATATTCCCCTGGTTTGAACCCAGAACAGCGCCCTCGGAAACCAAGGGGCTGGCAAAACTCATGGCTCAGCCCGGCGTCGCCGATCGGATTGCGGAACAAGGTGTTCGTTATATTATTTGGCTTGAGGGCGACACGGAGCGCGTCGCTGGCGGCGGCAGCTTGTCCTGCGCAGCCGGACCCGGCGGCGGCGGTTGCTTCGGCTTCGCGTGGTGGCAAAACGATTCAGATTACAACGCAGCAATTTGGGATCTTGACGGTTTAGAGTCAGCCGGGACTATTACCGCAGATGTGAGCGGCACGTCTTTTCTGCCGGCCCTGGTCGTACCCATTCCACTGATTGCAAGAACTCGCGCTGCCGCTTGTAAAGGCCTGTCCAATCAGTTGCTCGAGTTCATCGTCGGCGACGATGTAACCTAGACTTTGCCGACCCGGCTGAGTCCGGAGCTGTTATTTAGGACGTCCGGCCCCGACCAGTGCATTCTTGTAGAAATCACTTTGCAACGACTGCACCGAGACTGTCTTGCCACTTGATGGCGCATGCACGAACTGGTTCTTGCCAAGATACAAGCCCACATGCGATACCTTGCCGGCTATTCTGAAGAACAATACGTCGCCCGCTTGAAGGTCGCTTTTGTCTATTGGAGCGACGCCTTTCCATAGCTGACCGGTAGTACGTGGAACAGACATGCCAATTTGAGCATAGGAGTAGTAAACCAGCCCGCTACAGTCGAATCCCGCTGGCGTGCTGCCTCCAAATCGATAGGGAACGCCTACCTGACCAGCCGCAATCTCTGCGGCGCGACCGCCTGGCTCTTTCGCGGACACATGCCGAGTTGATGCGACCGTGCTGCTTTGGCGGACATCCGCCTGCGGTTGTTGCGACGAGCAGGCAGTAATACTCACAATGGCGGCAACGACGACCAGAATGAGACGAACTGGACTGGCGGGCTGAGATATCATGCGACACTCACTACTCGGACATATTGTTCGGATTAACTGACCCTACCGCACGGAACCTTAATACCGTATGAACTGTATCGCAGGTTTGAAAGTTTGGCGCTTGTTCCGCAGGGGCCGAGTTGGCAATGGCCTGACTCTGCTCGCGAGCTGCCTGTTATTAGGTGCGACGAATGGCGCAACCGCGTCAGAGTCCCGTGACAGCGCTGAACATCAGATCTATGAAGTTCGCTATCACGTATCTGTTGATCCGGCATCCGGCTCAGCTGACGTCAAACTAGAGCTGGTACAGCCGAAAGCCCTGCTTCGTGAACTGGTCATGCAACCGGACTTTGCGCGACTGGGGAGTTTTGAGGGCGACGGCACGGTCCACGTAGATGAGCAAGAGGTCCGCTGGAACCCACCAGCAAATGGCGGCTCGCTGCGATGGACAGTGACTATCAATCACCGCAGAAATGATTCGGGATACGATGCCTGGCTAGACCCTGAGTGGGGATTGTTCCGTGCCGAAGATATCATTCCGCGTGCGCGGACACGCTCCCTGAAGGGCGCCCACAGCCGGACACAATTGATATTCGAGCTTCCCAACCGATGGTCGGCAGTTACGCAGTATTTTTCGAAGCAGGGACAGTTCGACATAGACAACACGGCGCGACGATTCGATGAACCATCGGGCTGGATTGCCTTGGGCGACATCGGCGTCCGTCGTGACACCATCGCCGGAATGCGCGTCGCCGTAGTCGGGCCTACCGGACACTCAGTTCGTAGACTCGATACCCTGGCGCTGCTCAATTGGACTTTGCCTGAGCTAGCTCGTTTGTTACCGGACCTCCCCGCTCGTCTCACCGTATTCAGTGCTGGTGACCCCATGTGGCGTGGCGGCCTGTCGGCACCGCAATCACTATTCGTGCACGCGGAGCGACCGTTGATCAGCGAAAATGCAACCAGCACCTTGCTGCATGAAGTCATGCACAGCAGTCTGGGAATTACAGCAGTTTCAGGATATGACTGGATAGTTGAAGGTCTTGCCGAATATTACAGCCTCGAATTGCTGGGCCGCAGCGGCACCATCTCGGCACGCCGCCATGAGCAGGCGACCAGACAGCAGGCTAAGTGGGCCGAGGACGCAAAGTGGCTTTGTTCGCCGGCATCGAGCGGCGCAACGACAGCCCTGGCGGTCAAGATATTTGGCGAACTGGACCAGGAAATACGTAGCATGAGCGATGGGACCTCGAGCCTGGACGACGTCGTGCGAAGCCTCGCGTTGCAAACAAGCCCGATCGATCTGGAGGTGCTGGTCACGGCCGTGAGCAACCTGGTTATCAATAAACCGGACACACTGCGCATCGACAATTTGCCGGGCTGTCGTAAAATCAAATCTGATTCTGCAATATCATGACGACACGATGGACCAAAGCAACGATCTAAAACTTGTTCTTCGCTCGCGAACGCCTCTCATCGTCATTGAGACGCGTGACGAAGCACGCATGCTCGAGCTTTTTCAGTCGGTCGCGATCTCGAGCATCAGCGAATCATACTTGCCACTATTCCGCTGGACAGTAACGGATGGCTTGCAGCGCCTCGATATTGCCCTTGAGCCGCAGGCAATAAACTCTCAGCCAACCGACGTCCTCAAACATATTCGCGCAGTCGACAAGGCGGGAATCTATGTTCTGCTCGATTTTCATCCATTTATCGAAGACCCGGTGCACGTGCGTCTCATCAAAGACATATGCATCCGATATGGCGAAGTAGCACGACAACTTGTATTTATCAGTCACACCATAAAGCTTCCGAGCGAACTGGAACCGTTTAGCGCACGATTTGATATGGGTCTGCCTTCGGAACAGCAGCGCGAATCCATTGTCCAGCAGCTTGCCGAAGAATGGGCAAATGATCACCCGGGCTCGCGAGTCCAGGCTGATTCCAAGGCGTATAAGCTGCTGATTCAGAACCTGGCTGGACTAACGCATCGGGATACGAAACAACTCGCGCGCAACGCCATCTACAGTGACGGCGCGATCACGAAGAGCGACCTCCCCGATGTCATGCAAGCGAAATACGAATTGCTCAATCGCGGCGGAGCATTGCAATTTGAATACGACACCGCCCGGTTTTCCGATGTGGGCGGTCTCGCCCGCCTGAAAGCCTGGCTCGCGCAGCGGCGCGCTGCTTTTAGAGGCGATGCGGATGCTGCGCACCTTGACGCTCCAAAAGGATTATTGCTAACGGGTGTTCAGGGCTGCGGGAAGAGCCTTGCTGCGAAAGCGACTGCCGGAATATTTGGCGTCCCTCTCTTGCGGCTCGACTTCGGCGCGATATTCGATAAATATCACGGCGAAACCGAGCGCAAACTGCGTGAATCCTTGAAGACCGCAGACATAATGTCGCCCTGCGTGCTGTGGATAGACGAAATCGAAAAAGGTGTATCCGGTCGCGGCGGAGAAACCGGCACGACGCAGCGCGTATTGGGAACCTTTCTCACCTGGATGGCAGAAAAAACAACGCAAGTCTTCGTCGTGGCGACTGCCAACAATTTGACGTCCTTACCTCCGGAGCTCGTTCGAAAAGGTCGCTTTGACGAGATCTTTTTTGTCGATCTCCCGGATCCACAGGTCCGCGCCGCGATATTGGCCATACATCTGGAAAATCGCGACCTGGCACCTGACAACTTTGATATTGGAGCACTCGCAGGCGCGATGCAGGGATTCTCCGGGGCTGAGGTCGAACAGGCGATTGTGGCGGCGCTGTACGCCGCTCACGCCAAGAAACAAGCACTCGCGACTAAACATATCATGGATGAAATCGGGCTGACCAAGCCCTTGTCAGTCGTCATGAGCGAACAGATCGACGCGCTTCGACAATGGTCCGCGGGCCGCACAGTTGCCGCCGATTAATCCGATTTAACTTAAGACTGCGCATCGAAACCGGGTAGCAATGCCAGCGTTGATGCGCTCTGCCGGCGTGCTATTATTCATGCATGGCTAATAAGAACAAAAACATTAATGAGTTAGTCACGGATGACGAAGACCCGACAGCGGAGCTGGAAGTTCTGGTACTCGACAAGGCTGCATCAGGAACAGATGCAGAACTGGAATCCGATGCCAATACTCATGACTACCTGGTTGCAGGCAGCGATGCGGACAGCGGTGGTGATGAGACCATATCGGAGCTGCGGTCCGATCTGAAGAGTCGCTCCAGGACTATTGACAGTCTGCAATTCGATATTGAACAGCTGCGTGCTAAATGGCTCGGCCTTGAAACAGAAATCGGCGCGAGAGAAGAACTGGCACAGCGACTGAATCGTGAGCTCGCTGACGCAAAGAAACTGAAGGACAAGGCGGACAGCAAGCTAAAGAAACGCGACCAGAGCATAAAGTCCCTGAAGGCAGAAATACGCGAGCGTGATAGCGAGTTTCGCTCCCTTGACGCTGCCAACACAGAGTTACAAAACAAGTCTGATCACGCGGCCACTTCAGCTCAAGGTCTGGAAGAGGCGCTACAAAAAGAGACAGATCAAGTCTCCGATCTTAGGTCGGAGTTACAGCAGATCGAAAATCAGCAACAAACAGCTGATGAAAACGGCGCAAAGGCTCAGGTGGAGAGCGCCGAAATCAGGCTGACGCTTGACGAGGCAAAGCAGACAATCGCAGAACTGCAACAGTATATAGACCGGCGTCACTCCGAGTGGGAGCCATTGCACAACAGCTTGGCAGAGCTGGAATCTGCAGCTAACGACGCCAGCACGGAACGCGACACCGTGCAGGCGGCGCATTCTCTGATGCAAAAGGAAAGCGACGAACTTCGAACGAAACTGTCAATTCGGGACGAGGCAGCACGGCAGCTCAAAGACGATATCAAGGCACTGCAACAGCGAGAGCGTGACGTACGCGACAATGACGACAGCGACAGGCTGAGGCAGACGCTTACTGAACAGGCCGGACAGCTGGCAAGCAATGAGATGACAATCAAGGAGTTGCAAAGCCAGATTGATCGCACTGAAAGTTATGCGGACACGATGAGGCGTCAACTTCAGGACCTGACTCTCGAATCCACCGTTTCATTCGACCAGCGGGACAGCCTCCAGATCGCACTCGATGGTGCGGAGGAACAAAACCTGGAGTTGCATGATTCGCTGAAAATCGAAGAGCAAGCCGTATTCGAGTTGAAGAAGAATTTGCTGGAAATGGAGAAGGCACACGCGCTGGAAGTTCGGACTATTCGATTCGAATTGGGCGAGGCCGAAGAAACACTGGCACAGAGTGAAACGGTCAGCGAGCAGCTGGTCTCGGACCTTGTAGATACGCGCGAGTTCAAGAATGAACTTGAAATTATGCTCAATGAAAAGAACGAGGAAAGCGAACGTGAAATTAACGCGCTGACCAATAAGAACCGTAAGCTGGAACGAGAAATCGCCGCTTACCAGCAGAAGCTCGCAACAAAGAGTGAAGCCGTTACCTGCTTGCTCGCCGAACTCGCCAGGAAAGACCAGCAAATGGATTCGATCGACCAGATCGAAGAAGTGATACATGAGATTGATAACCGAATGTCAGAACGGATCGACGACCTGCCTGCAAGCGATCGTGACCGAGTAACACGAGTTCTAATTGGCACTTTCGACGGCCAGGAGTTGAGGTTTCCGTTATTCAAGGATCGATTGACGATTGGGCGAACACAGACAAACGACATTCAACTTGAAGCGGCCTACATCAGCCGCAGGCATGCCGTAGTTGTTACCGACGGAAACGCGACCCGAATAATCGACTGGGGCAGCAAGAACGGGGTCTCTGTCAACGCAAAGCGAGTCACCGAACATTTTCTGCGAAACGGTGATGTCGTCACTATCGGTACCGCCGACTTCAAATATGAAGAGCGCCCGAAACGCGACAGTTAAGCAGCTCTGAAGCTAACTTTTGTGCGTCGATCAGACTGCGCACTCCGGAAAATGTGAGCGTATTCACGGTCTTTTCTGCGAATATGTCCTATGGTGTGTCACGGTTTGCACGGATAGCGATACCAGATCAATGCTTAGCACAGCGCATGAATCAGTCCACTTAAGCGAGACACAACAGGTCGCGCCCAATAGAGTTGGATTTACGTCCCGAAAAATCTGGCTCCCCAAGCTGCTCTACGATTGCCTGCCCTATTTCTACCTGACAGCGGGATTCGCTGCATTTTTCGCGACGCTGTACATTAGCGATTGGTTCTGGGTGCTACCGCACTACATTCTATTCTCGGCGGCTTGCGTCCATCTTGGAATTTTCGTGTACCGACGCCGGCATAGGCATAGCGTGTTGCCCGATAAGAGCGACAGCTAGTCGAGCACCGCGCTCAGCACCTGCACGTCCATCGCTCAACCAATCCTGTCAATTCGTCTGCCAGCGGCGCAGGATAGTTCATTGATGGCAGGTTGACCTGAAGCGGCGAGTAGGCAACGATACGCTACCCGCGACCGGCAGGAATCACTCGCATTGGCAGCAACTAAAAAATCATTCAAACAGCAAGCGAAATCCGAAATCGCTCTGTTTCTGGGCTTGATATTTCTTGGCTTTGTCGTGATGCCAATCGCCATATACCTGGTTGGAGTGCAGTTCTTCGGTGCATACGGTGGACATGGCTACGGTGATTTCTTCGCAACGTTGAGTGGCAAGATCCGCAGCGGCGACATCGTTGCCTGGTTCCTGATCTCGTCGCCATACCTCGCATGGCAGGCTCTGCGGCTCACAGCTTTCGGCTGGCGCGTCACGAGCCGAGAGCACTGACCGCCTACTAGCTCGAAAAAGCGTGATCTGGATCACACTTTTTCGAGCAACAACAGTCTATTGGCAGACCTTCCCTAGAAAAAGGTTCATCATTCGTGCATGCTAAAGCTTGAAATGCCTGCATTTAAGGCCATTCAGACTGCAGCCCCTATTTTTTTTGTGACGAGCTATTATGATTACCCGATTCTTGAGCTGGCTGAGAAACATCTTTTCGCCACGGCAAGAGCCAAAGCACACGGATCTCAGGCAGACCGGTACTCACCTGCGTCAGACCGGAGCGCACCGAAGCTCCCGCTCTCGTACCAGGACGACGGACAAATCGCCGGGGCGTCGATCAGCGGTCGTAGATATTGACCCTGACATGAAGGCTGAAATCGAGAACAACGGGCCCGGCAGGAACGTCCTGATTCGCAACAAGTATATTCGTGAGGATACGGGCACCCACGATACTCTCAAGATCGTTGATGACTCCCTCATCGAAACAGACGAAGAAACCGGAATAGATCCATACAACACCGGCCAGTTTGATCGATCCCGAAACTGGGATAGTCGCTCCCGCAAGTAACTGTCGCTGGCGCGAATTTTTATCTGAAGCTCGTTGACGCCGCTGATCACCGTGATAATCTACGCTACCGCTGCGACAGCATCGGTCGTTTGAGCGACGATATTTTCAACACTGTTATTCCGATCAACCAAGGAGAGCGATAATGAGCTTGCGTGTATCGTTCGATTTGAGCGACGAGGATCTGCAACACTTTTCTCTGATCATGCACGAGGCACGCAAAGCGACAGTTGGCTTGCCACCTGAGGATATTGTCGCTGAAGCGGAAGCGCTGTTACACGCAATGGATGAGGCCACATCGCCGGGATTCATCACCGAGCGGATTCAGAAATTGCGCCACATGATCCAGATGCTGTCAGACCTCGAGTGGCGGCTACCGCATCAGGATACGGCACGAGTCCTGAATGCTCTGGCCTATTTCTCAGAGCCGGAAGACCTGATTCCTGATGGAATCCCCGGACTTGGCTATCTCGATGACGCGATCATGATTGAACTCGTCGTGCGCGAACTCAAGCACGAAATTGATGCTTACGAGGATTTTTGCGGTTTCCGGGAAAGAGCACGTGCCGACTCAGGAGCCGATACCGTCGTCAGTCGAGAGCAATGGCTTGACGACCGTCGTAGTGAATTGCAGTCGCGCATGCGACGGCGGCGCAAGAGAAGCCGCTAGCGGCCCCGAAACTTGCTCAAGCGAGCCAGATCATGGCCAATAATAGTAGCCAGCTGCGATCAGGCACGCCCACATGAGAGCTTGCAACCAATGCCGAAAAGGGTGATTGATTAGCAATGAGTAGAAACTCATAGCCGAAATGGCGGTCATACCGAGGAACAAAGACGTACTAACAAGCAACGGTCTGAACTCCCCGCTTAGACGTGGATATTCATCACCGAGGATCAGGTAAACAAACATGACCGCAGCCAGGCTAACGGCGATTGACAAACATGAGCCCAGCACGATGCCGGTAATTACAGTTAATGGACGCATACAATACTTTCCACAATGGAATATTTTTAGTGGGTCGCAAACGAGTGGATTTGCCAATTACACCCTTGATCAGAGCGGGCAAGACATCTAGCCTAGCCGAAATAAGAGTCCGACTAAATAGTATTGATCAGAAATGGAGATCGCTTTGAGAACATTTGACATTCGACGCCATCACTTGCTTACCGGCGCGCTGCTAAGCCTGCTGGCGACAACCGTGCTCGCAAGTACCGAAGTTGTCGAAACAGAAGAGCAGTTGGCGCCAGAATCGCGCCATGAGGATGTCGGATTACTAGTTACGCAGTTTGTTCAAAAGTCTCACTATCTGGATATCGTTATCGATGACGATCTGTCTTCGCGCGTATTGGATCGGTATATCGAATCCCTTGACAGGAATCGTATGTACCTGCTTGATAGTGATCTGGAGTTTTTCGAGCAATACCGTCATTCACTGGATGACCTGGTCGGCAGTCAACCTCTGGACCCGGTTTTCGACATGTTTAGCGTATACAGGACGCGGGTGCGTGAACGATTCAAATTTGCCCTGGCCCAACTGGACGCCGAACCGGATTTCACCGTCGATGAAAGTTATGAATACGACAGGTCTGAACTGCCTTGGGCGACGACGGCAGCAGAACTGGATGATATCTGGCGTATGCGAGTCAAGAATGACGCATTGAACCTTGCCCTTGCGGACAAGACCTGGGAGGAAACACAAGAGATTCTGGTGAAGCGTTACTCGCGCTACGTTAAGCGCATGGATCAGGTCAAGAGTGACGATGTCTTCGAGACCTTCATGCAGGCGTTTACTCACACGCTCGACCCGCACTCAAGCTACCTTTCCCCAAGAAATTCTGAGGAATATCGAATTCAGATGAGCCTGTCGTATTTCGGCATCGGTGCGTCACTGCAAACCGAAGATGACTATGTGCATATCGTCAATATCATTCCTGGCGGCCCAGCGGCCGCTGATGGATCGCTAAAACCGAATGATCGTATTACCGGCGTTGCTCAAGGCGAAGACGGCGAAATAGTCGATGTTATCGGCTGGCGACTTGACGACGTTGTCGATCTTATTCGCGGGCCAGCGAGTACCGTCGTGCGCCTGCAGATTATTCCAGCTGGCGCCCTGCCCGGCAGCACTGAGAAAATTCTAAGCCTGACGCGAGACCAGGTTCGCCTGGAAGAACAAGCCGCCAAGAGTGAGGTCATTACGGTGCCGCGCGACGGGCGCGACTGGTCAATTGGCGTAATTGACGTTCCCAGCTTCTACCGTGATTACCAGTCACTCAGCAACGGCGACAAAGACTACGCCAGTACAACCAGAGACGTAAAAAAGCTCATCGCTGGCCTTGAAGAACAGGGTATCGACGGTCTGGTCATAGACTTGCGTGACAATGGCGGCGGACATTTGACTGAAGCAACTGCACTATCCGGACTGTTTATAGACAATGGACCTGTCGTTCAGCTGCGTAATTCCAGCGGCCGGATAAGTCGTCTGGATGACCCCGATCCGGTTGCGCGGGTCGCCTACGATGGACCTTTGGTTGTACTTGTGAACCGATTCAGTGCATCTGCATCGGAGATTTTCGCCGCTGCCATCCAGGACTACTCACGTGGCGTGATTATCGGCCAGACGACCTTCGGCAAGGGTACTGTGCAGAATTTGTACTCATTGGATCAGTACATGAAGTCCGAGAGTGAGAAAGGCTACGGCCAGCTGACAATGACAATCGGTAAGTACTATCGAGTCACCGGCGAAAGCACTCAGCACCGAGGTGTCGTGCCGGACATCGATTTGCCATCGCCTATAGACGCCGAGTTGATCGGTGAGAGCGTACGGGAAAGCGCGTTGCCGTGGGACACTATCCAGACAACGCGATTCCGAGCCGGCGAATCACTCGACCCGATGATCAATACGCTGACCGCCAGCCATTCGGAGCGCGCGAAGGAAGACGCGAATTTTCAGTACTTGATGCAGAACATCGAGGACGACAAAGAATCTCGCTCACGCACGCACATCTCGCTAAATATTCAGACCCGGCAAGACGAACGTGAATTGAACCTGCAGCGAGCTTTGGAACTAGAGAATGACCGCCGCAGCAAGTTGGGACTTGAGAGCCTGTCCAGCCTGGAAGAGCTCGACGTCTCGGAACGACCAGACATTCACCTTGACCAGGCGGCGGAAATTGTTACAGACTTGGCATTGATTCGCGAGATCGAAGCTGTCCCCGCTCAGGCGGCGCAAGTTTCGCCTTAAGCAGCCAGGTCTTGCGGAAAGGTAATGTGGTGTTATACTCCACTACAACACCGTAACTGAAGCTATTGTCTGGAGGGTCCCGTGACATCACGAACAGGACGGTCTGAGAAAACAGCAAACAGCAATACCAGAGGCACCTTCGTTTGTGTGTTGCTGGGCATCTGGGGCGCTCCCGTAAGCGCCTCCAGCGGTATCAGCGCACATGAAGCGGCCTCTTCGGCCCCGTCGCTCAATATCGAACGTGTTGAATATGGCGTCACCAAGGCCGGCATTGCCGTGTCGAGCGTGACGACTAATGAAGAGATCGCTGGCGAAAATCACGTGGCGGAAGCCGCCACTGATGCGGTCGATCTGATTCCCAGAGCAGCAACAGTCAATCAGCACATACTTGAAAATAGTCACGCATCTGCAAGATCTGCAACAGACCTGATCGAAGCTGATGTTTCTGAAGCTGCGCCACTTGCCAGCAGCAATACGCCCGCAGGCGCGAAGAAAAGTGACCCGGCGGCACACTCTGACAGTGTCACCAGCAGCGTCGAGACCCGTTCATCTGAGGTTGAAATGCATCTGCCTGGAGTTAGCGACGCAGACCTGCTGAGATTTCGACGCCAGATGTACCGTACAGATATTTAGCGTTCCGCAGTCCACTTCCTGCTTGAATCTGCCTTAGCGACTCAGGATTTTCGCTATATCCCAGTAATTTTCGCCCAGCAAATTGGCGTCTTTTTGCTGTATTTTTCCGTCCTTGTTGATCACATACACCGTAGCGACCGAATCCGGTTCTGGCACGGCATCATCCTCACGCCGGTAAAGCGCATTTTTTGCGATTAGTTTTGCACGCTGTTGCAGAATATCGGCGAAGTCGGTCAATTTTTCGTACGACTCAACCTGAGCGGCGATCTTCGCCAGCAAACTGTCGCAATCCGACTTGCTGCCATAGTTGATCGAACCGACACTCTTCTCGCCAACTTCATGAGACATCGCAGCAAGTCCGTTCTCCGAAGAGTGCAGGAACAACTGCTGTGCGTAGGAGAGGATCATGCAATTTATCAGGCGTTTGGTCTCCAGATTCAAGCCCTGAGTGTCCGGCGGCACTCGTTTCTGAATTTCATCGAATTTCGTCATGAGATCCGCTTCGTGCTGTCCGGCAACCTGTATTGCGTCCGACGTGTCTTGCACTGCGTTGGCCATCGAGCGACGCCGAAATAACCGCAGGAAACTGTTCGACGTATTGAGTCTGTGCTGCTCAGAAAGCAGTTGATCCTCCAGCATTTGAATCTTGAAACGGTGCTCACCAATGCTTTTCTCTACCGCGCTGGCCTCCTCCCCTCTGAGCTCATTCCAGTCCGCCAGGAGATTGCTGTGCACACGTTGTTCGCGTTGTTGTTTGAGCTGTTCAGCAAAATTCGCGAGCTTCGACTTACACTGCCTGTTCAAACTTCGAAACTGGTAGTAAACAATGACGTCGTAAACGGTGGCCGGGTCTGACAACAAATTTTCAAGGTACTCCAGCTTTTGCCGCAAGCGTGCAGACGCACCTTCTTTTTGTTGGACGCATTCCCGCAGTTGATAGTTGTCATCGCGGAGCTTCGCTAGTTCCTTCTTAAGCTCAGCACGGTTCCAATAGAGTTCACGCAGCTTATCGCTGTTCTCTACCGGCTTTTCCGGTGCAACTCCAAAAATTGCGGTCAAATTTGCCAAACCCGAACCCTCTTAACATAATCTCCGGCACGCAAGTAACGCAGCGAGCCTGAGTGACTGCAGATGATGACAATTGGGGTTACTACTTGCTCTGACTGAATCGACACTTTTGCCAAGCAGCGCAGATGATAAAATTAGCCCTGAAAGCGTCGTGACTGGACGAGGACCGCGAGCTAGCGCTGCAGAATCAGATGGCCCTGCTCTATCAAATACTCGAGCCACTTGTTCAGGATGACGTTGCGCCTCCAGCGGCCGTCGAGTTCTTTTTTGTGGGCACACACAAGACGTTGCAACTCGGCGTGCCGTAAGTCTCCGCACAAACTCTGCACTTCAGCCAAATGCCCATCAAGGTACGCGCGAACCCGCATGTCCGGGTCAGCGATCATACCGTCATCCGTTTCAAACTGATAAGTCAGTGACAACGTGATCGTATAGCGACAGCGCTGCAGAATTTCCACGTGCAGACAGCAATCACCGGCAACAGTAGAGCGATAACAGCCGTCTATACGATCGAGATCCGGTATCAGATTCAACAGGCGGAGATAGTTGCTCTCATAAAGTGCCATCAAACCAACGAAGCTTCGCGGCTTTACTATTGTCTCTGGAACGATTTGGCAATCAAGCAACATGCCAACAATATAACACAGCCATCAGGGTACAAAAGGTGTGCAAATACCGTTCCAGAAAAGTAAAAATGCCGCAAACTTCAAGGTCGCACGCGACGTTCAACACCGGTACTATCTAGAATTCTACTGGCGATCTCTTCAATCGAAAATTCCGTCGTATCGATATACGGAATTCTATAGCGCTTGAATATTTTCTCCGACTCGCGCAGCTCAAATCGCACTTGCTGCGCGGATGAGTATTTCCCCAGCGCCCTGCGCTCTTTACGTATCTGTCGAAGGCGCTCCGGGGCAATGATCAACCCGTAAAGCTTATGTTGTTGTTTGAGCAGGATCTGCGGCAGTGTGCCGGCTTCGAATTCTTCCTCAGTGAGTGGATAATTTGCGGCGTAAACTCCGTACTGTAATGCGAGATACAAGCAAGTCGGCGTCTTGCCGGATCGCGATACACCCAGCAGAATTACGTCGGCGCTGTCGTAGTTTCGATTAGCGCCGCCGTCATCATTCGCCAATGCGAAGTTGGTGGCCTCCATCCGCTTCATATAAGCATTTATATCGCTCATACCGTGGGCACGACCCGCCGCCTGGGTCGGCTTCTGCTGCAATTCTTGCTCCAGGGGCTCAAGAAAAACATCGAAAATATCGAGATACAATCCGCTCGCTTCTTTCACAATCGCTCGAAAATTGTTCTGCACCAATGTTGAGAAAACGATGGGTCTAAGGCTGTCCACAGCGCTCACTTCATTTATTTTCTGCACCGCATCATGCGCCTTGTCTTCACTATCTATAAATGGCAAAGTCACTTGCCTGAATCCTTGACCGTCAAACTGCGTTAAAAGGCTATGACCAAGCGTTTCCGCAGTGACCCCGGTCTGATCTGATAGAAAAAAGATGGTGCGTGTACTCATTGAGGTAGTCCCTGAGATAGAAAAGTGATCGCGTTCATCG
This sequence comes from uncultured Woeseiaceae bacterium, assembly GCA_964528965.1. Lineage (GTDB taxonomy): Bacteria > Pseudomonadota > Gammaproteobacteria > Steroidobacterales > Woeseiaceae > UBA1847. The sequence goes on from CAZGVL010000029.1 coordinate 26,587, forward strand.
TCTTTGCTAATGCCACTGGTCGATTGTCCATTTCCTGCGAGGGAACACAAGGGAGCTAATTTTGGAAGCGTATGTAATCAAGCTCGATGAGCTTGGTATGCACGATGTTGAAAATGTTGGCGGCAAGAATGCGTCGCTTGGGGAGATGATAAGCAATCTCAGCAATCTTGGCGTTACAGTTCCCGGTGGCTTTGCCACAACCTCTGCCGCCTATCGCGACTTTCTGAAAACAGGGCACCTGGATCAGCGCATTGCAGATCTGTTGGCAGACCTCGACGTTGATGATATTGATGCCTTGTCTGCAGCCGGAAAATCTATTCGGGGCTGGATACTCGATACAGCTCTTCCATCCAAACTCATGCAGGACATTCGCGTGGCCTGGGATGAGATGTCAGGTGGCCGTGATATATCAGTTGCCGTGCGATCATCAGCGACTGCTGAGGATTTGCCGGATGCGTCATTTGCCGGTCAACAAGAGACCTTTCTAAATGTGCGCGGCCTTGATCACCTGGTCGATGCCCTGCATCAGGTCTATGCATCACTATTCAACGATCGTGCTATCTCATACCGTGTGCACCAGGGTTTTGACCACAACCTCGTTGCGCTGTCAGTCGGTGTACAGACCATGGTACGCAGCGATGTTGGATCATCCGGCGTCATATTCACACTTGATACAGAGTCGGGCTTCAGGGACGTCGTGTTTATCACCGCGTCATATGGTCTCGGCGAAACCGTCGTACAGGGTGCCGTGAACCCCGACGAGTTTTATGTGTATAAGCCGTCTCTTGAGGCTGACAAATTTCCCATAGTCAGAAAGAACCTCGGCGGTAAAGCCATCAAGATGGTTTACAGTGATAACCCGAAACCGGGCAAGACTATCGACACGGTGGACGTCGAAGAATCTCAAAGCCAGCTGTTCTCGCTGACTGACGAAGAGATCATCGAATTGGCGAAGATGGCCGTTACGATCGAAAAGCACTACCAGCGCCCGATGGACATCGAGTGGGGTAAAGACGGCACCGATGGCAAGCTCTACATCCTGCAGGCCAGACCAGAAACCGTGCAAAGCAGAAGCGGCCGAACGATTCAGCGTTTTACTCTGAAGGATCGCTCAAAGATCATTTGCACTGGCCGGAGTATCGGGCAGAAAATCGGCGCCGGTACGGCGAAAATTATTCGCGATGTCAGCGAAATGGGCCGCATCCAGAAAGGTGACGTGCTGGTTTCCGACATGACCGATCCCGATTGGGAGCCCGTTATGAAGCGCGCATCAGCGATCGTTACGAATCGAGGTGGTCGCACCTGCCACGCTGCAATTATCGCTCGCGAACTCGGAATCCCCGCCGTCGTCGGCTGCAATGATGCCACTGAGTCGATTTCGGATGGCGTTGACGTTACCGTTAGTTGCGCCGAGGGAGATGAGGGCTACATCTATGAGGGCGTCCTTGATTTTGAGCAGCAGCAAATCGAGCTCGACTCCCTCCCCGAAATTCCGGTCAAGATCATGTTGAACGTCGGCAATCCTGATCGCGCCTTCGATTTTTCGAATATCCCGAATAGTGGCGTTGGTCTGGCCCGCCTCGAGTTCATCATCAATCGCATGATCGGCGTTCACCCGCAGGCATTGCTTGAATACGATCAGCTTGACACAGCGACTCGCGATGCCATCAATGATCAAATGGCTGGTTATGCCGACCCGGTCAGTTTCTTTGTGGACAAGCTCGCTGAAGGCGTAAGCACGATCGCTGCAGCTTTTGCTCCAGAACCCGTCATTGTGAGGTTGTCCGATTTCAAGTCCAACGAATATGCGAACCTCATTGGCGGAAGCAAATATGAACCGGTAGAGGAAAATCCGATGCTTGGATTCCGTGGCGCCGGCCGTTACGTTGCGGACAGTTTTCGGCCGTGTTTCGAAATGGAATGCGCCGCCATTCGAAAAGTCCGCAATGACATGGGGCTGGTCAATGTCCAGGTCATGATTCCATTTGTACGCACAGTGAAACAGGCGAAGCAAGTCATCGACTTGCTGGCCGAGAACGGCCTGGAGCGTGGCAAAGACGATCTTAAAATCATCATGATGTCTGAATTGCCGACGAACGCCCTGCTCGCGGAGCAGTATCTGGAGCATTTCGACGGCATGTCGATCGGCTCAAACGACATGACGCAACTGACACTAGGCCTTGATCGCGATTCAGGCCTGATCGCCGATATGTTCGATGAGCGTGACGACGCAGTCAAAGCCCTTCTGGCGATGACTATCTCGGCGTGCAAAGCCAAAGGCAAATACGTTGGTATTTGCGGCCAGGGTCCATCAGATCATCCCGATCTCGCGCTCTGGCTGCTTGAACAGGGCATCGAGAGTATGTCTCTGAACCCTGATAGCGTGATCGAAACCTGGATGTTTCTTGCCGGCGAGTCGATCTAGTGGGCCGCTTGATAAATTAGCTACAGGCGGTCGTACCTCGAGCCACGTTTCCAGCGTATTTTCGGTACCCATAGACCGAGAATCATGCCAAACAACAAGACCAGCGCCCCGGTCATGAACCAGTAGCGCGTTGTCTGACTGCTTAACTCACGATTTTGTTGCTCAAGAGTCGCCGCCTGAATTTCGGCAGCCGCCAGTTGCTCTCGCAGATCTTTGTTTTGGTTGTTAATTGATAAGACATTGGCTGCCGTGCGTTTTATTTCAGCCAGTTCCTGCTCAAGACCGCTTTTTTGTGTCTCAAGAGACTTAATGCCCCGCTTGGCGGCATCCTGCTCACCTTTGATAGCGACCAGCTGCGATTCAAGTGAATTGCCGGTCGAATTCGCGCTGCTCAGTTGGCCGGTCAGGGTCGCGAGCTGCTCTCTCGCGCTGGCTTCATTCATCAGGTAGCGAGTCAATACCCAACCTTCTGTACCTGCATTTGTCCTCACGTGGGAGTATCCGGATTCCGCATCGCGCTCGAGGACTTCTAGTTCCCTCCCACTCTTGAGCATACGATCAATCGCATTGCTGGTACTGGGCCCGGATCGCAACGTAATTTCGAATTCATCACTCACCCATACTGTCTGCGCGCTGACTGCGGTGGTGGCCATCGTCGTGAATAGACTGACCATGCAGATCGCAACAGTCTGTAGTTTGTTAATGTTCATTGATTCGCTCTACAACTCGCTCTCTTAAATATTCTCGCAACTATATGCCAACCACGATTCACGTTCCAGCAAAAAATCAGTTGAATCAGTTGCTTATCGGAGACAGTTTGGAGGCGTTTTGCTCCCAGTTTCGACCGTCAAACGGCTCGATGCTGATAGATGCGATAGTGCTTTCATCCAGGCAATTGGCGTTGACGCTAAATCCGTCAGGGTGAGATCGCGGAACGTAAAACGATTTGATTCCACAATGCTTGCAAAAGTAGTGCTGCGCCACACCGGTATTGAAAACATAGGTATCAAGGTCACCTTCCCCACGCATTAGCTCAAAGTTGGACCTGGATACAAACAGGTGTAGAAATCCGGTCATCCGGCAGATACTGCAATTGCAGTCAGCAACTTCAAGATCCGCCGGCGCCTCAATTTCAAATTTCACGCGGCCACAATGACAGCCGCCTCTGTGTCGCGTCATTGAATCGTCTCCTGATCGACCTTAGCCCACACAGCCAGGTGATTATTTGCAGGCAGCGCATACAATCGAATTCGTCTTAAACTATTAGCAACTGCCATGCGGTCCAGATCTTCCAGGTTGCGAATACCCATCGTAGAATCTCCGCTACAGAGGGAGCGATCAAATGCAGCATTGCTTGGCGAATTGCATTTTCCATCCTGTTTGAACGGACCGTACAGGCAAAAACTCCCGCCTGAATTCAGCACTTTCCCAACAAGAGCGAACATTTTCTCGACCGCTGAGATGCACATGATGTGCGCCGTATTCGCCGAAAAAACAGCATCGTACTTTGCTTGTGGCCATTCATTGGATAATACGTCGAGTAGCAACGGTGGCTGCACATTGGACAGGGCCGCATCGTCAAGCCAGGCCAAAATGCCCTGATGATTCTGTTCGCGATCACTGGTTTGCCAAATCAGATGGCCAAGTTCCGCAGCGAAGTTTACCGCATGCTGGCCGGTCCCCGACCCGATTTCCAGCAACGTACCACTGTGTCGAAACTCGTGTCGAATCACATCCAAAATCGGCTGACTATTGCGTACTGTTGCCGGCGAAAATGGCTTGTCGATCATTCGTCGCCTTCAGTTACAATCACTGCCTGGTCGAAAAGATTCAACCGATACCAGTCCAATTCCGCTATTGAATCTCTAATATCATTGAGCGCGAGGTGAGACGATTCCTTGTTGAAACCTGCAGCAACTGCCGGCGCCCAACTCTGCGCAAGAATTTTCAGCGTGCTCACATCAAGATTTCGATAGTGAAAGTAGCGCTCCAGCAGCGGCATTTCTCGCGCGAGGAAACGACGATCCTGACAGATACTATTGCCGCACATCGGCGATACCCCAGCATCAACCCAGTCTGCGAGAAAATCTAATGTTAGCGCCTCGGCATGAGTCAGCGACACATCGCTATCGAGAACTCGTTGTATCAGTCCTGATTTCCCGTGTTGCCGTGTATTCCAATCGTCCATGCCGTCGATGACATCTTGCTTCTGGCCAATTGCGACGACTGGCCCGACCGCAAGTTCGTTAAGGTTCTTGTCAGTTACAACGGTTGCGATCTCGATAATCGTGTCGGCGTTAGTGTCCAGACCGGTCATCTCCAGGTCGATCCAGATAAGGTTTTCGCTGCGATTGATTGCTTTGCTTACGGTATTCATCGATGTCCTGTAGATAATAGTTACTGGCAGATACTCCGTAGTTTAACCCTCTTGAGAGTGCAAGGTCTCTGTCATCACGGCATACTGCGCGTCAAATACTTCATTCTCGAGCTCACATGTCGTCCGACTCCGCACTTGTCATTGCAACCTACAGCCGCCGTATGCGGCTGCAATTGTCCGACGGAGACGTGGTCGATGCCAGAATTAAGGGCAAAAAACTAAAACCCGTGTGCGGAGATCGTGTGTCTGCCACGCCAATAGAGAATGAGTCCGACTGGCTGATCACAGCAATTGACGATCGCGACAATGCACTGCAAAGACCAAACATGCGTGGCAAGGTCGAAGTACTGGCTGCGAATCTTGATATTCTTGTCGTTGTCGCGGCGGGCTCCCCGGCCGCCGACTGGTTTATCGTGGACCGCTATTTGTGCGCCGCTGAGTCAATGCGAATTCCCGCGGTTGTCGTTTACAACAAGACCGATCTTGGTATGCAAGACGATCGCAGCCTCGCCGAGTTTCAGGAATACGAGCGAATCGGATACCCGAGTTTGCGCTGCAGCGCGAAGAATGATTCTAACCTTGACGAGCTTCTGGACCTGCTCGGGAGCAAGATATCGATCATTGTTGGTCAGTCTGGCGTGGGCAAGTCCACCATCATTAACAAACTAACCAGTTCGGCAAAGCAGCGCACCGGCGAAGTATCAGGCAAGAGTGGTGAAGGTCGTCATACGACAGTCAACTCAGTGATGCTCTCTCTGCCGAACGGCGGGTCCGTGATCGATTCGCCCGGAGTTCGGGACTACGCACCCGCATTGCAATCGCCTGCAGACGTTGTGCATGGATTCAGAGAAATTGCAGATGCCGCCGCGGGTTGTCGCTTCGCGAACTGCCGCCACTTAAGAGAGCCCAAATGCGCCGTCATTTCGGCTATCGATGACGGTTCGATTAGCGCTCGCCGCTATGAATCTTACCGTCGCTCGCTGGCGCTCGCAGACAAACTGGCAAAACGATAGGCCACTAGCCCGGTGGCCAGCTCATCGGTCGGCCGCCCAGCAAATGCAGATGAATATGGAATACCGTCTGTCCAGCATCCGCATTGCAATTCATGACAACACGATAGCCGCGCTCAGCGAGACTCTCCTGCGCCGCTATTTCCTTCGCCGCAACGAACAGGCTGCCAACGGCCGCCATATCCTCAAGTCCAACCTCATTGATAGTGGCAATGTGTTTCTTTGGAATAATTACTGCGTGGGTCGGCGCCTGTGGATTGATATCCCTGAAGGCCATAACAGTATCTGACTCGTAGATGACCTCAGCAGGTATGTCACCAGTCAATATCTTACAGAACAGGCAATCGTTCTCCATAGCACCCCTCCTCACTCGATTTCTCTGCGGCCATAGAACGCGTGGGATAACGTTCCACCGTCGACATACTCCAATTCTCCGCCCAGCGGCACGCCGTGCGCAATACGACTCGCTTGAACGCCAAATCGATTTGCCATATCCGCCAGGTAGTGTGCGGTGGCATCACCTTCGACCGTAGGATTCGTAGCGACAATGAGTTCTTTCACAGTATCGCCCTCAAGCCGCTTCTCGAGGGACCCCAGACTCAGTTCCTCCGGGCCTATGCCATCCAGTGGGGACAAATGGCCCATCAAGACAAAGTACAAGCCTCGATATCCGGTTGCGTCCTCTACCGCCATAACGTCGGCTGGCGACTCCACAACGCACAGCAAAGCCTCGTCGCGCCCACTTGCTGCGCAAATTGAACATAGCTCATTCTCAGTAAACATGCGGCACCGACTGCAATGCCCAATATCAGATGCAGCCTTCGACAACGCCGACGACAATGCGGTTGCCCCCTCGCGGTTTCTTTCCAGCAAGTGAAACGCAATACGTTGCGCAGACTTCTGTCCAACGCCTGGCATACAGCGCAAAGCATCAATCAGTTGGACCAAGAGTGGTGAGTAAGACAAAGCGTTGTATCAACTAGAACGGAAGCTTAATGCCAGGCGGCAAATTCATTCCTGAAGCCATCCCGGAAAACGATTCCTGAACGGTCTTTTCAACTTTCCGCAATGCGTCATTAAAGGCTGCGGTAATCAAGTCTTCCAGCATTTCTTTATCATCGCCGATGAGAGTGTCATCGATTTCCAGAGCTTGGACCTGGTGCTTGCACGACATCGTTATTCGGACCATGCCGGCTCCAGATTCACCAGTGACCATTTTGGATGCCATTTCTTCCTGGGCCTTCGCCATGTCGGCCTGCATTTGCTGCGCCTGTTTCATTAACTGGCCGATACCACCTTTCATCGCGTACTCCCCTGTCCATCATTATTTGGGTCATTTATTAGCTCAATTGAATCGTTCTTCAACTCCGCACCGAACATGTCCTTAAGTGCCTGAACATTGGGATCTGATTCGAGGGATTCACGTGCCGCCTCTATTTTCTCATCAGCGCGCCGAATCTCCTCCTGCACCGGTGTTTCCACGGTCTCATGAACCGAAGATTCTACGATGGTAATGTCGATCACCAGAGATTCACCAAAGTGCTTTGATACGGCCCCGGCAAGAGCGTCTTTGCGTTGTTTGGTCAGCAACGACGCTGAGCGCGAGTCCAGGCCGAAATACAGCGTATCGCCATCGCGCTTCAGGTAGGCGCAATTGCTGGCTAGCATGCGAATGGCGCCGCTAAGACCAAGCGTCGATACCAAATCGCCCCAGTTCATATCATCCTGCCAGTCGCTTGCTTGCTCAGTCGGAGTCACCGCGGCACTGACTTTTTGCGCCACGGCAATCTTGCCGGCCGCTGCGGTCGATGTTTTGCTGCCGCGTACCGCTGCGACTGGGGGCGCCGCAGACGTGGCGCCACTGCCGGCCGCGGCCGGACGAAAT
>CAZGVL010000030.1:0-33369 GCA_964528965.1 uncultured Woeseiaceae bacterium
TCGCACCGCGCCTTGTTGACGGCGCGGCCGTACAGACTGAGTGTCACCTTATTTAGCAAGCGGCCCACTAGCATGCCTCTGCGCAGAGCCGATCTCTTCATCACTCGCCTGTATTAACCCTGATCGATCATTTAAACTGCGCGCCAAATAGTCTGGATCGCAATAATGTTCGATAATTTAAGTAGCCGTTTGACCGACGCGGCCCGAAGTCTCTCGGGCAAGGGCAGACTCACAGAGTCAAATATCAAAGACACCCTCAGGCAGGTTCGGCTTGCCTTGCTCGAAGCGGACGTCGCTTTGCCGGTGGTCAAATCTTTTATCGATCGAATTCAGACCCGGGCGATCGGTGAAGAAGTGGGTAAGAGCCTGACACCAGGACAGGCCCTGGTGAAGATTATTCACGCCGAACTCGTGCAACTGTTTGGCAATGATTTCGAGCCGCTGGATCTTCGTGCGCAACCGCCCGTCGTTATCTTGTTGGCGGGGCTCCAGGGTGCAGGTAAGACGACCACGGCCGCAAAACTCGCAAAACGCCTGATCGACACCGACAAGAAACGTGTCATGTTAGTGAGTGTCGACGTGCATCGTCCGGCCGCAATCTTGCAACTGCAAACCCTGGCGGCAGAAGTTGGTGCATTGCATTGTCCAAGTAGTATCGATCAAAAGCCCGTCAAGATCGTCGACAACGCGCTGGATGAGGCGCGGCGCTCGCATGCTGATGTTCTCATTGTGGACACGGCCGGACGACTGCACATTGATGAGTCAATGATGCAGGAAATTGTTGCCGTGCATGCCCGCGCGAATCCGCACGAGACACTGTTTGTGGTCGATAGCATGGCCGGTCAGGATGCGGTTAATGCGGCTACCGAATTCGACGCCAGCTTACCGCTCACGGGCGTGATTCTTACCAAGGCCGACGGTGATGCCAAAGGTGGTGTCGCGTTATCGGTTCGCGAGGTAACCGGGAAACCTATTCGTTACCTGGGTGTCGGCGAGAAAGTCGCTGCGCTGGAGGCATTCCACCCCGAGCGTATGGCTTCTCGAATACTGGGTATGGGCGACGTACTCACCCTTGTCGAAGAGCTTGAGGGCAAGGTCGATAGAGAGAAAGCCGATAAACTGGCGCGGAAGATCAAGAAGGGCCGCGGCTTCGATCTTTCCGACCTGCGTGATCAGCTGCAACAGATGATGAGCATGGGCGGATTGTCGGCGATGCTGGATAAATTGCCGATTCCCGGCAAAGTTAACCCTGCCGCTCTGAAGGCCGGCGCCGATGAAAAACAGTTGAGTCGACAAATCGCGATTATCAATTCGATGACATTGGTGGAGCGGCAATTTCCGAAGACTATTAATGGCTCGCGTAAGAAGCGGATTGCCGCTGGCAGCGGGTTGCAGATCCAGGATGTGAATCGGCTGCTGAAGCAATTTACGCAAATGGAAAAGATGATGAAGAAAATGGCGAAAGGGGGCATGAAGAAGATGCTGCGCGGGTTGCCCGGCGGCGGTCTACCCCCTGGATTTCGTTAGTTCGCAGGCCGCAATGCAGCGGATTGGCGGGGCAGGCCATTGTGCCGCGGAAACGGTGTTTTGGCTCCAGACAGGGCTTGAAAACGCTCAAATTGGTTCCGGATACCGCCAGCAGGATCGGCTGGTTGCTAAGGTCCCGAAATTCCTCAAAATTTTCGTCCGTAAAACACTTCACATTTGGTTTGAACCGGGTACAATGCGCGCTCGACCCGGGTAGCCCGGGTTCTGGTATGTCTGCCTTTCATCAGTTTTTAACGGAATTACAATGGTTAGTATTCGTCTTTCGCGCGCTGGCGCAAAGAAACGCCCTTTTTATCATTTGGTTGTCACCGACAGTCGTAATCGTCGGGATGGTCGGTACATTGAACGCGTAGGTTATTTTAATCCGGTCGGAAAAGACCATGAGGAAAATCTGCGTATTGATGTCGAACGAGTAGAGTATTGGGTCGGTCAGGGCGCACAGCCTTCTGATCGCGTTTCCTCGTTGCTGAAATCACATAGCAAGGCTCAAGCTAGTAGTTAATTGCAGGGTCCTGGCAACAGGTAACTGTTGCAGGATAATGACACTGTGACAGAGGTCGATAATCAGCCGGTTTTATTGGGTCGCATTGTTGGCCTGTTCGGTCTTAAGGGCTGGGTTAAGGTTTTTTCTTACACGGCCCCCAGAGAATCAATCCTGAAATACGAGGACTACCTGCTCAAGCAAGACGGAGCATGGCGAAATGTCGTTATCGTTGAAGGGAAGAAGCACGGCAAGTCAGTCATAGCCCGTTTGGAAGATATTGTTACTCCCGAACAGGCGGGTGAGTTGATCGGGTGTGACGTCGCAGTTTTACGCGGCAAGATGCCTGAGCCGGAGATCGGCAGCTATTATTGGCGCGATCTTGAGGGAATGAGTGTTGTACATCGTGACGGGACCGATTTCGGTCAGGTTGCGTACTTAATGGAGACTGGCGCGAATGATGTGCTGGTTACCAAGGGCGAGCAGGAGCGGCTAATCCCGTTTATCGCCGACAAGGTTATTCTCGACGTTGATACCGCTAAGCGCGTGATCACCGTCGATTGGGAATGGGACTGAAGCCGTGAAGATGGCAGTGATCAGTCTGTTTCCGGAAATGGTTGCTACGGTCGCAGAATATGGCGTCGTTGGACGAGCGAATGAACGGCAAATAATGTCGTTACACTTCGAGAATCCTCGAGACTACGCCAGTGATGTGCATCGTACGGTCGATGATCGACCTTATGGCGGTGGTCCTGGCATGGTGCTGAAGTACGAGCCAACGGCCAAGGCTATCCGGGCAGCGAAGGACTCGCTGCCAAAGGGCAGTCCGGTTGTTTGTCTTTCGCCGCAAGGCAAGGTATTCGATCAGGCCGCAGCGAGACGATTGGCGACACTGCCGGGCATGATATTGCTGGCAGGTCGATACGAAGGTATCGACGAGCGTTTGATCGAGAATGAAGTGGACGAAGAGCTGTCGATTGGCGATTTCGTTTTGAGTGGGGGGGAAATCGCAGCCATGGCGGTGATTGACTCGGTTGCTCGAATGTTGCCCGGAGTGTTGGGCGATGCGGAGTCGGCGCAGCAGGATTCGTTCATGGCAGGATTGCTTGATCACCCGCACTACACGCGACCTGAGCAGGTCGACGGTAAGCGGGTCCCGGCGGTGTTGATGTCCGGTGATCATGCGCGTATTGCGAAGTGGCGGTACAAACAGGCTCTAGGTCGTAGCTATTTGCGACGACCTGACCTGGTGAAAAAGTTGAGTTTGAGTCGTGAGCAGCAAAAAGTGCTCGACGAATTTTTGAAGGAACAGGGCCAGACGAAGGCCCCGAACTGATTTTGGATGAAACCCGGTTGACGAATCGGCAGGCAGGGCAAGATGAGCAAAATTATAGAAGCGATCGATCAGGAACAAATGGGCAAGGAAATTCCGGAATTCGCTCCGGGTGACACTGTCGTTGTTCAGGTACGAGTAAAGGAAGGCGAGCGTGAGCGTTTGCAGGCGTTTGAAGGTGTTGTAATCGCCAAGCGAAACCGTGGCATTAACTCAGCTTTTACCGTGCGTAAAATTTCACACGGCGAAGGTGTAGAGCGCGTTTTCCAAACGTATAGCCCGGTGGTGAATTCAATCACTGTGAAACGTCGTGGTGATGTGCGCCGCGCGAAGCTTTATTATCTCCGTGGACGTACCGGCAAGGCCGCACGTATCAAGGAAAAAATCTAGTTTCAGTCGCGCCCGGCTACATTTGTGGCCGGGCAGTCGACGACTGGAATTCGCAGCCGCGGTTCCAAAACCATGCGGGAGTCCACATTATGTGGCCGCTCCGATGAGATAACCTGAACCAATCCTCTGGAGCCGGGTCATTCGTGGCATGAGTACTTTAAAACACAGTCGTTTCCTAGCCGTATTGTTGCTGTCATTCACAGGGTTGTTGACGGGCGGTTGTGCCTCTTTGATGTCTTCTGCCGCCAGCGGGCTCGCGGACAATCTTAGCAGTGCCATGCTGAACCAGGATGATCCAAAAACAGTTCGCGACGGCGCACCGTCATACTTGTTGCTGCTGGATAGTTTTATCGAGGGTAGCCCTCACGATCCGGCGCTGTTGGCTGCTGGCGCATCTCTGTACGCGTCATACGGGGCAGTCTTTGCGGGCGATCCGGAACGCGCAGCTCGACTAACGGCGCGCGCCAGAAACTACGGTCTTCGAGGTATGTGTGAGAGCTATGTAGGTGCCTGTAGTTGGTCGACCGACAACTACGACGAGTTTGTTGCAAGTCTGGACGGCGTGAAAAAGAAGCATGCGGAGTCCTTATACGCTTACGGCTTCGCGACTCTCGCCTACTTACGGACCCACAGTTCGGACTGGAACGCGCTGGCCGAACTCCCTCAGGTTGAAGCATTGTTCGAGCACTACATTGCGATCAGTGGTGCCGATACGAATGTGGCGACGTACACCTATATGGGGATTTTGTTGACACTTCGGCCGCCAGCCCTGGGAGGCAAGCCCGAAGAAGCCAGAGCGTATTTCGAAAAAGCGATTGAGTTGACCGACGGTAGAGACTTGAGCGCCAAAGTTGAGTATGCACGTGGCTATGCCAAGTTACTTTACGAACGCGAGTTGCACGATCAGCTGTTGCAGGAAGTTGTCGCTGCAGATCCGTATTCTGACGGTTTTACGCTGAGCAATGTCATGGCACAGGAAGAAGCAGAGCAAATGCTGCTTGAGGCCGATGATTACTTTTAAATCACCAAAACATGAGGTTGTTGTGCAGAGATGCGAGTAGTTTGGACTCGGTTCCAGTAAATTGGCTGGCCACTGCATGAGCAACATATAAAAGCAGCAAATTTAGCTCCGGTTCAGGTTACTTCTGTACCGTTGAGTAAACAGGACGGATATACGATGAAAAAATTGGGATTTTTAATTCTGGCACTGATCTCTTGTGGTCTGGCCAATGGCGCTACTCTGAAACTCGCTACGATTACTCCTGAGGGATCGCAGTGGATGACGGACATGCGTGCCGGTGCCAAGGAAATTAAGGAACGGACGGATGGCCGCGTGCAGATCAAGTACTACGGCGGCGGCATCATGGGCAATGACACCAAAGTTCTGGGCAAGATACGCATCGGAAACTTGCAGGGTGGCGCGTTCACGCCAACATCTTTGCAGGCGATCTATCCTGACATCAACTTGCCCGGCTTGCCCATGATGTTTGAGTCAGAAGAAGAGGCCGCCTACGTCCGTACATTCCTCGACGAGCGGCTTCGGGCAGGGCTTCAAGAAGCGGGCTATGTGAGCTTTGGCTTTGCGGCGGGTGGATTCGCAGTCATCATGTCGAATACGCCGGTGGAAGGACTAACGGATCTGAAAGGGAAGCGAGTCTGGGTCCCGGAAGGCGACACGATTAGCTACGCTTCAATGGAAGCATTGTCATTGTCGCCGGTAACATTGCCTATCACAGACGTTTTGACGGGCTTACAAACAGGTTTGCTGGATATCGTTGCGATTTCACCCATCGGCGCATTGGTCCTGCAGTGGCATACGAAGGTTAAGTACATCACCGAAATGCCGCTGGTCTATACGCTTGGCTTTATGGCAATTCAAGAGAAAGCCTTTAACAAGTTGAGTGAAGGCGATCAGGAAATTGTTACGGAAGTCATGACGGCGTTGTATGAAAACTTTAACCGGACTAACTTGATTGATAACAAAAAGGCTCGAGATGCGCTGTTAAAAACCGGCATTAAGGTCGTGTCTCCGAACAACGAAGAGTTCCAACATATTCGCGACGCGGTCCGTGCATCGAACCGTAAGCTCGGAGAGAACGGAGATTTCTCGATTGAAATTTACGATGAAATGCTGCGCCACATTCAGGACTACCGCGATCAGAACAGCGCCGCTGCTGGCCAGTAATAGTGGCGCACAGAATACTCGCTTTCCTGTCGCGCCTCGATAGCGCGGGTCGCGCAGCGGAAAATTTCGCTCTGGTCACTTTATTGGCCGGCATGATACTTCTGGCTGTCGGTCAGATTCTGCTTCGCGAAGTTTTCTCGACGGGCTATGTCTGGGCCGATGAGCTACTGAAGCTAATGGTCCTGTGGTTGGCGATGGTTGGCTCAATCGCTGCCTGTCGCGACAATCGGCACATTCGCATTGATGTCCTGTCACATTTATTGCCAGATTCCATCGTCAAAGTCACACAGATGCTGGTCGACATATTTGCGGCAGCGGTGTGTGGGGTTTTGGCGTGGCAAGCATATCGCTACCTGCAGATAGAGATTGAGTTTGAAGACACCGTTCTGATTGATACGCCATCGTGGCTGGCGCACATGATTATGCCGATTGCTTTTGCAGTAATCAGCTACCGCTTTGCCGTCAATGTCCTGAAGAAGCTACATGCCCTGGTGTTTGGTATCGAGGCGGAAGAAACTGCATGATTGCCTTGAGCATCTTGCTGGTCTTGCTGGCAATTCTTGGAGCGCCGCTATTCGCAGTAATAGCGACTAGCGCGATGCTCGGTTTCGTTCGTGACGAGACCGATCTGATGAACATGGCGCTGGAAGTTCAGAGTATCGCCGATATGCCATTTCTGGCGGCGATACCATTGTTTACTTTCGCCGGCTACTTGCTTAGCGAGAGTAATGCGCCGAAACGACTGGTACGAATGACAGGAGCGATGCTCGGTTGGATGCCGGGTGGTCTGGCCATCGTGTCACTGGCCGCGTGTGCCTTCTTTACAGCATTTACCGGGGCATCTGGCGTCACCATTATTGCTTTGGGTGCGATCTTGTATCCGGCCCTGAAGATGGACGGCTACCCGGATAAGTTCAATCTCGGCCTGGTGACTTCGGCTGGAAGCCTTGGATTGCTGTTTGCTCCGTCATTGCCGCTGATCTTGTACGGCGTGATTGCCGAAGTTCCCATAGACAGTCTTTTTCTCGCGGGTATTCTTCCTGGTCTGGTCATGCTTTTGATGCTGTCGGGATATAGCCTGTGGGTGAATCGTGCAAACCGCAAGCCGCTGCGAACATTTTCCTGGGGCGAGGTCGGTGCCGCGCTGCGCGAGTCAATTTGGGAAATCCCGCTGCCGTTCGTGGTACTGGGTGGAATTTATTCTGGCTTCTTCGCTGTTTCTGAGGCCGCCGCCGTCACCGCGTTGTACGTCATAATTGTCGAAGTACTAATCTTGCGTGAAATTCGCTTGTCACAATTGCCGGGCATTATTCGATCTTCAATGATGTTGGTCGGTGGCATTCTGATCATCCTCGGTGTATCTCTCGCGTCAACCAACTACATGATCTCGGCCGGTATACCGCAGATGTTGCTGGAGATGGTTTCCGGATTTGTAACCAGTCCAATATCGTTTCTGCTACTGCTGCTGTTATTCCTGTTGGTGCTTGGCGCGATACTCGATATATTTTCAGCGATCGTGCTGGTGGTTCCATTGATACTGCCTATTGCCGCGCAGTACGGAGTGCATGACGTGCATCTCGGCATCGTATTTCTTGCCGCAATGCAACTCGGATACCTGACGCCGCCGGTCGGATTGAATTTATTTATCGCCAGTTATCGATTCGAGAAACCGATCATGCATGTGTATGCCGCGACATTCCCGTTCCTGATCATACTCATGCTCTCCGTAATCCTGATTACCTTCTGGCCGGACCTTTCATTGTGGCTACTGCCGAAGTAACTCCGTCTGCAAGAAAGCTTGCTGTTGGGGCTGTGTTAGCGATCGGCATTCTCGCTAATACGATCGCCGCTGCGGAGGTCGACCTTAGCGATATTCGGCTGCCTCCGGGATTTGCGATCGAGGTCTTTGCCAATGTCCCCAACGCGAGGTCTCTGGCACTGGGGGACAACGGAACGGTTTTCGTATCCACGCGTCGTGGTGACCGGATCTACGCGGTGGTTCCCCATGCTAATCGTGAGCCGGATGTCGTCATTTTGGCAGATGATCTGGATAAGCCGAATGGGATCGCTTTCCGCGACGGAGATCTGTATGTCGCAGAAAAATCTCGAGTTACCAAATACACGGGTATCGAATCATCATTGTACGATGTGCCGGAAGCTCAGGTTCTCGATATCGAATTGCCGAACAAGAATCATCACGGCTCAAGATATATCGGCTTTGGTCCCGACGAAAAGCTGTATATCGCTATCGGGGCACCCTGCAACGTTTGCAATCTTGATGGTTTCGGCACGATTCTGCGCATGAACCCGGATGGGTCAAATCGAGAGGTCTTTGCCGAAGGCGTTCGCAACTCGGTGGGTTTTACCTGGCACCCAGACAGTGGTGAACTCTGGTTTACCGATAACGGCCGCGACCGACTGGGCGATGACCTGCCTGCCGACGAGTTGAACAGGGCACCGGTCGCTGGTCTGCATTTCGGCTTTCCCTACTGCCATGCAGGCGAGATTCTCGATCCGGAATATGGGGGTGGCAAGAGCTGTGCAAGATACACAGCACCGGAACGAAAGCTGGGCCCACACGTTGCCTCGCTGGGAATCGAGTTTTACACAGGTTCGATGTTTCCACCCGGCTACCACGGACAACTTTTCATCGCGGAACACGGTTCCTGGAATCGATCAAAGAAGATCGGCTACCAAATCAGTCTGGTGAAAATCGAGCAGGGCAGAGCTGTTGCCTACGAACCATTTGCAGTAGGCTGGCTGCAAGGACAATCCGTTTCAGGGCGCCCTGTCGACGTGCTGCAGATAGCGGACGGCTCACTGTTGGTCAGCGACGATCATGCGGGCAGGATTTACCGTATCAGTTACACGGAACCCTCGAACTAGTTACAGTGTCAGAATCTTATTATCGAGCCATTGCTCGAAGCAGGAGTATCCAGTAAATGAGTATTAAAAAAGCACTTGTCCGCATCTTCTCTGTTGTCTGGAGCGGTGTTGACGGACTGCGAAAGGTCATGCACCTGGTGCTGTTGCTATTGGTATTTCTGGTTTTCTTTGGAGCGCTGGCCGGTGCGCCAACCGTTCTTCCCGAATCTGCAGCCTTGGTAATCCAGCCGAGCGGAGCGCTTGTGGAGCAGCTGGCTGGCGATCCCTATGAACGTGCGCTCGGAGAGCTGCTGGACGAGGACAATCCACAAACGCTGGTGCAGGACATTGTGGATGCTCTTCAATATGCAAAGGAAGATGATCGAATTGAGATGGTCCACCTGGAGCTGAGCGGCCTGGGCTCTGCCGGATTGAGTAAATTGCAGACCGTCGGCGCTGCACTGGACGACTTCAGAACATCTGGGAAACTGGTTGTCGCCAGTGCCGATTTTCTGAGCCAGGGTGGCTACTATTTAGGTGCTCGTGCCGATGAGTTGTATCTTCACCCCAGCGGTATGGTGCTGCTCAGAGGCTATGGCCGTTACCTGAATTACTTCAAAGATGCGATCGACAAGCTGCGCATCGACTGGAACGTGTTTCGCGTCGGTACGCATAAATCGTTCGTCGAGCCTTACCTGCGCATGGATATGTCGGACGAGGACAGGGAGTCCACGGTGCATCTCACGGAGCAGCTGTGGTCTATGTACCGGGCAGACGTCGTCGCCGCGCGTGGTCTTGATGATGGCGCAATTGCGGATTTCGCGACCAATATGATCGACTATATTGATGCTGCCAGTGGAGACATTGCTATCGCGGCGCTGGACCATGGCCTCGTTGACGGCCTGCTCAAGCGGACAGGGGTGAGAGAGTTGCTCATCGAGTATGTCGGTGAGGATGCTGAGAATGAAGACGCGTACAGCGCTGCAGGTATGCATGATTATCTCGCACAAATGAGGATGCTTGGTAATGGATCCAAGCATGAGGAAAACATCGCTGTGATAGTGGCGTCCGGAGAGATCCGGTTCGGATCGCAACCGCCTGGCAGTATCGGTGCCGATTCGACTGCTGCCTTATTACGCCGTGCGCGGCAGGACGACTCGGTTAAGGCCGTTGTATTGCGCGTTGACAGCCCGGGCGGAAGCGCGTTTGCGGCAGAGGTTATTGCCAACGAAATTGCAGCGCTAAGGGCAGCTGACAAGCCTGTCGTGGCTTCGATGGGCAGTACAGCCGCCTCTGGCGGTTACAGCATATCCATGGGGGCCGACAGAATTTTTGCGAGCCCGGCGACCATTACAGGTTCCATCGGCGTATTCGGCATGTTCCCCACCTATCAACGGTCATTTGCCGCGTTGGGTATCGCCTCGGATGGTGTTGGGACGACACCCTGGTCCGGTGAGCTGCGCCCGGACAGAGCGATGTCGCCACACGCCAAGCAGTTGTTCCAGTTATTTGTCGAAGACACGTATGACGATTTCATCTCCGATGTGGCGATGCATCGCGGTCTTGAGAAATCTGCGGTGGATCACATTGGCCAGGGACAAGTTTGGACCGGGGTTGATGCTATCGAGAATGGTTTGGTTGACGAGTTGGGCCAGCTAGAGGATGCAATCGCGGCAGCTGCAGAGCTTGCAGAACTTGATGAAGATGACTACGGCACAAAAATCATCGAAACTGAGTTGACCGCAACCGAACAGGCGATTGTTGATTTTCTCAGTGTTGCGGTTCGATTGGGAATCAGTCCGAGCACGTTGAGTCGTACGCCGTCGGCCCTCGAAAGTCTTGCGGAGCGGCTCGGTGATGTACTGCTGGAATCACTTCGCTTCAACGACCCGAAAGGCGTCTATGCGCACTGTCTGTGCAGCTTCGACTAGCCGTTTTTTGGTGACATTGGGGTTCTCAGGACCAGTTCAGGATCACCTTGCCGGATTGCCCTGATTCCATGAGAGCAAAACCTGCCTGAAAATCATCGACGTCGAAATGGTGTGTGATGATCGGTTCTATGTTCAGTCCGCTTTGCAACATGCTGGCCATCTTATACCAGGTTTCGAACATCTCGCGACCGTATATTCCTTTTAAAATCAGACCTTTGAAGATAACGTTGGTCCAGTCGATACTCATCTCCTCCGGAGGGATACCGAGTATCGCGATTTTGCCGCCATGGTGCATGGTGCGCAGCATGTCGCGGAATGCTTGTGGATTTCCCGACATTTCCAGGCCAACGTCGAAGCCTTCTTCCATGCCGAGACTCTGCATAGTGTCGTCGAGCGTCTCTTTGGTGACATTGAGTGCGGCGGTCGCGCCCATCTTGCGGGCAAGGTCGAGCCGATAGTCGTTGATATCTGTGATCACGATGTGGCGAGCTCCTGCATACCGACAGATTGCCACGGCCATGACGCCGATAGGGCCAGCGCCGGTTATCAAAACGTCCTCGCCAACGAGGTCAAATGACAAGGCGGTATGAGCGGCATTGCCCAGCGGATCGAGTATCGATGCCATGTCGTCGCTGATGCCGTCCGGTATTTTGAAAACATTAAAAGCAGGGACAGACAGGTACTCCGCGAAAGCACCGGAACGGTTAACGCCGACACCGATGGTATTCATGCACAGATGTCTGCGTCCGGCACGGCAATTGCGGCACACGCCGCACGTGATGTGGCCCTCGGCGGACACTCGGTCGCCAATTTCAAATCCCTTGACCTCGCTGCCACATTCAACAATCTCACCACAAAATTCATGGCCAACGGTCAGAGGCACCGGAATTGTGCTGCTTGCCCAGTCGTCCCATTTATAAATATGGATGTCGGTGCCACATATTGCGGTACTCCGGATCTTAATCAGAACGTCGTTATGGCCGACCCTGGGAACGGCGACGTCTTCCATCCACAAGCCGCGCTCAGCCTTTGCTTTAACCAGAGCTTTCATCAGCTAATAACTCCGAGGTCACGCCCTACGTCTGTAAATGCAGTAATCGCATGGTCCAGTTGTTCGCGAGTCAGCCCGGCTGACATTTGCGTGCGAATACGTGCCTGACCTTTAGGCACCACCGGAAATGAGAAACCAACGACGTAAACACCCCGGTCGAGCAGTCGGTTGGCCATCGTGGTTGCCAGCATTGCGTCACCAAGCATGATAGGGATGATCGGGTGTTCGCCAGGTTTCAGGTCAAACCCTCGTGCAGTCATCTGCTTGCGAAAGTACGCCGCATTTTCATGTAGCTGCTGCTGCAACGCGTTATCCCTCTCCAGAAGGTCTAGAACCGCTATCGATGCTGCGACTATCATTGGAGCAACCGAATTGGAGAACAGATAGGGTCGCGAGCGTTGTCTGAGCCAGGCAATAATTTCCTTGCGTCCGGACGTGTATCCACCGGATGCTCCGCCCAGCGCTTTGCCAAGCGTTCCGGTAATGATGTCGATGCGGCCCATCACCCCACGATACTCGTGAGTACCACGGCCGGTGGTACCGAGAAAGCCAGTAGCGTGACAGTCGTCGATCATTGTAATCGCGTCGAATTCATCGGCGAGATCGCAGATTGATTCAAGATCAGCAATTGTGCCGTCCATTGAAAACACGCCGTCTGTTGCTATCAGCCTCGCCCTGGCCTTTGCTGCGTTCTCCAATTGCCCGCGAAGGTCTTGCATATCGTTATTCTGGTAGCGGAAACGTTGCGCTTTGGACAGTCGGATGCCGTCGATAATACTGGCATGATTCAAAGCATCACTGATGACCGCGTCTTCGGCGCCGAGAATTGTCTCGAACAGACCACCATTGGCGTCAAAGCACGATGGGTAAAGAATAGTATCTTCGGTGCCGAGGAACTGGCTGATGCGTTGCTCAAGTTGCTTGTGAATGGTCTGCGTTCCGCAGATGAATCGCACCGATGCCATGCCGTAGCCAAACGAATCCAGTGCCTTATGTGCGGCGGCAATAACTTCCGGGTGATTGGCAAGACCGAGATAGTTGTTTGCGCAGAGATTCAGGACATGCGCGGTTCCATCATTGCTCTGTACGTCAATGGCCGCCTGCTGTGGCCCCGAGATCAGTCGTTCGGTTTTGTACAGACCCTCTGATTTCAGGGCCTCAGTCTGTTGTGAAAGTGTTTGCAGAAAACTGGACGGCACGGTATTGCCCTCGGTGCTTAAAGGCCGCAAAGTATAGCAGGTGACTTAATTGTGAGGTGCAGGTGACAACGGATTTTCTTCGGCTTGATCGGTGGCTTTGGTTTACGCGTTTCTACAAGACCCGCTCAGCGGCGACAACGGCCGTCAAGGGTGGTCATGTCACCGTGAACGGTGAGCGTGCCAGTCCCGGTCACAGGACCCGGCCTGGGGATCGAGTTGAACTGGTAAGGAACCAGTTGACCTATCGCCTTGTTGTCCACGCAATGCCAGCGCGGCGCGGACCCGCGGCCGAGGTGCAAGCCTGTTACACGGAGGATCCCGACTCGGTCTCGAAGAGAGATGAACTGGTCGCGCAACTCAAGCGGGACCGCATGTCCATGCCACGAACCCGCGGTCGACCTGACAAGCATACGCGCAGAAAGCTGCGGGAGCGTGGTCGTGAGGCGCTGGATAGTGAGTAATCTGTTGGGGTAAATATCTATGCCGGCTGATTCGCAAATACCCTATAATCGCTGGCCTTGGTATCAGGCAAAGAACGCCACTAACTGCAACACAGCAATGGTGCACTTTTATGCAATTTACTAAACAGCCAGCCGCTCAGGTTGGGCAAATTTCCTACATCAACGACAATTATCTGACCGACGAAGAAGCATTGGTCAGGAAGCTATCCGGTATAGCCGATCCTGGCGATAGTGCAAGAGCCAAGATCCTGGAAACAGCCGCCAATCTGGTGCGCGCGGTGCGGCGTGACAATAGCAGCGATGGCGGCATTGAAGCCTTCATGCAGCAATACGATCTGTCGTCGGAAGAGGGCGTGTTGTTAATGTGCATCGCTGAAGCCTTGCTACGAATTCCCGATGCAGATACGGCCGATAAACTGATTGCAGACAAGATCACTTCGGCGCAATGGAATAAGCACCTTGGAGAAAGTGATTCGTTGTTTGTTAATGCCTCAACCTGGGGATTAATGCTCACTGGTCAGTTATTGAAATTTGAGGGTGCGAAGGCGCGTACCCCAGCGCAATTGTTGGGTAAGCTCGCCGGTCGCGCTGGCGAGCCTGTAGTCCGCACGGCAATGCGACAAGCCATGCGCATTATGGGGCACCAGTTCGTGATGGGGCGAACCATCAAGGAAGCGCTGCAGCGCTCAGTCAAGAAAGGCGGTCACACGTACAGATACTCCTTCGATATGCTGGGTGAGTCGGCTCTCACCACGGCTGATGCTGATCGATATTTCGCTGCCTATCATGATGCGATCAATCAAATTGGATCCGGCCCCCAGGCCGGTGCCGAGGATATATTTTCAGCTGCCAGTATTTCTGTAAAACTGTCTGCGCTTCACCCTCGATTTGAGTTCGCTCACGAAAAGCGCGTCATGAAAGAGCTGGTACCACAAATCACCGAGCTTGCTATACACGCTATGAATTCAGGGATCGGTTTGACCATCGATTCGGAGGAAGCTGACAGGCTCGAGGTTACGATGCAGGTACTCGACCGCGTTTATCGCGACTCGGGGCTTTCGGGCTACGAGGGTTTAGGCGTGGCTGTGCAGACGTACCAGCGTCGCGCGCCTGAGGTTATTCGTTACCTTGTTGATACCGCGAATGAAGTCGGTCGACGAATTCCAGTGCGCCTTGTCAAGGGCGCGTATTGGGATGCAGAGATAAAGCATGCGCAGGAACAGGGTCTTTCGAGCTATCCGGTGTTCACGCGGAAATCTCACTCGGACATGTCTTATCTCGCTTGCGCACGGCAGGGTCTTGAATCAGGTGATGCACTCTACCTGCAGTTTGCGACACACAATGCACACACCGTCGCATCTGTAATGCACTACGCCGGGTCACGCCGCGATTACGAATTTCAGCGGCTGCATGGAATGAGTCAGGACCTGTATGCCGAGGTGACCGACCCCGAGAAATTCGGGCGATCCTGCAGGATCTATGCGCCGGTTGGTAGTCATGAGGATCTCTTGCCGTACCTCGTCCGACGATTATTGGAGAATGGTTCGAACACGTCGTTTGTCAACCGAATCTTCGACGAATCAATTGACGTGCATGACATCGTTGCAGACCCGCTTGTGACGACACAGAAAACTGATTTCTCGCCGCATACACGGATTCCCGCGCCGATTGACATCTTTCAGACAGAGCGCGTGAATTCAAAGGGTATCAATCTTGCGGACAGGACCCAGACGATCAGCTTGCTGGCGCAAATGCAGGCTGCAAGTACAGCAAAGCATGATGCGCATCCGATCGTCGGCGGCAAGACGATGCCGGGTGAAGAAGTACCTTCACTAAATCCGTCGAATACAGCCGAAGTAGTCGGTATCTGCCGTTTGGCGAGGCCAGAAGACGTCGACTCCGCATTAACGTTGTCGGTAGTTGGCCAACGCGCGTGGGACCGAACTTCGGCTCACGATAGAGCGGCGATCCTCGACCGCGCTGCTGATCTGTTCGAGGCGAATTCGGCGGAGCTGCTGGCGCTTTGCGTCGCCGAAGCTGGCAAGACGATTCCGGATGCTCTCTCGGAATTGCGCGAAGCGGTTGATTTCCTGCGTTTCTACGCGGCGGAGGCGCGCAAGCTTTTTGCTGCACCGACCGAGATGCCGGGTCCAACTGGAGAGCGCAATACGCATGGTCTACGAGGACGCGGTATATTCGTGTGTATCAGCCCCTGGAATTTTCCGCTGGCCATATTTTCGGGACAGATTGCTGCCGCGTTAGCGGCAGGCAATGCAGTTATCGCTAAACCGGCTGAGCAAACTCCGTTGGTTGCGTTTCGAGCGGTGCAGTTGCTCCTCGAAGCCGGAATTCCAGCGAATGTGCTGCATTTCTTGCCAGGCGATGGCGCTGAAATTGGTGGTCGAGCAGTTGCGGACCCCCGGGTTGCTGGAGTTGCGTTCACAGGCTCAACTGAGACCGCACGCCTGATCAATCAAACACTCGCGAACCGCGATGGACCTATCGCGGTATTTATCGCCGAGACGGGTGGACAGAACGCGATGTTTGTCGATAGTTCAGCGCTACCGGAACAAGTCGTAATCGACTCTGCGTACTCGGCGTTCAACAGCGCAGGTCAACGATGTTCAGCGCTACGCCTGCTTTGTCTTCAGGATGAAGTAGCGCCACGAATCATGGATCTGCTGGTCGGCTATATGGATGAGCTCGTGATCGGAGATCCGGCGATGCTGGCGACGGATGTCGGGCCAGCAATTGATGAAGAGGCGAGAACGTTGCTGCAGCAACACGTCGATAGAATGTCTGGCGAGGCGAAGATCGTACATCGCTGTGCGCTACCTGAGCCGTTGCAGTCCGGTACGTTCTTCGCGCCAACGCTCATCGAGATCGATAACATTGATCAGCTCAAACGCGAAGTATTTGGACCGGTATTGCATGTGCTGCGATACAAGAGCAAGAATCTCGCTGCTACGATCGATGCAGTCAACGCAACCGGGTATGGGCTGACGATGGGTCTGCATAGCCGCATAGATTCGCGTGCAAGGAAAATCGCGGAAATGTCTGGCGCCGGGAATTTTTATATTAACCGCAATATGATCGGCGCTGTTGTCGGGGTGCAGCCATTTGGTGGGCGCGGCCTGTCCGGGACCGGCCCCAAAGCAGGTGGTCCGTACTACCTGCCGCGTTTCGGGAGCGAATACACGATCAGTAACAATGTTTCGGCGGTAGGCGGAAACGCGATTTTGCTGTCGCTGGATGATGATTAGCGAGTGGCCGCCTTAAGCATATTCGATATCTTCAAAATCGGAATCGGCCCGTCCAGTTCGCACACAGTAGGGCCCATGAAGGCTGCCCGGGAATTTGCAGAGCAGCTGCTGGACTTCGGCGACCGTGTTGCGACAATTCGTGTCTCATTGCACGGATCGCTCGCTTATACCGGCAAAGGTCACGGATCAGATTCAGCCGTTTTGCTGGGTTTGATGGGGTTGCAGCCAGAGACGCTGGATCCGGACTCGGTTGAGGGCTTGCTGCGCAAAATCCACGGCAAGAAGCAGCTGGACGTAATGAACGTTGGTTGTATTGATTTTGATCCTGACGCGGATCTTGTGTTCGACTACGAAACCGAGTTACCTCGGCATACCAATGGAATGCGCTTCATTGCCTCTACAGAGTCGGCCGAGGTGCTCGCTGACGAGAAATTCTATTCGCTCGGCGGCGGTTTCATTGCGAAGAACGACGATCCAGAGCCGGTACAGCACGACGGTGAGCCGCTGTATTTCTTCGATAGTGGTGAAACGTTATTGAACCAAGCAGAGGAGCATAATCTCAGTATTGCCGAGCTTGTCTATCAGAATGAATTGCAGTGGCGGCCCGCGGAGGAAATTGAGTACCGCATATCGGCCCTGTGGTCGGCGATGAAAGCCTGTGTCGAGCGGGGCCTGAGTACAGAAGGCGTATTGCCAGGCAATATGACCGTCTTGCGCCGAGCTGCGAAGTTGAAGCGTCGTCTTGAGCAGCGCGAAAGTCCATCTGCCCTTGACGCACTCGAATGGGTCAATGCTTTCGCGATTGCGGTAAACGAAGAGAACGCGGCCGGTGGGCGTATCGTTACATCACCGACCAACGGAGCGGCCGGTATCATCCCGGCTGTTCTGATGTATTACATGCGATTTGTGCCGAATGCGTCGCAGCAGGGAATCCGGGACTATCTCTTGACGGCCGGCGCGATTGGCATTCTGTACAAGGTCAATGCGTCAATATCCGGCGCGGAGATGGGTTGTCAGGGCGAGGTTGGAGTCGCGTGCTCAATGGCGGCCGCGGGACTCGCCGCTGCGTTGGGTGGGTCAAATGATCATATCGAGGAAGCCGCCGAAATCGGCATGGAGCACAACCTTGGTCTCACCTGCGATCCGATCGGAGGGCTGGTGCAGATTCCCTGTATTGAGCGCAATGCGATGGGCTCGATTAAAGCGATTAATGCCGCAACTCTGGCAATGCACGGTGATGGCACTCACAAAGTGACTCTGGATCAGGTTATCGAGACCATGCGGCAGACCGGGCAGGATATGTCGACGCACTATAAGGAAACGTCACAGGGCGGTTTGGCAGTTAATGTACCGGAGTGTTAGCAGGAGCGGGCCATAGTCGGCCCTTACGGTTTCTTCTTTGGGTAGTCGAAGGTAAGGAGCGTGCTCGACGGACGATCGTAGAGTTTCCAGTCTTCAGTCTCCAGACTAACCGACACGACGCCGGCAGTTGGAAGATTGTTGGTGAGTCCGGGTACCAGGTAGTTTGCGAACTCCGTCAAGCCTGGATTGTGGCCGACTACCATCAGGTGGTTAAATTCATTGTCTTGGGCGCAAACGACATCCAGTAAAGTATTCAACGATGCGAGATACAGTTCATCTTCGCGCTGCAAAAATTCGACGGGGTAGTTGATTTCCTGCGCAACGATTTTCGCGGTCGTCCATGCGCGCACTGCCGGGCTGCTGATTATCATTGAGGGGCGGATTCCCGCTGCCACAATGCGTTGACCCATTATCGGCGCATCGCGCTCACCGCGCGCATTGAGTAGCCGCTCACGGTCACTCAGCGCACTGTCTCCCCAGCTGGATTTGGCGTGTCGCAGCAAAGTCAGTGTTTTCATCGAAATTAGTCTCTTACATCAACCCGGTTTGCAATCTGGCCTCATCCGACATCATGCCCTGATTCCAGGGAGGGTCGAACACCAGCTCCACTGTAACGTCGGCAATAGTGGGAATAACCGAAATTTTCTCTTGCGCGTCTTGTACCAGGATCTCACCCATGCCGCAGCCAGGTGCCGTGAGCGTCATATCGACACTCACGGAGCGTTCTCCATTACCCAGCGATACAACGTCGCACTTGTAGACCAGACCAAGATTCACGATATCCACTGGAATTTCCGGATCGTAGCAGGTCATCAGCTGTTTCCAGATCACCTCTTCAATATCCGAGTCGGTCGCGTTCTCCGGAATCTCCGGAGCTGGGACCGGCTCTTTTCCCAGCGCATCGGCGTCTGCGCCGGCGATGCGGAACAGATTTCCTTCAACATAGACGGTGAAGCTTCCGCCTAACGCTTGAGTGATGAAGCCGCTTGTTCCTTCGCGCAACTGCAATTCTTCGCCTGCAGGAATGATGACTGCTTTGACGTCGCGCGATAATGAGAATGGTTCGTTGGTATGCCCAAACATAGTGTTGACTACTCCGTTGAAGCGGGCGTTGAATGTTGTTGCATGGCTGCACTCAGCGCATGCCACGCCAGAGTCGCGCATTTGACGCGAGCGGGAAATTCACGAACGCCATCCAGTGCCCGGATTTTGCCGATATCTATATCGCTACTATCCACTGGCTGGCTCTGCGAACGGGTTAATCGATTTGTGACTGTTCGAAAGTACGCTGTAGCTGACGAAACGTTGGACCCTGCGATCGTCTCAGTGAGCAAAGAAGCCGATGCGACTGAAATCGCACACCCTGAACCTTCAAAACTGGCTGCAGTAATGCTGTCCGAGCTATCAATGCGCAGATACAACCTTAGCTTGTCGCCACACAGTGGATTAATGCCGTCCGCATAGTGCGTCGCGTCCTGAAGTTTGCCGAAATGTCTCGGGTTCTTCGCGTGGTCGAGGATTAAATCGCGATACAGGTCGCGGAGTTCATCCTGGCTATTTGTCTCCAGTTCGCTCATGCGAAAATTTTCTTGGCCTTGAGCAGCGCGTCAATAAATCGATCAATGTCATCGTTGTTGTTGTACAGGGCCAGCGAGGCGCGAGCGGTGCCGGGCACGCCGAAGAATTTCATGAGCGGCATTGCACAATGATGTCCGGTTCGGATAGCGATGCCCAGATGATCGAGAATAGTGCCGAGATCGTGTGGGTGTATATCATCGAGCATAAATGACTGCACGCTTGCTTTGACCTGTGCAGTGCCAATCAGTCGTATTCCATCCACGTCTGCAAGGCGGTCAAGCATGTATTGCAGCAGCTGTGCTTCATGTGCAGCAATGTGATCCATACCGACTGCGTTAAGATAGTCGATGGCAGCTCCCAGCCCGATGACGCCGGAAATATTCGGTGTGCCAGCTTCGAACTTGTAGGGAAGCTCATTGAACTTCGTTCCGTCAAAGGAAACTTCCAGAATCATATCGCCACCACCCTGATAGGGTGGCATGGCATCGAGCAGCGTTTCGCGGCCGTACAGAACACCAGTGCCAGTCGGGCCGAACATCTTATGCCCGGAGAAGGCGTAGAAATCACAATCCAACGCCTGCACGTCAATTGACATGTGCGGCACGCCCTGGGCACCGTCAATCAGTACGGGGATATCCAGTTGGTGCGCTTCACGGACAATGTCTGCGACCGGGTTTATTGTGCCTAGTGCGTTCGAGACATGTCCAAGGGCGAGGAACTTTACGTTCCTGTCGAGGAGTTTATAAAGCTCATTGAGCTCGAGTTCACCTGCCGTATTGATCGGCGCGACAACGAGATCAGCTCCGGTCTGTTCGCAAACGATCTGCCACGGAACAATGTTCGAATGATGCTCAATATGTGTAATGACGATCTTATCGCCGGGGCCAATGTTGGGCCGACAATAGCTCTGTGCAACCAGATTTATTGCTTCGGTAGTTCCGCTGGTCAGAACGACTTCGGAGCAGCTTGCTGCATTCACGAATGACCGAATTTTTTCGCGCGCACCCTCATAAGCGTCTGTTGCCCGGTGGCTTAATGTATGTACACCGCGATGGACGTTCGCATGATCGTTACGCTGGTAGTGAGACACAGCGTCAATAACCGACGCTGGTTGTTGCGCTGAGGCGGCACTATCGAGATAGACCAGAGGGTGACCATTGACCTCTTGTTGCAGGGCAGGGAAGTCTTGTCGATAGTCGTGTGCCGTATCGCCTACTGGGGTATCAGTTTGTAGCTGACTCATAATTCGCCCCGGCCTACGATCTCGTTGAGTCGTCTTTCCACTTTTGCGGCAACCGGCTCATGTAGATCGGCGATAGGCAGCTTGTTAACGATACTTCCTGCAAATGCGCGGGTCAGGATTCGTTCGGCGTGCTGTCTGTCAAGTCCGCGCGAGCGAAGGTAATACACCGCATTCTCGTCGAGCTGACCGACTGTGGTGCCGTGGCTGCATTTGACATCGTCTGCGTAAATCTCAAGTTCCGGTTTTGCATCTATCTCAGAATCTTCAGACAACAGCAAATTGTGGTTCTGTTGTTGCGCGTCAGTTCCGTCTGCACCTGCGTGAACAATTGCCTTGCCGTTCCAAATGCACTGACAGTTACCACTGAGTATGCCGCGATATTCCTGCATGGATTCTGCGGGCCCGGTCCGGTGGTCGACGCGAGTATGATTGTCAATGTGCTGGCCTTCACCGGCCAGGTACAGGCCATCAAAACTCGCGCTTGCACCGCGTCCGGCTATATCGACACCTAAGTCGTTACGTATGAGTTTGCCACCCAGATCGAAGCCTGCATGCTGGAGTCGACTGTCTCGCCCGAGGACCGCACTGAACCGGGCCGTCTGGCTGTGCAGCAGACTTCGGTCCTGAATTCGAACAACTCGTGTGCTGGCGCCATCTGCAACGTTCAGCTCGAACACGGAGTTGGCGTAGTGCTCACAATCACCCGACGATGCGTGATACTCGATGAATTGCGATTCACTGTTAGCAGCCAGGTCAACTTCTATGCGGCTTTGAGAAACAGCAATTGCCGCGCTTGAATTGTCGAACAGCAAGAACCCGATGGGTTTCTTCAGCGAGATACCGTCGTTGACGCGTATGCGGAGGCCATCGCGAAGCAGGGCAGTATTGAGGTTGGCCAGCGGGGCGTTGACGTTGATGTCAATCGTACCCTGGCTCAGCAACGAAACATCGATGCCCTCGGCTTGCGCCTTTTCAACAGATTCCTGATCAACGACTCCGTTCGCAATAATGAGCCAGTGCGCGTCAATGGAACTGCATATGGCCTCAATTTCACTGCCGAAAGCGGTGGTCGGGCTCGACTCACCATTGCCCGCGAGCCAGCGGTTACTGATATCGATGACCGGGTTCAGATCGGTGTACTTCCAGTCTTCATTACGGGTCGTGGGAAGGCCAAATTTCTCGATGTGCTCAAGCGCCTGTTGTCGGGCGGGGCTGAGCATGTCGGCCGGCATGCCAGCAACGGCGTTCCTGAGATCATCAATTGAGAGCGGCGATGCATTCACGCGCTTGCAGCCTCACGTACCCAGTCGTAGCCTTTCTCTTCAAGTTTCAGCGCGAGTGACTTGTCACCGGACTGCACGATACGACCTTCGGATAGTACGTGTACGTGGTCAGGTTCGATGTAGTCGAGCAGGCGTTGGTAATGCGTTACGAGGATGATTGCCCGATCCGGACGACGCAAAGAATTGACACCCTCAGCGACGGCTCTTAAGGCGTCGATATCGAGGCCAGAGTCTGTCTCATCAAGAATCGCCAGGCTTGGCTCGAGCATCGCCATCTGCAAGATCTCATTGCGCTTCTTTTCACCACCGGAGAATCCTTCGTTGACACCACGGTTCAGGAATTTCGGATCCATGCCGAGCAGCGCCATTTTCTCCTTGGCCAACTTAAGGAATTCGAAGGCATCAATCTCATCCAGACCCTGGTGTTTGCGTTTGGCATTCACAGCGGCCTTCAGCAGATAGGCGTTATTAACGCCGGGAATTTCAACCGGATACTGAAAGCCGAGAAAAATTCCTTCGCGCGCTCGCTCTTCGGCTTCGAGTTCGAGCAGGTCCTTGCCCTGATAAGTAATGGATCCTGCAGTGACCACATAATCCTGATGGCCTGCAATGACCTGGGCAAGCGTGCTTTTTCCAGACCCGTTTGGGCCCATGATCGCGTGCACTTCGCCCGCGTTCACGCTGAGTGTCAGGCCGCGGAGGATTTCTGTATTGCCAATCGTGGCTTTTAGATCTTTAATTTCAAGCATTGTTATTCCTTAGCCGACGGCGCCTTCGAGGCTCACATTCAGTAGTGCCTGCGCCTCGACCGCAAATTCCATGGGTAGTTCTTTGAATACTTCTTTGCAAAATCCGTTGACGATCATGTTGACTGCGTCTTCTTCAGATATGCCGCGTTGTCGACAGTAGAAGAGTTGATCGGCAGAGATCTTCGATGTGGTCGCCTCGTGCTCTATCTTGGCACTCGGATTCTTGATTTCCATGTACGGAAACGTGTGTGCTCCGCAGTCTTTTCCGATGAGCAATGAATCGCATTGGGTATGATTCCGCGCACCATGCGCCTGCGGCATGACTCGTACGAGGCCGCGATAGGCATTTTGTGCGTGCCCAGCGGAGATTCCCTTTGAAACAATGGTACTGCGAGTGTTGCGGCCGATATGAATCATTTTTGTGCCGGTGTCCGCTTGCTGATAATTATTGGCAACAGCCACGGAGTAGAACTCGCCAACAGAATTTTCGCCGCGCAAAATGCAGCTGGGGTACTTCCAGGTTATTGCTGAACCTGTTTCGACCTGGGTCCATGAGATTTTGGAGTTTGCACCGCGGCAGTCGCCGCGTTTGGTTACGAAATTGTATATGCCGCCTTTGCCGTTCTCGTCGCCGGGATACCAATTTTGCACTGTGGAATACTTGATTTCCGCATCTTTCAACGCGACCAACTCAACAACCGCTGCGTGCAGCTGATTCTCGTCACGCATGGGCGCGGTGCAGCCTTCAAGGTAGCTCACGTGGCTGCCTTCATCCGCAATAATCAAAGTCCGCTCAAATTGGCCCGTATTGGCCGCATTAATCCGGAAATATGTTGATAACTCCATTGGGCAACGAACGCCCTTGGGGATATACACGAACGAACCGTCACTAAAAACAGCGCAGTTGAGTGCGGCATAAAAATTATCGCGTTGCGGAACCACACTGCCAAGGTACTTCTGCACCAGTTCCGGATAATCTCTTACAGCTTCAGAAAATGGACAAAAAATGACTCCCGCATCGAACAGTTTCTTCTTGAACGTCGTTGCAACTGAGACACTGTCGAACACGGCGTCCACCGCTACGCCGGCGAGTCGTGCTCGCTCATGCAGGGGAATGCCCAGCTTGTCGTAGGTCTCGAGTAGTTTTGGATCAACTTCGTCAAGACTCTTTGGACGATCGGCATCCGACTTAGGTGCCGAATAGTAGGAAATAGCATCGAAATCAATGGGCGGGTAGTGCACGTGTGCCCAGGTTGGCTCCTGCATCTCCCGCCATGTCTTGTAGGCCCGAAGGCGCCATTCAAGCATGAATTCGGGTTCGTTCTTGCGGGCCGATATCGCCCTGACTACGGACTCGTCCAGTCCCGGGGGCAGGCTATCGCTTTCAATGTCGGTAACGAATCCGTGTTCGTAACGTCGATTGACGAGGTTTTCCATGTTTTCGGCTTCGGTGGACATACGACTAGTTTTTGTTCTCCGTGTCTATTCTTTCGACGGCTATCGCCATTCCCCCAAATCGAAATTTGGGGACGGGACTGTTTACTCTGAGTAGATCGACGAGAGTGACTTCATCCAGTGCATGCCGGATGGCCACATTGACGCGTTGCCAGGCGTTGCCAACACTGCAGGTCTCCTCGTAGTCACAATGACTATCAGCTGCGCTGCACTCTGTTATGGATACCGGACCCTCGAGAGCATCGATGACGTCGGCTGCGCTTATTTTGTTCGGATCCCGGCTGAGCTGATAACCGCCACTTGCTCCGCGGGTCGAGGTTACAATATCTGCACGGGCCAGTGACTTCAGTAACTTGCTGACCGTCGGGAGGGCGATTCCCGTCACTTCGGATACCTCGGTAGCACTGCACACAGCCGTAGGTTCACTTGCCAGTTGTGCAAGTACTACGGTGCCATAGTCGGTTAGTTTGCTAATTCTAAGCACGAATGTTCTGCAACCAAGTTCGGATAAAGGACTATTTTAGTCCTATTTATCACTGCAAGCCATAGGCAGAGGCATTTTGGGTGCAAATATTCGACAATAATTTACGCAGCGACGCGATTATCCCGACGCGTTTTTTTTGCTATGCTACTGCCGCTCTGGCTCCCAATGCCGGGCCTCAGTCATTTTATTGCCACTCGCTACCATTATCTGGAAATTACAGCATGAACCATAACGAGTTGAACGCTGTCGCCAAAGCCATGACCGGCAAAGCGATCCTGGCCGCAGACGAAAGTTCACCGACGATCAAGAAGCGCTTTGACATGATTGATATAGTCGGACCAGGGTGGTCGCCACGGCGCCGCAACAGTCAAACAGGGTATAGTCAGGCTGGTATGTAAGAAAGCCTGATTAGCTTACAGAGAGGCAAGAATGGCAGCAGCTACAGAGACTTTTATCGAGGTACGCAACCTTGATTTCTCGCGTGGCTCGCGAAAAATCTTTGACAATCTGAACGTCAATATAGAGCGTGGCAAAGTTACCGCAATCATGGGCCCGAGTGGCACCGGTAAGACGACTTTGCTGCGTTTGATTACTCGACAGTTGGTGCCGGACCGCGGCCAGATCCTAATTGATGGTGTGGACGTTGCGAAGCTTAGTCTGTCGGAGCTCTATCTCCTCAGGCAGCGTTTCGGGGTGTTGTTTCAAAATGGCGCGCTGCTGACAGACATGACGGTTTTTGAGAATGTCGCGTTTCCATTACGTGAGCATACCCGTCTTACAAATCGTTTGATTCGCCACGTTGTGCTGACCAAATTGCACGCTGTAGGACTGCGCGGCGCCGCGGATATGATGCCTGCTGAACTTTCGGGTGGCATGGCAAGGCGAGTTGCGCTGGCCCGCGCAATGGTCATGGACCCGGATATTTTAATTTACGACGAACCCTTTGTCGGACTCGATCCGATTTCGATGGGGGTGATTGTTCGTCTCGTTCGACGTATGAACGATGCCCTCGGAATTACCAGTATTCTCGTCAGTCATGATGTGAAAGAGATATCTGCTGTGGCCGACTGCAGTTTCCTTATTTCGGAAGGTAAGGTAGCGGCATCGGGAAGTCCGGACGAGCTACGCAACGAGTCTTCT
Source organism: uncultured Woeseiaceae bacterium (assembly GCA_964528965.1). Taxonomy (GTDB): domain Bacteria; phylum Pseudomonadota; class Gammaproteobacteria; order Steroidobacterales; family Woeseiaceae; genus UBA1847. The sequence goes on from CAZGVL010000030.1 coordinate 26,002, forward strand.
GAGCTGGTTCGTCAGTTCATGCATGGGATGGCCGATGGGCCCGTAGCGTTTCACTTTTCGGCGCCGGATTACGCGGAACAACTGCTCGGCAGAGATGCGGACTAGCCTTGTGATACGCGATCTATTCAATTCTCTACTGGGTTTCGTGCGCACCTTCGGTGCATTTCAGTTGTTTTTTCTGCGCATGCTGCAACATGCGCCGTCGTTACTATTCCGGCGATTCGGTTTGGTGGTCAAGCAGGTCTATAACACCGGCGCGCTGTCCATAGTGATTATCATGGTTTGCGGTTTCTTCGTCGGCGGTGTGCTCGGATTGCAGGGGTATTCTAACCTTGCTCGCTTCAACGCCGAAGACTCTGTTGGGACATTTGCCGCATTTGCTCTCATTAAGGAACTCGGTCCTGTCATAACGGCGTTGTTGTTTGCTGGTCGTGCTGGCACCGCGCTTGCTTCAGAAATTGGCCTGATGAAGGCGACCGATCAGCTGGCGGCTATGGAAATGATGGCCGTTAATCCGCTGCGCCGAATTCTCGTCCCACGTTTTCTGGGCGGCGTCATATCGATGCCGTTGCTCGCGGCGATCTTTAGCGCCATAGGTATGCTCGGCGCGCATGTGGTCGGTGTTAACCTGCTCGGTGTCGACGTTGGCGCTTTTTGGCAGCAAATACAGCAAACATTGACTCCATCGGATGTTTACGAAGGTATTTTTAAAAGTTTCGTATTCGGCGTTATCGCCAGTTTGCTGGCAGTGTGGGAGGGTTATAATGCAATTCCTACCGCCGAAGGTGTGGGTAGGGCAACAACACGAACTGTCGTGATAACGGCAATAGGTGTGTTGTTCTTTGATTTCATAATTACAGCAGGTTTACTTTGAGGTGATGAGGTGCAACAGACACGCGCAGTAGAAACGGGGACTGGTCTGTTCGTCCTGTTAGGCGTAGGTGCGTTATTTTTTCTGACTACGCAAACTACAGGCGGCGACAGTTTTTCAGCCAAAGACACCTATGAAGTCAAGGCCAGATTCGAGAACGTCGGTAGCTTAAAAAGCCGCGCACCCGTTTCAATGTCCGGTGTAACGATCGGCCGTATCAAGGATGTTCATTTTGATGCGGTCGCTCTGGAAGCGGTGGTGTTGTTTGAGATTGATAGTCAATATGATCAGATTCCAGATGATTCCGATGCCAGTATTCTGACGGCAGGGTTGCTTGGAAGTCAGTATATTTCCTTGCAGGCCGGAGGCTCGGATATGTACCTCGAAAATGGCAGCGAAGTATTCTATACACAGTCTGCGATCGTACTTGAGAATTTGATCGGCAAGTATTTGTTTAATAGCGATTCGGCGAGTAGCGATGAATAGGCTGATGAGAATGTTTTCTATGCGTCGGGCCATGGTCGTCTGTATCGCAGCAGTTTTCTGTTCAGGGGTCGCTGTGGCAGAAGACCAGTCACCCAGCGAAATGATTGAGGAAGCGATCGCGCTGTTTGCGGAGACGATGGACGGTAACCAGGAAGAGCTGGCCGCAGACAAGGAGGCCTTGTATGCGGCGGTCAACGAAATATTGTTGCCCCGGTTTGATCGCGTGAGAGCGGCAAGGGCGGTACTTGGCAAACATCGAAAGACAGCCACTGATGAACAGATCGAGCGGTTCACAGACGCATTTTATACGACCTTGTTGCATCGCTACTCCGAGGGATTGCTTGAATTCGATGCAGAGAAAGTCGAAGTGCAAGAATTCCGGGGTGACGTAACCGGGAAATCGGCGAAGGTAAAAACCACGGTTCTTCTTGAGGGGGGCCAAAAAGCGCCAGTCGATTACTTGCTGGCAAACCAGTACCCAGGATGGCTGATGCTCAACGTTACCATCGAAGGAGTGTCCTATATCAAAACATTCCGGACCGAGATGGATGCGGAGATTCGTTCAACGAGTCTTGGTGCAGTCATAGAGCGCCTCGAGTCGGAGGCTGGCATTTCTTCGGATGGGTGACTTTGAGCTTACGGATAATGGTGAAGGACGCTTCAGTATTTCGGGAGAGATGTCATTCGAAACTGCCGAGCGAATACTCCATCACGCCGAAGAGCCATTTGAACAGCACACCAGGCTGGAAATCGATTTTTCGGAGGTTACTCTGGCCGATTCTGCTGGATTGGCATTGCTGCTCGAATGGATTACATGGGCAAATCACACGGTGCGAGAGATTCGATACGTGAACATTCCTGAACGTATTCTGGCTATTGCAATAACAACCGAAGTGGAGAATTTGCTGACCCGTGGCGAGCGATGGGCCGGTTTTATCGAGGCACCTGAGAACGATTAGTCGAAATTGACGATATGAGTCCTAGTCATCGTCAAAAAAGTCGTCGAGCAACTCTTCATCTTCCGGCGGGTTTCCGTCATAGATCTTGAACTGACGGTTCTGTAGATACATCTCTCGCAAAGTAATGTAGGAATCTTCTGACTCGTCGAGAATCTTGTCTGTGACAAGCAATCGGGAACGTAAATCAATCACCCGCAACGCATACAGGCGGTCTCTGACTGACGAATTATCGTAGTGAAACAGAGGGTCGAACTGAATGTCCGCAGGGATCATGACGGCATCCAGGAGCGACTGAGGACCGAGAAACGGCACCATGAGATACGGCCCCTCTGGGATGCCCCAAACAGCGACGGTCTGCGAGAAATTCTCGTTGTACTTCGGTATGCCGCTGGCAGATGCCACGTCAAAAAGCCCGAGCACGCCAATGGTAGAGTTGATGAGAAAGCGTCCGATGTCATCCAGTCCTCGGTCCGGCTTACCCTGCAGGAAGTTATTTACAGAAGATCGAGGTGTAAACAGATTAACCGAGAAATTCATGATGCTGCGACGAACCGGGGACGGCAATATAAAGTCATATCCCTTTGCAACGGGCTTCAGAATGACTTTGTCAAAAACCTGATTGACGCTATAAAAAGCCCGGTTCATCGGTTCCCAGGGGTCCGCTTCCGACCTGACCGTTTTATCAGAATCAGGTGCGGTGGCACATGCAGTTAGTTGACTCGTACCAAATAGCAGAATGAGTAGTAACAGAGTGCTTCGAGTACTCATGCGACTAGTTTGTTGTCGTACCGAGATGGGTACTGGCCGCCACGCTAACAGGTCTGCTGCGCTGCAACTGCTTGAGTTGATCCTCGGACATGAATTCGCGAATAAAGTCGATGCGAGCCTCGAATCGAATGCGTTGAATTTCCTGCAGTTCCGGCAATGATAACGCCTGGCGCAAGAATCCGATACCACCGATCAGATCGCCGATCATGAGGCGATATTCGGACATGTAATAGAGCGACTCAGCATTGTCGCCGGCCTCATTGGCTGCACGCGCAATCAAACGAGTCTGCTCTGGAGTTGGCGGAACGTTATTCATGAGATCGAGCAATACATCGTGCGCCTGCTCAGCGCGACCAAGTTGCAACAGTACTTCACCATAGTGAATAACCAACGGAACGTTTCGCGGAAACAGTGCGAGCGCCTTGTCGAACGTACCCATGCTGCCTTTGAAGTCCTGCAGCACAAGCTGCGTTTGTCCCAACCCAATGTGATAAGCGATGACTTTTTGATCTTTAGCCGTAAGGTCCTCAAATATTCGATTGGCTTCCAAATCACGGCCTGCGCGTTGATAGGCAATAGCACGGCCGTAGCGTTCGATGTCAGTCTGATCTTCGTACTCGCGTTTCTCGTAGTATGCGACTGCCCCGTCGAAGGTGTCGTAACCATCTACAATTATTCGAGCTCTGGCAATCCCGTAATTAGTCGAATCCTGGCTGTTCACTCGTGGCATATCGCGTGCCCGAATTCGAGCCTCGGCGATTCTTGCCGTGCTAACCGGGTGAGTCATCAGGAACTCTGGCATCCGGGCGTCGGGAGAACCAGGCGATTGGCGCGACATGACTTCAAAAAATGATGCCATTCCGTTCGGATCGAAGCCCGCATCGGCAAGTGCTCCAATGCCAATTCGATCGGCCTCGTACTCGTTGCTGCGGGTAAAATTGATCCGCTGTTGTGCCGCGGTTCCCTGCGAGATTGCAAGCGCACCCTGAACTGCATCGCCGCCACTTCCGGTTGCACCCAGAACCAAAGCGCCCAGCATCATCGCAGTCGATAATATGCTCTGGCGACTGCTGGCGTGGATCGCTCGAGCAATGTGACGTTGCGTTACATGCGCGACTTCATGGGCCACGACACCCGCGAGCTCATCTTCGCTGCGGGTCGCCTCCAGTAATCCTGTGTGCACGCCGATGTAGCCACCGGGCAGTGCAAATGCATTAATGCGTGAATCCTTGACCATGAAAAAGGTGAACTGCATATCACCGTCGCTGGTTTGCGCCGCAATGCGGTGTCCAATGTCATTGACGTATTCGGTGAGCTGAGGATCCTCGACGACCAATCCGCTACGACGAATGTCGCGCATAATCGCACGGCCATACTGGGCTTCGGCGGACTTGGATAGAATCGCATCAGCAGGGCTGCCCATATCGGGCAGTCTAATGTCAGCCGCGCCGGCGCCACTTGAGAATACGACAAGTGCGAGCGCGAGCGACAGGCGGGCCTGCTGTATTTGAACTTTGATCAATTAACCATGCTCGTTACGGGTTGCTTAGTAAGTCGGACATTGTGCAAATCGGTCCGTTCCCAATGATAGCGAGCCAAGCAGGTTTGTGCGCAAGTAGTTTTGAAAAAAGGTAACATAATTCACTGAAATCAAAGACGTTATTGTCTAAGCGCCTGTACCTCGGCAAGCACCTCATCCGCATGGCCTTTGACTTTGACGCCGCGCCATTCGCGGCGCAGTTTACCGTCTGCATCGATCAGGAACGTGCTTCTCACGATGCCCATGAACTTGCGGCCGTACAGCATCTTTTCATGGATAACGTCAAAGTGTCCGCACAGCTTTTCCTCTGGGTCAGACAACAGGTCGAACGGGAATGCCTGTTTTGCCTTGAATTTCTCATGCGACGCGATGCTGTCTCTGGATACGCCGAGAATAACGGTCTTTTGGCGACGAAACTTCGCGTGCAGATCACGAAAGTCCTGTCCTTCAAGTGTGCAGCCAGGCGTGCTGTCCTTTGGATAGAAGTAGATGACAACGTTCTGGCCACGGAGTTCTTTCAGACGAATGGTCTGGTCACCGGTTGCTTCAGCTTTGAAGTCTTTGACGACGCGATTAAGTGCAGGTCCGCTCAATGTACTTTGCTCCGTTATTCAGGGTTTGACGGGTTCAAGGATGGCATCCAGATTCAGTCGATCACACAACTCGAGAAACTCGTCACGCAGTTGTGAGACAGGCAGCGTCGACGGCACGTTGATCGCCATTTGAACGGCGAACATCGGAGCTCCTGTATGGGCGGCGGAATAGCGCCGCGTTGCAACATCCGCAATTTCGACATCCCGCGACGCAAAAAAGTCGGCAAGATTGAAGACGATGCCCTGTTGATCGAGGCTCACGATGTCCACGGCGTAGGGCATACGATTTTCCTTGGCCGTCTTTTCGCCTGTCTTGCGTATTGAGACGGTCAGGTCGGCTCCCTTGCTTAGCTTATCGAGGCCCTCCTGTAGTCGGGTTAAGGTGTGCCAGTTACCAGATACCAGCATAAGCATGGCGAATTCCGAACCCAGGGTCGCCATACGGCTTTCCTCGATGTTTCCGCCACACGACAGAATGACCTTGCTGATATTCTGAACGACGCCAGTGCGATCTGTTCCAATCGCTGATAAAACAATTAGTTGTGACATTTATTTAAAAATTACCTTAAGAAAAAATAGATAAATTACTACGCTGATTTCCAAATTGTCCCGTGAGACTGCTTCGCGGTCGTAGTTTCTTGCCAGCGCCGGATATCAACAGTAACATCGCCGCCTTATTTGTGGCGAGGATAAACTGTGTTTAGCGGCTCTCTGGTTGCCTTGGTGACTCCGTTCGACGAGCAAGATCGGGTCGACTACGCGGCTCTGACACGACTGATTCAATATCATGTCGATGCGGGTTCCGACGGCCTCGTCGTTGCTGGCACAACTGGCGAGTCCGCGACATTGAGCCGGGAAGAACATATTGAGTTGATTGATCGCTCGGTGGAAATTTCCGATGGGCGCTTGCCAATAATTGCCGGTACGGGTTCGAACTCAACATCGCAGACTGTCGAATTGTCGCTGGCTGTTGAGACCAGTGGCATTGCGGCTTTCCTGATTGTTGTTCCGTATTACAACAAACCGGTGCAGGAAGGTATTTTTCAGCATTTTTCGGCCGTTGCGGATGCTGTTAATAAGCCAGTGATGCTGTATAACGTCCCCGGGCGAACGGTTGCAGATATGTTGCCCGAAACGGTTGCCAGACTTGCTGAGCATGAGAATATATTTGGCATCAAGGAAGCAACTGGCGATATTGATCGGCTGCAGCAAATCAAGGCTCTGGTTGGGGACGATTTCAGGTTTTACAGCGGCGATGATTTTACTGTGCTGCCGTTTATTGAGCACGGCGGCCACGGGGTGGTCACCGTTAGCGGTAACGTGGCACCGGCGGCAATGGCTGAGCTCTGCAAGTTGGCGATGGCCGGCAATCTGACTGAGGCAAAGAGTCTGGACGACTCGCTGCAAGCGTTGAACACAGCGCTGTTTGTTGAGTCCAATCCAATTCCTGTCAAGTGGGCCTTACAAAGAATGGGGTTGATAGCGCCTCATATACGATTGCCGTTGACGGAGTATAGCGAGCAGTATCATGCCGCGATGTTGCAGGCGTTAGAATTAGCGGGTGTTGAGTTAGAGATCACAGTATGAAGGTAGTGAAATTATTGTTTTTGGTGTTTGCTGTTGCGGGCCTCGTCGCCTGTGGCAAGCCTGATCTGACCTGTGATGACCCCAGTCCCTATGAACTGGCGACAGAGGGCAAGCGCATTGAGGTTCCGAGCGATCTGGATAATGTGGAGCCGTTTATGGAGATACCGTTGCCAGATGCGTCACCAAGGGCAGTTAGACCACCTGGTTCGCCGTGCCTGGACCAGCCCCCGAAGGCGGGAATCTGAGAGGCCGCAGCCGCTATTAGCGACCAGTGGCTTCGCTGACGGCGCGTGACGAACAATGTGTTACAGGAGAGGTGGCTGAGCGGCTTAAGGCGCTCGCTTGGAAAGCGAGTGACCATTTATAGCGTACCGCGGGTTCGATCCGAGGTCGGCGTAGCCGACCGACAAACGCGGAGCGAACGCAGTGAGTGAGCGCCCCCTTGAGGGGTGAGCCGTCGCAGACGGCGAATCATCCCGCCGGGCGGGTTGAGAACGGTGACAAAGATTGGAGAGGTGGCTGAGCGGCTTAAGGCGCTCGCTTGGAAAGCGAGTGACCATTTAT
>CAZGVL010000031.1:0-32441 GCA_964528965.1 uncultured Woeseiaceae bacterium
TCCCGACCCTCTGCTCCCAAAGCAGATGCGCTACCAGGCTGCGCCATGCCCCGATCCTGTTTTTCTGTCAAGCGTTGTTATGCCGCGCGAGCTCCTGACCTTGGACCAAGGCTCGCGGGGGAAGGATGATAAGGCCGGTTTCCGAGCCAGTCAATTTGATACGGCAGTTTTTTCCGAAAAATCATCGAACTAGCGATTCATCTCGTGCCAATGCGCACATCAGTGCTTCAGCAAGGCCAGCGGCTTTGCTATTGTGCGCGCTCAGCTAGAAAACCCTTATTCGAGTTAACCATGAAAAAAGTTCTGTTTGGCCTGCTTCTCTCCCTGTCCTGCGCATTTGCCGTCGCGGCCGACAAGGTGCCGGCCCACCCGTATATCGAGGTCGTTACGACCGAAGGCACCTTCAAGCTCGAACTGGATGGCCGGCGCGCACCGCTGACTGTTGGGAATTTCCTGGGGCTGGTCGATAGTGGTTATTTCGACGGCACGGTATTTCACCGGGTGATTCCGGGCTTCATGGCGCAAGCCGGCGGCTACACTCCAGGTCTGAAACTCAAAGAAGGCGACAATTCGATCCCGAACGAGTCCGGCAATGGCATGAGCAATGTGCGCGGTACCATTGCTATGGCACGGACCGGTGATCCGCACTCGGCGAATTCACAGTTCTTTATCAATATCGGTGATAACTCGCGTCTCGATCCGGCCGACAACAACTGGGGCTATGCCGTATTTGGTTACGTGATCGAAGGCATGGATATCGTCGACAAAATCGCCAATGCTCGCACGGGCCCCGGCGGCGAGTTCCGCAAGGATGTCCCGGTTGTACCGATAGTCATCAAGAAAATATCGAGGATCACTTTCGAATGAGCACACTATTTGTATCGGACCTGCACCTGGAAGCGAATCGCCCGGAAATTGGCAATCAGTTCCTCGAATTCCTCAAGACCGAAGCAACCGAAGCTGAAGCGCTGTACATTCTTGGCGACCTCTTCGAAGCCTGGGTAGGCGATGACGACCCAAATTCGCACTACGCCATCATCAAAATGGCGCTTCGCGCACTGTCTGACAAAGGCATTCCAGTCTATTTCATGCATGGCAATCGCGATTTCATGATTGGCAGGCAGTTTGCCAACGAAACCGGCGTCACCATTCTACCCGACCCATACGCCATCACTATGTACGGCGAGAAAGCGCTGCTGAGTCACGGCGATGCGATGTGCATTGATGATGTGCAGTACCAGCAAATACGGCTGATGACTCGCAACCCGCAATGGCAGGCTGCAATTCTGGAGAAACCACTAAGGGAGCGCCTGGCCCTCGCCGAAGCAGCGCGCCAACAAAGTCTTGCACGTTCGAGCAGCCTCAGTTCTGACATTACTGACGTGAATCCGGACGAGGTGAAAAAGGTGATGCTGGAGCATGGCGCCGACGTTTTATTGCATGGACATACGCATAGACCCGCAGTTCACGAACTCGATCTGGACGGCCGAAAGGGGAAACGCGTTGTACTTGGAGACTGGTACGATCAGGGCAGTATCGTGAGATGGAATCTCGGTGGGCCAGTGCTGAGTGAGATGACTCGCTAGTCAGTTTTCAATCGCAGCTCTCTGCGGCATACCGGAGTGAAACCGGAAGTCCGGGTCCGGGTCTGAAATAAGCAGCGCTTCGATAGCTTTGAGTTCGCTCAGGCGCAGTTCGATTTGCGCATCGTCAACCCCACACTCCGAGCTGGCAAACGCAATGTAGTGTTCGAAATGGCGCGCTTCAGATGCCAGCAGGCCTGCATAGAACTTGCCGAGCTTCGGCGGCAAATGCGGCGCCAGCACAGCAAATCGCTCACACGATCTCGCTTCGATTATTGCCCCAACCAGCAGCAGATCGAGCAGCTTGTTGGGCTCATTCTGTCGCACCGCATCACGCAATCTACCGGCATAGCGCGACGCCGAAATACGATCAAACGGAATGCCCATCTCATCCATAATTGACCTGACTTGTTCGAAATGGCGCAACTCCTCGCGCGCAAGCTTCGACATGCGTTGTGCCAGGGCACTTCGATCCGGATAGCGATACAAGAACCCCAGTGCCGTTGATGCTGCCTTCAATTCGCAATTAGCATGATCCAGGAGCATTTCCGGCAATCGCTCGCACGCCTCGGAAACCCACTCCATGGGTGTCGCTGTGTGCAGAAACTCGGCGACCGGTCCTGGAACTGCGATATTCATAACCACTCTTCTACCTCAGCCGCGGACTGCATGCGGTCTGCCGGGAGTTTTGCCAGCATCATGTTCAGGATCACCTGGTACTGAGCAAATCGTGGCGGCAACAAAGGAATCGGCGCTTGAGCATGCATGTATATGATGCCCATCGCGGTATCGGACCGAAACGGCTTCCTGCCCGTTAGCAGTTCGTAAAAAATAATGCCAAGACTGTAGATATCGCTACGCTGATCGACGCCGTTCGCATGCCCTTGCTCCGGACTCATGTAATACGGTGTACCAAAAATTTCACCACTACCTGTTACCTCGGTTTGCAAGCGCATTCTCTTGGCCAGACCAAAATCGATGAGGGCTATCGATCCGTCCTCGCGCAACATGATATTGCCGGGTTTCAAATCACGATGCAGAATACCGACCTCGTGGATTCTTGATAGCGCGCTTGCAATCTGGCGCAGATAACTCACCGCTTCTGCCTCCGCTATCCCGCTCGACATTTTCTGCTTCAGGTCGCCGCCTGCCAAGAACTCCATCGCGATATGTGCGTGATCATCGCCGACACCTAAATCGTAAATCTTGACGATATTTGGATGTTCTATTTCCGCAATTAACTCGTACTCCTGCAGAAAGCGATCGAATGCGCCGATACTCTCTATCTCTTCGGGTGCCTGACGCAGGACTTTCAGAACGACCTTTAGCTCGGAAGAATTTTTCTGCGCGAGGTACACGGCGGAATGCCGTGACGCGCTAATCTTATTGATCAGCTGGTAGCCACGAATCAGTGGGTGAATACCGGTTCTCTCATCCCCCACAAACAGCGAGCCGGTCGACGACACGTAGCGATTCGCGGCCAACGCATCGCTCATACGTACCGTCAACGCATTGTGCCGAATACTGCTGCGCACAAAGAAATCGTCCGCTCCAGCCTTTAACGCTGCCACCTCTTCGTCGGCTGCGCCGAAGTAGATGACCGCCGGGAATCCAGGAACCTTGCCGAACTGTTTCAGAACAAGCGCACCTTCCCGGTCGCCGAGCTCGCTTCCAAGCAACACAATGTCATTGCCTGCACCGGAAAACTCGTCGGGAAGGTAGCCGGCAACGGTTGGGTCATACGCGGTAATGGTCGCATCGGGCCAATGGGTCGTGACGTGATGCATGAGCAGGCTGCGGAAATCCGCCTGGCCATCAATAATCATTACTTTGATACTCATGAAAGCGCACCCGTCACGGGCAGCAGTCTACATGCCGACCGCAGAATCCGTGGGCTCTTCCGCTGAAATATCGTCATCACTCAGGCTCACATGTCTTGCCTCGCGCTGCTGTTTCGCAATATCGTTTCTTCGCGACTCGAGTTCGTGCAAGTACTCCTTAGTGATATCACCGGTGACATATTCACCGGAAAAACACGACGTATCAAACTCGGTGATAGAAGAATTATCGTGCCGCACTGAGCGGATCAATCCGTGCAGATCCTGATAGATCAATCGGTCCGCACCAATCAGTTCCTGTACCTCCTCGGTCGTTCGACCGTTCGCAATCAACTCATCGGCAGATGGCATATCAATGCCATAAACATTCGGATAGCGAACAGGAGGCGCTGCCGAAGCAAAATAGACCTTACGGGCGCCGGCATCTCGGGCGAGTTTAATTATTTGTCGGGAAGTCGTGCCGCGCACGATCGAATCGTCTACGAGCAACACGTTCTTGCCGCGAAACTCCAGATCGATCGCATTCAGCTTGCGGCGCACAGACTGCCTCCGTTCTTCCTGCCCCGGCATAATGAAAGTTCGTCCGATGTAGCGATTCTTGATGAAACCTTCGCGATACTTCACCCCCAGATGTGTTGCCACTTGCACCGCAGAGGTGCGACTGGTGTCAGGTATCGGAATCACGACGTCGATATCATGGTCCGTGAACTCGCGAATAATTTTGCCGGCCAGTTGTTCACCCATGCGCAGGCGAGCCTTATAAACAGACAAGTCGTCGATAATTGAATCGGGACGCGCAAAATACACATACTCAAATATGCACGGCGTGTGTTTCGCGTCACTTTGTAGTTCGCGACTGAACAGCCCACCGTCGACGTCAATAAATACCGTTTCGCCGGGGCGAACATCACGCAAGCGATTAAATTGCAGCACGTCCAAAGCCACACTTTCTGATGCGACCATGTATTCCTTGCCAGCTGGAGTATCCCGATCACCCAGCACTAATGGCCGAATTCCGTGCGGGTCGCGAAATGCGACGACACCAACGCCGACAATCATTGCAACAACCGCGTAGCCACCCTTGCATCGCTTGTGCACGGCTTCGACCGCATCAAAGATGGTCTCCGCAGTCAAATGACCATTTACGCGCGTCTGCAATTCGTGGGCAAAAACATTGAGCAGCACCTCGGAATCAGAACCCGTGTTGATATGTCGCCGGTCTTGTTGCGCCAGCATTTCTGACAACTCTTCATTGTTAGTCAGATTGCCGTTGTGCCCCAGGCAAATCCCATACGGTGAATTCACGTAGAAAGGCTGCGCTTCCGAGGCTCTGGCGCCACCGGCTGTTGGGTAACGAATGTGGCCTATGCCGATGTTTCCAGTGAGGCCCTGCATATGGCGGTGCCGAAAAACATCGCGCACCAGTCCATTGCTCTTGCGTTGTCGCAGTCCGTCTTTGCCCCAGGTAAATATTCCTGCAGCGTCCTGCCCACGATGCTGCATGACCGTAAGCGCATCATATAGCGCCTGGTTGACCGGCTGCGCTCCGACGATTCCAACGACACCACACATAAGATACTCCGTAGCCCTCAGCTATTGTCGCGGCTAATCAGGTCTGTAACCGCATCAAGCGGCGGCGCTTCCACCTTGCCGTCAGGCGTAATCATATCAAGCCCTTGTGGTGCCATGACTTTGATCCACTCTGCAACGACTTCAAGATGCGGGATTAGCTTGGAATTCGTCCACCAACTGTCATTGTCAAAACCCGCAAACTGTCCGCCGATGATGAATACCGCCACCAACAAGATGCCGCGCAATGCGCCAAACAGTGAGCCGAAGAAACGATCCAGCCCACTCAATACAGACAGGCGCACCAATTTGGCAACGCCCCAGCCGATAAGCCCACCCAGTGTCAATATGACGAAAAACACCAGCGCCCGGCCGAACCACGTTTGCAGTTCCTCGGAGCTAAACCAGGATTCAGACACATTGCCAATTTGCGGCCCAAAATACAGTGCCGCCCAGATCGCCAGCAGCAAAGCTGCCATAGAGATCGCTTCTTTCACGAAGCCGCGGAAGATTCCCACGATCACGGAAATAGCGATGGCAACGGCTATGAGAATGTCGATGATCGGCATCGTCGAAGTCGGGTGTGTTCCGGCTGTGATCAGGGTGGATGGATGGAGATTCTAACAGAACAACAAGCGAACATGCTCGCCTGAAATCAGACCAGCGCCAATCGATCAGGGATGTGGCAGCACCTTACCATCGTGACCTGCCTTGCGCAGCCGCTCGGCCATGGCTTCCGCGCTGGCACGGTCCTTTTGCGGGCCTATGCGTACGCGGTGCAATTCGCCCGAATCGGTCGGCAATTTACTCAGGAATGCGGCAAAGCCCTGCTTGCGCAGGTTCGCTGCCAACCGCTCCGCATTATTCTGGTCGGAGAAACTACCCAACTGCACCGCCCACATGCCCGTTGTGGAGCTATTAGTCGCAGTTTTGACGGGCGGCGCGGGATCCTTCCTGGGCTTTGGTTGCTCAACAGGCGGCGAAGTAGCTGGAGTCACATCGGGCTCTTGCACCGGCGTCACCGCAACCACAGCAGTCTGCTTCTCTTCGACGACGGGCCTGGGTGCTGGCGCTTTGTTGTCAGTGGTTGCAGCAACCGGCACGGGATCCGTTCGATCCCGATCCAGAACAACCGTGCGTACATCCTGCTCGGACTGTCCCGGCAAAGGTACGCTGGTACTTACGACCTCATTTTCCGCGGGCGGGCCGTCCAGAAATACGGGCACGATAAGGACCACGACGACCACCAAAATAGCCGCTCCAATAATGCGTTCTTTCAAGGCTCTTTCCATCATGATTAGCGTTGCGAGTATAACGTAAGAATATCGAGGACGGGACCAACGACGTAAAACGATCCGGTCACCAGTATTTGATCATTTTCAGCCGCCCGTTCGCGGGCGAAACTAACCGCTTCGTCAACTGAAGTCGCGACGAGGCATGCCCGATTGCTCAGATTGGCAATGATCCGCGCCAACTCGCCAGCGTCTACGGCGCGTGGGCTGTTTGCTGTCACCGCGATCCAGTGATCGACAACGTCAACGAGCGGAGCGATGACTCCTTCTGCATCTTTGTCATCCAGTAAACCTGTAATCGCAATGGTCTTGCCCTGCCGGGAGTTCGTCACCAGCGTTTGAGCCAGCGCATTGGCGGCGGCGGGATTGTGTGCAACATCAAGCAGCCAGTGTCCGTCGGCTTCTATCGACTGCATACGGCCCGCAACCTGCAAACTCCCGAACGCCCGGTCGACGATGTTCTTTTGCAGCAATTCATGCCGCCCGGATGCTTCCACAAGCGCTAGCACTCCAGCCGCGTTTGCGAGCTGATACTCACCGCGCAGTGACGGCAATTCGAGCGATTCGAGCTGGTGCGAACGTCCCTGCCAGGACCAGCCATTGTCATTCATTGAATAGTGGTAGTCGCGGCCACAAAGAATCAAATCCGCTTCTATCGAGTCGGCATATTTCAGGACTGACGTCGGAATGGCAGTCGACGCAAACACCACGGGTTTGCCAGCGCGCATGATGCCCGCTTTCTCAAGACCGATGGATTCGACGTCATCGCCCAGCCAGCTACAATGATCCAGTGATATATTGGTAATAAGGCCTGCATCTGGCTCAATGGCATTGACTGCATCCAGCCTGCCACCAAGCCCTACCTCGAGAACCGCAGCAGCGACATCCACGTCAGCAAATACCAGCAATGCGGCCAGCGTCCCGTACTCGAAGTAGGTCAGCGGAACATCACCGCGAACGTCGTCGATGCGCTCAAATGCAGAAATAATCTGCGCGTCCGTTGCATGCCTGTCATTGACGCTGATTCTCTCGTTGTACTCAACGACATGCGGCGACGTATAGCTTCCAACACGCTGTCCGGACTGCTGTAGCAATGAGTGCAGCATAGCCACACTCGATCCTTTGCCGTTCGTGCCAGCCACGTGAAACACGTGCTCCGGCATCGGCAATTTCAGCTCTTCGAGGACTGTATGGACACGCTCCAGACCGAGAACGATCTCCTGCGCAGAGAACGTCTCCAGCCGGGCAAGCCAGTCATCTAATGACAATCCGGCCGGGCTCATCGTGACGTTTACGCTTTCGGGACAGGGCTGGGGCGGTTTTCGAATTTCGCGAGTATGTCCGCGATTTCATCACGCATCTTGCGTCGATCGACGATCATGTCGATTGCGCCATGATCGAGCAGAAACTCACTGCGCTGAAAACCCTCTGGAAGCTTTTGACCAACGGTTTGCTGGATAACCCTCGGTCCAGCAAATCCGATCAGCGCATTTGGCTCCGCAATGTTCACATCGCCAAGCATCGCCAGGCTGGCTGATACGCCACCTGTCGTAGGATCGGTCAGCACCGAAATATACGGAACGTGTTTCGCACCCAATTTAGCAAGCGCGGCTGATGTCTTGGCCATCTGCAATAGCGAAAACAGCGCTTCTTGCATGCGTGCCCCGCCACTGGCTGCGAAAGAGATCATCGGCATGTTGTGCTCCGCAGCATGTTTCGCAGCGCGGGCAAATTTCTCACCGACGACCGACCCCATTGAACCGCCCATAAAAGCAAATTCAAACGCGCAAGCGACTACCGGGTGCCCATGCAACTTTCCAGTGACACTGGCCAAAGCATCCTTTTCGCCCGTCTTCTTTTGTGCCTGGACCAGGCGATCACGATAACGCTTGCTGTCGCGAAATTTCAGCGGGTCTTCCGGCTCAAGACCAGCCGACAATTCAGTCTGCGATTCCGCATCGAGAAAAAACTCCAGGCGCTGGCGCGCGCCAATGCGCATGTGATGGTCGCATTTGGGGCAAACCTGCAAGTTTCGCTCGAGCTCATTGCGATACAACTGTGCATCACAGGCTGGACACTTTATCCATACGCCTTCGGGAACCGATCGCGTGCGATTCTCGGTGCTTATTCTCGAGGGCATCAATTTTTCAAACCAGCTCATAGGTGCATCTTATCCAATTATTTGTTCCACAACACTGGGAAAAAGCAGATCCCGACCAATGTTGCGATCAGGAAAAACTCGCGATCTCGTCACTTGATGACAACGGTAGGGAGAATTCAGTCGGGTACTCGACGTGAATCAATGTCAATCCATGCGGCGGTGCAGCAATTCCACCGCGTTTTCGGTCCCTACATTGCAACACATCAGATAACCACGCAACCGGCTCATCACCGCAACCGACGGCCATCAATGTACCCGTAATATTGCGTACCATGTGCTGCAAGAACGCGTTCGCTGTCACCTCCAGCCTGATCCAGTCTCCCTGTCGCTTAACCTCGATCGACCTGATTTCGCGATTCGGGCTCGATGCCTGGCATCCTGCTGCCCGGAATGCC
This sequence comes from uncultured Woeseiaceae bacterium, assembly GCA_964528965.1. GTDB lineage: Bacteria > Pseudomonadota > Gammaproteobacteria > Steroidobacterales > Woeseiaceae > UBA1847. Next base: position 8,839 of record CAZGVL010000031.1, read on the forward strand.
GAGAAATCGTGCATTCCGACCAATGCCTGCGCCGCCTCGTGCATTTTCTGAGTATCGAGTGGCTGATGCACCCACCATGCTCTCTTCGCCTGCAGCGCAGATCTGGCCAATCGGTTCAAAATTAAATAGCGATAAGTACGGGCCGTTGCGGAAAACCGGGCACTAAAAGCTTCGTCAACTCGAATGGCCCAGCTGACATTGATATCGTCGGGTAGATTGCTGTTTACACCAAGTAACCAACCATGATCGGTGCGTTCGCTGCGAGTATCAAAATGCACGACCTGCCCGGATGCATGGACCCCGGTATCTGTGCGTCCTGCACAAGTCACTTCTACAGCTTCATTGGCGACACGGGACAGCGCTTTTTCTATGAAAGACTGCACTCCAACACCGGTTCGCTGACGTTGCCAGCCATTGTAGGCCGTCCCGTCGTACTCAATGCCCAGAGCGATCCGCATATTGGTCAATAGGAATTATCAAATGAAATACGCGGCCGCCGAATTGCCAACCGCATGTCCGAGAATCTCGTTACGGCTAGGGCAGCGAATCCAACAGCTGCTGTGCCTGCTGTCGCTGTCCATCATCACCCTCGTCAAGAACTTCTTCGAGGATGCTGCGTGCGCCAGCCGGATCGCCCATATCCACGTAGGCGCGAGCCAGATCAAGCTTGGTGCCGACCTCGGTCATGGTCCGGGCATCATGTAGATCGTCGCTCAGATCGCCTGGCGCCAAAGCCAGAGTCTCGGCAGTTTCTTCCGCCCCGGCTATGCCGGGACGCGGCTGCTCAACCGTGGCGTCATCCCGAGGCTGATCAACGGTATCGCCCATTTCGCTGACCTTCAGTGCTGCTGTCAGGTCATCGAGGTCCAGATCAAAATCGGTGCTGGCAACCGCCGGTAACTCGCCGGTCTCATCAAGACTGCCATTCGTGGTGAAAACGTCAGCCGGAAGTGCCTCGGTCTTGGCAAAGTCGAAGTCATCTTCGTCGTCAAGCCCGGCCAACATGGTCGCATCATCGTCAGCTGGCACATTGACGGTGTCGTCGTCGCCGTATCCCGGCGCGAGCATAGTGGCGTCCGCATCGGACAGCATCGTGTCAAGGTCCGCTTCTACGTCTGAAGTGGTTTCTACGGCAAAATCGTCACTGAGGACCTGCGTCAGACCAGTCGCATCAAGCAAGCTTTCGTCAATGCTTACATCGGCCGACTCTTCGACAGAGCCAGCGTCAAGATTCAGCAAAGTATTTGTTCCCGTAACATCGTCGAGGCCCATATCGACGAGAACTTCCGTTTTCGCCGCGGCATCGTCACTCAAACCCCGCAGGATGCCGGTAGAGTCCGGGTCAATCTCGGGGTTCCTGCCCGTCACTCCCGTTGGATCTTCCAATGCTTCGTTGATGCCGGTTATCGACAGCGCTTCGTTTTCGCTAGTGGCATCGAGGTCATCCAGTGACGCAAGCTCTGTTTCCTCCAATCCGCTGATATCCAGTCCGAGATCGTCGAGATTAATTTCGGCGGTTTCATCGGACGACAGGCTGCTGTTTCCCAGATTATCGTCGACGGCTCCCGCACTACCCAGATCAAGTGATGGCAGTTCTGCAGTGCCACCTAATACGTCAAATTGTTGTTCGATCGTGGGAGAGTCGGTTAGCCCTTCCGCGGTAGCATCCATGTCCGTCGCAGGCATTTCGGCTGTCGGCATTTCCGCCGTGGCCTCAATGTTCTCCAGATCGAACGCGGCTGTTTCTCGGGTCACGTTCAGATCGATATCCACGGCCGAATCATCGGTCGTCGCATCAATTGTATCGTCACCATCGAACAGGAAGTCAATGCCATCATCATCGGCCGCACTAACTGTCTCATCCATGCCCAGATCAATGATGTCGTTAGCGTTGTCCGCCTCCGAACCCAGCTCCATATCCAGAGCTCCGGTTTCGTCCATGCCCGCTTCAAACGACAGGTCGACTGCCTTGGTCGCACCTGCAACTCCTGCACCCTCGAACAGATCATGATCTGCAGCAATCTGCTGCCCCATGATGACAATCTTGTCCCAATCGGAGCTCTCGTCACCGCCGATCGCAGCTTTTAAACGGCCAGCCGCGTCAACAAACGCGTCGCGATTACCCCAAACGAAATAGATTTCGCAAAGCTTGGTCAGCAGATCCTGACGTTCGGGCTCAACTTCCAGAGCCCCGTTGATCAGATCGGCTGCCTGATCATACAGGCCATAGGCCATATGGAAATCGGCCTCTGCGATCGGATCAGACTGGTCAAGGTTGATAGCAGTTTCACTACTAAAGGTATCTTCCAGTGAATCGAAACTGCCAGTAGCCTCCGTCGCATCAGCAACGGCGGGAGCTTCAATTGTGTCATCGCCCAAGGGCCGGATCGCCGAATCCTGCTCCACAACAACGAAAGACTCTTCGTCTCTGGCGGGAGCTCGTAAAGACTCGGTTGCAGACATCAGATCGCCGTCTGACAAATCATCTTCGTCAAGAGCCTGCCACGCACCCGAATCGTCGTCGTCATCACTGCGACGGCGCATGAAGCCGATCAGCAGAGCTATAGCGACTAACAGACCGCCGCCGATCATGGTCCACTTCGATTTCAAAATCGCCAGAGCCTGATCAACAAGGCTTGGCTCTGATGCAGTCCGCGTCGTAACGACGTTCGGCTCTGGCGCAGGTTCTGCTACCTCGTCGCCCTGTTCATCCGCAACAACATCATCCGATGCCATTGTGTCTGCATCCTCAAATGGGTCGACGGCAGCGTCATCCGCAGCAACATCATCGGCGACTACATCCTCTACCGGCTCGTAAGCTTCACCTCGAAGACGGGCGCGCTCATTACGAAGTGCGGCGAGCTCATTGTCACGAATCTCAATGAGTGAACGTTGTTCCGGCACATTTGCCGACTCTAAATCGTTGATTCGTTGGTCGATCTCGTTAATTCGTTGCTCGGCTTCGTCGCCCATGCTGGACGGAGTACTAGCAAAATCGCTATCGCTGTCGGCGCTGAGGTCGTCGCCTCCACCGTCCAGCACGAGGTCATCGTCGGGCGGCACAAGTTGCAGGCTTGGCTGTTGTGGTTCAGGGTCGGCGCGTGGCGCTACGTAAGGACTTCCATCCCATTCAGCATGTTGCCGCTGCACCTCACTCAGAGCGTCACCGCGGCCAATTTGGAACACTTCATCGGCGCTTGGAATGCGCAGCGATGCCCCTGCCCGCAACTTATTGATGTTGCCGAGAAATGCGTCCGGATTCGCCTCAAAAATAGCCAGCATCGTCTGATTCATGGTCAGCCTGCTATCGGGCATGACCTGTCGCGTAATTCCCCACAGCGTTTGACCACGCTGCGCGACCACGTTGCTGCCATCGCTCGTATCGTAGGCAATTTCCGGTGCTGGCGTACGGGCAGATTCTGCGGCGGACTCTCGCTGCGGTGCCGGATCGGATCGGACCGGCGCACGTGTTGGTGCAGGTGCAGAGTTACTTTGAGTTCGAGGCGCGGGCGCGGGCGTCGGCTCTCTGTTTATGCGCCCACTGTCCGAAGGTGTGCTGCGCTGCGGCGCGGTTACGGCAGGCTCAGTCCGGGTCTGCGGCGCAAAAGTGGGCGGGTCAAGCAATATGGTGTATTCACGCAGCAGCCGTCCTCGTGACCAGGTCGCGTCGACCAGAAAAGTAACGAATGGCTCTGTGATCGGCGAACGCGAGCGAACCTCGACCACGCCGTTGATGATCATGAACTCAATACCTTGCAGGTAGACAGGCCTGTCCAGCCCATAGCGATCAAAGGTAGCGGCATCCGCCATCGCGACTTTGAGGTTACTCAACTCTTCCGGAGTTGCTGACAGCAGACTGATTTGTGCGCGCAGTGGTTCGTTCAGCGCGGAATCCAGTTGTATATCTCCCAGCCCCAGGGCCCACACTTGGCTCGAAATCAGTACTGCAAGCGCAAGCGAGATACGAGAGAGTCGTCGCAACATAGTTTTTATCTCCAGCCCCAAATCGCCCCGTTTATGGCACCAATACGGGGCCATTTAGTGGGAGGCGAACGGCTTTTCCATTTGGTTGCGAACTATAGCTTAAAAATGGTTTTTCGCCAATATTTCAGCAATTTGGACGCTATTTAGAGCCGCGCCCTTACGTATGTTATCGGAAACAACCCATAGATCGATTCCGCGTGGATGAGAAATGTCCTCGCGTACCCTGCCGACGAAGACCGGGTCATTTCCAGAGCTCTCTGTCACGGCTGTCGGAAATTCGCCGGTAGAAACGCCGCCAACGAGCGTAACGCCAGCTGCTTCGTCCAATAAATCGCAAACTGCTGCGGCCGAAATTTTCTCCTTCGTTTCAATGTGCACAGCTTCAGAATGGCCGTAAAAAACCGGAACGCGGACTGCAGTAGGGTTCACCTGGATACTGTCGTCTGCGAAGATTTTGCGCGTTTCCCACACCATTTTCATTTCTTCTTTGGTGTATCCATTGTCTTGCAACACATCAATTTGCGGTACCGCGTTAAATGCGATCTGTTTGGCGTCTCCTTTGATCTCAAGCGGCCTGCCATTGAGCATTGATGCGGTTTGTCGGACGAGCTCTTCTACTGCGCCGCGCCCGGCACCGGAGACGGCCTGATAGGTCGCAACATTGATTCTCTCAATGCCGACCGCGTCATAAATCGGCTTTAGCGCGACGACCATCTGAATGGTTGAGCAATTCGGGTTCGCAATGATGCCGCGATTTTTGTAGTCAGCAATTTTCTCTGCATTGACCTCAGGAACAACCAGCGGGATGTCATCGTCGTAACGAAAGTGAGACGTATTGTCGATAACCACGCATCCAGCCGCAGTTGCAATTGGCGCGAATTCGGCTGATACCGAGCCACCCGCAGAGAAAATGCCGATCTGAACCTGAGAAAAGTCAAAGGTCGCCAGGTCATCAACGTCCAGCGACCGATTGCCGAAGTTCACTGTTTTCCCCAGCGAACGCTCGGATGCGAGCGCGAACACTTTGCCAACCGGAAAGTCGCGGGCTGAGAGAATGTCGAGGATCGCCTCGCCGACAGCACCGGTTGCGCCGACAACTGCAATATCAAAGGTCTTTTTCATGGCAACTACTGTTTCCGGTGATTTTTGCTTGAGAGAGTCAAGGACTCGGAAGTTTGTATTGTCTTACGAACCAGGTCTTACGAACCGGGAATAACAGGTGTCTCCGACCGCACGTCGGAGTTTTGCGCCCGATGCCGCAGATAGTGATCCATCAATACCAGGGCAACCATCGCTTCGGCGATTGGCGTTGCGCGCAAGCCGACACAGGGGTCGTGCCGACCGATGGTCACAATTTCGGTTTCCTTGCCTGATATGTCGACGGTTTTGCCAGGCACCGAGATACTGGAGGTCGGTTTCAGCGCGATGCTGGCGAGAATGTCCTGCCCGGAAGAAATGCCGCCCAAGGTGCCGCCAGCATCATTCTTGTTGAATCCGTCAGCGGAGATTTCATCACGATGCTGGCTGCCGCGCTGGCTGATCGCCGCAAATCCTGCGCCAAGCTCAACACCCTTGACGGCATTGATGCTCATCAAGCCATGAGCAAGGTCTGCTTCGAGCTTATCGAACACAGGCTCGCCAAGACCTGGCGGAACGTTGCTCGCCAGTACGCTGATCTTGGCGCCGATGGAATCGCCCTGCTCCCGCAACTCATCCATGAACGCTTCCAATTCGTTGATGCGCGCCGGATCAGCGCAAAAGAACGGATTCTCGTTCACCGCGGCCAGGTCGATCGCCGACAGTTTAATTGGCCCGAGTTGCGACAAATAGCCCTTGATCTCGACATCAAGCTGCAGCTTTAGATATTTGCGCGCAATCGCACCCGCTGCGACTCGCATCGTTGTTTCTCTGGCTGAGGACCGACCACCACCACGATAGTCGCGAATACCGTATTTCTGTTGATAGGTGTAATCGGCATGGCCCGGACGAAACTTGTCCTTGATGTCGCCGTAGTCTTTTGACTTCTGATCCTTATTTTCGATCAGTAAGCCAATAGGAGTTCCGGTTGTCTTGCCCTCGAAGACACCGGACAGTATCTGCACCTGATCCGGCTCATTGCGCTGGGTCGTGTGCCGCGACTGCCCGGGTCGGCGACGATTGAGGTCGCCCTGAATATCAGTTTCGTCAAGCGGCATGCCTGGAGGACAGCCGTCAACAATACACCCGAGTGCACGACCATGGCTTTCGCCAAAAGTCGTTACGACAAAACTCCGTCCAAAACTATTACCTGACACCTGTCTACAACCCTTCCAAATCGTCTTTCATGAGAACAAACACACCGGCACCACCATGCTCGAACTCCAGCCAGATAAATGGCACCTCCGGATAACGCTCTTCCAGCGCCACCCGACTGTTGCCAACCTCGCAAACGAGAACGCCATTGTCGTTCAGGAACCTCGCTGCATGATGCAGTATCGTGTTGACCGAATCCAGACCATCCTCGCCCGACGCCAAGCCGAGTACCGGCTCGTGAGAAAACTCGGGCGTTAACGCGTCCATGTCGTGTTGGTCAACATAGGGTGGGTTGCTGACAATCAGGTCATAGTGCCGACCCTCCAGCGCGGCAAAGAAGTCGGACTGGACAAGCTTTACGCGCTCTTCCAGTCCATAGCGCTGCACATTGATCGCGGCAACCGCCAGAGCATCCGCTGATACATCGACGGCATCAACTTGTGCATCCGGCAATGCCTTAGCCAGGGCAATCGCAATGCAGCCGCTCCCAGTGCCCAGGTCGACGGCCCTGGCGACCGAGCCCGGCGCGACCCAGGGGGAAAACCCACTGTGGATTAATTCCGCAAAGGGCGATCGCGGCACCAAAACGCGCTCGTCCACATAAAACTCCAGCCCCGCGAACCATGCCTGATTGACGAGGTAGGCGACCGGCACTCTATCCACGATGCGACGCTCAACTAATTTGGCGATTCCCGACAACTCTGCCGCTGTGATCATGCGTCGATACATTTCAGGAGCATCGTCATGCGACAACCCCAGACTGGCAAACACAAGCCACGCAGCTTCATCGACGGCATTGTCCGTGCCATGTCCATAGCTTAGCTGCGCCGTCTCAAACTGATCACTAATCTGCCTGATCAGGTCTGCAACGTTTTGTTGTGTTTTCATTGTCCAGTGCCGCTGGTTGCGTTTTGCCGAATTTGCGAGCGCGAATTTAGCATGTTGCGCAAAATCTGTCGTTCAATGCTTTGTTTTGCGGATATTGCTAAGGAACAAGCACCGGAGCGGCACTGCCTGTAGAATCCTGCCCTGACTTCCCAAGCAGTACGCTACAGACTAAATGACATGACCAAGACCAATATCTTTCGTATCGCAATTCTCTTGCTCGCCGGGATAGCCGGCGCCTGGTTGTCCTTTGGCATTAGCAAGCCGCCTGTGCAGCCAATCGTCGCGACCATGTTGCCTGCCCCGGGCCCACTACCTGAGTTTTCGCTCCTGGACCATAACGGCCAGCCAATCGGCCCGGCCGATTTTGAGGGTCGCTGGAGCCTGGTGTTTTTCGGCTTTACACATTGCCCTGACATTTGCCCGGCGACCCTTCAGGTATTGGCGACAGCAAAGCAACTTCTCGCCGCGCAGAATATCGAACCTCTGCCGACGATCGTCCTTGTCAGCGTAGACCCGGAACGCGACACACCTGAAGTCATGGCCAAGTACGTAAATTACTTCGGCGATGACAATGTGGGCATAACCGGGGACATCAGTGAGCTCAGAAAACTCACGGCCGGGCTCGGCATATATTTCGAGAAGTCGCCGTCGGATATCGATGCTACTGATGGTGAATATTCAGTCGACCACTCGGCAGTAGTACTGGTAATTAATCCGCGCGGGCAGTTTCATGCGCTGTTCAGTGCACCGCACTCGGCTGAAAACTTCGCTAACGATCTGCCCCTGATGATGAGTCGCCGTTGATGCGTGGCGCAATGTCATTAATTTTGCTCGCTCTATTAGCTAGCCCGTTAACCGCGTGCGATGTCGCACAAGAAGCGTCTCTGGTCGCGGCAGATGTTGTCGTCTATCAGTCAGCGCCCGGCGCCGGGATGCGGGCCGGGTATCTGTCGCTGACTAATAACTCAGAGTCGTTCATCACGATCGATCGCGTCACCAGCCCGGAATTTGCATCCGTCGAGATGCACGAAACACGGTTGGAAGACGGTATATCGAGAATGCGGCCACTCCCGACCTTGTCTATTGCGCCGGGTCAGACGCTGGAGTTTTCAAGCGGCGGCAAGCATCTGATGCTCATGAAGCCGGTTGCAGAAATAAGCAGCGTGACGCTGCAATTCTACTCGAACGATGCATTACTCTTGAGCGTTGCGGCCAGCCAAGAACAGACCAGGACACCATAAAATTATGTCGGCCCAGCTATTCGTACTGCTACAGCGGCTATTGCCCAGGCATTTACTAACTGCACTTGTTTATCGAATTGCGAGAATTCGGTCGCCGAGAATCAAGGACTACCTGATCAGGAAGTTTATTGACGGATTCAATGTCGCAACCGATGAAATCAAACTACAGGTACCAACGGATTTCGCGACCTTCAATGACTTTTTTATCCGCGAGCTCAAGGCTGACGCGCGACCGCTTGCAACTGACCCTGCCGTGCTGGTTTCCCCGGTTGATGGCACAGTTAGTAGCGCGGGCCCGCTGCGGGCCGATAGCATTTTTCAAGCTAAAGGCCTGAGCTATACGCTGGACGATCTGCTCGCGACCGACATTGACGATGCGCGCGATTACGTCGACGGGAGTTACGCGACGATCTATCTCGCGCCCTACAACTATCACCGTGTACATGCCCCGCTGAGCGGTGAGCTGGTGGCTGCACGATACGTGCCCGGCGATCTCTACAGCGTGAATGCAAATACCGTCGCAAAGTTGCCAGGTTTGTTCTATCGCAATGAACGACTGATATTGCATTTCGATACGACACACGGTCCTGCCGTTCTTATATTCGTGGGCGCTCTCAACGTTGGCAGTATAAGCACGACCTGGGGTGGGGAAATTCGGCCGCGCAGATCAGGCGTCGTTGAAGTGCTGGACCTGCCCACTGGCTCAAGAAAAATTGCCAGGGGTGATTTGCTGGGCTGGTTCAACATGGGGTCGACCGTCATAGTCCTGCTACCGAAAGATGTTTGTGACTGGAATGACGAGCTGCAGGCAGGTGCGGTAATGCAGATGGGCGAATCCATCGGTCAGTTGCGCAATCGGAAGGCATGACGAACTGGCAACCGACATCAAGTGTCGATGCAGCTCGAAGTCGCGCCGATATGCTGCAGCGTATCAGACAGTATTTTAGCGACGGCGACGTTCTTGCAGTCGATACACCGGCTCTTTCACCGTATGCGGTGAGTGACACGAACATCGAAAGCTTCGGACTCGAGTCCGGCCTTGCGACGAAACGCTGGTACCTGAATACATCGCCCGAATTCGCGATGAAACGATTACTGGCCGCAGGTTATCCGGATATATATTCAATTTGTCGTGTATTTCGCGATGGCGAGCTTGGCAAACAACACCAACCTGAATTCACCATGGTCGAATGGTACCGACTGGGCTTTGGCCTCGCTGACATAATCACTGACACAGTGCAGCTAATAGCCAGTGCATTGGGCGCCACAACAAATTGTATGGGTGAAGAGCGACTCGATTATGCAGATGCCTTCCGAGAGTATGCGGACGTTGACGTGTTCGACGCGAGCATCGATGAATTGGCGACGTCAGCCGCTGCAGATGCGGAGCTGCGTGATGCGCTTGGCGACGACAGAGATGCCTGGCTTGACTTGATTCTCAGCACAATCATCAGCAAGAATTTCACCGCAGACAAACTAACAATCTTGCAACACTATCCTGCGAGCCAGGCAGCTCTTGCCAGGCTATGCCCGGACGATGCCCGAGTCGCGGACCGGTTTGAGGTTTTCATGGGTACCTCTGAGCTGGCGAACGGCTATGTCGAATTAACAGATGCCAGGCAGCAACTCGCCAGGATCGAATCGGATCAGGCAAGGAGAAGACAATCAGGGCTGACAATCCGACCTCACGACACAACGCTGCTGGCGGCATTGCAGGCGGGCCTGCCAGAGTGCGCTGGTGTTGCTGTCGGGCTGGAACGCTTGCAAATGGCATGCAACAAGACGGACGATATACGTAACGTCATTACATTCGCACACGAGAACCAGCATGGAAAAAATTAACTACAAGCTGCTGAATTCGCAGTTGCTTGCGCTACTGGGAAGCGAGTCAGATTCGCTCGCGAATGCCGCGAACTTCGTCGCACTCACCTACCATGCCATGGACGATATCAACTGGCTGGGCATCTATGTGCTACGTGGCGATGAGCTTGTATTGGGACCGTTTCAGGGCCAGCCGGCCTGCGTTCGTATTCCGCTTGGCACCGGCGTTTGTGGCACTGCGGCAGCGACGCTGCAGACACAACGAGTCTATGATGTGCACGAGTTTGCGGGCCACATTGCCTGTGATGCGGCCTCACGGTCAGAATTGGTCGTGCCGCTGTTAGTCAACGGCGAACTTGTCGGCGTCTTTGATATCGACAGTCCGTCAATCGATCGATTCAGCGCTGCAGATCAGGCTGGCATCGAAATGCTCTGCGCCGCGTATTGCGAACTACAAAGCAAGTGCCGTAAATTTATTTGACGCGTGAGACGTATTCGCGAATGCGCGTATCAACTTTGACCACATCGCCTTGATCAACAAATAACGGTACTCGAATCACAGCACCCGTACTCAGGGTTGCCGGCTTCACGCCGCCGCTTGCCGTATCACCTTTAACACCTGGATCTGTTTCCGTAATTTCGAGCTCAACGAAATTCGGCGGCATAACGATCAGAGGCGAGTTGTTCCACAAGGTCACCTGACAAACATCACCGTCGCTGATCCAGTCTTTCGCATCGCCAACTGATTTCTCGTCCGCACCATACTGCTCAAATGTATCCGGCACCATGAAGTGCCAGAATTCACCGTCCGCATATAGATACTGCATATCGGTGTCCATCACGTCAGCTGCCTCGACGCTTTCGCCGGACTTCATTGTCTTGTCGACCGTCTTGCCGGTCTTCAGATTACGAATCCGGACACGATTGAACGCCTGGCCTTTGCCCGGTTTAACGAACTCATTCTCGACAATAATGCACGGATCACGATCAATGATGATGCGTAATCCGGATTTGAATTCGTTGGTGCTGTAGTTGGCCATTTCGTGTACGAGCAGTGGCTGCCCGATCGCTCCCTGATTGATATGAGTCTGTCCGACCGACAGCTTGGCCATAAACAGGGTCTACAGGCCAACTGCGGCGGAATCTGGGCGACATCATACTCGACTCCGGGTGGCTTGCCAGTAAATCCCCAAAATACCGTCCAATCGGGTAAAAAGGGCCTCGAAACTTGATTCCCGTCACGCTTTTGCTACGCCGACCGCGACTAAACCGGGCGCGGTGCTAGACTGACTTTCTTTAACAAAACCCGGACTGTATGGATACCCCGGTACTAGCAAGGATTGCTAATTGAACGGTCGCCAGAGTATATCGATCGCCGTCCTGACAGAGAATCAGGATGATGTTGCGCTAATCAACAGCACCCTTCGCGATGCTGGCCATGCTGCGCATTGTCACTGGATCAAACGTCCGGGAGATCTGACGGATACGCTTTCCAGCGAGAACGTTGAATTGCTCATTATCAACTGTGACCGTTACGCCGACTCCATCCGGCAGGTTATTAAACAAAAAGACTACTTCAATCCTGAAGTTCCGCTAATCGCCTTGCAGGAAAAAGCCGACGAAAACAGTATCGAACTCGCCATGAAAAGCGGTGCATGCGACCTTGTTTCAATCGGCTTGAAAAAACGCATTCAATCAGTCGTCACCCGCGAGCTTAGAGCCCTGCGGGTGGAACGCGCTCTGAACTCCACGCTGCAATCGGCGACCGAATATAAACGGCAGCTAAAAGATCATATGCAATCGTCCACGAGTGCAATCGCACTTGTTCAGGACGGCATCATCACTGACGTTAATGAAGCCTGGGTCAAGATGTTCAAATCGGCGAGTAACGACGAAGTCGTCGGCCTGCCGCTAATGGATAATTTCGAAAGCGAGGGCCAAGCTGCGATAAAGGGCGCCTTGGTCGCTACTATTGAGAACAAGTGGGATCCCGATGAAAAACTATTGGCCAGGTCGAGTTTTGCCGGCGATAGCGCTGACCCGCTTGGTCTCGAATTCCGCCGTTTTGACCTGGACGATGGACCGTGTGTGCAGATTCGTATTGCACCGCCGATCAAACTCGTTGAAGAACCGACGAAACTTGTACACGACGCCCTGAAACGAGATCCGACAACCCTGTTCTTCCACCGCGCTCAATTTCTCGACCGAACCAGGAAACGACTGCGCAAAAAACCATCATCAGGACTACACGCTCTCGCGCTGATCAAACCTGATAAATTTGGCAAGCTAAGCGGTGAAGTTGGAGTATTGAACTCCGAAGAAGTCCTTGCACAGTTTTCCGAGGTGGTTCGTAAACGCATGCACCCGCGGGATGTTGCTGGCCGATTCGAAGGTACTGGAATCATGGTCTTGCTGGAACGTGGCAGCGAACGCGACGCTCAGGTTTGGGCCCAGCAACTTGTCGATCACGTGAGCAAACTCACCTTTGAAGTTGAAGACAAGTCCGCACAGATGACCTGCACAGTAGGCGTGTGCGGCGCGAATGAAGTATTTGGTTCGCTTGAGGAGTTCGTGACCGCGACGGTTGATGCGCAAAAGTTAGGCAAAGAGGCCGGTGGAAATACCTCATTCCTCAGCGAGAGCGCCACAGAAGATACCAAGCAGCGCGAGTTTGATGCGATCTGGGTGAAACACCTCAAGTCGGCTCTCATGGACAATCGATTCCGCCTGGCGCAGCTACCGATAGCCGGCTTGCGCAGCGACTCTATCGAAATGTATGACTTACTGGTGCGCATGCTCGATGAAAGCGGCAATTCAGTCTTGCCGTCTGAATTCCTGCCGGCAGCCGCGCGCAACAATATGATGAAGAACATTGATCGCTGGATGATCAAATCGGCGATCAGGTTTTGTAATGAGAATGAAGCAGATCGCGTCTTCGTTCGCATGTCCAGACAATCCATGCTCGACAAATCCACGGTCCCCTGGATGGAGCAGGAATTCGACACCACTCAGTTCGACTGCACTCGACTGGTTTTGCAGGTCCCTGAGCGTGACGCGGCAAAACATATCAAGCAAACGAGCGTAGTCGTCAAGAAGCTACGAAAGATGGGCGTTGGCTTTGCCCTGGAACACTATGGTATCGATAAAGACCGGTTTCAGATTCTAGACATACTGAAACCTGACTACATCAAGATCGATGGTGAACTCATGCACACGCTGATGACTGAAACTGCGATGCAGCACACCGTTGAGAAGATTGTTCGTGCCGCATCAGAGCGCAAGATCAAAACTATCGCTGAACGTGTGGAGAACGCGAATGCGATGGCGGTACTGTTTCAACTCGGCCTGGACTACATGCAGGGACATTATGTCCAAGAGCCTGAGGTTGTACTGCAAGATGTTGGAAACGTGAAACAAAACTCTCTGGCGGAACTGGCAGCAGCGAACGGCGGCTGACAGCAACATGCCGTCTGCAAGTGTGACGTATATCACACTTCAATTGTGGAACCACACGCTATCCACTGGCCAAGGACGAGACATAGAATAGCTCTATCGTGCCAGAATCGGGCTGCTCTACACCCGTCCACCATATACAACCGGGGTCTTATACTGTGAAAAACTCGCGAGCAAAACGAACCAGATTCACCAAGGCCTTCGGGACCCGCACCGGCAACAAGATACTGCTGCCAGCCCTTGTCGCAGTCGGCAGCGGATTGAGCGCTTTGCCGGTTGCAGCGCTCGAGCTTGGTGAAGTCACTGTCCAGTCAAAACTCGGACAGGCACTGCGCGCGACTATTCCAATTGCACTGGCACCGAACGAACAAATTACGAACACTTGCGTCAGCTTGCAGCGCGCGTCGTCCTCCGCCGGGATGCCCGCGATAAACGATGCCAGAATAAGTATTGCGAATGGCGTTATCTCGCTCACTGGTAAGTCACCCATTCGAGAGCCGATGTTGACCATGCACGTGAACATCAGGTGCCCATACACACCGAATCTGAGTCGCGAATACATGTTGTTCATGGATCCGCCTGGCAGCGCGATTGCGCAGCCCGCGGCAGCGCAGACAAGCGCGCCACCGGCAATGACGTCTCGCAGCGCAGCGCCGAGATCTGTGGTTCAAAGATCCCCTATCGAAAATCAAGCGCCCGTCGGCACAGGGGTGCGCTACCAGGTTCAGGCAGGCGATTCACTCTCGGAAATCGTACAGCGTATCGAGAACCGTTCAGTTGGCCTTTGGCCCGCCGTCATGACGATTTTCGAGCTAAACCCGACAGCATTTATTGACAACGACCCGAATAAAATTAAGGCTGGAAGCTGGCTAACCATTCCTGAGCTTGGCAGCACCGATGCACTAGTTGCTGCCAGCAGTAATTCTGCAACAGACAATTCTGCTGCAAGAGAGCCCGCAAGCACACTCATTGCCGCTGGCGTTGAGGACCAGGGTATTGCTTATCAGGGCATTGATCCCGAGCAAGTGACCGCTGATGATGCTGGCACGGCGACTGCAGGGGCCCAGATCAGTGCGCCACTCGCCGATCTGCAGCCAGGTGATGTGATTCTCGACGCCGACAAGCCGTTCGTAACTCCAGCTGGGTCAGCTGCGGTAGAGACGATTATTCTCGACACACCCATCGAGAGTCCGGAGATCGCTAGCACGCCGAACGGAAATACATTCGCTTTAGGCACTGCAAATGAAAACAGCACAACCGGGTCATCCAACCTGCTTACATGGCTGGCTGGAAGCGGTATCGCAATTTTCCTCGCGCTGTTGCTGTTTGGACGACGCATACGTAGTCGATTTGGTTCCGCACCGATTGGCGCTGTAGTTGCCCAGCCAGAACGCCGCAGGACAGACAATAATACGGAAACCATCGAGTCTGTAAGTGATCTCGATTACGGATTGTCCGACGACTCCCCGACCGAAGAAAACCTTGTGCTGACCGAGGAGACGTTCGAGCTTGATGCCGATCTTGTTTCCGGCAACGGTCTTGAGCAAAACTCCGACATGCACGTTGCGCAGGACTTCGGCTTCGCCGCCACAACGCACCTGGACATGGAACTGCCAGAAGAAATGAGCAGCGGCGGCCAGTCATCAGCAACTGACATCATTCCGCCGATGAAAGTCGATATACAGTCTATTCTCGAAAGCGAAACCCTGCCAGGAGAAGACGACTACGATATGTCAGTTATTGTCGACGCGACGCAAATGCCGATTCCTGAAGATGTGACAGAAAGAGACTTGAAAGCTGTTGCAGTGGATGTGAACGATGCCACCCTCATCAGCGACGACTACACCGTCAGCAAAGAGGTCGATTTCGATATACTCGAGCAGGATTACGAGGACGAGATGACCGCGACGCAGGCCTTGAATCAGGAAATCGCGAAAGCTGCTTTGGAACTGGCAGATCGCATGGACCTTCCTGCCGAAGCTGAACAGGATGATGCAACCAGCGAAATGCCACTGGCCAGTGTTACCGAACTCGACGTCACGGCGCAACTCCCGATTGAGCACACGGAAGCAAGCGACACCGATGCCACCAGCATGTTGCAGGAACAGACGGCTGAGTTCTCTGTCGATGACCAGACCGTCGAGATGCCAGCAAACGATGCCGATGTCACCGCGAAAATAGCGGTCGATTCCAGGAAAGTTGACACGAAGGCTAGCTAGGCGCCGAATCCGCGGTTGATTCAACCGCAAGCGAAAACTCCAGAAGCATCGAAAAAGGGCCTGCTCGCGCAGGCCTTTTTTTTTGGCGATCTGTTTGCTAAAACGCTTTTTTTCGCTGCACGCCCAATGAATGCGCGAAATCGGAAATTAGTTCAGGATCTTTCTCTTCAGCTCGACGAATTCGTCCTCGGTCAGAATACCTTCATCTCTTAGCTGAGCGATGATTCGCAGCTGCTCGTAGATATCCGGGATATCGGTTCCGGAACTCGCTGTACTTTGCTTGCCTGATGCAGAATTGCTGTGGCTTGATTGTGCCTGCTGCTGTTGCAAAGCAACCTGAGCACGCTCCCTCTCGAACGCTTCATTTTCCAGCCGCAACTGTTCCTGTTCGCGCTGCTGTATTTCAAGCTGCAGTTGCTCAAGCCGCATTTGTTCTTGCCCACGACGTTCATTTTCCTGTCGTTGTCGCTCGAGCTCAAATCGCGTTTGCTGTTGCCGCAGTCGCTCTGCCTCATAGCGCTGAAAATCCTCAGCCGACGTCGCGACTTGCTGCTCTTGCGGGGATTCGCTGGATTGTGCCAACACCGTTGTACTGGAAAGTATCGTGAGCGTTACAACCGCGCTCGCCTGCCAGCCCAATCGGCGTCCAATTTGATGTATTTTGTTCGACATATCAGGTACCAGTACGATTCTCAGTTCATGCATGTGCAGAATACCGCGGCTACGTCAGGCGAGTTGCGACCCGCGTCTCAACCCCGAAAAACGACCTGTTCGCGAGAGATGCCGGGTCATTCTCTGTGATTGGCTTGCTGGCCCTCGCCGCGTGGGGACATATCGCTGCAGGAGCCGGACTTAGCCGGACAGAGACCGCTTCTATACAATCGGCACAGCGCCCCTCCCCTCCAGCGAGAGCAAACCAAGGAAAATACATGGACAGCACAGTCACGGTCATTCCGACTCAAGGACTGATACTGGCATTCGTGCCAACATTGATTGTCATTGGCATCATTTATCGTTGGTCGGCTGGTACTCAAACAGCGATGTATGCAACGCTACGCATGCTGCTGCAATTGCTTCTCATTGGGTATGTGCTGGCCTACCTGTTTAAAACTGATGAGCCCACGATCATTATTGGCGTGTTGATTTTCATGCTCTCCGTCGCCAGCTGGATCGCAATCCGCCCTTTGCACGTGCGGCGGCCGCGTGCATATCTGAATGCACTATGCGCTATCTCGCTCGGCGGCATCCTGACTCTCGCTCTTGTCAGTTACGCTGTCTTGCACCTTCAACCATGGTTCAGTCCGCGCTATCTGGTTCCCCTGGCGGGAATGATCTTTGCCAGTTCGATGAATTCGGTCAGTCTTGCAGCCGAACGATTTCAGTCAGAATGCGAACGAGGTATGCCCTATGAAGAAGGGCGACGAACAGCATTTCGAGCAGCGCTGATTCCAATGCTTAATTCACTATTCGCAGTCGGACTTGTTTCATTGCCCGGCATGATGACCGGTCAAATTCTGGCCGGTGTATCTCCATTGGTCGCCGCAAAATATCAAATCGTCGTCATGACGATGCTATTTGGCGCCGCAGGCATGTCAGCTGCGTCCTACCTGGTGCTGGCGAACAAAGAGAGCGCCAGGAGTTAGGCAACCGCCAAACCGACCTTGCCGGTTTGGCGGGCCCTCAACTTGTGTCTGGAGCAGTGCCCGGACTATTTTTTTCTCGCGGCAACGAACAACTTGATCATCGTACTCAAATCGCGGAAGCCTACTTTGCCGTCGCCATCGAAGTCGGCATCGGCGTTATAGCGCCGCTGTCCTTCGCGACTGAACAGTGAGTGGAGGAAAATGCGCAGATCGTATCTATCCACATCCCCGTCCTTATCCAGATCGCCCGCAATATCGCTAATCAAATTCATGCCGACAATTAGCGGATCGTGATCCGATACGCGAAATGGCGAACTGCTATCGAACAATGCCGGGTTGCGACCGAAATCCAGGTTGTAGTCGAATGCATCGGGCTCATCGGCATTGATATGCCATTCGGCAACACCCGTGACCTGAGCGCTCAAACTGGCCGACGCAAGAGCATGGTCAAGTGTTCCTGCCTGAGCATCGAAGACAAACGAATACGCTTGTGATCCGATGAATGCGCTTAGCAAATTATCATAGCCAGCTGCCTCAAGCGCGCGTACCGGATCCTCAGATAAGTACGCGTTCAGGTCACCCACAATGATGAAGTCGTCATCATTGCTGCCGGTCGGATCCGTCGCCAACCAGTCCGCCATTGCCTCGGCGGCCTGGGTTCTGGTCACGTTGCAGTTTCCTTGTCCGTCGTTGAGATCCGGATCGCCAAGCGAATCACAATTGGAACCCTTGGACTTCAGATGGTTGACGGCTATCGTGAATACGCCGCCGGTACCGTTGTCGGTGAAACTCTGCGCGAGAACGGGCCGATTGCGTGTATCAATGAATCGCGGATCAACGCTCGAATCCAAAACTGCGAAACTGCCCAGAGGCGTCACAGCCGCTGTGTCGTATATCAATCCGACCCTGATGGCGTCTGTTCCTATAGGTCCGGTGTTGATGAAATCGTAAGCGCCCGCACCTGCTATCGCGTTCATCCCATCAATCAGGCTCTGCAGCGAAGCAGAACCGTCATTTTCCAGCTCAACCAGACCAATGATGTCCCCACCAAGCGCACTTAGAGCGCTGATCGTTTTCGCATACTGCCGATCAAACTCTGCGACATTATCGGCGCCGCGGCACCCAAGATTCGCCAACGGACCACAAATCGACCCGTTGCCGTCCAGCGTCGTGAAGTAATTGAGTACATTCAGACTGATGACTCGCAGTGACCCGCCTACTTCCGGTGTGGCAAACGAACGCGGATTATCAGCAATAAATAACGGCTCCTGGACAGGCATCAAACGGTAAGTTTCTTTACCCGACCCACCGCTGCTTCTGCTGAAGCGCACGTTTCCGACCAAACCAGACACTGTGTCACCACTGCGTACCGAGACGCCGCTGTCGTTTGGCAGGCCCGGTGCCGGGAACCGAATCGGATCCACGTTCTGGAAGGATCGACCGTCATCGAGAATCAGGCTACGCCGACCAACATCCTGCAAGTGGCTTATCAGCGCTGCAGCATCCGGAGCATTGCTGTTGGTGAACGTGAACAAGCGACCGCCAGAGGACAACGTCATCTCGCCGAATCGATCGAGGTTGCGCAGACCGGTGACGGTTAGCGGAGTCGGGACGCTAACCAGCATGCCCTCAAACGCTTCGAGGTCTGGTATGTACTCGCCATTGGAATTGGTGATGACGCCGGCAGCAGGCATTGGCATGGCTGTCGGGGTAACGCTACCGCTACCTGCGATCTCCACACTTCCCGCTGAAATCTGTGTATCACCGAAAAATTCCGATACGCTGCCTCGGACTCTGACTTTATCGCCAACATTGACGTCAACGGCCGGTGTCGAACCATCAAACACGAATACACCTTCCGATGTCGCCGGATCAGCATCCGCATCGCTGTCTTCTTCCTGCACGTAGAAACCACGCAAGTCACTTTGTGTATCGGCATCAGTGTCCTGGAAGTCACCGGTTACGATGCCTTCAATCAGTACCTGTTCCCCGGCAAATGGGCTCACACTGCCCGAACCCTGGATGTCGTGAATGGCCACGATAACCGGAGCAGCACAGCCACTGAACATCGTGCCGTCAATTCGGGTACCGGGGGAGAACAATGTGCCGCCTGATCCGGTTGCAACTGTGTGCTTGACAAAGTCACCAGTGATGTCCGGATCACGAGTTAGCGACTGGTTATCGCCGCCCGCACTTCCATAATCGGATACAACCCGGTCAGCTGATCCGTCATTCAGTGTGATCGTATCGCCACTGTTGTTCAGGCCAAGCGAGCCCGCACTCGCGAGCTGTACCGTCGCAAAACCGAATTCGCCGGTGGGCGCACCCCCTGCAAAGACGACAACCGCACAGTCCTGATCAATAATCGTGCCCGCCGGGAAAACATGCCGCTGTGCAGCACCATCCGACAAGCTCCAGCCCGACAGATCGATCGGCCCGCCGGTGGCATTGACGATTTCGACAAATTCGTCCTGCGACGTACTGACCGTACCGTCTCCATTGGCATCGCCAGCAGCTGCATCCGGATCAGCACTGATTTCATTGATTATCAGATCAATGGGTTCGACCGGAAGCACCGCTGTAAAACTGAAGGAGAAATCGGCGGCCATCGTGTCCGGCGTTTCATCAATATCAACAACCTGACTTGCTGTAACAGTAACTGTGCAACTCTCTCCCTCAATCAGGTCCGCACTGGGGTTCAACAGGTAAGACACGCCATCAGCACTGCTCTCTGATGCAGCAACCGTGCCACTGAGATCGCAGGCAATCGATACCCAAGCGCCGCTGGTCACGGTGACCGCTTCGCTGAATGTAATTTGCACGTCCGCATCCAATGCCACATCGACAGCGCCGTTAGATGGAATCGTCGACGTGACTCGAGGTGCGAAGTCACGGCCATCGATTATGTAAGTGCCCATTGGAAAAGGCGTGGCTGCCGTCGAGTTCATCGTTTCGCCATCTAAAGCGTTTGTACCGCTGAACGTCCAATTGCCTAGCGAAAACACCGCCCCATCCGGCCCGGAACTTGCTACCCGATAAGCCCAGCCATCCAAGTGATCCCAGGGCTGGCCTGTGCCATCGACGTTGATTTCACCAAATACATCGACAACCACTCCACCACAAAACAACTCGATAGCGTCGTCGCCGTTTATCGCGGCAAAACCGGACGT
Source organism: uncultured Woeseiaceae bacterium (assembly GCA_964528965.1). GTDB lineage: Bacteria > Pseudomonadota > Gammaproteobacteria > Steroidobacterales > Woeseiaceae > UBA1847. The sequence continues at coordinate 29,550 of CAZGVL010000031.1, forward strand.
ATAGTCGGGTGCAAAACCGAAGAAGCTCCCAAAACCCGCAGATTCTGAAGCCACATTAATGAAGGAGCCGGCGCTTGCCGAAACCGCAGGAAACGTAAACTCCTCGCCATCTGAACCGCCGCCGTTATTGGCCGAACCAAAGCCGCAATTTGATAAATCCGCAATATCGTTCTTTACGAACAACTCTATTACTTTCGGTACTCCGCCGCTAAGCGGGCCGTCCATGACACCACTGATGAGAATGTCCTGAGCATTCGATTCTCGAGCAGCACCAAGAAGAGCCATGCTGATCGACATAACGACTAAGAATTTACGCATTGATTTTCCCCGGGATTCTGATTGCTCGCGTTGGTATTCAAGAGCAGCAACCATTTTTGGATTTACCAATCGCAGTCCGAAACTCACGTTGAACAGGAGCGAGTTACGCGACCGCCTTGGCCATTTATTGTCGCTCAACGATAGCAGAAAATTTGCCGTAAACATGCAATTTGTTTCAGCTGGAAACACGCGACTCACGGTGCGGATCGCTCTTACTGCGGTTAACCGACTCAGGAGGCAAGCCATCGCACTCACCGTATCGTATTTAACAGTTGAATTATCTGCAATGCAGACAAAAGCTTGCCGTTGCACAGACCGCTCTTGCATAACCGGACTACATGAGCAAAATCGTTGCTCGTCTACTACCCTACGCGGTCGCGATACCGTCCAGCCGCTCGACTTTACGCCAGCCCTTGGGCAACAGACTGCCGCGCAAACCGCGATCACCGTAGTAGTCGTCAAGGTCATTCCACTTGATCGTCATCATGCGTGTGCCGCTATAAACCTGCAGGTGCCCATCTTCCGGTACCACCGCTGCGCCGACGAGCTTTTCTTCACCGTTTTGATATTTTTTGCCTGGAATGTTCAGCAATTTGTTGCCCTTGCCTCTTGCAAGTTCGGGCAACTCTTCAAGTTCGAACAACAGTAAGCGACCGATCGAACTGACCGCAGCTATCAGGCATTCCTTGTCTGCGGGAACGATTGAAGGCACTACTGTGCGACCGCCGGCCGGCACTCGCAACACGGACTTGCCGGCCTTGTTACGTGTAACCAGGTCACCCAGCGACGTGATAAAGCCGTAGCCCGCATCACTTGCGAGCAGATACTTCTGCTCGATATCGCCGATCATCGTGCCGCAAAACTCAGCGCCATCCGGTGGATTGAAGCGACTCGACAAAGGCTCACCCTGCCCTCTCGCCGATGGCAGCGTATGCGCCATGACGTTGTACACGCGGCCCGTACTATCAATGAACATTGCCAGCTGATTGCTACGCCCCAGGGCAGATGCCAGATACGAATCGCCTGATTTGTAGCTCAGGGTCAATGGGTCGATTTCATGGCCCTTGGCGGCACGGGCAAATCCACGCTGCGACAGCACAACGGTAACCGGCTCGCTAGCGACAAGCATTGTCTCGTCAAGAGCCTGTGCAGTCTCTCGTTCGACGATCAGAGTTCGCCGGTCATCGCCATACGCGTCGGTATCCGCGAGGATCTCGCTCTTTATCAGCGACTTGAGGCGGGCTTTGCTTTTTAGCGTTTTTTGCAAGTCATCGCGTTCGTCGTTCAAGATATCCTGCTCGCCACGGATTTTCATTTCCTCAAGTTTGGCGAGGTTTCGCAGTCTGAGGTTCAGAATAGCTTCAGTCTGAATCTCGGTCAGCTTGAAGCGCTTCATCAAGACCGGTTTCGGTTTGTCTTCCTCCCGGATAATCTTGATGACGGCGTCAATGCTCAGGTAGGCAACCAACAAGCCGTCCAGAATATGCAGGCGATCGAGCACGATTTGCAAACGATGCTCTAGTCGACGCGTAACCGTCGTCGTACGGAAGGTCAACCAATCAGTCAGTATGCCAAGGAGGTTATACGTCTTCGGCTGACCGTCCAGGCCGATGATATTCATATTGACACGCAGCGTGCGCTCGAGCGACGTCGTCGAGAAAAGATGCGACATCAGTTCTTCAATATTGACTCGGTTTGATTTCGGGCTGATTACGAGTCGGGTCGGATCTTCATGGTCGGACTCGTCCCGCAAGTCATCAACCTGCGGCAGTTTCTTCGCACGCATCTGCGCAGCGATTTGTTCCAGAATCTTTCCGCCTGATATTTGATACGGCAACGAGGTGATAATGATGTCGCCATTTTCGATTTTGTATGACGCGCGCAAGCGCAACGTGCCGTTGCCTGTCTTGTAAATCTGTTTGATATCATCGCGCGGCGATACAAGCTCTCCGCCGGTCGGAAAATCAGGCCCTTTGATATGTTTCATCAAATGGGAAAGCGTCGCTGTCGGGTTATCAATTAAATGCACGAGAGCGCTGCTTACTTCTTTGAGATTGTGCGGCGGTACGTCAGTTGAAAGACCGACCGCAATGCCCGTTGTGCCGTTTAGCAGCAAATTCGGCAAGCGAGCCGGCAGCACGACCGGCTCGTCCATAGTACCGTCAAAGTTTGGCGACCAATCGACCGTACCGTCACCAAGCTCAGCGAGCAGGCTCTTCGCATACGGTGTCAGCCGAGATTCGGTATATCGCATTGCCGCGAAGGATTTAGGATCATCGGTCGAACCGAAATTGCCCTGGCCATCAACGATGCGGTAGCGGTAAGAAAAGTCCTGCGCCATCAGGACCATCGCCTCATAACAGGCCGAGTCGCCATGCGGGTGAAACTTGCCGATGACATCGCCGATGGTGCGCGCCGATTTCTTCGGCTTAGAGCCAGCTGATAAACCAAGCTCGCTCATCGCATAGATGATGCGACGCTGCACGGGCTTTAAGCCGTCACCAATTTGTGGCAATGCGCGGTCGAGAATGACGTACATCGAATAGTCGAGATACGCCTTTTCTGTATATTCGC
>CAZGVL010000032.1:0-31715 GCA_964528965.1 uncultured Woeseiaceae bacterium
TCGCCTTCTTTGACCAGCAGCGACGCGTTGTACCCGTAGGCACTCAGGTAGGTGTCGTTATGCTTGATAATAATAAGCTGACCATAACCAATCAGTCCACTACCCGCGTAGACAACATGACCGGATGCCGCGGCCACTATTGATTGCCCGGCTTTGCCATCAATGAGAATCCCAGTCCCAGTGCCTGGCTTTCCGCCAAAAACGACACTGACTCTGCCATTCGTTGGCCATGTCCACGGTGGTGGTGGCTGTGACGGGATCTTTGGCAGTGGCTTTGGCGTGGTCGTATTGCTGCTGGAAGCCGCTCTGGTTGCTTGTCCCGAGGTCGGCGTCAGGCGGATAACTTGTCCCGGATAAATGAGCGAGCCATCGCCGAGCCTGTTCCAGCGGGCCACATCGGCAGGGTCTTTTCCATAGCGAAAAGCGATCGAAAACAGCGTCTCACCTGAGCGAACAATGTGCGTGTCCGCGGGGTCATCCCAAGCCGTCGTTGATCCGCACGATGCCATGAAGCACATCGCAACAAAGACAACGGCAAGTCGAATTTGCGAGCCACGAACCCCCTGCTGCCGGTGATTCGCCATCAGCCTCTGACCATTAACCACGCGATAATCAGACCGGCGACAACGACGACAGCCCAACCCAGAGCTTCGACGTATTTTTCCAGTGTCGACTCAAGCTTGTCTCCACCCAGCACAACCAACCCTGCGACGAGGAAAAAGCGAGCCCCGCGGCCTATGAATGAAGCGAGCATGAATCCGGGGAAACCCAACGCAGCGACGCCAGCCGCGATCGTAAAGACCTTGTAAGGTATCGGCGAGAAGCCGGCAATGAACACGGCCCAAAAGCCATAGCTGTCAAACCAGGCGCGACTGGTTTGATACGCACCCCAGTAATGCGACTCCTTGAGCCAGGGCTCAATCGCCTCAAACGCAAGATAGCCAATCGCGTATCCGGCTGCGCCGCCCAATACTGAAAACACCATCGCAACGAGGGCGTAGCGGAATGCTTTCTTGCGCTCCGCAAGGCACATCGGCGCCAGCATGACGTCCACAGGAATCGGAAAGAACGACGACTCCGCAAAGCTCAGCGCGGCGAGATATCGCTCGGCATGGCGGTGTCTGGACCAGTCCAGCACACGCTCATAAAGCGGGGCAAACAGTTTCACCAGCGCGCCACCCTGCGGCGAGCCAGTCGCCTGATGAAAGTATTTACATTACAAATCAACTGTATTCTCATGATTTTTATCAAGCTTTTCCATGAACTAGTGGAACAAAACTAACCAGCCCCAGGGACACTTGTTCGAACGTATTACCTTTGCGCGCAACAAACATAAGCTCCTGATTACCGGCTGGCCCAATTGGAATAACCATGCGGCCACCCGGCGCCAATTGCTCCAGCAGTCGTTGCGGCAACTCCGTCGCTGCGGCAGTCACGATGATTCCATCGTACGGACCGTATTTTGACCAGCCCTCCCAGCCGTCACCTGGACGGAACTGAACGTTGTATATATCAAGATCGCGCAAGCGCTGGCGTGTCTTGCGTAACAATTCCGGAATGCGTTCGACCGAGTAGATTTGCTTGACCAATGGCGCCATGACAGCGGTTTGATAGCCACATCCAGTACCGATTTCGAGAACCTTCTCGCCGGTAAATTCCTGCAACAGCGCCTCAGTCATGCGCGCAACAACAAACGGCTGGCTAATCGTCTGGCCCAGGCCGATTGGCAGTGCGGTGTCTTCATAGGCGCGGCTAGCCAACGCTTCGTCAACAAACAGGTGCCGCGGTACATTGCGAATCTGATTAAGCACCGGGTCCCAACGGATACCCTGGTCCCGCAGCCGCTGCACCAGTCGATCGCGTGTCCGCGCCGAGGTCATGCCGATGCCGCGAACACCCTTTGCATCAATCACTACCCAACCACTCCGATAACGGCGTCACAGAATCGTGTCGCGTCAAATCGACTTTCAGCGGCGTTACCGCAACGGCGCCCTGCTCGATCGCATGAAAATCGGTGCCCTCTCCGGCATCCTGCCCCGGACCCGCTGGCCCTATCCAGTAGATATTCCGACCGTGCGCATCTTTTGCTTTAACGATGGGCTCGGACTTATGGCGAAAGCCCAGGCGGGTTGCGACAATTCCGGTGATCTCACTACGCGGCTTGTCAGGCACATTCACGTTCAGGATGATATCGGAAGGCAACGTTGATCGCTCCAGGCGGCTGACCAGCTCACAGGCGACCTGCGCCGCGGTCGCGAAGTGTTGCAGCTTATCGCCGACGAGCGAGACAGCAATCGTGGGAAAGCCCAGAAAACGCCCCTCCAGTGCCGCAGCAACCGTACCGGAATAGATTACGTCATCGCCAAGATTTGCTCCGTGGTTGATTCCGGAAACAACCAGATCAGGCTCTTGATTCAGGAATCCACTCAAGGCGAGATGCACGCAGTCCGATGGCGTGCCATTCACAGTGAAACGATCGTCAGCAACCTTGGTGACACGCAATGGAGCGTCCAGTGTCAGAGAACTGCTGGCAGCGGAGCGATTGCGATCCGGCGCAACCACCACCACGTCAGCGATTTTCGACAGCGCATCGGCCAGCACGGTGATTCCGGTCGCTAAGTACCCGTCGTCGTTAGATACGAGAATCTTCATTCTAGGGTGAAATACACGGGCTCTTGATTGGCTGACTGCGACGCGCTCACTATACTCAATGTTTCTCTTGCACCATAGCCTCAAAGGGTGATCCATTGTCCGATGACGATGCAGAATTGTTTCGACGCGCAATGTCGGGTGCGAAGCCACTGAAGTCCGAGCAACGCGTTCCTCCGTCAGATCAAAAATCGAAAGCGAAACCTCGCAATTCGCGCAACGCGAGAGTTGCCGCTGACAGCGAGAATAAATTCGACTATTCAGGTGCGGAGCATGACGACTCGGACTTCAACATGCGCTTTCAACGACAATCAGTCGGGCGCCGCACAATGCGCAAACTCGCCCGTGGTGGCTTTCGAGTCGCGACGGAACTGGACCTGCATGGCATGACCGTGGCGGAAGCCGGGCCGCGGCTTGACGATTTCATTCGCGCCAGCGCCGCGCGTCAATGTGAATGCGTCCGCATTATCCACGGTAAGGGCCTGGGATCCGGCGACCGCGGGCCGGTACTAAAACGCAGTGTGAATCGGTGGTTACGGCAAATGGCTGCAGTGCAGGCCTTCGTTCCAGCGCAACAGGCCGATGGCGGGGATGGGGCGGTGTATGTCCTTATGAAGGGGACGTGATGCGCGAATTTCGCGCTCTTGGGCGCACTGCACCGCCGGTCTTTCACCCAGGCCGAACTACGCTTACCTCAGCCAGTTCGCGCAATACTGTTGTGGCAAAGCCGCCAGGGCCAAGAGAAAACTTCAGCTCCAGCGCATGCTGCGAGAACTCCCATTCGAGCTCCCGTACCGGCAAGCGAAGCGAGCGACTCGCCGCATCCACTCTGGCGGCGGCTAGCCCCGCGACCAAATCAGCGTAGGGCTCAATCACGCGTTGTTCCATTTCGGCCACCTTCGCCGTGCCCAGAGGTGCGTTATCGCCCCACAGGGTGCCGGTGGGATGAATATCCATGCTCTCGCAGCGCGCCGCGAGTTCGTCGTCGGTTTCGTCCACGGCGAAGACACTGGCCGATCCATCCAGGTTTGCCAGCTCGCCGCGCAAGACGACGTTCCAGTTACCCTGCTGCACCCGCGCAGAGAGAATTTCGTTGAACAGGAACGAACGAGCGGCGGACAACGCAATACTGCGTTTCGGTCTGGATAGGCGGCGGCCGGCAAACATCGCACGCGCCAGGCCGATATTTCCCGCATCTCTGCCGAAACGCTGCTCGCCAAAATAATTCGGCACACCACCGGCTTTTATACTCATCAGGCGCTGAGTTGTAGCCAGTTCATCTGCATTGATCGCCTCACCCCGCAAGACGATGCAGAATACATTGCCGTTGTGGGCACCGCGTTTGAGCTTGCGATAATGTCGGCGCACATCCAGTATGCGCACGCCTTCAGCGACGAATGCCTTCCAGTCAGTGCCGTCCCGGTCTGGCCGGCGAATACTGAACCACTGGCTGGTAATCGCGTGGCGATCTTTCAGACCCGCATAACCGACATCCATGCTGGACACTTTCGCATGCCGCGCAAGCGCGTCAGCGACCCATTGTGTATTAGCAGAGGTTTTTTCTATGTATAGAAAATCATGCTCACCGTCGTCGCTAAACTCGATTGCGAGATCTTCAACAACTCTGAAATCAGACGGAGTTGAGCGGATGCATGAGCTGAATAGCGCCGGGCCCAGCGCGCGACCCCAGTTGGGTAGCGAAGCCATGTTCGAGGACACGTGACCTGCTATTGAGTCGCAGTTGCGACCGGCACAACCTGATAAAACGTTTCGCTGCGACCGATCATGCCGAGATCCGTACGGGCGCGTTCTTCGGCCGCCTCTTCACCCTGCTTCAAATTGACTACCTCGGCATCGAGGGACGAGTTCCGTTCGCGCAGCTGCTGGTTCAATTCACGCTGTTGCGCAACCGCCAGGCGCAAGTCGCGGGTCTTATTATAGCCGTCGTCAGAGAACCACAGCTGCCCCTGCATGGCCAGTACGGCAATTCCCAAAATTAACAGCAACCAGCGCGAACTCAACAATTGATACCCCAAAAATCAGCGATTATGGCGTCGCTACAGAAAACGCTTCACGAGCCGCATACTTCGCCTCGCTGCCCAACTCTTCCTCAATTCGCAATAACTGGTTGTACTTCGAAATTCGGTCCGATCGCGACAACGAGCCTGTCTTTATTTGCGTCGCCTGAGTGCCTACCGCGATATCCGCTATGGTGCTGTCCGAGGTCTCCCCGGAGCGGTGCGAGATAACCGCCGTGTAGTTTGCCTCTACGGCCATAGTAACTGCATCAAGAGTTTCGCTTAAGGTACCGATTTGGTTGGGTTTTATCAATATAGAATTAGCAATACTTTCATTTATTCCCCGCCCAAGAATCGCCGTGTTCGTAACAAACAGGTCATCACCGACCAGCTGGACACGATCACCGACCGATTCGGTCAGCAGCCGCCAGCCCTCCCAGTCACTCTCATCCATGCCATCCTCGATCGAAATAATGGGGTAGGAGTCGGCGATCTCAGTCAGGTACGCGCTAAAGCCGGCGGCATCAAATTCACGGCCCTCGGATTCGAGATTGTATACGCCGTTCGAATAAAACTCTGAGCTGGCGACGTCAAGTCCAAGCAGTATATCGCTGCCTGTCTTGAAACCAGCGGCATCGATAGCGATCATGATCGTATCCAGCGCGGCACGATTGGACGGCAGGTCCGGAGCGAAGCCGCCCTCATCGCCTACTGCGGTGTTCAGGCCCTGACTTCGCAATACGCTTTTCAAGGCGTGAAAAATCTCTGCCCCGTAGCGCAAAGCCTCTGTAAAACTGGGCGCGCCAACCGGCAGTATCATGAATTCCTGAATATCGACACTGTTGTCCGCATGCGCACCACCATTGATGATATTCATCATCGGTACCGGCATCGTAGTGCTGTCCCCCAGATGCCTGTGTAATGACACACCTTTGGAGGTCGCTTCCGCGCGCGCAACAGCCAGCGATATAGCGAGTAACGCATTGGCTCCCAGCCTGCCCTTGTTGTCGCTGCCGTCGAGATCGATCATGCATTGGTCAACGGCTCGCTGGTCAGCAAATTCTGCGCCTAACAGCGCATCACGCAGGTCACCGTTGATGTTGGCGACTGCCGTCAACACGCCTTTGCCGAGGTAGCGAGACTTGTCTCCATCTCGAAGCTCAACGGCCTCACGACTACCGGTCGACGCGCCCGAGGGCACAGCAGCTCGTGCAAAACTACCGTCTGCCAAAGTTACATCCGCTTCTACCGTTGGATTGCCGCGCGAGTCGAGAATTTCACGACCGCGAATATCGCTAATTTTGATCATTGTTGCTCCGTTTGAGATCTGCGGCTCGCTCTGGCCGCTAGTGCGGCTTGCTTACGCAGAGTGTGCTTCTAGATACCGAGGCCTAATTCTGCCTCCAGAAAATCGTTGCGTTTAACCGTCTGATCGATTGCTGTCAGCGTTTCCAGCAACGCGCGCATCTTGTCCAGCGGCCAGGCGTTTGGTCCATCGCTTAATGCGACCGACGGGTCCGGGTGAGTTTCCATGAAAAGACCTGCGATTCCGGCTGCAGTCGCAGCACGAGCCAATACTGGAATGAACTCACGCTGCCCGCCCGACGACGAACCCTGCCCACCGGGCAGCTGTACCGAATGCGTGGCATCGAAAACAACCGGGCAACCGGTGCCGCGCATGATCGCCAGGCCACGCATATCTGACACGAGATTGTTGTAGCCAAACGAAAAACCGCGCTCACAAACCATAATGTCCTGATTGCCGGTCGACTTCGCCTTATCGACGACGTTTTGCATCTCCCAGGGCGAGAGAAACTGGCCCTTCTTGATATTGACGGGTTTTCCAGCGCCGGCCGCGCGCAAAATAAAATTCGTCTGCCGGCACAAGAATGCTGGCGTCTGTAACACATCGACCACCTCGGCGATTTCATCCATCGGCGAATCTTCATGGACATCAGTCAGAATCGGCACTTCGATTTGGCGCTTTACCTCGGCCAGGATACGCAAACCCTCCTCCTGACCCGGTCCGCGGAAGCCGTCACGCGAACTCCTGTTCGCCTTGTCGAACGATGATTTGTAAATAAACGATATTCCCAGCGCAGCACAAATCTCTTTGAGCGTTCCGGCCGTATCGAGCGCCATACCTTCGCTTTCGACCACACAGGTTCCGGCGATAAGAAAAATGGGCTTGTCATTGCCAACTTCAAAACCACACAAATTCATGCTTCAGCTACCTTTGGCAACACGCCCTCATTGTGCAGACGCGTCGCTTCGATGAATTTAGTAAACAGTGGATGGCCATCACGCGGATTAGATGTGAATTCCGGGTGAAACTGGCTGGCCAGGAAGAACGGATGATCAGTAATCTCAACGACCTCAACCAGGTCGTCCACGGACAAACCGGAAAAGCGTAATCCCGCGTCACTGAGTTGCGCCCGATAGTTGTTATTAACCTCGTAACGATGGCGGTGTCGCTCCTCGATCGAATTAGAGCCATAGCTTGAGGCTGCCAATGATCCTTCTGCAAGCGATATCTGCTGTGCCCCCAAGCGCATCGTGCCACCCAAGTGCGATGCTTCATCACGTTGTTCGAACTTCCCGGCACCCGTCTGCCACTCAGTAATCAAGGCCACAACAGGGTGCGGCGTATCACGGTCAAACTCGGTGCTCATGGCTCCGGTCAGGCCCGCCAGATTGCGTGCCGCTTCTATCACCGCAACTTGCATACCAAGGCAAATGCCAAGATACGGAACACCGGATTCTCTTGCATATCGGACTGCGGCTATCTTGCCCTCAACGCCGCGATCGCCAAAGCCGCCCGGCACCACAATGCCATCCATTGAATTCAGGCAATCAGTACCATTGTCCTCAATGTCCTGCGATTCGAAGTAATGGATATTGACGCGTGTACGGGTATGAATCCCGCCGTGCAGCAATGCTTCGCTTAATGAAATATAGGCGTCCCGCAGGTCAACGTATTTGCCAACCATTGCGATGTTCACTTCGCCCTGAGGATTCTTCTTGGCCGTGACGATCGCATCCCACTCGCTCAGATCGGCCTCCGGTAAATCCAGACCCAGCTGTCTGGCCACAATACCGTCCAGATCCTGCTCATGCATCATGGCGGGAATCTTGTACAGGTCGTCTACGTCGTAGGCCGAGATTACAGCGGCCTGCTGGACATTGGTGAACAGAGCGATTTTCTTCGCCTGCTCAACCGGCAACGGTTGCTCTGATCGACACACGAGGATATCTGGCTGAATGCCGATGGAACGCAGCTCTTTCACAGAGTGTTGCGTCGGTTTCGTTTTGATTTCTGCCGAGGTCGCGATATAGGGCACCAACGTCAAATGCACGTAGACAACCCGATCGTGACCCAGCTCAACACCCATCTGACGAATCGCCTCGAGAAACGGTAGCGACTCGATATCACCAACGGTACCGCCGATTTCGACCAGGCAAATATCCGCATCTCCAGCACCACGCATCACGCCTTGCTTGATCTCATCCGTGATGTGCGGAATGACCTGCACGGTCGCTCCGAGGTAGTCGCCACGCCGTTCTTTGGCGATAACACTCTCGTAAATCCGGCCGGTCGTATAGTTGCTGTGGCGGCCTGTCGAAGTACGCACGAAGCGCTCATAGTGCCCAAGGTCGAGGTCCGCCTCGGTACCATCATGAGTGACAAAGACCTCGCCGTGCTGGAACGGACTCATTGTGCCTGGATCAACATTGATATACGGATCCAGCTTGATCATGCTGATCGACAAGCCACGCGCTTCCAATATTGCGCCGAGGCAAGCCGAGGTGATTCCTTTGCCAAGCGAGGACACCACGCCGCCAGTTATAAAAACATACGATGTCATTTACGGATCCCAAGCATAACGGGAGGCGGGAAATAAAAAGGGCTGGATCAAAAGCACCGCTCTAAACTGATGCTTATCTCCAACCCTTCGAAAGACGCGCCGTCGTTGGTTACAAGACGGCTTTAAACGTTACCAGATCACCCATTGCCACACAATGACAGTCTACGTCTCGACGACCCGATCAAAAGATGCTCGGGCCATTGATCCAGGCGATTGCGGTACCTGGCTCGGCGACTGAATCAGCAGCGACCCAGAGGTCCGCAACCGCAACTATGCGGCCTTGTGAATACAGAATAGGCAGTCGCTCCCGCATCCACGGAACAACACCTGCTTCTTGAAGTAATTTCTTGAGTTTCCGTTTATGTATTTGATCTTGTGGCTGAAATTCTTCTCCACCCTCTCGGAAACGTAACTCCAGACCGGCGTCAACGACAGCCTCCGACAGGCCTCTGTCGGCACCGGCCGTGAGCGTCAGAGTTCCCAGTCCGGGCCCCATATCGATGCGACTACCACTGATCACGCGGCTGTAATTCACAACGGCTTCGGGCAAGTTTTCGGCGCCAATGTAGAGTTCGTCTCTATAGCGACGAACTGCAATGCCTGACCAGCAAACCAACGGTTGAGCATCGTCGCGCGCAGGAATTAAATCAGCCACGATGCTCTGCAGTTGTTTCGCACCCGGTGCAGGCAATCCCAGGCGGCGAACCGCATATCGCAACATATTTCGCTGACGTTGCAACGTCAGCGCACGCAAACCGCTCAGCGCCAGTCGCTCTGGCCTTCCGCCAAGTGCTGTCAGGTCCAGTTCTGCAAGCTCCGACAATAGCTGCGACGCCTCGCCGGCCAGTTGCGCACTTCGCCGCAATCGCCCCGCCGCATCCGGCCATCGTGCATCCAGCCGGGGCATGACCTCATGGCGCAGGAAATTGCGGTCGAATACTTGCTCCTCGTTACTCGGGTCCTCAATCCACTGCAGGTCAAATCGGCGCGCGTATTCCTCAAGCTCGATTCTGGATACATCCAGCAATGGCCGTACCAGCCAACCCGCCGCGAAGCGCCGCAATGCACCAATGCCGGCAAGGCCGGCCGGGCCGCTGCCGCGCAGCAGATTTAACAGCAAGGTTTCAGCCTGATCATTCTGATGATGTGCGCTCAGCAACCAGTCATCAGGCCGCACTACGTTACATAGACAGGCATAGCGGGCTTCTCTGGCACTGGCCTCAGGACCAAGTCCCGAACTGCTGGCAACGACGACTTCGTGTGCGACAAAGTCGACACCGTAGGTCGCTGAAGTTTCAGCGCAGAATTCTGCCCAGCGCGGCGCTTCTTCTTGCAGTCCGTGGTTGACGTGCACAGCCAGAATCGGAATTCGATGCTGCGCCTGGCTGCTCGCGAGAATATGCAATAGAACCGTGGAATCAAGTCCGCCGCTGAAAGCGACGACATAACGTGCAGGCGTTCCGGCCCGGTCTGAAAAACTGCTAAGCCGCTGGAATAGAGCCTCCGCGCTGCAGCTCACGCCTCTTTAAACTGACCAAATCCGTCGAGGCGTCGCTGGCGGTTATCGAGCAACTGGTCGATCGACTGTTGGTCTAGCTCCTCAAGGTTCTTCAGCAGCGCATTTCGAATGACCTCAGCCATTGCAGCTGGGTTGCGATGCGCCCCGCCCAGCGGTTCCGTTAATACCTCATCAACAAGCCCGAATTCATTCAAACTTTCGGCAGTGATGCGCATTGCTTCGGCCGCATCTTTGGCCTTGTCAGCGCTCTTCCAGAGAATTGAGGCGCAGCCCTCCGGAGAAATAACCGAATAGACTCCGTACTGAAGCATCAACAAACGGTCGCCAACGCCGATCGCTAAAGCACCACCGGATCCGCCTTCACCGATGACGACGCTGATGATCGGCGTCTTCAAACCCGCCATGAGATACAAGCTGTATGCAATCGCCTCGCTCTGGCCACGCTCTTCTGCACCCAGGCCCGGATAGGCACCCGGAGTATCGATAAACGTAACCACCGGCATTGAGAATTTTTCGGCCATACGCATCAGGCGCTGGGCTTTGCGATAGCCTTCGGGCTTGGGCATGCCGTAATTTCGACGCACTCGCTCTTTCGTATCACGACCCTTTTGATGACCGATAAACATCACCGGACGTCCGTCGATGCGGCCGATGCCACCAATGATTGCAGAATCGTCTGCGTACATGCGGTCGCCGTGCAATTCCTGAAAATCCGGCGCGATCAACGACAAATAATCTGCCGTGTAGGGACGCATTGGATGCCGTGCAACCTGCGCAATCTGCCAGGCACTGAGCTTCGAGAAGATATTCCTGGTGAGTGTCTCGCTCTTGCCCTTCAGGCGAGAGACCTCTTCGCTAATGTTGATCTCGGAATCGTCGCCTACAAAGCGCAACTCTTCGATCTTCGCCTCAAGTTCAGCGATGGGTTGCTCAAAATCAAGAAATTTCAGGTCCATAAGACTCTCAGAATTAATACTGTGCAGGAACGCGCTTGCCGGCTACAAGACCGCCTGCCGCGTATCCAAAGCAAAGATTACATTATTTCCCGCCCGGGTGCGTACAGTAGCCGGACATTGCCGTTGCCCAGCAACTCAATCAATTTGTCGCGCAACTCCCTGCTGGGCCGCACGGCCCATTCGGGCCCAAGGTTCAGTCGCGCTGCAGCCGTGTCACCAAAGTATTGCACCGATACGTCACAACTTCCCTCGCGGTGCGGCAACAACGCATCATGCAGCTTTGCCAGCACCTGCTCACCTTTGCCGTTCGGCGATATCTTCAAAATCAAGCCCTTGGCACGACTCTCAATGACGCGATCAATGTGCAGGACGTTCTTCACGTTGACTGCCCAGCTGCCGAGAAAATCGTCGTAACGTAGTGGCCCGTTGATGACGACGATTTCATCCTTTACCAGCAAGTGTCGAAATTCCTGGAACGCCTCACTGAACAGGCTGACTTCCATCCGCGCAGTATCATCGTCGAGAACAACGCTGACTCGATTGCCTCGTTTACGAAGGTCGACAATGAGCCCGGCAACAGTCACTTCGCGCCGTGGCTGTGAAAAATCGCGCGCCCCCTTATTGTTCTGCGGTGCTGGTTCCGCGACCAGATCACCCAGCTTGCCATCAACGAAATACCGCGCATCTGCGCGTACCGCGTCAAACGGGTGGCCCGTCAGGTACAGGCCAAGCGCTTCCTTTTCGTTGCTCAGCAGCACCCGTTCCGGCCACTCGATAAGGTCGATCTGGACATGCTCGTCCTCAATCGGCAGCGTCTTTTCAAGACCGAACATGTCGTTCTGGCCTGCGGCCGCCGCCTTGGCCTGCTGATCGGCACTTTTTAGCGCCTCGGGAACCTGGTGCATGAGGCCGCGCCGCGACTGTCCGAACTCGTCCATGGCACCCGACTTGACCATTGCCTCAAGTGCCCGCCGGTTAATCTTGTCGTGATCAACACGTTTGCAAAACTCCATTAGTGACTTATACGGACCGTTCGTCTCGCGCTCTGCGATCAGCGACTCAACAGCTGCTCGCCCGACGCCTTTTATCGCGCCCAGGCCATACAGGATGGTGTTGTCGTCCGAAACGCTGAATGGGTACTCCGAGCGATTGATACGGGGGCCATTGAGCTTCAGTTTCTGTTGTCGGCAGTCATCTTTTAGCGTGACCAACCGGTCCGTGTTATCGAGATCAGCGCTCATCACCGCCGCCATGAAGGCCGCCGGGTAGTGTGCCTTCAGATAGGCAGTTTGGTACGCCAACACGGCGTAGGCTGCCGAGTGCGACTTGTTGAATCCGTAACCCGCAAACTTCTCCATGAGATCGAATATGCGGGTCGCGGTTGCACCGGCAACCCCGCGCTCGGTCGCGCCGCTGGTAAATATCTCGCGCTGTTTTGCCATCTCATCGGCATTCTTCTTGCCCATCGCACGACGCAGAAGGTCAGCGGCACCGAGTGTAAATCCGGCCAGAACCTGAGCGATCTGCATCACCTGTTCCTGATACAGGATGACGCCGTAAGTTTCCTCAAGCACCGGTTTGAGATCGGGGTGCAAATAATCGATATCGGATTTAATGACCGCATGTTTGCGCGTAATGAAATCATCGACCATGCCTGACTGCAGCGGCCCGGGTCGAAACAGAGCAACCAGAGCGACGATGTCATCAAATTGATTAGGGCGCATGCGTTTGATCAAGTCGCGCATGCCGCTGGACTCAAGTTGAAATACTGCAGCGGTCTGGGTGGTACGCAGCATACTGAAGGTCTTGCTATCGTCCATTGGTATTCGCGAAATATTGAGGTCTGCCTCCGGATCTGATGAATTAATGATCCGTACAGCCCAATCGATAATGGTCAGGGTCTTGAGGCCAAGAAAGTCGAACTTGACCAGCCCAACAGCCTCGACGTCGTCCTTGTCGAGCTGCGTAATCGTGCTAGTGCCACCATCTTCACAGTAGAGCGGCGTAAAATCAGTTAATTGGCCCGGTGCAATGACGACACCACCGGCATGCTTACCGGCATTTCTTGCCAGTCCTTCCAGGGATCGAGCGAGGTCTATTATTGCTGTCACCTCCTCATCGTCGCGGTACATCGTTGCGAGTTCTTCGGACTGCTGCAGCGCCTTATCAAGAGTTATCCCGATTTCGAACGGAATGAGTTTCGCGATACGGTCGACAAATCCATACGGCTGGCCAAGGACGCGCCCTGTATCTCTGATGACTGCCTTTGCGGCCATGGTGCCGAACGTAATAATCTGCGCCACGCGATCTCGGCCATAGCGCTCAGCAACGTAGTCGATAACGCGGTCACGCCCTTCCATGCAAAAGTCAATATCGAAATCGGGCATCGATACCCGCTCAGGATTCAGAAATCGCTCGAACAGCAAGACATGCTGCAACGGGTCGATGTCAGTTATTCCAAGCACCCAGGCAACCAGAGAGCCCGCACCTGAGCCACGCCCGGGACCTACAGGAACGGCATTCTCACTCGCCCAACGAATGAAATCGGCGACGATTAGAAAATAGCCCGGAAAGCCCATACCGCCGATGACATCAAGCTCAATTTTCAGTCTTTCGAAATAAGGTACGCTCGCCGCATCGCGTTCGTTCGGCGGTGTCGACTCGGCCGCGAATTTTCTTTGCAGCGCAGTATCAAGGCCCCGACGCGCTTCCGCCTCAAGAAACTCCAGTTCAGTTTGACCCTCGGGCACCGGAAATGCGGGTAATACACTGTGTCCGAGCCGCAGATCAAGATTGCAACGCCGCGCGATGTGCAGCGAGTTTCGCAACGCTTCCGGAACATCGGCGAACAGCTCTGACATATCGGCTGCGCTGCGCAAGTACTGGTTGTTGCTATACAACCGCGGTCGGTCCGGATCCGCCAGGCCGCGCCCTTCCTGAATACAAACACGGGCCTCATGAGCATCGAAATCGTCGCTATTCAGAAATCGAACATCATTGCTGGCAACAACAGCGACACCAGCGTCGCTCGCAAGTGCAAGACTGGCCTGTACGCAATCCTCCTCACCACTGCGTCCGGTGCGAATCAGCTCCAGGTAGTATCGGTCGCCAAACAATCGTCGCCATTCACCCAGATACTCGCGCGCCTGTTCTTCGTGGCCATTGAGCAGCGCCTGACCGACATCTCCATGCAGGCCGCCCGACAGAGCGATCAGATGTTCGCAGGATTCTGCTGTGAGCCATTCTCGCCTGATCAGCGGCTCGCCTTTGATTTGCCCCTCGAGGAAAGCCCGGGTAACCAGTCTGGAAAGGTTCCGATAGCCACTCTCGTTTTGGCACAACATGATGATCGTGTACGGGCGATTGGGCTCGTCATCATTGTAGATACGCAGGTCTACCCCAATAATGGGTTTAACGCCCGCCGCCATCGCCTTCTTATAAAACTTAACGAGAGCGAAGAGATTACACCGGTCAGTCAGGGCAACCGCTGGCATATCTTCCACCGCACAACGCTGCATTAGCTCCGCAATACGCACCGTGCTGTCGTGCAGCGAGTACTCGGTGTGCAGATGCAGGTGAACAAATGGAGCGGTCTTCATTGTGCTGCCCTTACCGGCGCAAAGCTGAATCGATGCTGCTCACAAGGACCGAATTGCCGCAAACGATCACAATGAATCGCCGTGCCATAGCCCTTGTGTCGTGAAAACTCATAGTTGGGATAAATCTTGTCCATTTCGAGCATGATCCGGTCGCGTGTTGTCTTGGCAATAATAGATGCCGCGCTGATTGATGCTATTTTTGCATCTCCGCCAACGATCGCAACTCCTTCGATCTCTCGCTCGAAAAATATCAGGTTTGGCAAGCGATTACCGTCAACCTGCACCCCCGCAGGGGCAAGCGACAAGCCAAGAATTGCGCGACGCATCGCGAGCATGGTCGCCGCCAGAATATTCAGCACATCAATTTCCGCCGCATCCGCCCACCCAACCGACCAGGCCAGTGCATCAGCCTTGATCGCGAGCGCCAATACGTCGCGTCGGCCCGCACTGATTTTCTTGGAATCATCCAGGCCGGCTATAGGGCGCTGTGGATTGAGAACAACGGCTGCCGCGACAACCGGCCCGGCCAGAGGACCCCGACCAGCCTCGTCTATACCTGCAACAGGCGCCTCAAACTGATTCAGATTTGATTGCGACATTTGTGACTTGGCACCAGGCCTCAGTTTTGCGCAGACAGCTCGATGACGGCCTCTGCGGCGCGCTGGTTCGTATTCAATGCCAGCTTGCTGCGCAGTGTAGCAAAACTCTCGCTTATCGCTGCACATCGTTCTGGGTCACGTAGCATCGCCGCAACAGCATTCGACAAATTCTCAGGCGTCGCCTCCTCCTGAATCAGCTCCGGCACCAGCGGGGTTTCGGACAGTAGATTGGGCAACGTGACGTATTCGGTAAGTTGCATCTTGAATGTACGCACCAGCCATATCGTTGCAGCCGAGACTTTATAGGCAGCCACGGTCGGTTTCCCCAGCAACGCGGATTCAAGCGCAGCAGTACCCGATGCCAACATGACCACATCAGCAGCTGCCATAGCATCTTCCGACTGTCCATCCAGCAACGTAAATTTGTCAACAATGCCGGCATCGGCCAAATTCTCTTCGAACGCAGGCCTGAGCTTGGCGCTGGCAACAGGTGCAACAAACTCGATCTCTGCAAACGACTTTGCCAACAGGGCAGCGGCCCCGGCGAAAACCGGCCCCAGTCGCGCAACTTCGCTGTTGCGACTTCCGGGCAGTACCGCTACGACATGCTTCGAATCGAATCCGAGTAGTTGTCGAACTGATTCCTTCGCAACATCGGTCGGCGTACTGTCCGCCCTGGGATGGCCCACGAACACGGCCTTAACATCATGTTGTGCGTACAAGTCAGGTTCGAACGGCAAGATGCACAAGACAAGATCTGCCGCTTTTCGAACTGTCTTTATTCGCCCTGGTCGCCATGCCCAGACAGATGGGCTTACATAGTGCGCGGTGCGTATGCCCGCTTTGCGCAGCGCCGTCTCAAGTCCCAGATTAAAATCCGGTGCATCAATACCGATAAAGACATCGGGCGGATCTTTCTTCCAGCGCCGCACAAGACTTCGCCGCAGCTTCATCAGTCGTGGGATTTCAAACAACACCTCTACCAGACCGAATAACGCCAACTCCTCGCTGTCCGCAACGGCAATACAACCTGCTGCCACCATTTCCGGGCCAGCGACACCTTCAAACTTTGCGTCGGGAATGCGCTCCCTGATGGCACGAATCAGTCCGGCACCCAGCAGGTCACCCGATGCCTCACCGGCCACCAGAGCGAATCTCACGATCTTAGCTCAGCCGGCGAATTAACGGACCAGCCCACGTTCCGTCGTGTGCAATGAATCCAGTAACAGAACGAGCTCGGGTTGCTCCGTACATAGCGCCTCAATTTGCTCGATCGCCTCGGCTAGCTTCAGCCCCTTGCGATAGACGATTCGATAGGCATTCTTGATGTTGCGAATCTGTTCGGTACTAAAACCGCGGCGCTTCAGGCCTTCACTGTTGATGCCACGCGGTACCGCCGGAATTCCTGCGACAGTTGTATAGGCGGGAACATCGCGGTTCGCGCCACAATACATACCCACGAACGCATGCGCGCCGATATGGCAAAACTGATGGGCGCCGGCAAAACCAGCAAATATCACCCAGTCGCCAACGTGAACGTGACCGGCCAGGGTCGCGTTATTCGCCATGATGGTATTGCTGCCGATGACGCAATCGTGGGCAATATGAACATAGGCCATGATCCAGTTGTCGTTTGCAATGACCGTATCGCCAACATCCTGCGTAGTGCCTCGACTGATCGTACAAAACTCGCGAATCGTATTACGGTCGCCCATGACCAACCGAGTCGGTTCGTCCGCATACTTCTTGTCTTGAGGGTCGTCCCCAATCGACGCGAACTGATAAATATGATTGTCTTTGCCGATTATTGTTGGGCCGTTCACAACAACGTGACTGTCGATGCGAGTACCGCTGTCAATTTCTACATTGTCACCAATTATGGTGTAAGCGCCGATCTCAACATCATCGGCAATTTTTGCATCGTCCGAAACTATCGCTGTGGGGTGAATCACGCCGGACCTCCATCTGGAGCGCAGATAATAATCGCTGATGCCGCTGTTTGTGCATCAACACTGGTTACACATTTGTACCACCACATGCCGCGGCGGATTTTCTCGACGGTTATATCGATCTGCAACTGATCGCCTGGATAGACCGGACGCTTGAAACGAGCATTATCGACCCCGGCAAGATAATAGAGAGGTCGTGGTTCAATGTCACCGTTGCTGAAGTGAGAAAGAATACAGCCAGCCTGAGCCATGGCTTCAATGATCAACACGCCCGGCATGACCGGGTTGCCGGGAAAGTGCCCCTGGAAAAACGGCTCATTTGCAGTGACATTCTTGATGACGGTAACCGACTCTTTCGGCGTGCATGCGGTCACTCGGTCTATGAGCAGGAACGGATATCGATGCGGAATCAACTCCATGATTTGGGACGTACTCAGATTGACCGGATCGGCAGTCACTCCTCGCCCTTTTCCAACTTTCTTACCCGCTCAGCCAATTTCCCGAGGCGACGGAATTGCGCCACCTTTCGATTCCAGTCTTTGACTTTTTCCGATGGAAATCCAGACGCATAGGCGCCCGGCTCAGTAATACTCTTCGTAATCATCCCACGGCCATTTACGATGGCGCCATCGCAGACCGTAATGTGACCAACGGTCCCCGATTGGCCGGCGAACAGACAACGCTCGCCGATCGTTGTACTGCCCGCAATACCTGTGAACCCAGCCATTGCGGTATGTGCTCCGATCTTGACGTTGTGCCCAATGTGGACGAAATTATCGAGGCGCACACCATCGGCAACGATCGTGTCGCCCATTGTCCCGCAGTCAATCGCGGTATTCGCACCGATTTCCACATCAGTGCCGATCTTGACACCGCCAAGCTGGGGTACTTTAACCCAGCCCGTCGACGTCATCGCGTTACCAAATCCGTCAGACCCGAGCACAGCGCCCGGGTGCACGACGCCACGGTCACCAATCTCCACATCTCTCACTAACGTCACGTTAGCAATAAGACGGCAATCGTCGCCGATACTGCAGTCCGGGCCGATTACGCTACCTGGTCCGATGTAGCAATTCGCGGCCACCGTGGACCTTGCCCCGATAACGACATTCGCGGCGATATGTGCGGCCGAAGAAACGTCCGCAGATTCGTCAACCACGGCGGACGCGTGAATGCCGGCCGGGTATTCAGGTCTGGGGTGAATAACCGCAGCCATCAAGGCGTAAGTCGCGTAAGGGTTATCGCTGATGACTACAGCGGTGGGAGCATCTTGTGCATCTTCGGCCCGCAAAACAACGGCCGCTGCTGCGGTAATTTTAAGTTGCTCATTGTATTTTGCGCCGGTCAGAAAGCTCAGCGTGCCCGGACCCGCAGACAGCAAAGACCCGACGCCATCAATGACAACGTCGGGATCTCCGATTAGCTCACAGCCAAATCGCTCCGCCAGACTTCTCAGGCTGATCGGCACTTGCCAGATCACGGCACCCGGACTAGCGGGCGCCGATTGCCTGGTAATTGGCTTCTACAGCTCGCAGGACATCTTCTGTGATATTGACAGTGGCACTCGCATACAGAACGCCATCGCCAACCACGAGATCAAATCCCAATTGCTCCGCATACTCTTGAACTTCTTTCAGAAGCGAGCGTTGTAAGACACCGAGCTCCTCGTTTTGGCGCAAGTTCAGGTCTTCACGAAACTCAGTCTGCAGACGAGTAACTTCTCGCTGCAATTCGCGCATTTCTTTCTCAGCATTGCGGCGTTCGGTTTCACCCATCACAGCCACGTCTTTCTGAACTTTTGCTGACGTTTCTTCGAATTCCTTTTGCTTTGCCAGGAACTCTCTTTGTCGTGGGGCAAACTCTTCTTGCAATGCATCCATGGCTGACTTGGTTTGCGGCGCGCGCTCCATCAATACTGGAATATTAACCACACCAATCTTCATTTCCTGTGCACTGGCCGACGCCGTAATGGCTCCGAAAAGAGCGACACCAAGAACTGCCTTAACTAAAAACTGTTTTACAACACTCATAAAATTTCCAATCCTTAAAACGCTTGTCCAATAGAGAACTGAAATCTCTCGATCTCATCTTTGTAGTACTTGTCATTGCCCTCATACTCGTTGAGTGGCAACGCATAGCTGAAGCGAAATAGCCCCATAGGTGACAACCACTGTACTGCAACGCCTACAGATCGCCGTAAATCATTGAGATCTGGCTTGTAGGTCACTGGAGCACCGAGTTTGTCGGTAAAATCAACCTCGCCGGTATTAAACACATTACCGGTATCGAAGAACAAACTGGCACGAGTCTGACTGGCCACTCCTGCCGGCAGCGGGATTATAAGCTCTGCTTGGCCTGCGACCAATACGTTACCGCCGTAAGGTCGCCCGAAACTGTCTCGCGGTCCCAGATAGGATTCGCGAAAACCGCGCACCGACTGGGGTCCACCGCTATAATACTGTTTATAGGGTGGCAGCGCAGTCGTCTCTCCAAGCGCACCGCCGATTCCCAATTCAGCGTTTAAGCGCACGATCCAGCGCCGGGTTATCGGCCAGTATTGGGTGTAATTGTAGCGCGCAGTAAAGAACTCAACCTCACTGCCCGGCGCCGTAACACCGAAGAACAGCTGCTGACGCGTGCCGCGGGTAGCGAACAAGGCACGGTTGCGACTGTCGTAGCTCCAACTGGTCTGTAGCTCAAAAGTATCGAATTCCGTGCCAACAAATACGGACCCGCCAACTACCTCAATAAACTGATCGCCATTATTTAGCACCCAGTCCTGGGATTGCTGCGTGCTGTTCGGCGACGAAAGCAACTCGGAGTGATTGTAGGAAAGCCCAAAACTCAGCGATTGATACTCAGATAACGGATAGCCATAGTCTAGATTCGCACCCGCACTGGTGGTCGAAAAGTCGGACGTTGCTGAGGTAAATTGGGTAATGTCGCGGTAGTTAATGCTTATGGTACGGCGAAGTCCGTCCATATTTCGATACGGGTCACTGTGCGACAAACTGTACGCCTTCGAAAACTTTCCCGTATTGACTTCGAGTCCAACTCGATTACCCGTCCCTAGAAAATTGGTATGGATAATACTGCCATTCAACAACAATTTTTGTGATTCGGAGTAACCGACGCCACCACTGAATTGCCCTGGCATCCGATAAGCAAGATCGAAATCAACATCGACAAGATCCGGGCTGCCAGGAACTGGGGCAGTGTTGTTTTCGACTGACTCAATATAAGGCAGTCGTTGCAGACGAACTTTGGACCGCTCGACCAGGCGGTTGGACAAATAAGCGCCTTCCATCTGTCGCATTTCACGACGCAACACTTCGTCGTCAATCTGATCAACGCCGTTGAAATTTATTCGGCGTACATAAACACGACTTCTCGGGTCGACGTAGAAGGTTATCGAAGCTTCCTTCTTCTCATGGTCAAGCTCAGGAACTGGCTCGACGTCGGCATTGGCGTAGCCTTGTTCGCCGAGTCGAAACAGCATGAGTTCGCTGGATTGAGTCAACATATTGAGGTTAAACGTTGAGCCTGGTCTTGCAAGGATCATCGAGCGCAATTGCTCTTCCGGAACAACCATTTCACCAACAAGTTTGACCTCAGATATCTTGTACAGCTCTCCTTCATGCAGAGTGATCGTCACAAAGATGTCTTTTTTGTTCGGTGATATTGCGACCTGGGTATTGTCCACCCTGAAACCCGCGTAGCCTCGATCCATATAGAAAGACCGGAGATTTTCAAGATCGCCCTCCAGTGCTTCCTTGGAATAGCGATCGTCCTGCTTGATCCATGACAGCCAATTGGCCGTATCCAGTTCAAAATTCTCACGGACGTCTTTGTCGGAAAATGTCTCATTGCCAACCAGATTGACCTGCCGGATTTTCGCGCGCTCGCCTTCCTTAACCTGAATTCGAACCTGCACGGTATTGTTCGGTCGATCGAACACGTTTGCATCGACGACCACTCCATACTTACCCCGGTCGTAGTACTGCTCGCGCATAAACATCTGCACGTTTTCAAGCACCGATCGATCAAATGTTCTGCCAGCAGCGAGCCCGACAGAACGTAGTGATTCCATCAGGTCTTCTGTCTTGATGTCCTTGTTGCCATCAATCTCAAAGCTCTCGATTGACGGGCGTTCCTGCACCACGACGACGAGCGTATCGCCATCACGACGAATTTCGATATCGTCGAAAAGGCTCTGTGAGTACAGAGTTCGGATTGCTTCTTGCACCCTGATTTCATCAACGCGATCGCCAATATTGACCGGGAGATAGTTGAATACGGTGCCTTCAGAAATTCGCTGCAGACCTTCGACACGCATATCGCGAACCACGAAGTCTCCGGCCGCCAAAACAGGCATGGGCAGCAGCACGCAGACGACCAGCAGCCCCGCACGCATGCGTTGCCAGCCCGTTCGTATAATGTTGTGTGTATTACTCATCGTGTGCGTGCTTCCTGGTCTCCGCCGCAAGGCTAGCCAATTATCCTGCTAATGTCGTTATAAAAAGCAAAACTCATCAATAATATCAATGCGAAAATTCCGATTTGCTGCCCAAGCAGCTGTGATTTCTCAGACATTGGGCTGCCTTTGAGCGCCTCAATCGACTGATACACGATCTGACCACCATCCAAAACCGGGACCGGTAACAGGTTCAAGACACCAAGACTGATGCTGATAACCGCAAGAAAGCCCAGAAAGTCCCCAAATCCGCGTTGCGCCGACGCACCAGCAAACTGGGCGATATTAATTGGCCCGCTAATGTTCTTGATCGATACGTCACCGGTGACCATCCGGCCAAGCATACGCACCGTAAAAATGGTGGACGTCCAGGTTCGCCCCATCGCGGCCGACACCGACTCTATCGGCCCATATTTGCGCAGCGAATAGTATTCACTGAGATCACCCGACGACTGAATCCCCAGCAACCCTCGCGATTGTTCGCCGCTCTCGTCGAGACCGATCGTTAAATCAACAGACGCCCGTACGCCGTCGCGGATATATTCGACAACCACCGCTTTGTTCGGCCTTGCCGATACGATTCTTGTCAAATCACCGTGGTTTTCGATTTGTTCAGCATCGATCGAAGTAATTTCGTCACCGATAGCAAGACCAGCCGCTTTGGCAGCACCGTCGTCTATCAGAGCGCCGATTACAGCAGGAAATTTTTCAATAACGGCCTGCAGACGCAGTGGCATGAAGCCTAGCCCGTCAAACAACATTCCCGGCTCCGTAAGCCGAGTAGCGTCGTCGCCGACCGACATGATAGTAGAGCGCTGTCGACCATTCTCCGATTCCAGGGTCAGTGGTATTTGCTCACTTGCAACCATATGACCGAGCATGGTCACGAGCGCCGTCTCCCAGTCATCGACCTGAACATCCCCAACTGCAATGATTTGATCACCAAATTTAAGGCCAGCACTCGCAGCATAGGATTCAGGAGTGACCTCCCCGACTGCCGGAGTCAAGGTTGGCACACCGTTCATGAACAATGCCCAATAGGCGACGACCGCGAAAATAAAATTAAACAATGGCCCGGCGAACAAGACAGCAATTCTGCTCGCGATAGGCCGATGATCAAACGCACGACCTTCATCTTCAGGCTCGACCGGTCCGTCGCGTCCGTCGAGGAATTTGACGTAGCCGCCCAGAGGAATCGCTGAAATACAATACTCAGTGCCGTCCTTCTGGCCTACCCACGTCCACACTGGTTTGCCAAAACCGATCGAGAACCGCAGTACCTTCATGCCAGTCCATCGACCCACGATAAAATGGCCATACTCGTGTATCGCAACAAGAATACTGATCGCTACGATGAACCAGGCAAGATTTGTCAAAGCACTAAACACTGATTAAGACCACCTCTGAAAAGCCAATACGTCCAAGACTTCCAATCGACCATCGAGCACAAGCCTCGACTGGCCAGACCGTTGCCACCTGCAGCAGTCCGTAAGTTTGTTTCGACTAGCTCCGATGCTGGCAGTTCCCAATAGCTGCGCGAACCGCTCTGGAAATTTCGATACGACAGCAGAAAACGCCATGCCTGCTTTCTCGAGCAGAATCATAAAGGTTGCCAGCTGAATATAAACTGAACGGATCACGACGGGTACCCAACCCAGATCAGGCCCAGCGCAACCAGCGGCGCAGCCGCAGCGACGCTGTCGATCCGATCCAGGATACCTCCATGGCCCGGGAACAGCTTACCGCTATCCTTAACACCCGCGTTGCGCTTGAACATGCTTACCGTCAAATCACCCACTACCGACAAACAGGCCACCGCAAGGAAGAATGGAACCAGCACTGCCAGCTCGATATGCAGGTCAGCCCTGGCACCAAGCCAGAATGAGGCACCAATGGTGAGCCCAAGGACCGCTAAAAGCCCACCGAACACTCCCTCCCACGTCTTGCCAGGACTAATACCCGGCGCAAGTTTGACGCGCCCAAATTTCTTTCCGGCGAAATAAGCGCCGCTGTCCGCAAACCAGACGACGAGCAACGAAAATAACAGCAGTTGCGGGTCGGCCCGGTACAGAATCGCTAGCGCCAGATACAGTGGCACCAGCAGCAACACTCCGCCCAGCCAGCGAACGACCACGGGAATTTTCGTCGGAAAATAGAAAATCCAGATTAACGCACATATCCAGCTTGCCAGCGAAACCTGCAGCACCAACTCAGTGAGTGAAGCCAGTGGCCCGTACATGATGTAGACAAGAGCACCAATCAGAATCACGTAGGTGATTCGCAGGGCAACTCCAGTTACCTGTAACAAACCGGACCACTCCCATGCGCCCAGCAACACTACCGCTGCGATAGCAATGCAGGCCACCGCGGGAGGCACGACGAACAAGACGATGAGCAACGCACTAAGCGCGACCACGGCTGTGATAATACGTTGCTTTAGCATCCTACTACCTCGATCTGATCACTTGTATGGCCAAAGCGCCGCTGGCGTTTTGCAAAATACTGTAATGCTTCGTCAAACTGCTTTTCTCTAAAGTCCGGCCAAAGCGCATCCATGAAATACAACTCCGAATACGCGAGACTCCAGATTAGAAAATTGCTAATACGCTGTTCGCCACCAGTGCGAATCAACAGATCGGGATCCGGAACGTCCGCAAGCTGCATATTCGCTCCGATATCCGACTCAGAAATGTCATCAGCATTGATGTCACCGTCCGCAACCTGTCTCGCCAGCTTCCTGGTCGCCTGCAAGATATCCCAGCGACCACCGTAGGCAACGGCAACGATCAGGTGCAAGCCTGAATTTCTCGAAGTTTGCGCCTCGGCAGCGTCAATCATGTCGATCAACGCCGGCTTGAGTTGCTCACGCGCACCGATAAATTCAAGTCGCACATCATTATGATGCAGCTCATCGACTTCTCGTTGCAGCGCGTCCAGAAAAAGTCCCATCAATTTACCGACTTCTTCTCGCGGACGCTGCCAATTCTCACTGCTGAAGGCGAACAATGTGAGGTGTTTGATGCCGCGTTGAGCAGCGATCCCAACAATGGTCTTGACCGACTTGACGCCAGCACGATGCCCGGCGTGTCGCGGCATGGCTCGTTTATGCGCCCAGCGGCCGTTGCCATCCATGATGACCGCGACGTGCGCAGGAACGCTTGATTCTGACTCCACCGCTGGGACCTTTTGCATCTTTTCTACGTCAATCCCGGCCTAAAATTCCATCAATTCAGATTCTTTTTCTGCCAGAACCTGATCAATGTTCGCCACATATTTGTCCGTAATGCCTTGAATTTCGTCGTGCGCCCGGCGCTCATCGTCCTCGCCTATCATTTTCTCTTTCAGCAAGTCTTTCACATCGCTCAACGCATCGCGCCGAACGTTACGGATGGCGATGCGACCGCCTTCTGCCTCACTGCGTACTACGCGAATCATGTCCTTGCGCCTTTCCTCCGTTAGAGCCGGCAGCGGCACGCGAATAACGGTACCTGCAGATGCCGGGTTCAAACCGAGGTCCGAGGTCATGATCGCTTTTTCGATCGCTGCGACCATGTCTTTTTCCCATGGAGTAACGACCAGCGTCCTTGAATCCTCAACACCAACATTGGACACCTGACTCAAGGGCACCTGAGCGCCGTAGTAGTCAACTGTTATGTGATCCAGCAGGCTCGTGTGAGCGCGACCAGTGCGAAGCTTCGTCAGCTCCTGCTTTAGCGAGGCAACACTCTTTGCCATACGATCACTGGCGTCTTTCTTGATCTCTTTCAACACGATTCTCGCCCCTCTACTCTAAAATATACATGGCCCGCGAAACGCACAGTCTCACGCCGTTACCAGCGTGCCAACGTCCTCACCCGACATCGCCTGCACGAGTGAATCAGGCTCAGTCAGGTCAAAAATTCGCAGCGGCAAAGCGTTGTCCCGGCACATAACGATCGCCGTTGCATCCATGACGGACAATTTGTCCGCAAGTACCTGATCGAACGATACTGTCTTGTAGCGTTTGGCATCTGGATTGTTGACCGGATCTGCGTCGTATACTCCATCAACCTTGGTCGCCTTCAAGAGTACGTCCGCACCAATTTCAATAGCACGCAAACTGGCGGCAGTATCAGTCGTGAAAAACGGATTGCCGGTGCCTGCGGCAAGAATTACCACACGTCCTTTCTCGAGATGGCGAACGGCTCGACGGCGAATGTAGTCCTCACTCACCTGGTGTATTTGCAATGCCGACATAACCCGCGCATAGACATCAAGAGACTCAAGCGCATCCTGAATGGCGAGCGCGTTCATTACTGTCGCCAGCATGCCCATATAGTCGCCGGTGACACGATCCATCCCGGCACGCGCCAAGCCAGCACCGCGGAAAATATTGCCGCCACCAACAACAATGGCAATCTCAACTTCCTGCTTTGCCGCTGTCGCAATTTCCGCAGCTATTCGCTGAATAACGCTGGGCTCAATCCCATAGTCCAGACCGCCCATCAATGCTTCGCCGCTAAGCTTCAGCAGGACTCGACGGTATTGCTGCGGAGAATCACTCATCATATTGCCTATTGTCTGCGACTCGATGGCCAGCCTGCCAGCCGCCGATTCTAGCGTATTCCAGACCCTTGGTCTCCATTAAATCAAAGAGTTAACTGACATTACTCGGGTCTTTAGTGACTTGCAGAACCCATCCAGGTCAGTCAACCGCAGCGACCAGGCGCTTAGCTGTCTTTCTTCGCGTCTTCGATCTGCTGCATGACTTCGTCAGCGAAATTTTCCTGCTTCTTTTCAATACCTTCACCAACTTCATAGCGCACGAATGAGCTTACTGTGGCCCCAGCTGCTTTTAGTAGTTTGCCAACACTGGTGTCAGGATCCTTAACAAAGGGCTGGCCAAGCAACGTAATCTCCTTGAGGAACTTCGCGACGCGTCCGGAAACCATTTTTTCAATAATTTCGGCCGGCTTGCCCGAGTCCTGCGCTTGCTCCGTAAGAATTCTGTGCTCACGCTCGAGGACATCAGCTGGAACACCGCTTTCGTCTATGCAAGAAGGATTAGATGCCGCGACATGCATGGCAATGTCGCGCGCTAATGCTTCGTCGCCACCTTCAAGAGCAACAATTGCACCTATCTTGGCACCATGCGTGTATGCCCCGATTTGTGCGTCGGCGCCGATAGTTCCAAATCGGCGCACCGAAACATTCTCACCAATCTTTGCTACCAACTCGGCTCTCGCTGTTTCCACAGATCGACCATCAGCCAGTGGCGCATCGGAAAATGCAGCAACATCCGCTGCATCGGTCTTTAAAGCAGCCGTCGCAACGGCCTCGACAAAACCGATGAAGTTGTCATCCTTCGCCGCGAAATCTGTCTCGGAGTTCACCTCAACAATGACGGCTCGATTGCCGTCAACAGAAATGGCCACACGACCTTCAGCGGCAATTCGACCTGATTTCTTATCGGCTTTCGCGATGCCTGACTTGCGCAAGTTCTCTGCCGCGACTTCAGCATCGCCGCCGGCCTCGACCAGCGCTTTTTTGCAATCCATCATGCCAGCGCCAGTGCGCTCGCGCAGTTCTTTCACCATTGATGCACTTATCGACATCACATGTTCCTCTTATTTATTCCGATCGCTGCCGGAGTCGCCCGCGATCGACGTATGGTCGATCTACAATCAACAACAGTTGACTGGCGGGCGTTACCGGACATGAATCGTGATTAGTCTCTATTCCGCGTCTTTGTCAGCAGCCGCCGTTTTCTCGGTGGCTTTCTTTACTGTCTTTTTTGCGGTTTTCTTCGCTGCAGTCTTGGCCGTCTTTTTGACGACTTTCTCCGCAGACTCACTTTCATCTGCAGGCTTTTCGTCTGCAGGAGCATCGTCTACTGAAGCGTCTTTGGCTGCTACAGGCTCAGGCTTGGCTGCTGCCGCAGGCTTTTCAGCTTCGGCTGTCTTAGCTTCTGCCGCAGGCTTTTCAGCTTCGGCTGTCTTAGCTTCTGTCGCAGACTTGTCAGCTTCGGCTGGCTTAGCTTCCGTTGCTACAGGCTCTGCCGCTGCAGTTGCAGCTTCATCATCAGCTTTCGCCGCTTCTGCGGCTGGTGCTTCGCGCTTGACCTGGCTGGCCGTGACTTTCTTCTTCACAGTCGCTTTCTTGGCGGTCTTTTTCTTGCGCTTGGCTGCTTTCTGCGGCTTGCCATCAGCATCGAGCTCGACAAATTCATCTTCACCGAGAGCAACTTCCGGCAAGGACGTCTTACCGTCCAACACTGAATCAGCAACCAACGCTGCATACAGTTCAATAGCACGCATCGCGTCATCATTGCCTGGAATGACGTAGTCAACGCCATCGGGAGAGCAGTTTGTGTCAACGATAGCAACAACGGGAATGCCGAGCTTTTTGGCTTCGCGAATAGCGATGTCTTCGTGATCGACGTCAACGATGAACAGGACATCCGGCAAAGAGCGCATTTCCTTAATACCGCCAAGGCTACGTTCCAGCTTTTCCTGCTCTCGCGTAAGACCCAGCCCTTCTTTCTTCGTCAGTCGATCAAAACTGCCGTCTTCGGCCATCTTTTCCAGCGTCATCAGGCGCTTTACAGACTGTCGAATGGTTTTGTAGTTAGTTAGCATGCCGCCCAGCCAGCGATGGCTGACAAACGGCATCTCACAACGCGTTGCGTGAGTACGAACTGCCTCACGCGCAGCACGCTTGGTACCGACGAATAGAACCTTGCCGCCATCGGCAACCGTTGCCTTTATAAAGGCATAGGCTTCGCGTGCCAATGGCAAGCTCTGCTCAAGATCGATAATGTGAATTTTATTACGTTCGCCAAAGATGTAGGGTGCCATCTTCGGGTTCCAGTAACGGGTCTGATGACCAAAATGCACGCCAGCCTCTAGCATCTGGCGCATTGAAACGTCTGCCATGTTATTTCTCCGGGTTATGCCTCCGTCTATCCCATCGCGCAACCCCCTTTTCTGGTGGGCACCCAGCATGATGTGTCGATAGACGTGTGGATTAATTGCCTCTTGGGCGCGCGCTTTATACCATAGTGGGTTGCGGCCAACAACGAATAATACGGCTGAAGCCTGGTTTTACTGAAAAGCACTCAAAAAGAGCTGCATTCTTGGCAAAAACCCCGTTTCAGCCCATCATTAATTGGTGGCTATAAATCCCTACCTGAGTAGCAATAATTCAATGACTGTAACGATCAAGACTGCCGACGAGCAGGATAAAATGCGCGTGGCCGGTCGCCTCGCCGCTGACGTTCTCGATATGATCGGAGATTATGTTAAGCCGGGCATCACCACTGACGAACTGAACGACCTATGCCACCGCTATATCACCGAGGTTCAGGATGCGGTCCCTGCCCCGCTCAACTATCGCGGCTTCCCGAAGTCCATCTGCACCTCCGTCAATCACGTCATCTGTCATGGGATCCCCGGCGAACGCACGCTTAAGTCCGGTGATGCGGTCAACATCGATATCACGGTGATCAAGGACGGCTTTCACGGTGACACCAGCCGTATGTTTTTCGCGGGCAAGCCAGGAATTCAGGCACAGCGCCTGTCGCAGGTCGCGTTTGACAGTATGTGGCTCGGTATTGAGCAACTCGCTCCCGGCAAACGCCTGGGCGATGTCGGAGCGGCGATTCAGACCTACGTCGAGAAGAACCACTTTTCCGTCGTGCGTGAGTATTGCGGCCATGGCATTGGCCGAATATTTCATGAGGACCCGCAAGTGCTGCACTACGGCAGCGCCGGAACCGGTTTTGAATTGCGCGAGGGAATGACTTTGACCGTAGAGCCAATGGTGAATGCCGGTAAACGGCACACCAAACTACTGCCCGATGGCTGGACGGTAGTCACCAAGGATCACAGCTTGTCAGCACAGTGGGAACATACGATCTTGATAACTACTTCCGGCTTTGAAGTATTGACTCTCGGCGCCGCTGATCGTTAATTCAAACAACAGGCGACAAAAATGACCGCGATTCATGCCGGCCATATCGACCCCACCATCAAGCTCTTGCAGGCAGCTCTCGTGGACGGGAAGACCGATACCTGTCGTACTGCGCTGCAAGCCGCCAGCGACAGTATCAAAGAGCGCTTCATCGCTGGTGAATCAATAGCCAGCCTGGTGCGTCTAAGAGCCACTGTCGTTGACAGCATTCTGGTCAATCTTTGGCGCGAACACGGTGACGCGAGTACTGCAGAGGCCGCTCTGGTCGCGGTCGGCGGATACGGTCGCGGTGAACTGCATCCGGCTTCGGACATAGACATCGTGGTGCTGCTGCCAGAAAACTTTTCGAAGCAATGTGAACAGTGTGTTTCTGCCTTCGTCACCGCCCTTTGGGACGTCGGGCTTGAAATAGGCCAGAGTGTTCGAACCGTAGAGCAATGTGTAGAGCAGGCGAAATCCGATCTGACTGTCGCTACGACGCTAATGGAAGCAAGATTGCTTGCTGGACCGGCGATACTCTTTGCCGCTATGCAGGAGAGCGTCGGCCCGAAAAACATTTGGCCTGCCAAGCAGTTTTTTGCCGATAAGCTGAAGGAACAGAAAACCCGGCACCACCGTTACGATGACACGGCGTACAAGCTGGAACCCAATGTCAAAGGTAGCCCCGGCGGACTCCGGGACTTGCAGATGATCGGGTGGGTGGCCAAGCGTCACTTTGGCGTCAAAACGCTCGATGAGTTGGTTGCACACAAATTTCTGACGCCTGGACAGCTTACCCGGCTGCATGACGCACAGGATTTCCTGTGGCGAGTACGTTTTGGCCTGCATGTGCTGACCGGACGCCGCGAAGATCGACTATTGTTTGACTATCAAATCAAGCTTGCGGAACTGCTTGGCTACGAAGATGCGAGTTATACGCTAGCTGTTGAACAACTTATGCAGCGCTACTACCGCACAGTCATGGAACTTAGCCGCCTCAATGAAATGCTGCTGCAGCAGTTTGAAGAAGCCATTCTTATGGATCCGAATGCAACGCCGGAAGCACTGAACGAACGGTTTCAGGTCAAGAACGGCTTCCTGCAAGTGGTCAACGAGCGAGTTTTCGCCAATGAGCCATCCGCGCTACTGGAGCTGTTCTTACTGTTGCAACAGAATCCCGAAATTCGTGGTGTCAGCGCCTACACGATCGGAACAATCAAGCGGAACTTACATCTCATCGATGAGGAGTTTCGACAAAACCCACGCAATCATCGCTTGTTTCTGTCCATTCTTCGCGCTGAAGCCGGTGTTACCCATGAGTTGCGGCGCATGAATCTGTACGGCGTATTGGGTCTGTACATTCCCTCATTTGGCCGCATTGTTGGGCGCATGCAGTACGATCTGTTCCACGCATACACGGTTGATGAGCATACTTTGTTCGTAGTGAGCAACCTGCGCCGCTTTGCTTTATCCCGCTTCGATGACGAACTACCGCAATGCAGTCGCATCATGCAAGGACTGGCAAATCCCGAGATAGTCTATCTCGGTGGCCTTTTTCACGACATCGCAAAAGGACGCGGTGGCGACCATTCAGAGCTGGGCGCAGTCGACGCCGCGTCGTTTTGCCTTGAGCACGGAATGAACAAGTACGAGGCCCGAACTGTCGCATGGCTGGTGAAGAACCACCTTATTCTGTCGACAACTGCACAAAAAATGGACCTGAGCGACCCCGACGTTATCACTGAATTTGCCACATTGGTCGGCGACTCAGAACACCTCGATTATCTTTACCTGCTTACAATCGCGGACGTGCGCGGCACCAACCCAAAGCTATGGAATTCCTGGAAGGCATCTCTATTCGGAGATCTCTACGAATTGACAAAAAGGGCATTGCGCAGCGGACCCGAAAATCCGATTGACCGCGATCAACTTATTCTGGAAAAAAAGACTGCAGCTGCTGAATTGCTAATTGCAAACGGACTCGGGGATGAGCGCATTCGTGAGGTCTGGAGTATGTTGAACGATACCTATTTCCTGCGCTATCGCGTCAATGAAATTGTATGGCATACAGAGTGGCTCGCCGTTTCGGATGCCGAATCCGAAATGGGTCTTATCGATGTCAGGCGACGAAGCAATGGCGAGGGGGTAGAGGCCGCT